>DASXAF010000094.1:0-54739 GCA_036406955.1 Casimicrobiaceae bacterium
CGTACGGACTATGGCAACGCGCGTCCGGCGACAGCTATCGCCCCAGCCGCGCCGGCATCCTGCTGTCTGGCGGATTCTCCGACGACGAAAACGAAACGGGGCCAGCAGGCCTTTATCTGTTCGAGACCGGAGGCGTCACACGCCGACTCGATGCCGGTCCTTCGCGCGTGCTTGCCGTTTCTCCGAACGGATGCATGGTGGCCTACGAAAACGCTGCCACGCGCAAAGCTGCCATGCGGGCCATGACCATGAAAATCGTCGACGCTTGCTCAGCCCAATGAACGCCAGAACCGATCCCGTCCTCAGTCGGACCGCGCTCGTCGCAAGCGACATGGCCTATGCGGCCGGCACTGCGCTGAGCCAACCGGATGTTCCGCTGCAGGCGTACGACGACACGCCGCCGGACAACTATCGGCCGGATTTTTCGTTCGATCGCAACTACGTCGTCGACGAAAGCCTTATCAATTCAACGACTGGCCTCAAGGCGATCCTGTTCAAGAAGGCGAGCACGAACGAATACATCGTCGCCTTCGGTGGAACGGATGGCCTGAATGCCAAGGATTGGCAGGCCGATGCATTGCACCTCGGCTGGAACCAATGGCAAGCCGCACGCACCGTCGTGCGAGACTGGGTTTTCGCCGCACGCGACGACCACGCAACCGTGCATTTCACCGGACAAAGCCTTGGAGGCGCCCTGGCGGAGTTCGCTGCCTACGACTATCTGAAGGAGCAGAAACCAGAGCTACTAGCAGACGCCCAAGCCCACATCACCGTAACAACCTTCAACGGTCTGGGCAGCCAACTAGTGCTGAAGACCGTCTACCCGGACTTCAATCCTCAACTCCTCGCCAACGTAAGCGAAAGCGCCGCGTACCGCGTTCGCAACGACCTCGTTTCCCGACTCGGCGGCGGCCATTCCGGCGTTCCCGTCTACGAGCTCGATCTGCATTCCGGGCGCTACGTGCCAGCGTCCGCCGGCGGTGGCGGTCTTGAATACTGGGATCTCGGGCCTGTCGAAGGCCATCGCATCGAGTCGGGACTCTACGCTCACATCGCGCAGTCGAAGGTCAACTACTTCGACCGGTCGGGGCCGGCATTGCCTACGGATAACGGCGCGTTCCAGATGGCCGAAACGGCCCGGTGGATGACGCTCTGGGACGAGGTCGTGAACGAGAAGACCCTGAGTCCTCAGGATACGTATTCTCGTGTGGCGGCGGGATTGCTTGCCGGCGGCCAGTTCGGGAGCGTCTCCGAGCTGGACACGTTCGCCCGCGCCGTCGTGTCCTCTCTCGAAACATCCGGCAAGGGCGTCGACAGTCATTCGACCGACACCGAGGTTGCAATTCGAAACCTGGCTATTGCGAAAATCAAATCCGGGCCGTTGGGCTTGCAGCTCAAAGCTCTGTCGACGATGGTCGACCCGTTGGTGTTGTCAGCGTACGCAACCAACTTCGCTTTCATTCTGGACGACGGCGCCTCGAATCCCACTCTCATCCAGGAAGCGTTTCGCACCATTCTGGGCGTACCGAACGTCTCGGTGATTCCCGAAGCGGTCAAGGTCATCCGCTTCCTGCGCTCGAGCGTGGTGATGCAGGACGTGGCGCCCGGCACGGCGCTCGAGCACCGCGCATTCGACGCCCTCGGGCCCGGCGACACCGGTTTGGCGACCATTGCTTCGGAATCGTCAGGTAGCTGGTTCTACGACGTGCAGGGATACTTGCTCGGCCGGGCTGCTGAACGCATCCGCGGGGAGGCCGGCACGCCGTCCGCGCGTGCGGACGAATTGATGCACTACGCGAAGACGGTGATCGACTGGGCCGGCGAGCAACAGCAGGACGTCCAGCCGATCGACGCGAACTATGCGAATCAGCTCGGCGCCGATACCGGAAAATTTGCCGTCAACGACATCGGCAACGCCTTGGCCGCATTGTCCGACGCGCTGAATCCTCCTGCCCTTCAGCATGCCGATGCCTTCGGGTCGGGCACGCTCACTTTTGCCGAATACGATGCCTATCACGACGCGCTGTCTGCGCTCGTCGGCCCATACGACGGCGCAGGCACGCCACTCGGCGATGCGCTCGAAACGGTCGAGACCAAGGGTCAGTGGGTCGCGATCACGTCACTTGACGACAATTCGAGCCGGAAGAACCCCTTCGATTCGCCGGGATTCGGCGGCGAGAATGCGGTGGTCGGCAGCGACTTGCGGGAGGGCCGCGTCGCCGGATATTTGCTGTCCCTCCCCTACGAAGCCGGGCCAACCGGCCAGCGCGTCAAGCTCACCCTGAATGGTCCCAACAGCGACAAGTACGAGGTACTGACCGAGAGCGGCGCGCTCGCTATTGCGCCCGATGGCTCGTTCCAGTTGACGGTGCCATCGGGCGAGCGCGGGATCGCATTCGGCCTGCATGCCAAGCAGGACATCGACTCGGACTCAACGCTTTCGCTTTCCGCACAGCTCGTCGATTTCTCCGGCACTCCGAGCCATCACGCGCACACCGAGGTGTCCATCGCGTTCGACGCCGTGGTCGAGTCGTCGCCAGGCGTGACGTCGACGATGGCCGGCAGTGCTGCGGACGACAATCGCCTGGCCGTCGGCGGCCACCATGAAGTGAACGGAGACGGTGCCGGCAACCGCGTGCAGGGGCTTGCCGGTCATGACGAGGTCTATGGAATTGCCGGAGACGACGTCGCCGAAGGTGGAGCGGGCGCGGACATCGTCGGCGGCGGTGACGGAGATGACGCTGTGTTCGCCGATGGCCAGATCACGGAGGCGGCACTGCGCGCTTACATCGGCAGTTCCGCGACGTCGGCAACGCCCGGCGCCATGCCGGCACAACTGCTGATTACGCAGACCGAATGGCTCCAGGGCGGGCTCGGCGACGACACGGTGGTCGCCAGCGACAACAGCGACGTGCTGTTCGGCGGAGGTGGCAAGGACCTGCTGGTGGGGGGCGCCGGACATGACGTCATCGATGGCGACGACGACTACGGCGCGGGCGACGTCACCAACGTCGTGATTCAGCCCGGCGTCGGGCCGGGCGCACCCTTCGACACGATTTCTCGGCCGTCGCGGTCCACGGTTTTGCGGAGGACGTCGGCGACGCCGACGAGATCCACGCCGGCTCGGGCGACGATTACGTCTTCGGGCAAAAAGGCGACGATTCGATCTTTGCCGACGACGGCAACGACACCGTGGCCGGCGGCGCCGACAACGACGACGTGTTCGGCGGGCGCGGCGACGATCGCCTCACGGGCGACACCTATACGAAGGTGGTCGGCGATGTGTCGCTCGTGCCCTGCGGCGACGACTACATCGACGGCGGCGAAGGCAACGACAGCATCTACGGGGATGGCGGAGCCGACACGCTGCTCGGCGGGGCAGGCAGGGATTCCATCCGCGGCAACAACGACCGGGCAGACCAGAATGGCAACGCCATGCTGCCGGAACAGGATGGCGGCGACTACATCAGCGGCGGTGATGGCGACGATACGCTGATCGGCGACAGCGCCGACGATACGATCGTCGGGGGCAACGGCAACGACTATCTGTTCGGCGACTCGGACGCGACACCTGCGGCGTATCAGGGCGACGACTATCTCGATGGCGGATTCGGAAACGACTATTTGCGGGGATACGCCGGCGATGACACGCTGCTCGGCGGCGATGGCACCGACCAGATCCTCGGGGAAGCAGGCAACGACTACATCGACCTGGGTGGCGGCGGCGGGGAGCTCGCTTCCGGGGGCGATGGCGACGACGTGATCATCGGCGAGATC
The DNA here is from genome assembly GCA_036406955.1 of Casimicrobiaceae bacterium. GTDB lineage: Bacteria > Pseudomonadota > Gammaproteobacteria > Burkholderiales > Casimicrobiaceae > VBCG01. The sequence continues at coordinate 3,778 of DASXAF010000094.1, forward strand.
AACGCAAACGACACGATCTGGGGCGACGCCGGTGACGATCGAATTACGGCCAACGGCCAACTTTGGGGCGGCGTTGGCAACGACACGCTGACCGTTTACGGCTCCGGGCAGGCGGCCGGTGGCGACGGCAACGACGAACTCCGCGCGGCGTTGGGCTCACCCACACTGTTCGGCGAGGCGGGTGATGATCATCTGAGCGCGGACGCCGCTGCCGCGGCGCGAATGGACGGCGGCATTGGCAACGACCTGATCGAAGGCGGAAACGCGTCCGACGTCGGCTGGGGCGGCGACGACGACGATCGCCTGCGCGGCAACGGCGGCGACGACCAGCTGCAGGGCGGAGACGGCGACGACGATCTCGCCGGCAACGACGGCGACGACGTGCTGTTCGGAGAGGCGGGAAACGATACGCTTTCGGGCGGCGCAGGGCGCAATTTTTTGCTCGGCGGCTCCGGCAACGACACGTACATCGTCGATGCGGACGTCGGCGAAGACGTCATCGAGGACGACGAGGGCGCGAACACGGTCGAGTTCGGTGACGCCGTCTCGAAGAACGAGCTGACCTTTCGACGGGGGATCGATCAGTTCGGCAATGATCGCTACCTGGTCGTCGACGGCTTCGCCGGCGGTGGACACCTGGTCGTGACCGGCGGCCTCGACGGATCGGTGTCGTCCTTTCGCTTCGCAGACGGCACCGCGATCACGGCACAGCAGGCACATGACCTCGCTCTCGCCAACACGACCCAGCCGGCTGGCCAAATCGCCTCGACCGGCACGCTGCGGCTCGTTGGTGGCGCGGGTGCCGACAACGTTCCTGCCGTTCTTGCCGGTGAATCGATCAGCGGAGGCGCAGGAAACGACACGCTGACCGGCGGCAACTTCGACGACGCGCTCGACGGCGGCCCCGGAGACGACCGGCTCGAAGGCGGGGCGGGCAATGACACGTTGACCGGCGGCGACGGGAAAGATACCTACGTCTTTGGCCACGGATCCGGCAGCGACCTCATCGTGGAAAAGCACGTCACCATACCGGCGACGTCCGAGACCGACACGCTGCAGCTGGGCCCGGGCATCCTGCCCGCCGACGTGCGGCTGCTGCGCGACGGCAGCGCGCTCGTCGTGATGCTCGACGGCGGAACGACGCAGGCGCGTGTTCAGATGCAGTTCCTGGAGACGCAGCTCGTCTTCACGAACGGCCGATACACCGACGTGCCTGCGGACAACAAGATCGAGCAGATCAAGTTTGCCAATGGCACGGTCTGGGATGCTGCTCAAATCGCCGCCCGGGTGCAAGCGGGAGCGCCGAATGCGATGACCGGAACCACGTCGGACGACACGTTCGTCGTCGACAGCGCCGACGACACCGTCAGCGAGCCGGTCAACGCCGGCAACGACACGATCCAGAGCTCGGTGAGCTATGCCTTGCGTCCCAACGTCGAGCGTCTCGTGCTGACCGGCAGCCTGAACGCCAACGCCTGGGCGAACGGATCGAACGCGATCAGCTATCTCGTCGGCAACGACGGTAACAACGTCTTCGATGGGCCGGGGTCCTTCCTCGAGCCCGACGGCACGCCAGTCGCCTCGCTCGACGGCGGATCGACGAACGCCTTCGCCGTGATGTCGGGCGGGAAGGGCGACGACACGTATTACTACGATTTCTTCAAAGGCGGACAGGTCGCCGAGAATCCGGGTGAGGGCAACGACACGATCTTCCTTACCCACGGCGCCGGGACATTCACGCTGCCCGCGAACATCGAGAACGCGTTCGACCTCAATGGCAGCCGCGATCGCATAACCGACGGAGGTGACAGCTTCCTTGGCAACGCGCTCGACAACAGGATCGGATATGGAGGCTCGTTCACGAATTTCTGGTACTACCTCGACGGCGGGCCAGGCGCGGACACGATGCTTGGTTCCGGCGGTAACGACGTCTATGTCGTCGACAACGCGAAAGACCGTGTCGTTGAAAGCGGCGTCTACGGCGGCGGCGACCAGGCGTCGACCGCCGATCAGGTCGTCAGCTCCGTCACGTACGAATTGCCCGTCAACGTCGAACGACTCGCCTTGAGCGGCACGGCTGCCGTCGACGGGTGGGGAAACAACCTGGACAACGTGCTCGCCGGCAATTCGGCGCCGAACAAGCTGCGCGGCGGTCTGGGTGACGACACGTACATCGTCGATGGAACCGACGTGATCGTCGAAAGACCGGGAGAGGGATTCGACACCGTCGAATTGCATGGCACCGGCACACGCACCTACACGCCGGCCGACCTGCCGGAGAACGTCGAAGCGCTGGCGCTGGGCGACGATGTCGGTGCGTCGCAATTGCAGGGCGACGGTGGCGACAACTGGTTGATAGGCAACGCGTCGAACAACGTCATCTCGGGTGGCGCCGGAGACGACGACCTGCGTGGCGGCGGAGGTTCCGATACGTACCTCTTCGCCAGTGGCTTCGGACATGACTCGATCCGGGACGACCCGCCCGTGGATGGCTCCCAAGCGCCCGTCAACCATGTCGTCTTCGATGCTTCGATAACCCGGGACGACGTCTATTTCCAGGGCGGGGGCTTGCATATCCGTGGCAGCAACGACCGGATCGATATCTCGTCGCGCGCCGATATCGGGTTTGCGGACGGCTCCACGATTCCGGAGGGCGACGTGAGCGCCTTGCTCTATGCGAGCAGGTCGACGACGCCTTCGCCCAATCCCGACCTGTTCAACGGCACCGATGGCGACGATCGATTCGATGCGCTCGCCGGCAACGATTTTCTGTACGGCAACGGCGGCAACGATGATCTGGCCGGCGGAGCCGACGACGACCGCCTGAACGGTGGCGCCGGCGACGATTCGTTGGCGGGTGGCAGTGGCAACGACCGCATCTATGGAGACGCTGGAAACGACGCCCTCGCCGGCAATGAAGGCTACGACACTCTCGAGGGTGGCGCGGGCGACGACGCGCTGGACGGCGGCGAGGACAACGACACGTTGCTGGGCGGCACGGGACGCGACACGTTGCGGGGCGGGGCGACCGGGCACGACGAGCTCCACGGTGGCGACGACGACGACACGCTGATAGCGGGAAGCGATCCCGCCTGGGGCAGCAGCCTGTACGGCGAGAACGGCAAGGACACGTTGATAGGCGGCCTCAACAACGACACGCTGGATGGCGGCAGCGAGGACGACCTGTTGCAGGGCTTCGGCGGCGACGACTATCTCATCGGCCAGGATGGGAATGACGTGCTGCAGGGTGGAGAGGGCGTGGATGTGCTGAACGGTGCCAACGGCGACGACTCGCTGGATGGCGGCCCGGGCGACGACACGTTGTCCGGCGGTCCGGGGGACGACTCGTACGTGCTGAAAAGGGGCGGCGGCCGAGACTTCGTTGCGGTTTATGGTGATGACTACGTGACGCGTGACAAGGCGATCGTGGCCGTCGACGCGGGCCTCCGTCCCTCCGACGTTGCAATCACCATGCGCGATCGCGGCGATGGCTCGTTCGTATTTTCCGTCGAGACCAACGACGGTATCGACGGCATCGAGCTGGAAGGCCGTCAGGATCCCGCGTTCCCGGTCGAGGTCCACTTCAGCGACGGCACCGTCTGGGACGATGCGCTCATCCAGGACAAGCTCCACGTCAGGCGCGGCACGGCGGGACCCGACGTCTTGAACGCCGATCCCTGGGGAAGTCAGCTCTTCGGATTCGCGGGCAACGACACGCTGAGCGGCGGCATCGGAAGCGACGTGCTCGACGGTGGCACCGGCGCGGATGCCATGACGGGCGGCGGCGGCGCGGATGTGTATATCGTCGACGATCCCGGCGATCTGGTGACGGGCGGCGCGAGCCGCGATACCGTTCAATCGTCCGTCGGCTTCGTCGCGCAGGCGGCGATCGAAGACGTGATGCTCACCGGAAGCGCTGCGATCGATGCGACCGGCAACGCGCTCGTCAATCGATTGACGGGGAACGCGGGCAATAACGTGCTGGACGGAAAAGCCGGCGGCGACACGTTGACCGGCGGTGCCGGCGACGACACCTACCGGGTCGACAGCGCGCTCGACGCGGTCGTCGAAAAACCGGGTGAAGGCGTCGACACGGTCCAGAGCTCCGTGACATACACGTTGGCGAGCGACCTCGAGAATCTGACCCTGATCGGCACAGCCGCGGTGAACGGCACCGGCAATTCGTCGGCCAACGTACTGGTGGGAAACGGCGCTGCGAATACGCTTTCCGGCGGAGCGGGCAACGATTGGATCGACGGCGGCGCGGGAACGGACACGATGAAGGGCGGCCTTGGCAACGACACCTACACCGTGGAACGAACGTCCGATGTCGTGACCGAGCTGGCGAACGAGGGCACGGACACGGTCCTCGCGACCGCTACGTATACCGTCGGAGCGAACGTCGAAAATCTCACCCTCACCGGCGCAGCCGCCATCAACGCGACCGGCAACACGCTCAACAACGTACTGACGGGCAACGCGGCCAACAACACGCTGAATGGTGCCGCGGGCGTCGACACGCTGGTCGGCGGCCTTGGCAACGACGTCTACGTCGTCGACAGCCTCACCGACGTCATCACGGAGAATGCGGGCGCGGGTACCGACACGGTGCAGAGCACCGTCACGTATACCCTCGCCGCCGCCAACGTCGAAAACCTCACCCTTGCCGGCACGGCGGCCATCAACGCGACCGGGAACGCGCTCGGCAACGTGCTCACCGGCAATGCCGGCAACAACGTGCTCGACGGAGGCGCCGGTGCCGACACGCTGGTGGGCGGAGCCGGTAACGATACCTATGTGATCGATGCGGCGACCGACATCGTCACGGAAGCCGCGAGCGCCGGCACCGATCTGATCAAGTCCAGCGTCTCCTGGACGCTCGGCGCAAACCTCGAGAACCTGACGCTCACCGGAACCGCGGCGATCAACGGCATTGGCAACACGCTCAACAACTCGATCACCGGAAACGCCGCGGCGAACGTTCTCAATGGCGGCGCCGGCGCCGACGCGCTCGCCGGCGGCGGCGGGGACGACACGTTCATCGTCGACAACGCGGGCGACGTGATCACCGAGGCGGCAGGCAGTGGCATCGATCTCGTTCAGTCTTCGATCACGCACACGCTTTCGTCCAACGTCGAATTCCTGACGCTGACCGGCACGACGGCGATCAATGGCACGGGCAACGCACTGGACAACTGGCTCCAGGGCAATGGCGCAGCCAATGCGCTCGACGGTGCCGGTGCCAACGACACGCTGTGGGGTGGGGCGGGCGACGACACGTTGCAGGGAGGCGCCGGCAACGACCTCCTGCAGGGCGGGCTCGGCAACGATGCAATGACCGACGCGTCCGGCAACAACCTGCTCGACGGCGGCGCGGGCACCGACACGCTGACCGGAGGAGCGGCGCACGAGGTTTTCGTGGGCGGCAAGGGCAACGACACGATCGCCACGGGCGCCGGCGCCGACGTCATTGCCTTCGACAAGGGCGACGGTGCCGACGTGATCAACGCAAGCACGGGGACGGACGACACGCTCTCGATAGGCGGCGGTGTCGCCTACAGCGACCTGACGCTGCGCAAGAGCGGCCTCGACCTCATCCTCGATGCGAGGAACGGCGACCAGATCACGCTGAAGAGCTGGTATCAGACGGGCGTGAACGACAAGAGCGTGCTCAACCTGCAGATCGTCGCGGACGCCATGGCCGCATTCAATCCGGCGAGCACCGATCCCATGCTCAACAAGCGCGTGGTGAACTTCAGCTTCACCAACATCGTGAGCGCCTTCGATGCCGCGCTGGCGGCGAATCCGAGCCTCACGAGCTGGAGCCTCACCAACGCGCTGGCCGCGAATCGGTTCTCGGGCAGCGACACCGCGGCCATCGGCGGCGACTTCGCGTATGACTACGGACACCGCACGTCGCTCGCGAACATCGGCGCGGCGCCCGCGGTCGCGGACCTTGCTGCAAGCGGCTTCGGCAGCGCGGCACAGGCGCTGCAGGCGGCGGCAACGTTGTACTCCGGCACCGTTCGCCTGCAGTAAGCCGTACTTCGCCATCGGCCGCCCCGCGCAATGCTGGGCTTCATTCGCACCGTTCATGGGCCGGCGCAGCCGCTGCCACCGGCCTATGAATTCCTCCCCGCCCATTTGCGCATCCAGCGCGAACCGCCGTCACCGCTGCCACGGATCGTTCTCTACTGCCTGCTGGCACTCCTGACGGGCCTGTGCGCCTGGGCGGTCTTCGGCAAGCTCGACATCATCGCGTCGGCGGATGGAAAGCTGGTCCCTCGCACCTACCTCAAGGTGGTCCAGCCGGCCGACGCGGGAATCGTTCGGGAGATCCTGATCGAGGAGGGTGCGCGTGTCCTGGCAGGGCAGCCGCTGCTGCGCCTCGACACGAGCCTTGCCGACGCCGACACCCGCGCACTGCGCCGCGAAGTGGCGTTGCGCGCGTTGCAGATCCGCCGCGTCGACGCGGAGCTCGCCGACATCCCGTTCACGCGATCGTCGAGCGATCCCGAAGACACGTGGCGCCACACCTTCGCCCAGTACGAAGCGAACCGCCGAGCGTACGAGGACACGCTCGCACAGGAAGCGGCCACGGTTGCGCGCATCGACAAGGAGCTTCGCGCCGCCCTCGAGGTGCGCACCAAGCTGCAGCGCATCGTGCCGATCTATCGCTCCAGCGCGGAACGGTTCGATACGCTGCGCAAGGACGGCTTCGTGAGCGAGCTCTACCAGCTCGAGCGCCAGCGCGACTTCATCGAAAAGGAGCAGGATCTGCGCGCGCAGGACTTCACCGTCGAAGGCCTTCGCGCCGGGCTCGAGCAGGCGCGCAAGCGTCTGGCTCAGGTCACGTCCGGCTATCGGCAGCAGCTCCATGCCGAGCGGGCGGGGGCCGTGCCGCTGCTCAGCAAGGCAACCGAGGAGCTCGTGAAGCAGACGTACCGCAACGGGCTGGTCGAGCTCGTCGCGCCGCAGGCAGGCATCGTGAAGGACCTCGCCACGCACACGCTCGGGACCGTCGTGTCGCCCGGCACGATATTGCTGACGATCGTTCCGCAAGGCGATGAATTGCAGGCGGAGGTCATGGTGCGCAACCTGGATATCGGCTTCGTTCGCCCGGGCCACGCTGCGCGCGTGAAATTCGTCGCCTACCCGTTCCAGAAATACGGCACGATGACCGGCACCGTCGCGCGCGTGATGCCCGACGCCGTCGACGTCAATCCAGCGCGACCCAACGATGCCGATACGGACGCCAGGTCGGCCGCGAGCGCCGCCTATCGAGCGCGCGTGAGGCTGCCGGCGCAACGGTTGTCCGTCGACGGCATGGACCTGCCCCTCACGGCAGGCATGCAGGTCACCGCCGAGATCAACCTCGGCGAGCGGACGGTCCTCGAGTATCTGCTGGCGCCCGTGAAGAAAGCCTGGTCCGAAGCCGGGCGCGAACGGTGATCGGCGTTCGCTCCGCGCTCCATCGCCGCACCCGCGCCTATCGCCCGGCGCGGCTCAACAGCACGATCTCCACCGACGACTTGCTGTGGGCGCTCGGCAGCGCGTGCAATCTTCATCGCGTCGCTTTCGACGCGGCGCTCACGCAGGTGCGCCATCCGCCGCCGCACAGCACTGCGACGCTCGTCGAAGCTGCACAGTCGCTGGGCTTTCATGCACGCGCCGTGAAGGCCGACATGAGCGGACTTGCAGGCTTGCCGCACCCGTGCATCGTGTTGCTGCGGCCCGGCGTGAGCGCTGGCGAAGGCGACCCGCGGGCAGACGGCACGCCGGAGGCCCTTCACACGCTGGCACTCGTCGCGCGCATCGAGTCCGCTCGCGTGCTGTACTTCCGTGCGGGATCGAACATTCCGACGGTCGCGTCCACGGACGAATTCGCCGGCATGTACAGCGGGGTGGCGCTGGCGATCGTGCCCGCGGGCGAGGCCGCCGCGGATCCCGATCCCGTCGGCGCACCGGCGCGCTTCGACTTCAAATGGTTCGTCCCCGAGCTGCTGAAGCACAGGCGCATCTGGCGCGACGTGCTGCTCGCGTCGCTGTTCATCCAGCTCATCGCGCTGGCCGTGCCGCTGTGCAGCCAGATCATCATCGACAAGGTCATCGTGCACCAGACGTCAAGCACGCTGGTCGTCATCGCGTGCGCGCTGCTGCTGTTCCTGCTCTTCTCCTCGGCGCTGAGCTGGATCCGCCAATACCTCGTCGGCCACACGGGCAACCGCGTCGATGCCGTCCTCGGCATGGCGGTATTCCGGCACCTGTTCCACCTGCCGCTTCGCTACTTCGAGCATCGCCCCACGGGCGTGGTAGCCGCGCGCCTGCATGGCGTCGAGACCATCCGCGAGTTCCTTTCGGGCGCCGCCGTCACGCTGCTGCTCGACCTGCCGTTCCTCGCGCTCTTCCTCGCGCTGATGGTCGTCTACAGCGGATGGCTCACGCTGGTCACGCTGTCGATACTCGCGATGATCGTCACGCTGAGCGCGCTCGTGGCGCCGCTGTTCCAGGCGCGCCTGAACCAGCAGTTCCTGCTCGGCGCGCGCAACCAGGCGTTCCTCACCGAGTACATCGCCGGCATGGAGACCGTGAAGTCGCTGCAGATGGAATCGCAGCTTGGCGAGCGCTACGAACGGTATCTCGCTGCATATCTGCAGTCCGGCTTCGATACCCGGCAGCTCGCCAACGGCTACAACACCGCCGCGGGCGCGCTCGACCAGCTCATGACCACCGTCGTGCTGTGCCTCGGTGCCTGGCTCGTGATGCAGAACGCCGATTTCACGATCGGCATGCTGGTCGCCTTCCAGATGTTCGCGAGCCGCGTGTCCCAGCCGATGTTGCGCATGGTGGCCCTGTGGCAGCAGTTCCAGCAGGCGAGGATCGCCGTGCAGCGGCTGGCCGACATCATGAACGCGCCGGCGGAGCCGCAGGCCGTGGCGTCGAGTCGCGGTGCAGGCGGCGAGGGCGGGATCGAGTTCCACGGTGTCGGCTTTCGCTATCGCGACGACCAGCCGTGGCTGCTGCGCCACATGTCGTTCGCGATCGCACCCGGTCAGTGCATCGTCGTGCTCGGCGCGTCGGGCAGCGGCAAGAGCACGGTGGCCAAGCTGCTGTTGGGCTTCGTGCTGCCGGACGAAGGGCACATCGCGATCGACGGCCGGAACACGCGCCATCTCGGCGCCAACGAGCTTCGGGCGTACTTCGGCGTCGTGCCGCAGGAGACGACGCTGTTCTCGGGCACCGTGTACGACAACCTGGTCCTCGCGAACCCCTTCGCGACCATGGAGCAGATCGTGCAGGCGTGCCGCCTCGCCGAAATTCACGATGCGATCGCCGCGTTGCCGGACGGCTATCGTACGGAGATCGGCGAGCGCGGTGCGGGGCTCTCCGGAGGACAGAAGCAGCGCATCGCCATCGCGCGGGCACTGCTCAAGCGTCCGCGCGTGCTGATCTTCGACGAAGCGACGAGCAACCTCGATCAGGCGACCGCCGAGCAGCTGGCGCGGACGATCGCGAGCCTGCGCGGGAAGGTGACGATCCTGTTCATCGCCCACAACCTGCCGAAGGGCCTCGTCGCCGATGCGGCCATTCGCATCGGAGCGGGCGATGCCGCGCGAGGCACCGGCACCCGCTGACGACGCTCACAGCTTCAGCAGCCGCGGCAGCCACAGCGACACGCCCGGTACGTACGTTACCAGCATGAGCACCGCGAACAGCACGGCGTAGAACGGCCAGATGTTGCGCATCACCTGCTCCATCGTCACCTTGCCCACCGCGCAGCCCACGAACAGGGTCGCGCCGACCGGCGGGGTGAGGAGGCCGATGCCGAGGTTCAGCAGCATGATCATGCCGAAGTGCACGGGGTCGACCCCGAGCGTGGTGACCACCGGCAGCATGATCGGCGTGCAAATGAGGATCAGCGGCGCCATGTCCATCAGGCAGCCGAGGATGAGCAGCAGCACGTTGATCATCATCAGGATCACGTCCGCGTTGTGCGACACGCTCAGGAAGAACTGCGTGATCTTCGCCGGGAGCTGCATCAGCGCCATCACGTAGCCGAACGCCGAGGCACAGGCGATCAGCGTCATCACCATCGCCACCGTCTTCAGCGTGCGGTGGACGAGCCCCGGCCAGTCGCGCCAGCGCAAGTCCCTGTAGACGAACATCGTGACGAAGAACGCCCAGAGGCACGCCACGGCACCGGCCTCGATCGCGGTGAACACGCCGAGCAGGATGCCGCCGATGATGATGACGATGGTGATGAGGCCCCACATCGCGTCGACGGTGATGCGCATCGCTTCGCGCAGCGGGACCGACTGGCCGGTCGGATGCCCGTCGCGATACGCGATGTAGATGCAGAGCAGGATGATGGCCAGGCCGAGCAGGAGACCGGGGACGACGCCCGCCATGAACAGGCTCGTGATGGAGATGACGCCGCCGGTGGCGAGCGAATAGATCACCGCGTTGTGCGACGGCGGCACGAGGATCGCCTGCACCGACGCGCTGATGGTGACGTTGGTCGCGAACACGCGCGGGAAGCCGACCTTCTCCATCTGCGGGATCATCACCGAGCCGATCGCCGAGGTATCGGCCACCGAGGAGCCCGAGATGCCGGAGAGGAACGTCGTGGCGAGGACGTTCACGGCCGAGAGGCCGCCCCGCACGCGCACCAGCCCGACGATGACGTTGGCGAACGCCACCAGGCGCCGCGCCATGCCGCCCTCGGACATGATCGCGCCGGCCAGCACGAAGAAGGGAATGGTGAGCATCGCGACCTTGCTCACGCCATCGGAGATCTTGAGCATCACCGCTTCGAGCGGGACGCCGATCCACATCGCGCCGACGATCGCGGCCAGCCCGAGTGAGTAGGCGATCGGCACGCCGAGCCCGAACAGGATGAACAGCGTGCCGAGCAGGACAGCGATATCCATCGTGGCTCCCCTTCGCTATTCGAATGCGGCCGCGCTGTGCGCGTCGCCTGCCGTGTCGACGGGCTGGCCGAGCGTCAGACGCTCGATCACGAACAGCAGCAGGATCACGCCGCCGATGGGAATGGGCAGGTACGTCACGCCGACCGACAAGCCCGGAAAGTCCGCGATGGTGTTGCCCCATGTCGCTTCCACGAGACCCGTGCCGTACCACGCCATGAACACGGCGATCACGCCCATCAGGAGCTCGACCAGCACCTTCGACATGGGCTTGAGCCTTCCCGGCAGCGTGTTCACCACGAGGTTCACGTTCATGTGCAGCCCGAGGCGATAGCAGGCCGCTGCGCCGAAGAACGTGAGGACGATGGTCAGCAGCACCGCCATGGGCTCGGGCCACGACGATGCGCTGTTCAGCACGTAGCGCGTGAACACGCCCCACGGGATGACGGCGGAGATGAGCACGAGCGCGGCACCCGCGATGAGCACGCACGCGAGGTACAGCGCGTCCATCGCCTTGCGGTAGAGCTGGGCCATGAACTCTCCTGGCTGTCATTGCTGCGCAAGCAGGAACCCAGTGTCTGTCCCCGACCGACGCTGGATCCCTGCTTTCGCAGGGACGACGGGCAGTTACTCGACGAGCGGTTACTCGACGAGCGGTTGATCGACGGCGGTTACTCGATGTCGTTCCTGCGCAAGCAGGAACCCAGCGGCGTTCGACGACACGGGGTCCCTGCGTACACAGCGACGACGAGCGGTTACTCGACCGCCTGAATTCGCTTCACCATGTCCGCGTACTTCGGCCCGTACTTGTCCCATACGGGCTTCACCGCGGCCTGGAAGGGCTTCTTGTCCGCGACCTCGATCACCTGGATGCCGGCGGCCTTGGCCTTGGCCATGGCGTCGGACTCGTACTTCTCCCAGAGCTTGCGCTCCTCGAGCTGCGCCTCGCGCGAAACCTTCCTGATGAGCGCCTGGTCGTCCTTCGACAGCGAGTCCCAGGTCTTCTTCGACATCACCAGGATCTCGGGCACGATCAGGTGCTCGTCGAGCGTGTAGAACTTCGCCACCGTGTAGTGGTTGTCGAACACGAACGAGGGCGGGTTGTTCTCGGCGCCGTCGACCACGCCCGTCTGCAGCGCGTTGAACACCTGGTCGTAGCCCATCGACACGCCGTTGCCGCCGAGCGCGTTCATCATGTCGACGAACATCGGGTTGCCCATGACGCGGAATTTCATGCCCTTCAGGTCGTCGATGGTGCGGATCGGCTTCTTGGTGTCGTAGAGGCTGCGCGCGCCCGCGTCCATCCAGCACAGGCCGATCAGGCCGGCCTTGGGATTGCTCGACACCTTGTCGAGCAGCTCCTGGCCGATCGGGCCGTCGATCACCTTCTGCATGTGCGCCGTGTTGCGGAAGAGATACGGGAGGTTGAAGACGTTGAGATCGTCGACCACCGGCCCGAGCGCGCCCACGCTCACGCGCGCGAGCTGCAGGGCGCCGACCTGCGCCTGCTCGATCGCTTCCTTCTCGCCGCCGAGCTGCATCGACGGGAACATCTGCACGGTGATGCGGCCGTGTGTCTGGGCGTCGAGCTTCTTGCCCATGCTCTCGATCGCCGCCACCGTGGGATAGCCCGCCGGGTGAACGTCGGAGGCCTTGAGCACGATCTTCTGCTGCGCCATGGCGAGTCCGGGCACGAGCGCACCGGTCAGGGCGAAGCACGCCGCGGCGATGCCGAGGCGCAATGCGTGACGTCTGCGGTTCATGACTCCTCCTTCGTTGGCTTGCGCCTTCAAGCGCGCTCGATGCGCGCGATTGCTGTCGTCCCGTTCATCGCGCCAGCCAGCCGCCGTCGACCGGTAGCGTGATGCCGTGCACGTAATCCGATGCCCGCGAGGCCAGGAACACCGCCGCGCCGCCGAGCTCCTCGGGCCTGCCCCAGTGCCCGGCCGGAATGCGCGCCAGGATCGCCGCGTTGCGCTCGGCGTCGGCGCGCAGCGCCGCCGTGTTGCTGGTCTCGAAGTATCCGGGCGCGATGGCGTTCACGTTGATGCGCCTGCTCGCCCATTCGTTCGCGAGGAGGCGCGTCAATCCGGCGAGGCCGCTCTTGGCTGAGGTGTACGAGGCCACGCGGATGCCGCCCTGGAACGACAGCACCGACGCGACGTTGATGATCTTGCCGCCGCACGCATGCGCGACCATGTGGCGCGCCGCGGCCTGGGAGAGGAAGAAGACGGACTTGAGGTTGGTGCCCATCACCGCGTCCCAGTCGTCCTCGCCGAACTCGAGGGCATCGGCGCGGCGAATGATGCCGGCATTGTTGACCAGTATGTCGAGCCGGCCGCGCCAGTCGTCGACGCGACGCACGATGTCCGGGATCGGTGTGATGGTCGACAAGTCGGCGCCGATGGCAATCGATTCACGTCCCGCCGCGGCGATGCGCGACGCCGTCTCGTCCATCGCGGATCGGCCGACGAGCGCGACATCCGCGCCGGCTTGCGCGAGCGCCACTGCGATGGCCTGCCCGAGCCCCGTGTTCGCGCCCGTCACCACGGCGACGCGCCCGCCGAGGTCGAACAGGCGATTCATCAGCGCAATTCGGACATGGCGATGGCGTCCATGTCGGCGTAGTCCTGGTTGTCGCCGGCCATCGCCCACACGAAGGCGTACGCGCTGGTGCCGACGCCGCTGTGCATCGACCACACCGGCGACAGCACGGCCTGCTCGTTGGCGACCACGAGGTGGCGCGTCTCGCCCGGCGCGCCCATCAGATGGAAAACGCGCGCATCGGCCGGCAGGTCGAAATAGAAATAGATCTCGCAGCGCCGGTCGTGCCGATGCGCCGGCATGGTGTTCCACACGCTGCCTGGCTCGAGCACGGTGAATCCCATCGCGAGCTGGCACGAGGGGCACACGTCGGGCTGGACCACCTGATGGATCGTGCGCACGTTCGCGGTTTCATGCGCGCCGAGGCGCATCGTCCTGGTTTGCGCCAGGCCGATCTTGCGCGTCGGATACGCGGCATGCGCAGGTGCGCTCACCAGGTAGAAGCGCGCGGGATCGCCTGCATTCGCACTCGAGAAGCTCACGTCGCTCGCGCCCTTGCCCACGTAGAGCGACTCGAGCTTCGCGAGCTCGTGCGTCGCGCCGTCGACGCTCACGCGACCCGGCCCGCCGACGTTGATCATGCCGAGCTCGCGCCGCGCGAGGAACGTCTGCGCGCCGATCGGTTTGAGCGACTCGAGCTTGAGCGCACGCGTGACGGGCATGGCGCCGCCGATCACGACGCGATCGACATGACTGTACGTGAGCGCGAGCTCGTCGGGCCGGAACATCGCGTCGACGAGGAAATGCCGGCGCAGCGCGTCGGTGTCGAATTGCCGCACCGCTTCCGGATGCGAAGCATGGCGCACTTCGAGCGAGGTGCGGCCGTCGAGCGAGACGTGGCGCTCGGAAGGAACGGCGGGCAGGGCAGCGGTCATCGCAACAGATCCTCGGTACCGTGAATGTCTTCGTAGAAGAAATCGGGGTTCATGCGCCGGATGTCGTCCACGCTGATGCGCAGGCCGTCGAGGTGCGCGTCCATCGCGGCCGCGGCGCGCTCGGCGTCGTGCTTCTCGACCGCGGCGACGACCGCGGCGTGCTCGCGGATCACGCGCGCCATGCGGCCAGGCTGCGGCAGCGTGAGCAGACGGTAGCGGTCGATCTGCGTCTTCACGCTCTGGATGAGCGACCAGATCCCGGGGTAGCCGGCGACGGCGGCGAGCGTTGCGTGGAACGCTTCGTCGGCGCGATGGAATACCGCGCGATCGCCCGCGGCTTCGGCTTCCCGCTGCTGCTCGAGCGTGGTGCGCAGGAGCGCGATGTCGCTGCGCCGCGCGCGCTCGGCGGCGGCGCGAGCGTTCACCTGCTCGAGCGCCTTGCGCACGACGATCGCCTCGGGCAATGCGCTCGCGGGAATGCGCGCCACGAAGGTGCCGGACTTCGCGACCGTGTCGACGAGGCCTTCGGTCGTCAGGCGCAGCAGCGCTTCGCGCACCGGCGTTCGACTGACGCCGCGCGCCAACGCGATGTCCTTTTCGACGATCGGCTCACCGGGCTTGCGCTTGAGCCAAACGATCTCGTCGCGCAGGATCCGATAGACGGCGGCCGAGGCAGTTTCGGCGCCATGACGGTTGCCCCGGCGTTGAAGCGCGGCGACGTGCCGGCGGGCGGGCGCGGGCTTGGATGTGCGGGCCATCGGAGGCGTGCCGTCGGCGCGTCGACTTGTTGCGATCTAGTATATCTAATATATTAGCTTGCGCAAGCAAGCGATCGGAAAGGCCCATCGCATGAATCCCTCGACGCCGTCGGACTATCGCGCCCTGTTCGATCTCACCGGCCGCGTCGCGCTCGTCGTCGGCGGCGGGTCGGGCATCGGGCAGGCGGGGGCGGAGGCGATGGCGGCGATGGGCGCGCACGTCGTGGTCGCCGACCTTGCGACGGCCAACGCGCAATCCGTCGGCGAGCGCATTCGCGGCGGCGGCGGCAACGCCGACGCCGTCACGATGGACGTGCGCGACGGCGCAGCCGTCGAGCGCAGCGTGGCCGACGTCGTGCAGCGGCACGGTCGCGTCGACGTGCTGCTCACCACCCCGGCGGTGAACCTTCGCAAGCGCTTCGTCGACTACACCGACGAGGACTTCGACCGCGTCGTCGAGCTCAATCTCAAGGGCACGTTCCGCGTCGCGCGGGCCTGCGCCCGCGTGATGGTGCAGCAGAAGCGCGGCAGCATGATCCTGCTGTCGTCGATACGCTCGCTCAACGTCGAGCCCGGCCAGAGCATCTATGCGTCGACCAAGGCCGGGATCACGCAGATGGCCAAGGGACTCGCCGTCGAGCTCGGGCCGCACGGCGTGCGCGTGAACGCGCTTGCGCCGGGCATCGTCGCCACACCGCTGACGAAGCCCATCGCGTCGAATGCCTCGTGGAGCGAGGCGTACGCCAGGCACACCGCCCTTGGACGCTGGGCACAGGCGAGCGAAATGGCGGGACCGATCGTCTTTCTCGCTTCCGACGCGAGCAGCTATGTCACCGGTACCACGCTGTTCGCCGACGCGGGCTGGACGGCGATGGACGGCCGCTACGAGCCGACGCTGAGCGCATAGCCGGCGCCGCGCGGCGCGAGTACACTCGCGGCTGCCTCGAGGTCCGGCAGTCGTTCATGCGTCTCACGGTTTTCGGCGCTGCCGCGCTGAGCGCGGCCTTCGCCGCCACGCTCGTTCTTCCCCTTCACGCGCAGACCATCGTCGATGCGAGCGACGCGCGCGTCATCGTCAAGTTCAGGGCCGACGCGGCGGCGTTGAAGGCCGCGCCCGTCGGCGTCGCGCCCGAGAAGGCGCGCGCCGACGTGCTCGGCGAGCGTGTCGGACTGCCGCTGCGGCCGGGCATCCGCGTGTCGGATCGGGCGCAGGTCGTGCTCGCCAGCGGCGTGACCTCGGCCGAGCTGGCGCGACGGCTGTCGCTGCAAGGCGACATCGAATACGCGGTTCCCGACCGGCGCCGTCGCGCCTTCGACATTCCGAACGATCCGCTCTATCCGGACGGCCTCGGGGGCAACGGGCCTGCGGCGGGCCAATGGTACTTGCGCGCGCCGAGCGGCGCGGTGCAATCGTCGATCGACGCCGAGGCCGCGTGGAGCGTGACGACCGGCAGGCCCTCGATCGTCGTCGCGGTGCTCGACACGGGAGTGCGCTTCGAGCACCCCGATCTGCTCACCGTCGAGCAGGGTGGCAATCTGCTGACGGGCTACGACATGATCTCGTTCAGCAGCGGCAACGACGGCGATGGACGCGATGCCGATGCGTCCGATCCGGGCGACTGGGTCACCGCGGAGGAAGCGAACGATCCGGGACCGTATTACCAGTGCACGACGCTCGATCCGTCGACCGGTCAATACGTCGCCGAAGACAGCTCCTGGCATGGCACGCAGACGGCAGGCCTGATCGCGGCCATCACCAACAACGGCATCGGCATGGCGAGCGTCGGACGCAACGTGCGCGTGCTGCCGGTGCGCGTGCTCGGCAAGTGCGGCGGCTACGACTCCGACATCATCGCCGGCATGCGGTGGGCCGCGGGGCTCGGCGTTCCGGGCACACCGGCCAACGCGAATCACGCGCAGGTGACCAACATGAGCCTCGGCGGAGCCGACTCGTGCAACGCCGCGTATCAGGACGCCGTCGATGCGATTCTTGCCGCCGGCACGGTCATCGTCGCATCGGCCGGCAACGACGCGGGACACGCCGTCGCCACGCCCGCCAATTGCCGCGGCGTCATCGGCGTGGCGGCGCTGCGCCACGTCGGCACGAAGGTCGGCTTCTCGAATCTCGGCCCCGACGTGAGCATCGCGGCGCCGGGCGGCAATTGCGTGAACGTCGATCCCGGGGCGCCGTGCCTGTATCCGATTCTCACGACGTCGAACTCGGGGACGACCACGCCTGCCGATTCGATCTACACCGACAGCTTCAAGATCTCGGCCGGCACGAGCTTCTCCGCGCCGCTCGTCGCCGGAACGGTGGCGTTGATGCTTTCGGTCCAGCCCGCGCTCACGCCGCCCCAGGTGAAGGCGTTGCTGCAGGCCACTGCGCGCCCGTTTCCCGCAACCGGGGGCGACAGCGGCGCCGGCACGCCCGTGCTCGCCTGCACTGCGCCGCAATACGACGCGAGCGGATCGCCGGTCGACCAGCTCGAATGCTATTGCACGACGCAAACGTGCGGCGCCGGCATGCTCGACGCCGGCGCGGCGGTGCTCGCGGCGAAGAGCGGGCTCGCCATCGCACCGGTGCAGGCGCAAGGCCTCTGGTGGGATGCGCCGGCAGGATCGGAATCCGGCTGGGGCATCAGCTTGGCGCAGCAGGGGAACGTCATCTTCGCGACGTGGTTCACGTACGACCCCTTCGGCCGGCCCTGGTGGCTGTCGATGATCGCGAACGAGGTCGCGGACAACGCCTACCGCGGCACGCTGAATCAGACGCGTGGTCCGGCGTTCGACGCCGTGCCCTTCGATGCGTCGCTGGTCCATGCCACGGCCGTCGGCACGGCGAGCATCAGCTTCACCGGCCCGAACGACGGAACCTTCAGCTACACGGTGAACGGCACGACGCAGACCAAGAGCATCACGCGACAGGTCTTCGGCGCGTTGCCGACGTGCGTCTGGGGCGCGCAGCCGAACCTTGCGCTCGCCGCCAATTACCAGGACTCGTGGTGGAGCGCGCCGGCGGGATCGGAATCCGGCTGGGGCATCGACCTCGCCGAGCAGGGCAGCGTGATCTTCGCGACGTGGTTCACGTACGACGACTTCGGCTCGCCGACGTGGTACTCGATGACCGCCCCGAGCACCGGCACCCGCAGTTTCGGCGGGGCGATCTATCGCACGGTCGGACCGCCTTTCGACGCCGTGCCGTTCAGCCCGGCCGGCGTTACGGCGACGGCGGTCGGCAACGGGACGCTCACCTTCACCGATGGCAACGACGGCTCGTTCGAGTACACGGTCAACGGCGTGTCGGGGACGAAGTCGATCACACGGCAGGTATTCCGCGCACCGGGGACCGTGTGCTCGTGACGCGCCGACCAACGTAACGTCGGATCGAATGCGCGCACCTTATAATGGTTGCCCGTGCGCATCCTCCTGTCCAACGACGACGGCTACTTCGCTCCCGGACTGGAACATCTTGCCGCCGCGCTGGCGCCGCACGCCGAGATTACGGTGGTGGCGCCCGAGCGTGACCGCAGCGGTGCCTCGAACTCGCTGACGCTGGATCGGCCGCTTCACGTGCGACGGGCGCCCAACGGCTTCCTGTTCGTGAACGGCACGCCGACGGACTGCGTGCACCTCGCCGTCACCGGATTGCTCGAGCACATGCCCGACATGGTGATCTCGGGCATCAACCTCGGCGCGAACATGGGCGACGACACGATCTATTCGGGCACCGTCGCCGCCGCCACCGAAGGCTTTCTGCTCGGCCTGCCGTCGCTCGCCATTTCGCTCACGTCGAAGACCGCGGCGCATTTCGAGAGCGCTGCACAGGTTGCCGTGGAGATGGTCGAGCGGCATCGGCGCCAGGCCGCCGCTCCGTGGCTGCTCAACGTCAACGTGCCCGACGTGCCGCGCAGCGAGCTCAAGGGCTACCGCGTCACGCGCCTCGGCCGGCGTCACAAGGCCGAGGACATGATCAAGACCACCACCCCGCGCGGCGAAGTCGTCTACTGGGTCGGTGCGGCGGGTGCTGCGGCGGACGCCGGCGAAGGCACCGACTTTCACGCGATCGAGGCCGGCTTCGTGTCCATCACGCCGTTGCAGATGGACCTCACCAACCGCGATCAGCTTCCCACGGTCGCGCACTGGTTCGAAACCTCGCGCTGACCATGCACACCACCCGGCGCAACGGCATCGGCATGACCTCCGACCGAACCCGCGCGCGCATGATCGAGCGCCTGCGCGCGGAAGGCATTCGCGACGAGGTCGTGCTTGCGGCGATGAACGGCGTGCCGCGGCACATCTTCGTCGACGAGGCGCTGGCGATCCGCGCGTACGACGACGTGCCGCTGCCGATCGGCGAAGGGCAGACGATCTCGCAGCCGTGGGTCGTTGCACGCATGTCCGAGCTCGCGCGCAACGGTCGCGAGCTCGACGCGGTGCTGGAGATCGGCACCGGATGCGGCTATCAGACCGCGGTGCTCGCGCAATTCTCGAAGACCGTGTACACCGTCGAGCGCATTGGCGCGTTGGTGGCCAAGGCACGCCGCAACTTGCAGGCGTTGAAGTTGCGCAACGTTCGGCTCAAGCATGGCGACGGCAGTGCGGACCTCGGCGAGGTGCTCGCCGTGGACGCGATCGTCGTGACGGCGGGCGCGACGCACGTGCCGACCGCGCTCCTCCGGCACCTGAAGCCCGGCGGCCGCATGGTGCTGCCGCTCGCGCAGAGCGAGGGCGACGATCGCGGCGTGCAGCGTCTCACGCTGATCGAGCTCGGTCCCGGCGGCATGCGGGAAACGGCGCTCGATGCGGTAAGATTCGTGCCGTTGCTGCCGGGCATTTCGTGACCTCTGCGCGGCAGTCCGCATCGATGGCCGTTTGCATGATCACCGCGATTTTTCGCCCGTACGCCGTCACGCCTCGTTTTCCCTCCGCATCGCGAACCGCCACGCAGCTCGCTGCCGCGGCGATGATCGCGCTGCTCGTGGCAGGTTGCGCGACGCGCCGCCCGGCGCCGGTGGAAGAGCGTCCCCCGCCGCCGCGCAATGGCAGGGCACTGCCCGCGCCGCCGGCTGCGGCACAGCCCGCAACGCCACCCGCGCCCGCCGCGCAGGCGCAAGCGCCCGCGGTGAAGACGTACACGGTGAAGCGCGGCGACACGCTGTACCAGATCGCGCTCGACAACGGCGTCGACTATCGCGAGCTCGCCGTCTGGAACAACGTCGACAACGTCGATCGCATTTTCGTGGGACAAGTGCTGCGCCTCGGTCCCCAGGGCGAAACCGTCGCGGCCGCGCCTGCGCCCGAAGGCGGCGTGACCACCGCGCCGCTGCATGTCGTTCCGCCGGTGACCGGAACGCCCGCGACGCCGGGCGCGACGACAGCCGGTGCGTCCGCCGCGCCCGCCGCGGCGCCCAATGCGACGCCCGCGACACCGCCAACGATTGCGCAAGGCAATCTCAAGACCAGCCCCAAGGCGATCAAGCAACCCTATTCCGATCAGGCGGTGCGCGAGTTGACGCTCGCCGCAACGGCGGGTCCCGCGCCGCCCGCCGAAGTCGTTCGTCCGACCGCGCCGGCGGAAGCGCATCCGCCGCCGCCGGCCGACGACGGCGACGACGATCGCCTCGACTGGTCGTGGCCCGCGAAGGGCAAGGTGGTCGCGGGATTCTCGGAAAGCGCGAACCTCAAGGGGATCGACATCGCAGGCGTTGCCGGCGAGGCCGTGGTCGCGAGCGCGCCGGGCAAGGTCGTGTATGCGGGATCCGGCCTGCGCGGTTACGGCAAGCTCATCATCATCAAGCACAACAAGACGTATCTGTCGGCGTATGCGCACAATCGCGAGATCCTGGTGAAGGAGGGGCAGCAGGTCGCGAAGGGGCAGAAGATCGCCGAGATGGGCAGCACCGACGCCGATCGCGTGAAGCTGCACTTCGAGATTCGCCGCCTCGGCAAGCCGATGGACCCGGCGCGCTACCTGCCTCCTGCATGAGCAGACCGCCCTCCGGCGACCTGCTCGGCCTTCCCGAGGACGCCGAGCCGCAGGAGCTGCGCGACGAGGCGTGGACCGAGCCCGAGGGCGGCGGCGAGACGCCGCCCGATCGCTACACTCGCGACCTTCCGCTCGACGCACCGCCGTCGGGCCTCGCGGCCGACTTCGTTGCCGACCTCACGCAGCTCTATCTCAACGAGATCGGCCAGCACGCGCTGCTCACGGCGCCCGAGGAGCTCGCGCTGGCGCGTGCGATGCGCGCGGGCGAGTTTGCCGCGCGCCAGACGCTCATCGAGCGCAATCTGCGCCTCGTGGTGAGCCTCGCGCGGCACTACACCAATCGCGGCGTCGCGCTGCCCGACCTGATCGAGGAAGGCAACCTCGGCCTGATCCACGCGCTGGAGAAGTTCGATCCCGAGCGCGGTTTTCGCTTCACGACGTACGCGACGTGGTGGATCCGCCAGTCGATCGAGCGGGCGGTGATGAACCAGTCGCGCACCATTCGCCTTCCCGCGCACGTGGTGAAGGAGCTCAATGTCGTGCTGCGCGCGCTGCGCCACCTGGAGAACCACCCGCCGGCGAGCGGGCGCGACGCCACGCTCGAGGACGTCGCGCACCTGCTCGACAAGCCGGTCGCGGAGATCGAGCGCCTGCTGCGCTATCACGAGCAGCCGCTGTCGCTCGACGCGCCGCTCGATCGCGATCCGGGGCTCACCGTCGGCGAAGGCGTGGCCGACGAATCGGCGTTGTCGCCGGAGCTCCTGCTGCACGAAAGCGCGCTCGAGCACAGCGTCTCCGAGTGGCTCGGCGAGCTGCCCGAGCGCCAGCGGCGCGTGATCGAGCGCCGCTACGGACTGAACGGCTGCGCGGTGGCCACGCTCGACGATCTCGCGCGCGAGCTCGGCGTCACGCGCGAGCGCGTGCGGCAGATCCAGGGCGAGGCGCTCGACAAGCTGCGCGGGCGCCTCGCGCGCAAGGGCTACGAGCGCGACGATTTGCTGTAGCTACGTCGCCTCGCGCAGCGCGCCCGCGCTCGGCAGCACCTCGATGGCGCGCTCCAGCGTCGTCAGCATCGCGGCACGCTCGCGCGGGCGCGATGCCGTGTCGCCGTAGCGCAACAGCGCAAACGATTCGCCGATCGCGTGGAACGCGATGGCGAACTGCGGCCAGCGCGTTGCGGCACGAGTGGCGTACGCCAGCGGGCCTTCGTAGGGTCGGCGCGCCAAACCGGCGCGTGCGAGGCGCCGGCACACTTCGTCCCACAGCACGAGCGCGCGCTCCTGGCGGCGGCGCTTCTGGGTGAGCCACGCGAGGATCAGCATCACCCAGACGCCGCCGATCGCGACGACGGCCGACACGAGCTGCCACGGCTCGTAGCGATCGAGCGTCATCGTGCGCCACAGCGCGCGCTGGCGGTGGAAGTCGAAGTTCACGACGTTCAGGCGCCATTGATGATTGAGCGCATCCCACGCGAGCTCGAGGTCCTTGAGCCAGCCGCCGTCGAGCCGCGCGAGCAGCGGCAACGCATCCGCGGCCGGCAACGCGGCCCCGATGCCGCGCTCGATTCGCAGCGGCGACACCGCCGCGGTGGGGTCGAACCGGTGCCATCGCCCGTCGACGATCGCCTCGGCCCATGCGTGCGCATCCGATTGCCGCACGATCATGTAACCGCCGCGCGGATTGACCTCGCCGCCCTGGTATCCGGTGACCACGCGCGCAGGGATCCCGGCCGCGCGCAGCAGGACGACGAACGCGCTCGCATAGTGCTCGCAGAAGCCACGGCGCTCGCCGAACAGGAATTCGTCGACCGGGTCGCTCTCGTACAACGGCGGCGCGAGCGTATAGACGAACGCCTCGTCACGGAAATATTGCAGCACCGCGCGCACGTAGTCGGCATCGACGGGATGCCGGGCGCGCAACTCCTTCGCGAACGCCACGGTGCGTGGGTTGCCGCCGGGCAGCGCCCGATCGAGGTCCGCTTCGCCGGCCGACGCGGGCGCGTAATCACGGCGCATCACCGAGCGCTCGACGTAGCGCAGCGGCTGCATCACCGCGCGCGTCGCCAGCAGCTGCTGCTCGCGCGTGAGGCGTGCGAGCGGCACGTCGGTCTCTTCGGCGCCCGGCCGGCCTTCGAGCACCGGCAGGCTCGCCGGCATGTCGAGCGCGAACAGCCACGGATGTCCGCTCGGCTCGAGCGACACGGTGTAGCTCACCACCGGAGCAGCGTCGGCGTCGACCAGCCTGCCCGCGCGCGGAGGCAGCGCGCTCCAGGTTCGTCCGTCGAATGTCGACAGCACGGGACCGCGCCAATATCGATCGTGCGAGACCGGGATGGCGCCGTTGAAGTCGACGCGGAAGACCACCGCATCGGAGAGTGACAGGTCGCTGATCGATCCCGGCGACATCTGGCTCGAAAGCCCGGTGCGGGCGCCGGCATCCTTGGGCAATCCCCAGAGCGGCCCCGCCAGGCGCGGGAACAGCACGAACAGCAGCAACGCGATCGGCAATCCCTGCACGATCATCACGGCCGTGCGTCGCACGGCGCTGCGCCACGCGCGAAACTCGAAGTCGACCGCGCCAGGGCGAGCCAGTGCATCGAGCGCGCCGCCCATGAGCAGCACCGGCGGCACCGCGGCCAGTGCGGCGAGCAGCGACTGATCGTAGAAGAACGGCGTGATAGTGAGCGCCATCGCGGTACACACGAGCAGCGTGCCGTCGCGCAAGGTGCGCGCTTCGAGGAACTTGATCCCGACCAGCACGAACAGGAAGGCCACGCAGGGATCGCGGCCGAGCAGATAGCCGTAAGATTGACGGATCGCGACGCCGATCGCGATGGCGAACAGCACCAGCGCCCACGACGGAATGCGCGCCGGTCGCGCGCCTGCGCGCATGCGGTCGCGGCGCAGCAGCTCGAAGCGCAGTGCGACCAGCATCGCGCCGAAGAGCGCGACCCATATCGGCAGGTGCACCGCCTGGGGAACCTGCGCCGCGAGCAGGAGCGCACCGAGCCAGCGGATCTGCACCGGCGTGAGCGGCGTTACCGCGCCTTCGTTGCGCAGCCATTCCGGTTTGCGCAATCGCGTCATGCTTGCGACGGCGAGGGGAACAACGCGAGCGCCGTGAGCGCGAGACGCCTGTGCTCGCGTCCCTGCGATGGCGGCAGCGCGAAGCCGGGCAGCGAAAGCGCGAACGGACGCGCGGTGCGCTCGGCGGCGAGCACCCAGGCCGACAACCGCGACAGCCGCGCCTCGACGTCGAGATCCGCGGGTAGCGCGCGCCAGTCGAGCATCACCGGGCCGCCGCCGGATCCTTCGAATGCCTTGCTGTACCAGCCGGCGCCGCGGGCGACCGCTTTCCATGCCACGCGTTGCGGCGGATCGCCGCGCTGGTAGTCGCGCAAGCCCGCGAGATCGGCATCTTCGCCCTTGCCCTTGGCGACGCTGTCGGCACCGCCGGCACCGTGCGGCAGTGGCGGCGCCGAGGGTTCCGGCGAGGGAAACGCAATGCCCGCGAGCGGGAAGTGCACGTAGGCCCATGCTTTCCACAGGCCGAGCGGATAGGTCGACGACAACGTGACGCGGCCCAGCGGAACGCGACCACGTGCCGTCGCCGGCACTGCGAGCGAGACGGTGCGTGCTTCGCCCGCCGGAACGTCGGCCATGATGCGCGCGCCGCGCGCCGACAGGATGACGGCGAAGCGTGTGGCGGCGCCCGGCACGAGTGCGAGCGAGAACGCCATCTTGCCGCCCGCGAACGTGTCGCCCGCGGCGAGCGGCTTCACCTCCATGCCGGCGAGGTTGCGAAACGTGTGCAAGAGCGCCGACGCCGCGAGCCCCGTGAGGACGAACGTCACCGCAAGCCCGAGCGACAGCGCGTAGTTGAGCGACGTGAGCAGCATCAGCACGAGCGTGAGCATGGTCGCGACGCCTCGGCGCGTGGGCAGGATGTAGATGCGCGAATGGCGCAGGACCACGGGCTCGCGATCCGCGGGCGCGCCGCGAAACGCACGCTGGCGCAGGCGCGCGATCAGCCCTTGCGGTTGCGCAACGGCGGCATCCATGCGAGACGACTATGCGAGCGGAACGGCGCGGATCAGCGCTTGTGCCTGGATCGCGCCTGCGCGCGCGCCGCCCGCGAGACGATGCCCCGCGACGGACGCGAACACCGCCTGCACGTCCTCGGGCACGACCATGGGCCGCCCCGCGATGAGCGCCCATGCGCGCGCAGCGGCGATGAGCATCAGTCCCGCACGCGGGCTGAGCCCCCGCCTTGCACCGGCGTCGCCGTTCGCGCTGGGCAGGTGGCCGCGCGATGCCGCGAGCAATGCCTGCACGTAGTCCAGCAGCGCGGGCGCGACGTGGATCTGGCTCGCCTCCCGCTGCCACTCCGCGAGCGTGGCCGGATCGGTCACCGGCGTGATGTCGCCGATGCGGCCGCGACGGTCACCGCCGGCGAGCAGCTCGCGCTCGGCCTCGGCGTCGGGATAACCGAGCTCGATCGCGAGCAGGAAGCGATCGAGCTGCGACTCCGGCAATGGATACGCGCCGATCTGCTCGACCGGATTCTGCGTGGCGATCACGAAGAACGGATCGGGCAGCTTGCGCGTCTGCCCGTCCTGGGACACCTGCCGCTCCTCCATGGCTTCGAGCAGCGCGCTTTGCGTCTTGGGTGGCGCGCGATTGATCTCGTCGGCGAGCACCACGGAATGGAAGATCGGCCCGGCGTGAAAGCGAAATGCCTGCAACCGCTCGTCGTACACCGATACGCCCAGCACGTCGGCCGGCAGAAGGTCGCTCGTGAACTGGATGCGCGCGTAGTTGAGACCGAGCGTGGTCGCGAGCGCCTGCGCGAGCGTCGACTTGCCGACACCCGGAATGTCCTCGATCAGCAGATGCCCGCGCGCCAGGAGGCAGGCGAGCGCCAGGCGGATGGGCTCGTCCTTGCCGACGACGATGCGGCCGAGCTGCGCGACGACGGCATCGAGCCGCTGCGCGGTGGGGACGTTCTGGGAGGCGGGACGAACGCTCATGAAGGACGGTCGGAGAGGAGGAAAGGGGCGACCGTTCCACTGTAGCCGAGACGCCACGGGTCGTCATCAGCCGTTCGGCGCGCTACACTCCGCAGGGCGGGCGGGGAGCGCCTTCCGGCCCACTTTGCGCATCTTTCGCGTCTTTCCAGCGCCGTGACCACAGCGTACATCACGCATCCGTCGTGCCGTCTGCACGACATGGGCCCTCACCACCCGGAATGCCCCGATCGCCTGGGCGCGATCGGCGACCGGCTCACCGCAGCGGGCGTCGAGCCGCTCTTGCGTCCCTACACCGCGCCCGCCGCCACGCGCGAGCAGCTCGAAAGGGTGCACGGCAGCCGGTACATCGACGCGGTGGAGTCGGCGAGCCCGTCGAGCGGCCTCAACTATCTCGACCCGGATACCGCGTTGTGCCCCGATTCGCTCGACGCGGCTCGCCATGCCGCCGGTGCGGTGGTGCTCGGGGTGGATCTCGTCATGCGCGACGAATGCCGCACGGCGTTCTGCGCCGTTCGTCCGCCGGGCCACCATGCCGAGCGCGCACGCGCCATGGGATTCTGCGTGTTCAACAACGTCGCGGTCGGCGCCGCGCACGCGCTCGCGGAGCACGGCCTGTCGCGCGTGGCGATCGTCGATTTCGACGTGCACCACGGCAACGGCACCGAGGAGATCTTCGCGGGTGACGAGCGCGTGCTGATGATCGGAACATTCCAGTATCCACTGTATCCCTACAGCGGCGTCGATCCCCTCGGCCCCAACATGATGAACGTGCCGCTGTCGCCCGGGACGCGCGGCGCCCGCTTTCGCGAAGTGATGGAGCGGAAGCTGCTGCCCGCGCTCGACGAGCATGCGCCCGAGCTCATACTGGTTTCCGCGGGCTTCGACGCGCATCGCGAGGACCCGCTCGCGAACCTGCAATTCGAGGACGACGATTTCGCGTGGGTCACGCGCGAGCTGGTGACGCTCGCGCAGCGTCACGCGCAGGGGCGCGTGGTGTCGACGCTGGAAGGCGGCTACGCGCTGTCCGCGCTGGGCCGCAGCGCCACCGAGCACGTGCGCGCGCTGCTCGCGACCTGAGCGGGCATCCGTCGCGCGAAGCATGGAACGACGCACATTCCTGGGCGCTTGCGCTGCGCTGAGCGGCGCCGCCGTTTCGTCGCGCGCGTGGAGCGACGTGCCGCCGAAGCCGTACGCGCGCGTTCGGCTGGTCGACATTCACGGTACACCCGTGCGCCCCGGTACGCTCGCGCGCAACACCAACTACGTGTTCCAGTATCCCTACGCGTCCACGCCGTGCTTCCTGTTGCGGCTTGATGCTCCCATCGCGCCGGCGCCGGAGCTGCGCCAGCGCGACGGGGCGCGATACGCCTGGCAGGGCGGCGTAGGACCCGACCGCACGGTGGTTGCGTTTTCCGCGATCTGCGCGCACAAGCTCGCGTATCCGACCCGCGAGGTTTCGTTCATCCGCTATCAGCGCGACCGCTCCGCGACATCCGGTGGCCACGTCATCCATTGCTGTGCCGACCACAGCGTGTACGACCCGGCCGAGGGCGCGCGCGTGATCGCCGGGCCGGCGCCGCAGCCGCTCGCCGCCGTCGTGCTCGAGCACGATGCGGCGAAGGACGAGCTCTACGCGATCGGCACGCAGGGCGCCGAGCAGTTCGACGCATTCTTCGAGAAGTACGGCATGAAGCTCGTCCTCGAATACGGCAGTACCGCCAAGGCGCGTGCGCGCGTCGACGGTACCGCCGTGGTGAGCGAGCTGTCCAGCTACTGCCGCAACACGATCCAGTGCTGACGCCGGCGGCGCACGACGATCACGCGATTGTCGTGCACGACCTGCGCAAGCGGTAGATTCGCGCCTTCAGGAACGCTGGACGGTGATGGGACGAGGCCTGCAGGGTCGCTGGACCGCCCGCCGGCGTGCGGCCGCTGGACGCTGCGACAGGCGCGCATGTTTCGCTCGCCCAGCACACCGATTTGCGCGGCGAGGAAGCTCGAGCGGACAGCGATCCAGCCTCGTCAAGGTCAGGGCGCGGCGGCGAGCATGGCGAACGTCTGTGAAGTGATCTTTCCGTTGCGCACGACGAAAGTATCGGTGGCCATGGGAATGTGGCTGCCGGCGCTCCAGGTGATGTAGGCCAGGTCGCCTTCGACGCGAAGGCTTCTGAGCGCAAACTGGTCGACGGCTCGGGACGGCAGCGAGCCGATGAAGTCGACGAAGAAATCCCGAATTTGCGCCTTTCCCTGGTAGACCGCCGCTTCGCTGTAGAGGCGTGCGTCGTCGTGATAGTCGTCGAGTATGGCTGCGACGCCCTTGCGCTCGACGAAGGCTTGCAGGTGCTTGCGAACGACCGTTTCGGTCGCCGACGTTTGCGAGCTCATCTCGTGTCTCCCTTCAGCGCTTGACGATCACCACTTCGAGATACTCGCCCGGCACGACCAGCGAAGACGGGCCCGCGACATTGAGCCGCTCCAGCAGCGCCACGATGTCCTTCTCCAGCGCCGCCTGCTTCGACGCCTCCAGTGCGGCGAAGGCCTTGTGCGTCGGTCCATAGAAATCGCGGAACATCTGCAGCCAGTGCCGGCTCGAGCGATAGCGGAAATTGAAGATCCTGCGCGTGCATCGGATGTCGGCGGCCTGGGGACCGAAGAGCTCGACGATGTGAGGTTCGGTGCCCCACAGCGCGGGAGGCCTCAGCCCGGCCGGCGGAGGAACATGGGCGCCGATGATCTTGAAGAGCTGGCCGATGAAACCTTCCGGGGTCCAGTTCGCGAGCCCGATGCGGCCGCCGCCGCGCACGACGCGCAGCATCTCGTTGGCGGCACGCGCATGCTGCGGCGTGAACATCACGCCGAACGTCGACAGCACGACATCGAACGAGGCATCCTCGAATGGCAGCGCCTCCGCATCTGCAACCTGGAATTCGACGTCGAAGCCGTCGGCGCTCGCGCGGGCCTTGCCCTTCTCGAGCAGAGCCGCAACATAATCGGTCGATGTGACGCCCGCGAAGCGGCGCGCCGCGGCAAGCGTCGCGTTGCCATTCCCGGCGGCGACGTCGAGCACGCGCTCGCCCGCGCGCACGTCGATGGCTTCGGCAAGCGATTCACCGACGATCTGCAGCGTGGTGCCGATGACGGCGTAATCGCCGCTTCCCCAGGTCGACTGCTGCTTCGCCTTGACGGCTTCGAAATCGGGTTGCGTGGAGGTGGGGGTGTGCGCGGCAGCGACGGTCGGGGTTGCCATGATGGATCCTGTGAAGTAAGGGAATCGCCTCGAGCGACGACAGGCGCAGTATGTGCGTCGCGAGCCTCCGACGCCTGCCCGACAATCCTCGCGAATTGATCGTGCGTCCGGGATTGACTGTAGCCGACCCGCTGCGATGAGTCACGACATCCTCTCCGACGTGCTGCGCAGCGTGCGCCTGCGCGGGGCGTTGTTCTTCCATGTCAGCGCCAGCAGTCGCTGGGCGGCCGAAGCGCCACCGGCACGCGACATCGCGGCGGCCGTCATGCCGAAGTCCGAGCACGTCATGGAATATCACGTCGTCACGCGCGGGAGCTGCTGGGGCGCGATCGTCGGCCAGCAGCCGGTGCGCCTCGAGCAGGGCGACGTCATCCTGTTCCCGCACGGCGATCCGCATGTGATCTCGAGCGCGCCCGGCATGCGCGCTTCGCCGGACGCTGCACGACGCCTGCTCGACGGCCGGCTGCACCGTCCGTTCTCGCTTCACTACGATGGCGTCGAAGCGCGCGTGGGCGTCGCGGGCGACGATCCCCGCGACACCACGCTCGTCTGCGGCTTCCTCGGGTGCGACCTGCGGCCGTTCAACCCCCTGATCGCGGCGCTGCCGCGGCTCATGCACCTTTCGGTGAGCGACAACGAGGCATGGATCCCGCACTTCATGTGCCAGGCGGTGAGCGAGTCGCAGAGCAGGC
Organism: Casimicrobiaceae bacterium; assembly: GCA_036406955.1. Taxonomy (GTDB): domain Bacteria; phylum Pseudomonadota; class Gammaproteobacteria; order Burkholderiales; family Casimicrobiaceae; genus VBCG01. The sequence goes on from DASXAF010000094.1 coordinate 33,897, forward strand.
GCCCCGGCGGTGAGGCGATGCTCGAGCGCATGAGCGAGATGATGTTCGTCGACGCCGTGCGTCGCTACGTCGACACGCTCCCCGAGGAAAGCCGTGGGTGGCTCGCAGGCCTGCGCGACCGCTTCGTGGGCCGCGCGCTCGCCTTGATGCACGCCGAGCCTGCAGCCGAATGGAGCGTCGACGAGCTCGGGAAGCGCGTGGGACTGTCGCGCTCGGCCTTGCACGAGCGCTTCGCCGACATGGTCGGCCAGGGGCCGATGCAATATCTCGCCAACTGGCGCATGCAGGTGGCCGCTGCGTTGCTGCGCGACACGGACACGACCGTCGCCGCGGTCGCCCAGGAAGTGGGCTACGCGTCGGAAGAAGCGTTCACGCGCGCGTTCAAGCGGCTCGTCGGGCAGCCGCCGGCCGCGTGGCGTCGGCAATCGGCGCGCGCGGCCTCGGCATCCGCGGCGCCGGCCGCTAGATGATCAGCGCAGCCACCACGCGCCGTCCTTCGCCGAGCAGGATGTTGAAGGTCCGGCACGCGGCGCGCGTGTCCATGACCTCGACGCCGACCTGCGCGTCGGCGAGCGCCTTCGTCATGCGCGGCGCGAGGAAGCGTTGACTCGCGCCCGTGCCGAGCAGGACCACCTCCGGCTGGTGCCGCTCGAGCAGCCGCGCGAAGTCGGATGGCTCGAGCGCGTCGAGGCCCCGGGGCGCGAATCCGCTCTCCACACCCTCGGCGCTCAGCACGACGTTGCCGTGATATTCGGCCGCGCCGACCTTGATCCAGCCGTCGCCCAGGCCTGTGACGAGGCTTGCGCTCGGCGTCTGGAGATGGAATTTCACGCTTGTGCGTTGCGGTAAACCGGTGAATTCGCTAGCATTGTAGCGATCTACGTCGCTCGGACGGTTCCGGGCGCTTACGCTAGAGGTCCCGGATGTCCTCACCCCCGCAAGCGAAGTTCGCCCGCATCGAGCGGCTGCCGCCCTACGTTTTCAGCATCACGTCCGAGCTCAAGATGGCTGCCCGTCGCCGCGGGGAGGACATCATCGATTTCGGCATGGGCAATCCCGACGGCCCGACGCCGTCGCACATCGTCACGAAGCTCGTCGAGACCGTGCAACGCGGCGACACGCACGGGTATTCCGTCTCGAAGGGCATACCGCGCCTGCGCCGCGCGATCTGTCATTGGTACGACCGGCGCTGGGGCGTGCAGTTCGATCCCGAAACGGAGGCGATCGTCACCATCGGGTCGAAGGAAGGCATCGCGCATCTCGCGCTCGCGACGCTGGGGCGCGGCGATACGGTGCTCGTGCCCAACCCGAGCTATCCGATCCACATCTACGGCCCCGTCATCGCCGGCGCGGACATTCGTCAGGTGCCGATGACGCCCGAGGTCGATTTCTTCGACGAGCTCGAGCGCACGATCAAGCTGTCGGTGCCCAAGCCGAAGATGCTGATCGTGAACTTCCCCGCGAACCCGACCGCGCAATGCGTCGAGCTGCCGTTCTTCGAGAAGCTCGTCGCGCTCGCGCGGGAGTACGGCATCTACATCGTGCACGATCTCGCGTACGCGGACATCTGCTTCGATGGCTGGAAGGCGCCGTCGATCATGCAGGTCGACGGCGCGCGCGACGTCGCGGTGGAGTTCTTCACCATGTCGAAGAGCTATAACATGGCGGGCTGGCGCATCGGCTTCATGGTGGGCAATCGCGACCTCGTGTATGCGCTGTCGCGCATCAAGGGTTATCACGACTACGGCACGTTCACGCCGATCCAGGTCGCGGCGATCGCGGCGCTCGAAGGCCCCCAGGATTGCGTCGTCGACATCGCGCAGAAATACCAGAAGCGGCGCGACGTCCTGGTCAAGGGGCTGCAGGAGGCCGGCTGGCCGGTCGACGTGCCGAAGGCGTCGATGTACGTGTGGGCGAAGGTGCCGCAGCATTACGAGAAGCTCGGCTCGCTGGATTTCTCGAAAAGCCTGCTCGCGCAGGCGAAGGTCTCGGTCTCGCCCGGGATCGGGTTCGGCGAGTTCGGCGACGGGCACGTGCGCTTCGCGATGATCGAGAACGAGGCAAGAACGCGCCAGGCCATAAGAGGGATCAAGCAGATGTTCCGCGAGGACGGTTTGCTGTGAAAGCGCTGCAGGTCGGCCTCCTCGGCTTCGGGACCGTCGGGCGCGGGACGTGGGAGGTCCTGCGCCGCAACGAAGAGGAGATCACGCGGCGCGCGGGCCGGCCGATCCGCATCACGTGGGTCGCCACCCGCACGCTCGACCGCGCGCGGGAGGGTCTGCGCGGCATCGACGGCGTCGAGCTGACCAGCGATCCTCGGGTCGTCACGCGCCACCCCGACCTCGACATCGTGTGCGAGCTGATCGGTGGCACGGACGCCGCCCGCGATGCGATCCTCGATGCAATCGGTCATGGCAAGCACGTTGTCACCGCGAACAAGGCGCTGCTCGCGCATCACGGCACCGAGATCTTCGCCGCCGCGCACGCCAGGGGCGTGATGGTGGCCTTCGAGGGCGCGGTCGCGGGCGGAGTGCCGATCATCAAGGCGCTGCGCGAAGGCCTCACGGCCAACCGCATCGAATGGATCGCGGGCATCATCAACGGCACGTCGAACTTCATCCTCTCGGAGATGCGCGCCCGCGGCGCGTCGTTCGAAGACGTGCTGAAGGAGGCGCAGGCGCTGGGCTATGCGGAGGCGGACCCGACCTTCGACGTCGAGGGCATCGACGCCGCGCACAAGCTCACCATCATGTCGGCCATCGCGTTCGGCGTGCCGATGCAGTTCGACAAGGCCTATGCCGAGGGCATCTCGAAGCTGCACCGGGAGGACATCGCGTACGCCGAGGAGCTCGGCTATCGCATCAAGCTGCTCGGCATCACGCGGCGCGCGAAGAACGGCATCGAGCTTCGCGTGCACCCGACGCTCATTCCCGCGAAGCGCCTGATCGCCAACGTCGAAGGCGCGATGAACGCCGTCCTGGTGAAGGGCGACGCGGTCGGGCCGACCTTGTACTACGGCGCCGGCGCCGGCGCCGAGCCGACCGCAAGCGCCGTGATCGCCGACCTCGTCGACGTGACACGCATGCATACCGCCGACCCCGAGCATCGCGTCCCGCACCTCGCCTTTCAGCCGGACCAGATCACCGACGTGCCGTTCCTGCCGATGGGGGAGGTGGAGACGAGCTACTACCTGCGGATGCGCGTCGACGACAAGCCGGGCGTGCTGGCCGACATCACGCGCATCCTCGCCGACCGCGAGATCTCCATCGACGCGATGATCCAGAAAGAGCCGTCCGAAGGCGAGTTCCAGACGGACATCATCCTGCTCACGCATCGCTCCGTCGAGCGCCGCCTCATCGACGCGATCGACAAGATCGAGGCGTTGCCGACCGTTCGCGGCAAGGTCGTGCGCATCCGCATGGAAGCGCTCAACTAGCGGGCGACGGCACGCATGCGCTACGTCAGCACGCGAGGCGCGTGGCACGACGCGCCGCGATCCTTCCGGGAGATCCTGCTCGAAGGCCTCGCGCCCGACGGCGGGCTGGCGGTGCCCGAGCGCTATCCGCGCCTTTCGAGCGGCGACCTCGAGCGAATGCGGCCGCTCGACTATCGCGGGCTTGCGTTCGACGTCCTGTCGCGCTTCGTCGACGACGTTCCGCCGGTCGACCTGCGCGCCATCATCGCGGCGACGTACAACCGCGATACCTTCGGCAGCGACGACGTCACGCCGCTGCTCACCCTCGAGCCGGGCCTTCACCTGCTTCGCGTCTCGAACGGGCCGACGCTCGCGTTCAAGGACATCGCGCTGCAGCTTCTCGGCCGGCTGTTCGAGTACGTGCTGCGTGCCGAGGGCCGAACGCTCAACGTTGTCGGCGCCACGTCGGGCGATACCGGCGGCTCGGCCGAGCACGCGCTGCGCGGCATCGGCGGCGTCGCCGTTTTCATGCTGTCGCCCAACGGCCGCATGAGCCGTTTCCAGCAGGCGCAGATGTACGCGCTGCAGGACGCCAACATCCACAACCTCGCGGTCGACGGCACCTTCGACGATTGCCAGGACATCGTCAAGGCGATCGCAGCCGATGGCGCGTTCAAAGCGCGCCATCGCATCGGCGCGGTCAACTCCATCAACTGGGCCCGCGTCGCGGCGCAGGTCGTCTACTACTTCAAGGGCTACTTCGCCGCGACGCGCTCGAATGGCGAGCGCGTCGCATTCGCGGTGCCGTCGGGCAACTTCGGCAACATCCTGGCGGCGCACGTAGCCCGGGAGATGGGCCTGCCCATCGAGCGCCTCATCCTCGCCACCAACGAGAACGACGTGCTCGACGAGTTCTTCCGCACGGGCCGCTACCGGCCGCGCGGCGCGGGCGAGACGCACGCGACGTCGTCGCCCTCCATGGACATCTCCAAGGCGTCCAATTTCGAGCGCTACGTGTTCGACATGGTCGGGCGCGATCCCGGCCGGCTGCGCGATTTGTGGGACACGCTCGCACGTGACGGCGGCTTCGACGTCGCGGGTACGCCGGCGTGGGCGCGAGTGCAGGCGTCCGGGTTCGTGTCGGGACGCAGCACGCACGAGGATCGCATCTCGACCATCCGCCACGTGCACGAGCGTTACCGCGTGCTGATCGACCCGCACACCGCCGACGGGGTGAACGTGGGCCGTGCGTTCTGCCTGCCCGGCGTGCCGCTGATATGCGTGGAGACGGCGCTGCCGGTGAAGTTCGCGGCCACCATCCGCGAAGCGATCGGCGAAGAGCCCCGGCGACCACCCGCCTTCGTGGACCTCGAGTCGCGGCCGCAACGGCGCATCGTGATGCCGGCCGACGCGGCCAGGGTCAAGGACTTCATCGCCGCGCACGCGATCGCGTGACGCGCCGTTGCGCCGCCGCCCATGCGCTATGCATTGACCGCGCTGGTTCGTAACCTCGTGGCCGGCGCGCGCCTGGCGTCGTTCGTGCGCGTCGACCGCACGGCATTTCGCGTCGACCTCGTCCAATGGGTGCTGATCGTCGTGGTTTCGGCGCTCGTCGACATCGCGCTCGACGGTGTGCGCGCGGCACCCGATGCGTCGTGGTCGCCGCTGGGCGTCAACGGCGAGCTCTTCGCCCTCGGGCTGCTGATGGTCACCAGCGCGGTGATCGCCATGTTGTGCCGCGATGCCGCGCTGTTCGTCGCGCTGCCCATCGCCACGCTCGCGGCGTTTCCGTTGCTGCAGGTCGTGCACGCGCTGCCCGCGGCGCTGCATTTCGACCTTCCCGAGCCCTGGTCGACGGCATTCGAGATCGCGATGCTCGCGTGGATGGTGCTCCTTTGCGTCCGTGCGGTGCACGTGCTGAGCGAGTCGCCGAAAAGCCGCCGCATCGTTCGCGCCCTCGCCGGCGGGCTGCTGCTGTCGCTTCCGCTATGGTTCGCGCCGCTGGCCGGTCCGTTCGAAGGCTGGTGGAGCGATGACGAGGACCAGGCGGCGGCGCCGGCCGACACCAATCCTGCGTCGGAGCCGGTGATGGCAGTGCAAAGCTATCTGCTCGACCAGGCGCTCGACAACCTCGACGACGAGCGCCCCGGCATCACCGACCTGTATTTTGTCGGCTTCGCCCCCGACTCGCGGCAGGACGGCTTTCGCCGGGAGCTCGACCTCGCGCAGCGCGTGCTCGACGAGCGTTTCGACACGCGCGGTCGCTCGATCACGCTGCTCAATCATCCCGATACGGCGACGGAAGTGCCTTTCGCGACGCTCACCAACCTGCGGCGGGTGCTGCAGGAGCTCGGCGATGCGATCGATCCCGACGACGACATCGTGATGCTGTACCTGACCGGCGCGCCCGATCCGGAGAACGGCCTCGCGGCGGTGCTGCCGCCGCTCGAGCTCGTGCCGATCACGCCGGAAAGCGTCAAGCAGCTACTCGACTCCGCGAACATCCGCTTCCGCGTGATCGTCGTGTCGACGTGCGCGGCCGGCGCGTGGATCGATGCGCTGCAAAGCGAGGACAGCGCCGTGCTGGTGTCGTCGCCGGCGCAATCGCACGCACCGGGATGCGCGGGAAGCGCACAACCGTCGCCGTTCAGCGAGGCGCTGTTCGGGCGCGCGCTGCACTCCGCCGATTCGATCCCGGCCGCGTTCGCGCAGGTCGTGCACGACCTGACCCCACAGGGCGGCACCGCGCCGCAACTGTGGATGGGCCGCAACGTCGAGGCCCAGCTCAAGCAGGTGAAGCGCGGGCCGCCGATCAAGACCGCGGCGCTGCACGGCGCGCCGTTTGGCGTGCGGCGCGTGCCCTTACAATAGGCGACTTCGATCCGAACGACCCGCAAGGAGGAACTCGTGCATCGTATCGTCGCGTTGTTCGTCTCGCTTTGCATGCTGGCGCTGGGCAGCGTCGCGTCGGCGCAAGGCGTGGAGAAGTCGAAGATCACCATCGGCGTGGGCGGGAAGTCGCTGTTCTACTATTTGCCGCTCACGATCGCCGAGCAGAAGGGCTATTTCAAGGACGAAGGGCTCGAGGTCGAGATTCCCGACTTTCCCGGCGGCGCGAAGGCGTTGCAGGCGATGATCGGCGGCAGCGCGGACGTCGTCTCGGGCGCCTACGAGCACACGATCACGCAGCAGGCCAAGGGCCAGAACATCGAGGCTCTGGTGCTGCAGGGCAAGGACGCGGGCATCGTGCTCGCGATGCCCAAGGCCAAGGCCGCGGCGTACAAGTCGCCGGCCGATCTCAAGGGGATGAAGGTCGGTGTGACCGCTCCCGGATCGTCGACCAACATGTTCGTCAACGTGCTCCTCGCGAAGGTCGGACTGAAGCCGGACGCCGTCTCGATCATCGGCGTGGGCGCCGGCGCAGGCGCGATCGCCATCATGAAGCGCGGCGAGATCGACGCCATCGCGAATCTCGATCCGGTGATCGCCACGCTCGAAGCCAACGGGGACGCGGTCGCGGTGGTCGACACGCGGACGCAGAAGGGCATGCAGGACGTCTACGGCGGCGCCTATGCGGCGGGATGCATTTACGCGCCGGTCGACTTCGTGAAGAAGAATCCCCGCACCGCGCAAGCCATCGTGAATGCGATGGTGCGCGCGCTGCGCTTCATCCAGCACTCGACGCCGGAGCAGATCGTCGCGGTCGTGCCATCGGGTTACTACACCGACAAGGCCGTGTACACCGCCGCATTGAAGGCCAACATGGACAGCTTCCGGCACGACGGGTCGATCTCGATGGCAGCCGCGCAGAACGTCTACAAGGACCTCAAGACCTTCGATCCCGGACTGCAGAACGCGTCGTCGATCGACCTCGCCAGGACGATCGACATGAGCTTCCAGCAGAAAGCGGCGCAGACGTACCGGTAAGTGGACGGCGCTGCGCTCACGCTCGCGAACGTGACGTGCACGTTCGCGGGCAGCCGCGGGCGATACACCGCGGTGCGCGACGCGTCGCTCGACGTCGCTCCGGGCGAATTCGTGTCCGTCGTCGGACCGACGGGCTGCGGCAAGTCGACGCTGCTCAACGTCGCTGCCGGTCTCCTCGCGCCTTCGGCCGGCGACGTCTACGTGCACGGCTCGCCGCTCCGCGGCGTCAATGCGCGCGCGGGCTACATGTTCCAGGCCGAAGCGCTGATGCCCTGGCGCAATGCGCTGCGCAACGTGATGGCGGGCCTCGAATTCCGCGGCGTGGCGGCCGCCGATGCGCAGTCACGCGCGCGCGACTGGCTCGCGCGCGTCGGCCTGGCAGGCTTCGAGGACCGCTATCCCCATCAGCTTTCGGGTGGCATGCGAAAGCGCGTGGCGCTCGCTCAAACGCTCATCCTCGATCCGGAGATCGTGCTGATGGACGAGCCTTTCTCGGCGCTCGACGTCCAGACCCGGCAGCTGATGGAGAACGAGCTCCTCGAGCTCTGGTCGGCGGATCGGCGCTCGGTGCTGTTCATCACGCACGATCTCGAGGAAGCGATCGCGCTGTCTGACCGCGTGGTCGTGCTCTCCGCCGGCCCGGAGACCCATCCGATCGGCGAGTTCGCGATCGACCTGCCGCGCCCGCGGGACGTATCCGAGATTCGGCTCTCACCACGCTTCGTCGAGCTCCACGAGGCGATCTGGCACGTGCTCAAGGCGGAGGTGCTCAAGGGCTATGCGCAAGGCAAGCGCCACTGAGCCGCGCCTGTCGCGCCCGCGGCTGGTGCTCTACCAGCTCGTCCTGATCGCGGCGATGCTCGGCTTCTGGTTCGCGATGACCACGCCCGGCCTCGTGTCCGAAGCATTCGCGCGCAACACCGCGTTCTTCTTCGGCAAGCCGGTCGCCGTCGCGAAGGTCGTCGTGGAGTGGTTCGCGAGCGGAAAGATCTATCCGCATCTCGGCATCACGCTGCTCGAGACGCTGCTCGCGTTCGCCGTCGGCAGCGTGCTCGGGCTCGGCATCGGCCTGTGGCTTGCCCTGTCGCCCACCGCGTCGGCGCTGGCCGATCCCTACATCACCGCGCTCAACGCGATGCCGCGCGTGATCCTCGCGCCGATCTTCGCCGTGTGGTTCGGGCTGGGCATCGTCTCGAAGGTGGCGCTCGGCGTGACGCTCGTGTTCTTCATCGTGTTCTTCAACGTCTACCAGGGCGTGAAGGAAGTGAGCCCCGTCGTGCTCGCCAACGCACGCATGCTCGGCGCATCGCCGCGTCAGCTGCTCACGCACATCTACCTGCCATCGGCGACCTCGTGGGTTTTCTCGAGCCTGCACACCTCCGTCGGCATGGCGTTCGTCGGCGCGGTGGTCGGCGAGTATCTCGGCTCGGCGAAGGGCGTCGGCTACCTGATTCTCCAGGCCGAAGGTGTTTTCGACATCAACACCGTGATCGCGGGCATCGTCGTCCTGACGGCGTTCGCGCTGCTGCTCGACCATGCGGTGACGAAGATCGAGGCGCGGCTGCTCGTGTGGCGGCCGCGCACGGCGGAAACCGAGCAGCTTTAACACGCGCCTGGCGCGACGGGCGTCGGCGTGGTTCGGGGCGATCGCGCACCGGGACGACTTACCGCTCCAGGCGGCGGTTTATTCCCTCGGGAATAGCGGTCGGCCGGCCAGGGTCTGGCAGGGCATTCAGGAGCGACCCTTGGCCGACGTCACGCAGTTCGAGGAGCTTGTCCTGCCGCATCTCGATGCGGCCTACAACCTTGCGCGCTGGCTCACGCGCGACGCCAACGACGCCGAAGACGTCGTGCAGGACGCATGCCTGCGCGCGCTCCGCTACGTGAAGTCGCTGAACGGCGGCAGCGCGCGCGCGTGGTTCCTGACCATCGTGCGACACGCGTTCTACGACTGGTGCCGGCGCAACCGCTCGGGGCCGGTGGAAGCCGACGGCGGCGCGGCAACCGAGACGGCGGCCGACCCGTGGGCGCCCGACCCCGCGGACTTGATGGTCAGGATGCAGGACGCTCACGCGCTCGCGGATGCGATCGCGGCGCTGCCGGTCGCATTCCGCGAAGTGCTCGTGCTGCGCGAGCTCGAGGACCTTTCGTACAAGGAGATCGCGCGCATCGCCGACATCCCGATCGGCACGGTGATGTCGCGCCTCGCGCGCGCACGAACGCTCCTGCAGCGCGCGCCAGCGCTGCGAGACGCCATGGTGGCACCCGGAGAACGTCATGAAATGCAGACAAGTCGACAACCTGGCTGACGCGTACGCGGACGGTGAAGTGCACGGCCTGCTCGGACGCTCCATCGAGCGGCACGTTGCCGCGTGCGCCGCATGCGCCGGACGTCAGGCGCGGATCGCCGCATTGCGCGCGAGCATCCGGCGCGACGTGCCTTACTTCGTCGCGAGCGAGGCGCTGCACTCGCGCGCACGCGCGCTCGTGGAAGCAGTCCGTGCTTCCGTGCCCGCGCAGCCGCGCCGTGCACGGCGGCCGTGGCCGTGGCTGGGCGGTGGCGCGCTCGCGGGCGTCGCCGCGACGCTGTTCGCATGGACCGTCGGTACGACGCTCGTCGCGTCGCGCCTCGACGACCAGCTCGCCAACGAGGCCGTGGCCATGCACGTTCGGGCGAGCCTGAACCAGGAGCTCGTCCAGGTCGCGTCGTCGGATCGCCACACGGTGAAGCCATGGTTGTCCGCGCGGCTGGACTACTCGCCTCCGGTGCGCGACTACGCGAAGGAAGGCTTTCCTTTGCTGGGCGGCCGCCTGGCGTCGATGGAGCGGCGTCCCGTTGCCGCGCTGGTGTACCGCCATGGCGAGCACACCATCGACGTGTTCGTGTGTCCCGAAGCGCCGGAGCCCGCGACGTCTGCGGTGCGCACCGTTCGCGGCTTCAACGTCGCGCATGCCCGAGGTGCGACGATGGACTGGATCGTCGTGTCCGACGTGGAGCCCGCGGTGCTGTCGGCGTTCGTTCAACGGCTCGCCCGCGAGGAGGCTTCGGAATAACGCGCCGCGTCGCCCGGTATGGAGGGCAGGGCACTTCGACCCTGGACAAGGAGCGACGATGAATACGCGGAAGCAGGAAGATTCGAGCACTCGCTTTACGCGACGTGCGGCGTTGCGCTGTCTCGCGAGCTGGAGCGGGGCCGCAGTCGTGTGGACCGTTGCGGGCGGCGTGCCGCGCGCATTGGGTGCGACGGGCGGTGCGATGAAGCAGCCGGTCGCCGGGGACCTCACCTTCGTGCAGATCAGCGACACGCACATCGGCTTCAAGAAGGAGGCGAATCCCGACGTCGAGGGCAGCCTGCGGCACGCCATCGACGAAATTCACAACCTTCGTGACACGCCGGCGTTCGTGGTGCACACCGGGGACGTGAGCCATCTGTCGAAGCCGCAGGAGTTCGGCCGCGCGCGCGAGCTCCTGAAGGAGATCCGCGTCGATCGCGTGCACGTGGTGCCCGGCGAGCACGACACCATCGACGACGGCGCGAGCGGGTACCTCAAGTTCTTCGACCACGACGGCAACGGCAAGTCGTGGTACAGCTTCGATCAGGGCGGCGTGCATTTCGTCGGGCTGAACAACGTGCTCAATTTCAAGGCTGGAACGCTGTCCGCGCTCGGCGGCGACCAGCTCGCGTGGCTCGAGTCGGACCTTTCGGGCGTCTCGCATTCCACGCCGGTCGTCGTGCTCGCGCACATTCCGCTGTGGACCGTATGGGAGCCGTGGGGCTGGGGTACCGCCGACTCGGCGCAGGCCATGGCGCTATTGCGGCCTTACGGCTCGGTCACGGTGCTGAACGGGCACATCCACCAGGTGCTGCAGAAGGTCGAAGGCAATGTCGCCCTGCACACCGCGATGTCGCTCGCTTATCCGCTTCCGACGCCGGGCCAGGAAGGCATCGGCGAGCCGGGCCCGGTGACGGTGCCCGCAGCGCAGCTCGGCAAGGTGCTGGGAACACGCCGCGTGAGCGTGGTTCGCGGCACTGAGCAGGTCGCGCTGGTCGACACGCCGCTCGAGCACTGACATTCATCGGGAGAATTTCATGAAGAACCGCTTTTGCGACGCGCGCGGCTGGCTTCGCATGGCCGCCGCGATCGCCACCGTGGCCATTGCGACGGCCGCGCAAGCAGGGGAAACCGTCAAGGTCGACATCACGAAGTTCGTGTTCGCGCCGAAGGAGATCACGGTCGAGCCGGGCACGCGCGTGGTGTGGACCAACCACGACGAATCGCCGCATACGGTGACGGGCAACGACAAGTCGTTCGGATCGAAGGGCCTCGATACCGACGACACCTTCGAGTTCGTGTTCTCGAAGGAAGGCGACTTCGGCTACATCTGCGCGGTGCATCCGTTCATGACGGGCGTGGTGCACGTCCACAAGCACTGAGCGCGCGATCCGGGCGCGGCCGCCTTCCGGCGTGGCGCGCCCGGTCATTTCGGTCACTGCCCGGTATCGTCGCGGAACGGGTTCCGCAGCGTCTTGCGTACGGGCGCCCCGGGGGCCGCAGCGGGACCGACGGCCGCGGCGTGCTCGACGTCGATGACGGAGTCGCCCGCCATCACCTGGCGATGCGCGAGCAACGTGGCCTTCGACGGGCCGCGCGCGACGTTGAACTTGCCGAGGCTGTAGTCGAGACCGTTGAAGTAGGCGTACGAGTCTCCCGTCCACACGCTCATGCTGCTGTCGTCGGCGAACGCGGCGGTGGATGCCGCAAGCGCGGCGAACGCGGCGAGGAAGGCGGTCCTGCGTACGAAGGTGTGCTGGCGTGACATGATTCGCTCCTGTGAGAGTTGGCGTCAAGCGAACCGCCACGCAAGTGATGAATCGACTCGAAGCTGCAGGCGCGGCGTCGCTTACCCTGCCTGACCCGATCGGTGAAGCCGTTATGCGGAGGGGAATAACGCGGCTCCGACGAGAGTCGCGTCGGTGGCGCTGCGCCGTCGAACGCCCGCTATTTCACGGCACCTGCGGCGAGCCCGCTCGCGAGGCGCGACTGAAGCGGCAGGAACAGCAGCAGCGTGGGCAGCGTGGCGACCGCGGATGCCGCCATCACCGCGCCCCAGTCCACGCGGTCGTCCCCGAAGAACTGATACAGGCCGAGCGGCAGCGTCTTCATCTCGGTCTGCGTCAGGAACGCCAGCGCGAACAGGTACTCGGTCCAGCACAGCAGGAATGCGTACGTGGCCGTTGCCACGATGCCCGGCAGCATGATCGGGAACACGATGCGCCAGATCACCTGGAACCGCGACGCGCCGTCGATGATCGCGGCCTCGTCGAGGCTTCGCGGAACCGTGGCGAGATAGCCCGTCAGCATGTACACCGAGAACGGGATCGTGAACGCCGTGTAGCAGAAGATCATGCCTGCGTAGCTGTTGGTGAGCCCCCACCGCGCGAAGACGACGAAGAGCGGGTTCACCAGGACGATCCAGGGAAACACCTGCCCGAGCAGCACGGCGCCGAACAGCACCCGCCGGCCCGCGAACCGGTAGCGAGAGAAGACGTAGGCGGCGCACACCGAGATGAACGTGGAGACGACCGTCGCGGCAAGGCAGATGACCAGGCTGTTGCGCGTGAACGTGAAAAATCCCGACGCGAAGATGCGCCGGTAGTTCTCGACGGTAAAGCCTGTGGTCTCGCCCAGCATGCCGCCCGCGGGCTTGAGCGAGCCGTAGAAGATGTACGCCACCGGGTAGACCATGAAAAGCAGCACCGCGACGGTCAACATCATCACCAGCGCCGCACCGAGCACGCGCGGGGGCCGTCCGCGCACGCTCGATGGCATGCTCGAGCGGCGCGTCACGTCGAGCGACAGCGCCGTCACAGGCTGTCCTTCAGCTCGCGCGGCGCCACGAAGCGGTAGTACGCGACGCCGAATGCCGCCATGACCAGCGCCATCACGATGCCGACCGCGGAGCTGTAGCCCAGGCGAAAATCGACGAACGCCTTGATGTAGATCTCCGTGGCGAGCACGTTGGTGAACGTGCCCGGACCGGCGCCCGTGGCGAGCCAGACGTACACGAAGTTGTTGAACGTCCAGAACACCGACATCAGGGTCAGCACGACGATTGTCGGCATCAGGAACGGCAGGGTGATGTAGCGGAACTGCTGCAAACGCGAGGCGCCGTCGAGCGCAGCCGCCTCGTTGAGCTCCTCCGGTATCGACTGCAGGCTCGCCAGCAGCGATACGGCGATCAGCGGGACCGTGTTCCAGACGATCACCGTCACGACCGACGGCCATACCGTGCGCAGGTCCGCGAAGAACGCGACCGGGTCGTCGACGAGATGCAGATTGCGCAGCACGGCGTTGACGACACCGTTCTGCGGCTCGAGCATCCACCGCCATACGACGACCGCGACGATGGGCGGCGTCGCCCAGGGCACCAGAATGCCGAGCTTGGCGATCGTGGCGAGGCGCCAGCGGCGAAGCAGCGGCGAGTCGAGCAGCAGCGCGATACCGAGGCCCATGAGGAGCCGCACGATGACCGAGAGTGCCGTCAGCCACACGACGGTGTTGAACAGCACATGGCGGAACTCCGGGCCGCCCAGGAACTCGCGATAGTTGTCCAGGCCGACCCAGTTGCCGCCGCGCTTCAGGCCGAGCAGCGAAAGGTCGGTGAAGCTGATCAGCAGGTTTTGAAACGTCGGGTAGGCGTAGAACAACGCCAGCACGACGAACGCCGGCGCCAGCATGCCGGCGATGAACAGCCGTTCGCCGCGCATGGACCGTGTGCTTCGCGGTCCTCGCTGGGCCGCGCTACTGCGCCCGGTTCTGCATGAGCTTCGAGACCGCCTGCACGAGCTCCTGTGCGGCGTCCTGCTCGCTGCGCTGTCCCGACAATGCGGCGCTGAACGCGCGACCGGTGGCGTTCCACATCGAGCCGATCGACGCCGGACCGTCGGAGTAGGGTCCCCACGTGCGCGCATACCCGAGCTGCTCGGCGAAGCCTTTGAGCTCAGGCGACCAGTTCACGTTCTTCAGCAGCGTCTTCTGCGCGGGGAACTGCGTGGTGTAGTACTTGGTGAAGATCGGCTCCGAGGCGAGGTACTCGATGAGCTTCCACGCTTCCTGCGGATGCTTGGAGTTGGCATTGATCACCAGCATGCGGCCGCCGATCATCGAGCTGCGCGTCACCGAGCCTTTGGGGAACGGGCCCGATACGAACGGCAGCGGCTTGCCGGGATTCGCCGCCGTGTACATCTCCAGGACCTGCTTGTAGGTGTTGGGCGGCATCGCGGCCATGGCCTGCTGCCCGTTCACCAGCGCCTGCAGGATCGCCGGGTCGTGCGCGTCGCTCGCGCTCAGGTTCGACGTGGGATTGTGTCCCTCCGTCAGGAACGACTTGAAGTAGCGCATGCAGTCGACGATGTCCGCCGTCGTGAGATTCATGCCGTAGCTGCCGTCGGGCTTTTGCACGACCATCGCCTTGCCGTTCGACCACCAGTAGAAGTTGGCGAGAAACCAGATCGCGCCGGAGGCCGACCCGCCGGCGGGAAATCCGAACCCCGCCTTGCCGGTGCGTTGCTTCACCTGCGCGCTGTCGTCGTGCAGCTCCTTCCACGTGTCGGGAAGCTTGGTGATCCCGGCTTCCTTCAGCAGGTCGGTGCGATAGACCATCGCCCAGGTGTCGGTCGTCCACGGCAGGCCGAAGATCTTGCCGTCCTTGTCCTGGGCGAGCTCCTGCGCCATGAAATCGGTGAACCCGTTGCCGGGCGGCGAGCTCTTGATGAGATCGTTGAGCGGCCGCACGGCGCCGGCCTTTCCCATCTCCTTGACCCAGACCTGCGCGACGTGGACGACGTCCGGGCCCTGGCCGACCGCCGCCTCGCGGAGGAACTGGTCGCGTGCGTCGCGCCAGCCGATGCGCTGCAGCGCCACCTTGATGCCGGGATTCTGCTTCTCGAACTGGTCGAGCGCCGAGCGCAGCTCCTTCTCTTCCGTGTCGTTGAAACGGAAGGTGAGGTTGACGGTTCCCTGGGCCAGCGCCGGCCCGATCGCGATCGCGGTGCCGAGGAGCAGGGCCGCGAGCTGCAACGCCCATTTGCGCATCGTTGCCTCCTTTGCCGAACGTGACGGCCGCGCCGCGTGCCGACGCTTGCCAGACGTTGTTGTGGCAAAGGCATGCTAACGTTAGCATACGGGGCTGTCAATTCGCCCGCCGAGCATGTCGTCGATCGCCCAGACCGCGCCACGCAAGCCGCGCAAGCCGTCGCGCATGCAGGACGTTGCGCGCATGGCGAAGGTGTCGGTGATCACGGTGTCGCGCGTCCTGCGCGAGCCGGAAAGAGTGGCGGAGGGCACGCGCGCACGGGTGCTCGCCGCCATCGAGCGCATCGGCTACGTGCCGAACCTCGTCGCGCGCAGCCTCAAGTCGCAGCGCTCCGGCATCGTGGCGGCCGTGATACCGAGCGTCACGCATTCCATCGTCGCCGAGGTGGTGCGCGGGATGACCGAGGTGCTCGAAGAGAACGGCCTGCACCTCCTGCTCGGCGACAGCGGCTTCTCGCCGCAGGAGGAGGAAGCGCTGGTCGCGGCGTTTCTCGCGCGCCGGCCCGATGCGATGTATCTGACGGGCACCACCCACACGCCGGGCACCCGCAAGATGCTCGCGACGGCGCGCATCCCGGTGGTCGAAACGGGCAATCTCACCGCGACGCCGATCGACATGGTGGTGGGCTATTCCAACTTCGAGGCGGCGCGCGCCATGACGGGTGCGTTGATTGCCGCGGGACGCCGCACCATCGGCTATATCGGGCAGCGTGGACGCGACTACATCGACCGCGTGCAGGACCGGCACGCGGGGTATGTCGCCGCGTTGCGCGATCACGCGTTGAAGCCCCCCAGCCTCGAAGCGGAAGTCGATCTCAGCTTTCGCGGCGGTGCGGCGGGGGTCGTCGAGTTGCTGTCGCGCAGGCGCGACATCGACGCGCTCTTCTGCACGAGCGACGTGATCGCGATCGGCGCGCTGTTCGAATGCCAGCGGCGAGGCATCGGGGTGCCGCGACGGGTCGCCATCGCCGGCATGGACGACCAGGAGATCGCGTCGCAATGCGTACCCGCGCTCAGCACGATGCGCATGCCCCGCTACGAGATGGGACGCCGTGCCGCGACGCTGCTCTGCCGTCGCATCGCCGGCGACGCCATCGAGGCGAAATCGATCGACCTCGGCTTCGACGTCGTGTTGCGCGAGACGAGCTGAAGCGATGAGCGCAGCCGCCACGCCGGCCAGTGCCGTCGAGCGCGTTACCGACGGCACGGATACGCTCGGAGAGTCGCCGATCTGGTGCGCGCGCGAGCAACTGCTGTACTGGGTCGACATCCGGGCGCCGGCCCTCCGCGCGCGCGACGTGCGCACGGGCGCGCTGCATACATGGCCGCTGCCGGACCTGTGTGGCGCGGTGGTGCTGACCCACGAGCAGGATCTGGTCCTCGCGATGCGCACCGGCCTGTTCCGCTTCGACCCCCGGACCGCGTCGCTGTCGCGCCTGGTGCAGCCCGAACCCGAATCGTTCGGCAATCGGCTCAACGAGACGAAATGCGATCGTCGCGGGCGCATCTGGTGCGGCACCATGCGCGACTACGGCGCCGCCACCACGGGATCGCTGTATCGGATTTCGTCCGATCTCCACTGCGAGCGCATGGTGCGCGACATCACCGTGCCGAATGCGCTGTGCTGGAGTCCGGACGACACGACGATGTACTTCACCGACACGCGCGACGGCCGCATACGCGCGTATGCGTTCGACGCGGACACCGGCTCGCTCGGCGCCATGCGCGTGCTGGCGGAACGCGACGCCGCCGCCGGCCGGCCGGACGGCGCGATCGTCGACGCCGACGGCTGCCTCTGGAACGCGCGCTACGAGGGCGGCTGCGTCCTTCGGATCACGCCCGACGGTCGTGTCGATCGCATCGTGAGCGTGCCGGCGAGTCGCGTCACCGCGTGCGCGCTCGGCGGCCCGGACCTGCGCACGCTGTACATCACGACGGCGCGCCAGATGCTCACCGAAGCGCAGCTCGCCGAGCAGCCGCACGCGGGTGCCGTATTCGCACTTCGCGTTCCGACGCCGGGGCTTGCGGAACCTCGCTTCCAGATACCCGGGTCTTTGCCCAGGTAATGGAAACCATCGTCAGAGGTGGCGTCCGCCTGTCGCCTGAAGGTCGGCGCCCGTGATGAAGCTGCCCGCGTCGGAACACAGCAAGAGCGCAGCGCCGGCCATTTCATCGGGGGTTCCCGCGCGCTGCATGGGACTCGAGGATTGCTCGATGCGAGCCCAATCCTGCGCATCCACCCGGCGCCAGCGGTTGCGCTCGGTGGCGATGAGGCCTGGCGAGAGGTTGTTGACCGTCACCCCGAACGGCGCGTACTGGCGGGCGAGGTTGATGCAGAGGTTGTGTTGCGCGCTCTTGAGCGCGGCATAGATCGACAGCTCGCCTTCCGGTCGCGTCTGGTTGATGCTGCCGATCGTGAGCACGCGCCCCCAGCCGCGGGCCTTCATCGGCGGCAGGGCTTCCTGCAACAGCTCGATCGACGCACGCAAGTTGATTTGAATCTGGCGCTCGATCTGCTCGGGTGTCACCTCGTCGAAGGCGGTCCGATACTGGATCGACGCGCAGACCACCAGCACGTCGACCGCGCCGAGCGCCTTCGCTGCGTCGCGCACGGTGCGTCGCGCTTCGCCGGGACGCTCGAAATCGGCTTCGATGACGACGGCGCGCGTGCCGCGCTCCCCGATCTCCCTCGCCGTGTCCTGTGCGGCGCCGGGCTTGCCGAACGCGACGTCGGCGGTCATCGCATGATGGATCGCGACGTCGGCGCCGGCATCCGCGAACGCGAGTGCGATCGAGCGGCCGATGCTGACGCTGCCCCCCGTCACCAGCGCGCGACGGCCCTGCATCGAGAAGCGCTCGGCGATGCGACGGTCGGCTGACGCGCGCGTCGATTGGACTGGATCGTGGTCGCTGCCCATGTGGCCGTTGCGGTGCTGCAAGCCGATGGCGGGCCTGCATGATAACGTTGTCACGCTCCCGACACCAGCGAGACGGCCGCATGGAACCCACCATCGACGCGATCGAATGTCATGTCTTTCGTGCGCCCATCGACGTTCCTGTCGCCAACGCATTCGGTGCGATGACCAACCGACCCGCGGTATTCCTGCGCGTCGGCGCGAGCGACGGCGCGTGGGGATGGGGCGAAGTGTTCTGCAACTTTCCGCAGGTCGGCGCGGAGCATCGCGCGCGGCTTGCACGAACCATCTTCGCCCCGCTGCTCGCCAGGGCGCCGTGCCTGCCCGGCGCGATCGCCTCCTTGCTCGAGCAGCGCACGCGCAGGCTGGCGATCCAGTGCGGAGAGCCGGGCCCGTTCGCGCAGATCGCGGCCGCCATCGACCAGGCGTTGTGGGATATGGCTGCGCGGCGCGCCGGCGTGCCGCTGTGGCGGCTTCTCGGGCCCGCGGCATCGCGCGTGAAGGTGTATGCCAGCGGGTTGGGACCGCACGGCGCCGTCGAGGCGGCGATGCGCAAGCGCGCGGAAGGCTTCCGCGCGTTCAAGCTGAAGGTCGGCTTCGCGCCCGAGCGCGACGTTGCGAATCTGCGCGAGCTGCGTGCAGCGGTCGGTCGGGGTACACCGGTCATGCTCGATGCCAACCAGGCGTGGGCGCCCGACGAAGCCGTTCGCCGCATCGCAGAGCTCGCGCCGTTCGAGCCGTACTGGATCGAGGAACCGATTGCGGCAGACGAGCCGGCATCGGCGTGGCGCGACTTGCATTCTCGAAGCGACGTGCCGTTGGCTGCAGGCGAGAACATCCGTGGCCGCGACGCTTTTGCCACGGCAATCGACGGCGGATGGCTGCGCTTCGTGCAGCCCGACGTCGGCAAATGGGGCGGCATCAGCGGATGCCGCGACGTCGCCGCGCGCGCCGCACAGCGCAACGTCACGTGCTGTCCTCACTGGCTCGGTGGCGGCGTGGGGCTTGCGGCGACGCTGCACTTCATCGCTGCGTTCGGAACGCAGGAGAGCTACGCGGAAGTGGACGCGAATCCCAACCCGTTGCGCGAAGCGGTATGGTCGATGAAGCTCGACGACGGCGTGGTGACGCTCGGCGCCGCGCCCGGCATCGGCGTGGAGCCGGATCTCGTCAGGCTGCGCCCATTCGCGGTCGCGTCGTGAAACCGCACGCCGTGCCGCGTGTCACCGGCCGGTGAAGAATTCCACCATGCGATCGATCTGCCCTCGCATCATCTCGCGACCGTGGACGGTCGTGCAGCCGGACGCCTCGGCGAGCTGGATCAGCGGCGTGCGCTCCGGCTTGACGATGGCATCGAAAACGACCAGCCGCTGCGGCAGTCGGTCGACCTCCAGCGGCAGGCGCGCATCGTCGAGCATGCCGGTGGGCGTCGCGTTGAGCAGCACGTCCACGTCGTCGATGCTCGGTCGGGCCACCTCGACGAGCGTGGTCGCGGAAACCGCCCGCACCTTGCTCGCCAACGCTTCGACGCGCGCGCTATCGACATCGAAGAGGCGCATGAACGCAGGCTGCTCGTGTGCGAGCGCGATCGCGATCGCGGACCCCGCGCCGCCCGCGCCGAGCAGCATCAGTCGCCGGCCCCGCAGTGGAACGCTTCGACGGCGCAACGCCTCGACGCAACCCAGGCCGTCGAACATCTCGCCCTTCCATGCGTCGCCGCTGCGCGCCAGCGCGTTGATGGCGCCCGCGACACGTGCTTGCGCGCCCACGCTCGCCGCGAGCGACAACGCGCGCACCTTGTGGGGAATCGTGAAGATCAGCCCGTCCAGGTTGCGCAAGCGCATCAACCCGGCAAGGCAGGCATCGAAATCCGCCGGCACGACGTGCAGCGGCACGAGGACCGCATCGAGCCCGCGCGCACGGAACGCCGCGGTGAACATCTCCGGCGATTTCACCTGCACGATTGGGTCGCCGACGATGCCGAAGAGGCGCGTGCGTCCGGAGACGTAGTCGACTTCGTCGGGTGCCGGTGCGGTGGCCATGTCGCGCGTTTGACCCTCTTGCGGACGCGCGCTATAATAACCCTCTCGATCGCGGGGTGGAGCAGTCTGGCAGCTCGTCGGGCTCATAACCCGAAGGTCGCAGGTTCAAATCCTGCCCCCGCAACCAGATCCTCAAACACGCCGCCGACGGCAAGCAACAGCCTCTCGGCGGCGTTGTCGCATTCAGCGCGGACCGCGCCGTTTTTTCGATCAGTCGCACGTCGCCCAGGATCGCGCGCTGCGCGTTTCGGTCGCGCCCGCAAATCGAAATGATCGCCGCGTCTGCTCGGTGAACGACCAGCGATTCGGGAGGCGGACAGCGCTAGCCGAGCGCTCGGCGCGTCGCCAGAACGATCTTCGCCTCGCCGAGCAATGCAGTCGCGGTACTTCCGAAAGCGCACAGCCCTGGGACTATCCGTTATCGATCGGCGCGGATGCCGAGCTTGC
>DASXAF010000095.1:0-14546 GCA_036406955.1 Casimicrobiaceae bacterium
GCGGTCGCGGCGACGACACCCGGGAAGCGCCGCCGCTCGCCATGCGGCGGGAACGGCATGTCGAAGGCGAATTCCTCCTGCACCGTCGCGAGCGCGTCGAGCTTGAGCTTCACCCACGCGGGGTCCTTCGCGCGGAGGTCCATCGACAGCGTCTTCGCAAGCGCGCCGAGGCCGCGCGGCTGCTCGGCACCGTTGACCCAGACCTCGAACGGCAGCGGCCTCGCGGTGTCGTCGTCCGCGGCGAGCTCGCCGACGAACAGCGCGAACTCCCCGTGCGGATGGCGCACGATGTACGTCCACGCCGCATTTCCGCCGGACAGGTCGGGACGGCCGGGCCAGCGCAGCGAGGCGAGCACGGGCTGCGGCGGGCGCTCGAGCGCGAGGCGTTGATCGCGGTGGGGCGCCGCGACCGCGGCAGCGGGCGCGTCGACGCTCAGCACCGCGCCCAGCACCGCGTTGGGACGGTAGGTCGTCAGACCCTTCAGCCCGGCGCGCCATGCGTGCAGGTACAGGTCCCGGAACCGGTTGTACGGGCAATCCTGCGGCACGTTGATCGTCTTGCTGATCGACGAGTCGATGCACGGCGCAATCGCCGCGACCATCTGGAGGTGCGCCTGCGCGTCCATCTCGAGCGCGGTCACGAACGCGTCGCCGAGCGGCGCGTCCTCGCCGTACGCGTGCCGATGCAGCCGCCAGGCGTGGTCCTCGACCGCGTACTCGCGGAAGGTGCCGTCCGGCATGCGCTTCTTGCGCGTATAGCTCCACGAGAACGCGGGCTCGATGCCGTTGCTCGCGTTGTCGGCGAAGGCCAGGCTGATCGTGCCGGTCGGCGCGATCGACAGCACGTGCGAGTTGCGCATGCCGTGCTCGCGGATGCGGTCCTTGATGTCGGCGGGAAGCCGCGAAGCGAAGCTTCCGCGGCTCAGGTACAGGTCCGCGTTGAACAACGGAAACGCGCCGCGTTCGCGCGCGAGATCGGCCGAGGCATCGTAGGCGGCATCGCGCATCGCTTCGGCGATCGCGCGCGCCTTCGCGCGTGCGGCTTCGGTGTCGTAGCGCAGGTTCAGCATGATCAGCGCATCGCCGAGGCCGGTGAAGCCGAGGCCGATGCGCCGCTTGTCGCGCGCCTCGTCGCGCTGGCGAACGAGGGGCCAGCTCGTCACGTCGAGGACGTTGTCGAGCATGCGCACCGCGACGCGCACGACGCCGGCGAAGGCCGCGGCGTCGAACGCGGCGTCCGGCTCGAACGGCCGCGTCACGAAGCGCGTCAGGTCGATCGAGCCGAGGCAGCAGCAGCCGTAGCTCGGCAGCGGCTGCTCGGCGCACGGATTGGTCGCGACGATGCTCTCGCAATACGACAGGTTGTTGTCGTCGTTGATGCGGTCGAGGAACAGCACGCCGGGCTCGGCGTGGTCGTACGTCGCGCGCATGATCTGGTCCCACAACGCGCGCGCCGGGACCTTGCGATACGCCCAGGAGCCGTCCGGGCGGCGGAACGCGCCCGCCGCCTTTTGCGCGGCGCCCGGCTCGCGCGCGTGCCACAGCTCGACGTCGCGATCGGCCTGCACGGCGCGCATGAAGGCATCCGTCACGCCGACGGAAATGTTGAAGTTGCGCAGGTCGCCGCGGTCCTTGGCGTGGATGAATTCCTCGACGTCGGGATGGTCGCAGCGCAGCACGCCCATCTGCGCGCCGCGGCGCGCACCCGCCGACTCGACGGTCTCGCACGAGCGGTCGAAAACGCGCATGTACGACACGGGGCCGGACGCGTTCGATTGCGTGCCGCCCACCGCCGCCCCGCGCGGGCGGATGCGCGAGAAGTCGTAGCCCACGCCGCCGCCGCGCCGCATCGTCTCCGCGGCTTCGGTCAGCGCGGCGTAGATGCCCGGATGGCCGTCGTCGGGTTGCGAGATCGAGTCGCCGACCGGCTGCACGAAGCAATTGATGAGCGTCGCGGTGAGCGCCGTGCCGGCGGCCGAGTTGATGCGACCGGCCGGAACGAAGCCCGCGACCTGCGCCTCGTAGAAGCGCGCTTCCCAGTGCGCGCGCTGCTCGGGCGCCTCGGCGTGCGCGAGCGCGCGCGCGACGCGGCGGCGCACGTCGGCAACCGTCCGCTCGTCGCCCTTCGCGTATTTCTCGAGCAGCACCTCGCCGCTGATGGGCTGGGCGGGCAGCGCGGTCGCGGTGCCGTGCCGCCTGGTCGTGATGTGCGACATTCTCACTCCGGTGATGCGGGGCGCTACGGTGGCCGCCGCGCTGAACGCTGTCCGCGAGCACGGTCACGGCCAGCATGCCATAGATGAGGGCGCAGGGCGTCGAACCCCACAACGGGCCGCAGCGCACCCGCAGCGACGGGGCCGTCGGGCATGCGAGAATGGCGGCACGCGCGCACGGCGCCATTTTTACCGCAACGACCATGACCCGTCCCGGTCCGCAGCGTCGGCACAGCGATCCCCCGGCAACGTCGTCCGCTCCAGGCGGCACGGCGCTCTCGATCCCCGACCTCAAGGCCGTGTGCACCACGTGCAGCATGCGCGAGCTGTGCATGCCTTTCGGGCTCAGCACGGAGCAGCTCGCGCAAATCGACACGCTGGTGCAATCGCGCCGGCGGGTCAGGAAGGGCGACACGCTCTACGACACCGGCGACCGGCTCGAAGGCCTGTATGCGGTGCGCGTCGGCTCGCTGAAGACCGCCGTGCTCGCCGAGGACGGCCGGGAGCAGGTCACGGGCTATCACATGCTGGGCGACATCGTCGGCCTCGACGGCCTCGCGACCGACCGTCACGTGTCGCGTGCGGTCGCGCTCGAGGATACCGAGGTGTGCGTGATGCCGTTCGATCATCTGCAGACGCTCGCACAGCGCGTGCCCGCGCTGCAGCACAACCTGCAGCGACTTCTCTCGCGCGAGATCTCGCGCGACCAGTCGGTGATGCTGCTGCTCGGAAGCATGCGTGCGGAGGAGCGCCTCGCCGCGTTCCTGCTCGACCTCGCCGACCGCTATCGGCGGCGCGGCTACTCGTCGACGCACTACGTCCTGCGCATGACGCGCGAGGAGATCGGCAGCTATCTCGGCCTCAAGCTCGAGACCGTCAGCCGGTTGTTCTCGCGCTTCCAGCAGGAAGGCATCGTCCGCGTCCAGGGGCGGGACGTGACGCTCCTCGATCCCCCCGCGCTTCGACAGCTCTGCGCGGCGCGCGACTAGGCCGCCCGCGGCGGCGCGCGCGTCCCCGTTGCGGCGCGTCGGCGAGGCCGGCATGCGCCTCGTTACGCTGCCGGAACCGCGGGCCCGACGCCGATCGGCGGCGGGGCGAGGCTCACGATGCGCGAGAACAACGCCTGCCATTGCATGCCGGGGTCGGCGCCGAGCAACGGATCGGTGTGCCCGGTGAAGGCCGCGTCGATGGCCTCCCAGTCGCCCGGCGTGAGCTGCGCCTGCGCAAGCGGGAGCACCTGCGTCTCCTCGCGCCGGATATGCTCGCGCTCGAACGACACGTAGTCCTCGACCGCGGCGGCGAACGCGGCGAATTCCGCCACGCCGCCTTCGCGGTAGCGCGTGAGCGCCTGCTGCAGCGCACGGATCCTGGCCTCGCCGGCGTGATGCTCGGTCGCGAGCAGGTCGAGCAGCGGCGCGCTGGCCGGCACCCGCGCGCGCAGCAAGGGGAACAGGTAGCGGTCCTCCTTCGGGTGATGGAAGCGCTCCGGGAATGCGTCGATGTAGTACAGCATCGCCGACAGCACGGGAAAGTTCGGCGGCGCGCCGCGCTCGCGCGTCTCGCGCACGAGATGCAGCAGCCCGTGCAGCACGGCGGCGAGCGCGCGATGCTCGTCGCGAATGATGCGTATCGCCTTCATGTGCCCCTCCTTCGCAACCATACGGTAGCGCGCCTGCCGTGCGGGCGGCTTGACGTACGTCAATGCGCGTGTCGTCGGCGGCGCGCACAGTGCCGGCATGTATCGGCGCATCCTCGTCGCGACCGACGGCTCCGCGCTTGCCGGCAGGGCGGTGCAGCACGCGCTGTCGCTCGCCAAGGCGGTCGGCGCGCAGGTCACCGCGTTCTACGCCGCCCCGCCGTACCCGACGCCGATCTACGCCGAAGCCGTGCTGAACGAAGCACCCGCGCGCGCGCAATACGAGGCGCTCGCGCAACGCGAGGCGCAGCGCGTGCTGGACGCGGTGGCGCGCAAGGCCGCCACCGCCGAGGTCGCCTGCGAAACCGTGCATGCCATCAGCGACGCGCCGTGGCAGGCCATCCTGGATGCGGCGCGCGCTCGCAAGTCGGACGTCATCGTGATGGCGTCGCATGGACGCCGCGGCATCGCCGCGGTACTGCTCGGGAGCGAGACGAGCAAGGTGCTCACGCACGCGAGGATCCCGGTGGTCGTCGTGCACTGAGCGGAGCCGCCCCGGCGCGGCGCGTATTGCCATGGCCCCGGCGGGGATGTAGGTTACGGACCCGTCTTCGATCGGAGCCAGCCATGAAATGCCGCGCGTTTCCGCTTGCCGGCATCGCGCTTGGCTGCATGGTCGCGATGGCAACGACGCTCGGCGCGCACGCGGCCTTGTCCTCGCCGAAGGAGCGCGCGCGGGCCACCGAGCAGCAGATGACCGACGACGAGCGCTTCGGGCTGGTCCACAGCCTGATGGTATTCGTGCTCGACAGGGACTTCAGCCAGCATCGCGACCCGCGCGTGCCCGCGAGCGTGCCGCAGATCGCCGGCTGGGTGAAAGGCGTGCCGCGGCTCGGCGTGCCCGACCTGCTGCTCACCGATGCCAGCCTCGGGATCACCAATCCCGCCGGCGGGCGCAAGGGCGACACTGCGACCGCGCTGCCGTCGGGACAGGCGCTGGGCGCCACCTTCAATCCGAAGCTCGCCTACGAATCGGGCGCGATCCTCGGCCGCGAGGCGAAAGCGCGCGGCTTCAACGTCGTGCTCGGCGGCGGGATCAACCTCGCGCGCGATCCACGTCACGGCCGCAACTTCGAATATCCCTCCGAAGACCCTTATCTCGGCGCCGTGCTCGCGGCCGAAACGGTCAAAGGGGTGCAGGACCAGCACGTGATCGGCATGCTCAAGCACGTGTCGATGAATTCGCAGGAGATCAACAAGTGGGAGCTCGACGCGCAGATCGATCCGGCCGCGCATCGCGAAGCGGAGCTGCTCGGCTTCCAGATCGGCATCCAGCGCTCGAGCCCCGGCGCGCTGATGTGCGCGTACAACAAGGTCAACGGCGAGTACGCCTGCGGCAACGACACGCTGCTCAACCGGCAGATCAAGGATGCGATCGGCTTCAACGGCTTCGTCATGTCCGACTGGCACGCCGTCTGGAGCTGGGACTACGCGCTCAGGGGCCTCGACCAGCATTCGGGCGCGCAGCTCGACGAGAAGGAGTGGTTCGTCGGGCCGCTGCGCGAGGCGTATGCGCGGGGCGAATTCCCGCAAGCGCGGCTCTCCGACATGGTGCGGCGCATTCTCTACGCCATCTATGCGGTCGGCGCCGATCAATGGAGCGGGCCGCAGGAGAAGCCCGACCTCGACGCGCATCTCGCGTCGGCGGTGGAGGTGGCCCGGCAGGGCACGGTCCTGCTGAAGAACGACGGCATCCTGCCGGTCGCGCCCGGCGCCAAGCGCATCGCGGTCATCGGCGGCTTCGCGCAGTCCGGCATGGTCAGCGGCGGCGGCGGGTCGACGCGCACGGATCCGATCGGCGGCTACGCGATCGACGTGCCGCTCGGCGGCACGAACTTTCTCGGACCCTTGCGTCACCTGTCGATCACCGGGCCTTCACCCGTGAGCGAGCTGCACAAGCAGCTGCCCGAGACGGAGATCGTCTACGATCCCGGTGAATCGCCCGGCGAAGCGGCGGTGATGGCGCGGGGTGCGGACGTCGCGATCGTGTTCGCGCTCAAGCCCGAATCGGAAGGCGCCGACCATGCGGACCTCGCGCTGCCGTGGGGCCAGTCCCAGGTGATCGACGCCGTCGTCGCGGCCAATCCGAACACGGTCGTCGTGCTCGAGACCGGAAACGCGGTCGAGATGCCGTGGAAGGACAAGGCGCGCGCGATCGTGGAGGCGTGGTACTGCGGCAACGCGGGCGGGCGCGCCATTGCCGAAATACTGGCCGGCAAGATCAACCCGTCG
Organism: Casimicrobiaceae bacterium; assembly: GCA_036406955.1. GTDB lineage: Bacteria > Pseudomonadota > Gammaproteobacteria > Burkholderiales > Casimicrobiaceae > VBCG01. The sequence goes on from DASXAF010000095.1 coordinate 6,142, forward strand.
GGTCGATTGCCGATCACCTTCTACGCGAGCCTGGAGCAGACGCCGCATCCGCAGCTTCCGGGCCTCGGTACACCGACGAACACGCCCACCGTGATTCGCTATCACGAGGGCGCGGAGGTCGGTTATCGCTGGCTCGCGCGCACCGGCTCGAAGCCTAATTTCGCGTTCGGACACGGCCTCACGTACACCACGTTCGACTACCGCGATCTTCGCGTGACCGGCGGCGAGACGGTGAGCGCGAGCTTCACCGTGACCAACACCGGAACGCGCGCCGGCGCGGACGTGCCGCAGCTCTACCTCACCGAAGCGGCCGGCGACAGGCGCATGCGCCTGCTCGGCTTCGAGCGCGTGGAGCTGCAGCCGGGCGAGTCCAAGCGCGTCACCGTGCAGGCCGATCCGCGCCTGCTCGCGCGCTACGACGCTGCGGCGGGCCAGTGGCGCATCGCCGCGGGCCACCATACCGTGGCGCTCGGCAAGTCATCGGGCGAGCTCGTGCTCCAGGCCGACGCGACGTTGACTGCCCGGCTGTTCGGGCGCTGACCGTCGCGCCGGCGTTCTCATGCGCGCGCCGCTTTCCGATCGCCTTCACCGCGCGCTCGGCGGAGACCGGGGATCCGGCCGCACGCTCAAGGCCGCGCTGCTCTTCGCGGCCGTCGCCGCGATCTTCATCTACGCGGCGACGCTCAGCCGCAGTCCGCAGCTTTCGCACGTCAACGTCGCGTTTCTCTCGGGCAGCCCGGAAGGCAACTATCACGCGACCGTCGCCAGGGTCGCGGCGGAAGCGCAGCATCGCCACGGCCGCATTGCAAACGTGGCGAGCGCCGGATCGGTGGAGAACATGGCGCGCCTCGCCGAAGCGCGGCACGGGTGCCGGATCCAGTACGCGCTGGTCCAGGACGGCTTGCCGTGGCCGCAGTCGAGCGCGTTCCAGCTCATCGCCCGCCTGCCCGATCCGGAGTCGTTCGTGGTGCTCGGTCGCAACGCCGACGCCATCCGCTCGGTGGCGGATTTGCGCGGCAAGCGCGTGGGCATCGGCCCGGTCGGCAGCGGCACGGAGCATGTCGCGCGACAGATCATGAAGGAGGTTCCGGGCCTGGACATACGCGTGTCGACGCAGCCCGTGCCCGATCAGCTCGCGATGCTCGAGCGCGGCGACCTCGACCTCGGCGCGATGGTGATCGACGCCGATGCGGCGCTCATGGTCGACGCCGTGCGCCGGCGCAAGCTGCAGATCGCCGACATCGCAGGCGCCGACGCGATCGCGCATCGCCTGCCATCCGCGCACGAAGGCGTCATCCGGGCCGGCTACTACGACCCGGTGTTCGGCCTGCCGCCGACCGACAAGCGCGTGATCCACATCGACACGCTGATCATCGGCAACGGCTGTGCGCGCGAATCGGTGACGCAAGGCGTGATCGATGCGCTGGTGCGCGTGTTTCCCGACCTCGTGCGCGTCAATCGCGAGCGGCCCAACCTCACCGGCCTGCAGTACGCCTCGGCGGCGCAGAGCTACTTCGACAACCAGGGGCCGGACCCGATCGGCGAATACCTGCCCTGGCTGATCGACATCATGCCGACCGCGCGATGGCTGCAGCTCGCCTTCGCCTTCTCCCTGCTGTTCGGCGCGCAGGCGATGTGGCACCGCTTCCGGCTGTGGCGCCTCGACGCGCGGCGCGTGCGCATCGAAGGCGTCGTCGCCGACCTGTTCGGTCCGCACGCCGGCGTCGACGACATCGCGGAGATGCAGCCCGAGTCCCGCCATCGCACGAGCGAGATGCGCGCGCGGCTCGATGGCACGATCGCGGAGCTCGAACGACTCGCGCAGCGCTGCCGCCGCCAATCGCTGTCGATGCTGGTGCCGATGGGCCAGGAGATGAACTACCGGTACCAGGAAGGGCTCGTCGCGGCGCTGCTGCGCGCGCTGCGGCACTTCCGCGACAAGCTGGGGAGCTGACGCGCGGTCAGTCGGCTCGCGCCGGGGCCGCCTGGCGCGCGCTCACCATCCACTGCCCGATCTCGGTGAGCGCCGACTCGTATTCCAGCGCGCGGCCCTCCGCTTCGATGGCGGCCGCGGCGTCGGCCGGAAGCGAGGCGCGCGCCTTGTCCGCCCATCGCTGCACGAAGCTTCGATCGACCGGCTCGAGCTGCATGCCGGTCGCGGCGAGGCGAGTGCACCCGGCACCATGGAAACGGAGTGCGTGCACGTGGTCTCCGGCCGCCTCCGCGAGCGCTGCTGCGATGTCGAGCGTGCAGCACATCGGTCCCGCGCTGCCGAGCGTGCCCATCACCGCGACCGATTCGTCGAACGCCGCCCGTGCAGCCGCCATGTCGCCCAGATCGATGCGCGCGCAGGTGAGGTTCGACAGCGTCATCATGAGCGCGCGCAGATCGCCGCGCTCGCGGTCGAGCTTGATGGCGCGTTCGTAGAGCTCGCACGCAAGCGCGAGATCGCCGCGCACGCGATGCGCCTCGGCGAGGCCGTTGATCGCGCTGCTGATCGCCTTGGGATGCCGCGCGCTCGCGGCGGCCTCGTAGCCGCGCTCGAACTGCGCGAGCGCCTCTTCGTGGAGACCCGCTCCGTGCTTCAGCGCGCCGGCGAGCACCATGGCGGCCGCGGCGAGACCCATGTCGCCGGCGTCACGCGCCGCCGCGATGGCGCCCGTCACGTGCGCGAGGCCTTCGTCGTAACGGCCCAGGCGCAGGCAGAAATAGGCGAGCCCGTCGAGCGCCTTCGCGCGCAGCAATGGATCGGCGCCGTCGGGCGCGATGGCGAGCGCTTCGGTGGCGAGGCGCCGTCCGGTCAGGTGCTGCGTCGTCGCGTACCAGTAACGCGCGAGCGCCGCGCACAGCCGCAGCGCCAGCTCGCCGCCCTGCTGTGCCTGGCCGCACCACGCGTGCGCCGCCATGATGTTCTCCTGCTCGCGGGCGAGCAGCGCGTACCACGCGGCCTGGCCGGCACCGAGCAGCTCGGGCTCCGCCCGTTCCGCGAGCGTCACGTAGTGCACGAGGTGACGGTCGCGCACGTCGTCGCCTTCGCCGGCCTCGTTGAGGCGCTCCTCGGCGTATTGCCGCACCGTCTCCAGCATGCGATAGCGCGGCTGCGTCTGGGTGTCGCGGTCGACGAACACCAGCGACTTGTCGTGCAGCGCGGTCAGCCGCTCGAGCGTGTCGTACTCGTCGCCGCCATCGGCCGTCACGTCGAACGCCGCGTCCAGCGTGCAGCCGCCGGCAAACACCGCGAGCCGGCGGAACAGCCGCTGCTCGCGCGGCGTCAGCAGGTCGTGGCTCCATTGCATCGTCGCCTGCAGCGTCTGGTGCCGCGGCATCGCGCGCTGGCCGCCGGTCAGCAGGCGAAAGCGGTCGGACAGGCGCGCGCGTATGTCGTCGAGCGTGAGCACGCGTACGCGGGCGGCCGCGAGCTCGATCGCGAGCGCGATGCCGTCGAGGCGGCGGCAGATGTCGGCGATGGCCGAGGCATTGCGCGCATCGACGGCGAAGTCGGGCAGGACGAGCCGCGCGTGGTCCACGAACAGCCGCACCGCTTCCGAGCGGGCGATGTCCGCGGGGTCGTCGGTCGCGGGCAGCGACAGCGAGCGCACCGCGAAGATCTGCTCGCCGCTCATGCCGAGCGCCTCGCGGCTGGTGGCGAGCACCTTGACGTCGTCGCCGGCCTGCAGGATCGCGTCGATCGACTCGACCGCCGCGTCGATCACGTGCTCGCAATTGTCGAGCACGATCAGCGCACGTCGGGCCTCGAGATGGCTCGAGATGCGGTCGAGCGCGTCGTCGGCGGCGTTCTTCACGCCGAGCGTCGCCGCCACGGTGGCGGACACGCGCCGCGCCTCCTGCAGAGGTCCCAGGTCGACGAACCACACGCCGTCGGGAAACGCCGTCAGCCGGCGCTGCGCGAGCTCCTGCGCGAGGCGCGTCTTGCCGCAGCCGCCGATGCCCGACAACGTCAAAAGCCGCGTGCCGTCGAGCAGGCCCGCACAGTCGTCGAGCGCCTTCTCGCGGCCGATGAAGCGCGTGCGCATCTGCGGCAGGTTGTTGGGCGTGGGCGGGACCGTGTCGGCGCGCGGCGTGCGCGCGTCTTCGGCGGCGGTCAACGGCGCGACGAAGCGATAGCCGCGCCCGGGTATGGTCGCGATGGCCTGCGAGCCGAGCAGCTTGCGCAGGCTGCTCACGTGCACCTGCAGGTTGTTCTCCTCGACGACCAGGCCGGGCCACACGATCTCGAACAGCTCGTCCTTGGTCACGACGCGGTCACGGCGCTCGATGAGCGTCATCAGCACGTCGAAGGCCCGCGCGCCGAGCGTCGCGGGCGCGCCGTCGATCAGCAGCGATCGCTCGTCGGGACGCACCTCCGAGTTGGCGAAACGGTAAGCCGATGGCATCGGGCACCTCCGGCGAAGCGATCGCCCGGAGCATAGCCCCGAGCCGCGGCGGCCGCTACGCCGGCGCGTGCGAATTAAGAACGCTTAAGGATCGCCGAAGCGGCCGATGCTCGAGCGGCCCGCGGCACGAGCTCAGGTCGAGCGCTTCATGGTGAGCCGGAACAGCGTCGTCCAGCCGTCCTTGGTCTGCATTTCGCTCCACGCCTCGTACGCGTCCGGGCCCATCGGCGTCCAGCGCACGCGATACGTCATGACGTTGCCGTCGCCGACGAACTGCGTCGCTGGAAAGACCAGCGCGCCTTCCACGCCTTGCACCGTGCCGCGGCTCACGCCGCCCTGGTTCTCGATGTAGACCCATTCGACGCGCCGTGCCGCCGAGTCGAAGTAGTAGGTCGTCTCGCCGACGTAGTCGGGGCGTCCCGGGGCGCGCACCGTGTGCGTGTCCCGCAGCGCCATGCCGCCGTAGAGCCACTGGAAGCAGTGCTCGTCGGTCTGCCGGCCGTCGGCGAAGTCGCCTTTCCAGCAATGGCCCGCGAGGAACGCCATCGGCTGGAACGCTGGAAGCGGCTCGGCGCCGGCTACCGTCGAAGCGAACATCAGAAAAGCCGCCATTGCGCGCATCGCAACCTCCCGTGGATGGTCGACGTCAATCCCTGACGCTGCGTTTCCTCGCCGCCTTGCGGTGCCCTGCGTCGGGCGTCGCCTCGCGGCGCAGTCGATCGAAGTACCGGCGCAGCTGATCGACCGCCCGGTCGAAATACGCCACGTCGCGAAACGTGCGCGCCTGCATCACGCCGCCTTCCATCACCGTCAGCACGAATTGCGCGAGCGCGGTTCGATCGACCGTGCGCGGCAGCGCGCCGCCGGCCGCGACGAGGCACGCGCGTACCGCGGCGGTCCATGCCGAGAAGTTCGCGGCGAGGGCTTCGCGCACGGCCGGATCGGGCTCGTGCAGCTCGAGCGCCAGTCCGCCGATGGGGCAGCCGTACGTGCAGTCGCTCCGGACGATCGCTTGCCGGTATGCGGCCAGCAGCGCGAACACCCTTTCGATCGGGTCGCGCACGCCTTTCCACGCCGGCTCGAGCAGCATGGGGCCGATGCCCTCGCGATAGCGCTCGAGCACCGCGAGCAGCAGGTCCTGCTTCCCGGGGAAATAGTGGTAGAGGCTGCCGCTGTTGACCTGGGCGCTCGACAGGATGTCCGCGACGCTGGTCGACCCGTAGCCTTTCTCCCGGAAGAGGCGCATCGCCGTATCCACCAGTCGGAAGCGGGTGTCGTGGGCCTTCACGCCGCGCTCTTGATTGATCATTCAACCAAGAGGCTAGCAGCGGCGCGCGGCGGCGTCAAGCGCGCGGGCGCGGGCGACGGCGGATCAGGCGCGGCATGCCGAACATCGACAGGTCGAACGGCGGCTGCGAGCCGGCGGCCCAGTCGGCCACGACCTCGCCCACGACGGACGCGAACTTGAATCCGTGTCCCGAGCACACGCTGGCGACGATGACGCCCGGATGGCGCGGATGGCGGTCGAGCACGAAGTGCCAATCCGGCGTATTGGTGTAGAGGCACGACGCGCTCGACGTCACCGGCCCATCGACCGACGGAAGACGGCGCACGAGGAACGCGCGCAGGTCGTCGACGTCCGCGCTCGTCACGCTGCGCCACGCGTCCTCCGGTTCGCCGGTCAGGCCGGCGTGGTGACGTCCGACCTTGCAGCCGGCGCCGAGATCCGGGATGCCGTAGTAGAACGCGCCATCCGGCTCTTCGACGCAATAGATCGGCAGGCGCTCGGGCGTCACCGGCGCAGCGCGCGTCGGCTCGAAGTGCGCGACGACCTGCCGCTCGATGGTCAGGTGCTGCTGCAGCTCCGGCAGAAGGTCGCGCATCCCGGTTCCGGGCGCGAGCACGAGCGTGCGCGCGCGATACGTCGCCTTCGCCGTCGCGACCTCGACGCCGTTTGCGCCCGCTTTCCACGCCGCGACGGGCTCTTCGAGGCGCAGCTCGGCACCCGCCGACACGGCAGCGTCCAGAAAGGCGCGGATGCACGCCTCGGGAAACAGGATGCCGGCATCGTCGTCGCGCACGGCGATCATGTCGCGGTCGACGTGCAACGCCGGATAGCGCGTCACGATGGCATCGCAGTCGAGCACCTCGTGGGCGAGGCCGTGCGCACGAACGCTCGCGAGCACGCCCGAGACCAGCTCGCTGCCTGGCAGGCCGACCATCAACCCGCCGGTGCGCAGCATCAGGCGACGGCCGCAGCGCTCCTGCAGCTCCGACCACGACGCGAACGCGCGGCGCAGCAGCGGCACGTACGACGGATGCTCGTAGTACGCCATGCGGATGATGCGCGACTCGCCATGGTGCGAGCCGAAGGTGTGCGGCGGCGCGCGCGCGTCGAGGCCGAGCACGCGGAGGCCGCGCGACGCGACGTGGCAGGCCGCCGCGCTGCCGATTGCGCCGAGGCCGACGACGATGACGTCGTAGCGCGCCACGCGAGCCCGGGGACCCGACCTACGACTTCTTGACGCTCCTCACGCGCAGGCTCGGCAGCGCGGCGATGACCCGCGCCCCGGCCACGCAGTCGACGAAGTAGCGCTTGCGCCCGTTCACCTCCTCTTCCACCAGGCCGTGGATGTCGGTGTCGAAGCCGGGGAAGCGCTCGTTGAAGTCGCGCGCGAACTGCAGGTACTTCACGATCTGCGCGTTGAAGCGCTCGCCGGGAATGAGCAGCGGAATGCCCGGCGGATACGGCGTGAGCAGCACGCTGGTGACGCGGCCTTCCAGCTCGTCGATCTCCACGCGCTCGATCTCGCGATGCGCCATGCGCGCGAACGCGTCGGCGGGCTTCATCGCGGGCTCGAGGTTGGACTGGTAGATCTCGGTGGTGAGGCGGCCCATGTCGTTCGCGCGGTAGATGCCGTGGATGCTGTCGCACAGGTCGCGCAGACCGATCTTCTCGTAGCGCGGATACGCCTGGACGAACTCCGGCAGCACCCGCCACAGCGGCTGGTTGCTGTCGTAGTCCGACTTGAACTGCTGCAGCGCGGTGAGCAGCGTGTTCCAGCGGCCCTTCGTGATGCCGATGGTGAACATGATGAAGAACGAGTACAGCCCGGTCTTTTCCACGATCACGCCGTGCTCGGCGAGATACTTGGTGACGATGGCCGCCGGGATGCCGGTCTCGGCGAAATCGCCGCGCACGTCGAGCCCCGGCGTGAGCACCGTCGCCTTGATCGGGTCGAGCATGTTGAAGCCGGGCGCGAGGTCGCCGAAGCCGTGCCACGCATCCTCGGCACGGATCATCCAGTCCTCGCGGTCGCCGATGCCCTCCTCGGCGAGCGTATCCGGACCCCAAACCTTGAACCACCACGAGTCGCCGTACTCGTCGTCGACCTTGCGCATCGCACGGCGGAAGTCGAGCGCCTCGGCGATCGACTCCTCGACCAGCGCCGTGCCGCCCGGCGGCTCCATCATCGCCGCCGCGACGTCGCACGACGCGATGATCGCGTACTGCGGCGACGTCGAGGTGTGCATGAGGTATGCCTCGTTGAAGCGATAGCGGTCGAGCTGGCGGGTCTCGCTGTATTGCACGAGGATCTGCGAGGCCTGCGAGAGCCCCGCCAGCAGCTTGTGCGTCGACTGCGTCGAGAAGATCAGCGCGTCCTTGCTGCGCGGGCGGTCCTTGCCGATGGCGTGCATGCCGCGATAGAACTCGTGGAACGCCGCGTGCGGCAGCCACGCCTCGTCGAAGTGCAGCGTGTCGATCTTCGTCGACAAGAGATCCTTGATCTGATCGACGTTGTAGAGCACGCCGTCGTACGTGCTCGCGGTCATGGTGAGGATGCGCGGCTTGGTCTTGACGTTGCGCGCGAACGGATGCGCGCGGATCTTGCGCTCGATGTTCTCCCAGCGGAACTCCTCGATCGGGATCGGCCCGATGATGCCCATGTTGTTGCGCCGCGGGGTGAGGAACACCGGGATGGCACCGGTCATGGTGATGGCGTGCAGCAC
>DASXAF010000096.1:0-7954 GCA_036406955.1 Casimicrobiaceae bacterium
CGTTCACGTTGGCGAACGCATAGCCTTCGGCGCCGAGGCGGTCGCTGATGTCCTTGGCCGAGGCCTGCAGCTTCTCGCGCGAGAACGTCTCGCCCTGCTTCATGCGGATGAGCCGCTCGAGGTCGCCGGCGGGCACCACGAGGTCGCCGGCGAGGCGCACGTCGCCCACGGTGTAGCGCGGGCCCTCGGTCACGTTGAGCGTGATGAAGATGTCCTGCTTGTCGGGCGTGATCGACACCTGCGTGGAGTCGACGTTGAACTCGAGGTAGCCGCGGTTCTGGTAGAAGCTGCGCAGCGCCTCGAGGTCGGCGCCGAGCTTCTGCTTGGAGTACTGGTCGTTCTTGGTGTACCAGGTGAACCAGCCGGGCGTGGTCAGCGTCATCTGGTCGAGCAGCTCCTTCTCGCTGAACGCCTTGCTGCCGACGATGTTGATGCGCGCGATCCGCGTCGATTCGCCTTCGGTGAGGTTGAAGTTGATCGCCACGCGGTTGCGCTCCTGCGGCGTCACCGTGGTCTGGATGATCGCGCCGTACTTGCCGCGCGTGATGTACTGGCGCTTGAGCTCGTTCTCGGCGCGCTCGAGCGCGGAGCGGTCGAAGATGCGCGCCTCGGCGATGCCGATGTCCTTCAGCGCCTTCTTGATCGTGTCGGTGTCGAACTCCTTGTTGCCGACGAAGGTGATCGAGCTGATGGTCGGGCGCTCCTCCACCGCGACGATCAGCACGTCGCCCTGCGCCTCGAGGCGGACGTCGCGAAAGAAGCCGGTCGCGTACAGCGCCTTGACCGCGTCGGCGATGCGCTCGTCGTCGACGCGGTCGCCGACCTTGATGGGAAGGTAGCTGAAGATCGTTCCCGCTTCCGTGCGCTGCACGCCCTCGACGCGAATGTCGCGCACGACGAAGGGCTCGACGGCCCATGCGCCGAAGGCCGCTAGCTGCGCGCAGAGCGCAGCGACGAGCGCGGGCAGCGCACGGCGCATCCGGAGACCACCGCTCGTGCTTGCGCGACGGCGGTGATCAGAACAGGCGGGAGACGTCATTGACTAGCGCGAGGACCATCAGCATCGCGAGCACCGCCATGCCGATGCGTTGTCCGACCTCGAATGCACGGTCGGAAACGGGACTGCCCTTGATCAGTTCGGCGAGATAATACAGCAAATGTCCGCCGTCCAATAAAGGCACGGGCAGCAGGTTCAGCACGCCGAGGCTGATGCTGATGAGCGCGAGATAGCTCGCGAACACGAGCAGCCCCGCCTGCGCGGACTGGCCGGCGAAATCGGCCATGGTGATGGGGCCGCTGATGTTGCGCACCGACGCTTCGCCGATCAGGATGCGCCCGAGCATCTTCACCGTGAACGCCGACAGCTCCAACGTCTTCTGCGTGCCTTGCGCGAGCGCGTCGAGCACGCCGTATCGAACCGTCACGCCGAGCGCCGCGACGACCGCGGGATCGACGCGCAGTCGCAATCCGACGACGCCGACGCGCCGGCCGCTGGCGTCGGTCGTCGCCTCGGGCGTGAGGAGCGTCTCGAGGACCGTGCCGTCGCGCTCGTAGCGAAAGCGCAGCGGCTCGCCGGGCTTCGCGTTGGTGAGCGTCGCCACGTCGGCGGGCGTGTGCACGTCGACGCCATCGATGGCGAGGATGCGGTCGCCCGCGCGCAAGCCACCCCGCTCGGCCGGCTTGCCGGGCAGCACCTGATCGACCAGCGGCGGGCCGAGGTCCTGCTTGAGGCCCAGCGCGCTCATCGGGTTCTGCTCCCAGTCGGCGCCGCGCAACGTCGCGATGGGCAGCGTGCGCTCCACCGTGTCGCCACGGTCGCCGTCGCGCGCGACCGCGAGCGTGACGGCATCGGCGCCCTGCGCGTGGATCAACTGCCAGCGCAGCTCCTGCCAGCTGCCGACCGCCTTGCCGTTGACGGCACGAACGAGGTCGCCGCGACGCAGTCCTGCTTCGGCGGCCGGGGTGTTCGGCGCCGGCTCCGCGACGACCGGCCGTTGACCCGGCACGCCGACCACGAACGTGGCGGCGAAGAGCAGCGCCGCCAGCAGCAGGTTCGCGAGGGGGCCTGCCGCGACGATCGCGATGCGCGTGGCCACCGGCTGGCGATTGAACGCGCGCGGGAGGTCGGCCTGCGCGACGGTGCCTTCGCGCTCGTCGACCATCTTCACGTAGCCGCCGAGCGGAATGGCCGACAGCGCCCACTCCGTGCGATCGCGTCCGACGTGCCGCGACCACACGATGCGGCCGAAGCCCACCGAGAAGCGCAGCACCTTCACGCCGAGCAGGCGCGCCACGGCGTAGTGGCCGAGCTCGTGGAACACGACGAGCACGCCGAGCGTGACGGCGAACGCGGCGATCTTGTACAGGAGGTCGATCATGCTGCGAGGCAGACGGATTCGAGGTCGGCCGGCAAGCCTAGCATCCCGCACGCCGTACGCCGCGCGCGAGCGTCGCATTCGATCGCATCGTCGAGCGCGCGGATCGGCACGGCGGGCGTGTCGTCGAGCACGCGCCCCACGATGCGCGCGATCGCGGTGAAGCGGGCATGTCCGGCGAGGAACGCGGCGACAGCGACCTCGTTGGCAGCGTTCAGCGTGACCGGCGCGTACGGGCCCGCGCGCAGCGCGTCGTAGGCGAGGCGCACGCACGGGAAGCGCGCGTGGTCGGGCGCCTCGAACGTGAGCTCGCGAAGCTTCGGCAGGTCGAGCGCGGTCACGCCCGCCTCGATGCGATCGGGATGAGCGAGCGCCTGCGCGATCGGCGTTCGCATGTCGGGATTGCCGAGCTGCGCCAGCACGGAGCCGTCGGCGTATTCGACGAGCGAGTGCACGATGCTTTGCGGATGCACCACGACGTCGATGGCCTCCGGCGCGACCCCGAACAGACGATGCGCCTCGATCACCTCGAGACCCTTGTTCATCATGGTCGCCGAGTCGACCGAGATCTTGCGGCCCATCCTCCACTTCGGATGCGCGCACGCCTCGTCGGGCGTGACGTCGTCGAGGTCCTCGAGCGCGCGGGTGCGAAACGGGCCACCCGACGCGGTGAGCAGGATGCGCCGCACCCCCGTCGCCTGCGGATCGCGGGCGTAGCCCGGCGGCAGGCACTGGAAGATCGCGTTGTGCTCGCTGTCGATCGGAAGAAGCGTCGCCTGCCCTTCCCGCGCAGCGGCCATGAACAGCTCGCCGCCGATGACCAGCGCTTCCTTGTTGGCGAGCAGGATGCGCCTGCCCGCGCGTGCCGCGGCCAGCGTGGGAGCAAGCCCCGCGGCGCCGACGATCGCGGCGAGCACGGTGTCGACATCCGGCCAGGCAGCCACGTCGACGAGGCCTTGCGGCCCGGACAGCACGCGCGTGTCGACGCCGGCGGCGCTCAGCGCGGACTCGAGCTCGCGTGCGGCCTGCGGATCGAGCAACGCGGCCACGTCGGGACGAAAGCGCACGCAGAGCGTCGCGAGCTTGCGCCAGTTGCGATGCGCGGCGAGCGCCGCGACGCGAAACCGATGCGGATGCCGCGCGACCACGTCGAGCGTCGAATCGCCGATCGAGCCCGTTGCGCCGAGCAATGCGAGCGTTCGCATCTACGTCTTCGGCAGCGCGAGCAGCGCGGCGATGGCAAGCGGCGGCATCGCGGCGAGCAGCGCATCCACGCGATCGAGCACGCCGCCATGACCCGGCAGCAGCGTGCCGCTGTCCTTCGCGCCCGCCTGTCGCTTGAGCCACGACTCGAACAGGTCGCCCACCACCGACAGCGCGGCCACGGCCACCACGAACGCGAGCCAGATGGCGATCGTCGCCGGCGTGAGCGCGGCTTCGTATCCTGCCGTCGAGGCGAGCGGCGTGAGCGCGAGCGCATAGAGCGCGACGGCCGCGAGCGCACCGTACACGCCTTCCCACGTCTTGCCGGGGCTCACTTCGGGCGCGAGCTTGTGCCGCCCGAACGCGCGGCCGCTGAAATACGCGGCCGTGTCGGCGATCCATACGATCGCCATCGCCGCGAGCACGAGCCACGGCGAGCGTGCCTCGAGCTCCGCGAGCGCGACGAAGGCGCCGAGCAGCACGATCCAGCCGGCGATCATCACGCCCGCACCGGCGCGCATGGGCCAGCGCCGCACGACCCAGGGCGTGGCGACGAGCAGCCAGAAGGCCGTCGCGACACCGCACACGGTCAACGCGATGCCATCGGGCCACCCGCGGTCGAAACCCGCCGCAGGCAGGAACAGCAAGCCGAGGCCGGCTAGCACGACCACGCCGATGAACGTCCATTGCGCCGCCGTCGCAAGGCCTGCGAGGCGCGCCCATTCGTGCGCGGCCGCGGCGACGACGACGAGCAGCAGGACGCCGAACGCGCGCGGAGGCAGCAGGAACAGCGCGGCGACGACGGCCGCGAGCGCGATTGCAGCGGTCAGGATGCGGGTTGACAGCATGCCCGATGCCCGCTGCGGGCGGCTAAGCGTCCTGGGTCTGCGCGGCCTGCAGCTGCTCGCTGGTGCGGCCGAAGCGCCGCTCGCGCTCGCGGTACGACGCGATCGCGGCATCGAGCGCCGCCGCGTCGAAGTCCGGCCACAGCATGTCGGTGAAATAGAGCTCGGTGTACGCGAGCTGCCAGAGCAGGAAGTTGGAGATGCGCTGCTCGCCGCCGGTGCGCACGAACAGGTCGGGCTCCGGCGCGTACGACATCGCGAGATACGGCTCGAGCGCTTCGACCTCGAGCGGGCGTCGCATGTCGAGCGCCTCGGGATGCGCGGCGTAGTAGGCGCGCGCCGCCTGCGCGACGTCCCAGCGGCCGCCGTAGTTGGCTGCGATCGTCAGCGTGAGCCGGGTGTTGTTCTCGGTGAGCGCTTCGCCGGCAGCGACGAGCTCGCGGATGCGCTTGTCGAAGCGCGTCACGTCGCCGGCGACGCGAAAGCGGATCGCGTTGTTGTGCAGCTTCACGACCTCCTGCTCCAGCGCCCGCAGGAAGAGCTCCATCAGGATGGTCACTTCGTCGGCGGGACGGCGCCAGTTCTCGCTGCTGAACGCGAACAGCGTCAGGAACTGGACGCCGCGCTCGATCGACGCGCGCACGGTCGCCCGCACCGCCTCGACGCCGCGCTTGTGGCCGGCGACGCGCGGGAGCAGGCGCTGCTTCGCCCAGCGGCCGTTGCCGTCCATGATGATCGCGACGTGGCGCGGCACGTCGCGGACGCCCGGCACGTCTCGCGTGGAGCTGTCGAACAGCCGGGGGCGCTTGGGGGCGGCGGCCACGTCAGATCGCCATCAGGTCCGCCTCTTTGGCGTGGAGGACCTTGTCGATCTCGGCGATGTAGCGGTCGGTGAGCTTCTGCACGTCGACTTGCGCATGGCGCTCGTCGTCCTCGGAGCACTCCTTGTCCTTCAGGAGCTTCTTGAGGTGCTCGTTCGCGTCGCGCCGGATGTTGCGGATCGCGACCTTGGCCGCCTCGGCTTCCTTGTGCACGACCTTGGTGAGCTCCTTGCGCCGCTCCTCGGTGAGCGGGGGCATCGGCACGCGGATCATGTCCCCGCTCGTCGAAGGATTGAGGCCGAGGTCGGAATCGCGTATCGCCTTCTCGAGCACGGGGATCATCTTCTTCTCGAAGGGCTGGACGCCGATCGTACGCGGGTCGGGCAGCGTGATGTTGGCGACCTGGTTGAGCGGCGTGGGGTTGCCGTAGTAGTCCACGTGAATGTGATCGAGCAGGCCGGTGTGCGCGCGGCCCGTCCGGACCTTGGCGAGGTCGTGCTTGAGGGTCTCGACCGACTTCTGCATCTTCTGCTCGGCCGATTTCTTCACGTCGGCGATCATGTCTCCTCCGGCTAGCAATGCACCAGCGTGCCCTCGTCGTCGCCCATGACCACGCGCTTCAGCGCCCCGGGGACGAAGATCGAGAACACCTTGAGCAGCATGTTCTGGTCACGGCACAGCGCGAGCGCGGTCGCGTCCATGACCTTCAGGTTCTTGACGATGGCCTCGTCGAAGGTGAGCGTGGCGTAGCGCTTCGCGGAGGCGTCCTTCATCGGATCGGCGGTATAGACGCCGTCGACCTTCGTCGCCTTCAGCACGATGTCGACGCCCATCTCGCGGCCGCGCAGCGCGGCGGCGGTGTCGGTGGTGAAGAAGGGGTTGCCCGTGCCCGCGGCGAATATGACGACGCGCCGCTCCTCGAGGTGGCGCAGCGCGCGGCCGCGTATGTAGGGCTCGGCGACCTGGTCGATGCGCAAGGCCGACTGCACGCGCGATTCGACGCCCGCCCGGCGCAGCGCATCCTGCAGCGCGAGCGCATTCATGAGGGTGGCGAGCATGCCCATGTAGTCGGCCGTAGCACGGTCCATGCCGGCGGCGCCGGGCGCCACGCCGCGGAAGATGTTGCCGCCGCCGATCACGACGGCGACTTCGACCCCGAGGCGCACGACCTCGGCGATCTCGGCCACGATGCGATCGATCGTCTCGCGCTCGATGCCGTACGCCGATTCGCCCATCAGCGCCTCGCCCGACAGCTTGAGCAGGACGCGCCGGTACGCGGGCAGGCGTGCTGCGTGGGGTGCAACGGCAGTCAAGGGGGCCGCGACGGTTGCGGCAGCGCTATCCGGTGGACTCATCACGGCTCCCTCAAAGTTGAACTGCGGTTACAGCGATAGCACCCTCGTCAGGCCGCCGCCCCGGACATCGCCGCCACTTCCGCCGCGAAGTCGTCCTTCCTCTTCTCGATGCCCTCGCCGACGACGTAGAGCACGAAGCCGTTGACGCTCGCGCCCTTCTCCTTCAGGAGCTGCTCGACGGTCTGCTTGCCGTCGCCCTTGACGAAGGGCTGCGCGACGAGCGTCACCTCGGCCAGGTACTTCGAGACCGCGCCTTCGACCATCTTTTCCACGATGTTCGCGGGCTTGCCCGATTCGGCGGCGCGTGCGGCCGCGATGGCGCGCTCCTGCGCGACGACGTCGGCCGGCACCTCGCTCCGGGTCACGGCGAGCGGCTTGCTGGCGGCGATGTGCATGGCGAGGTCCTTGCCGAGCGCCTCGTCGCCGCCGGTGTAGTCGACCAGCACGCCGATGCGAGTGCCGTGCACGTAGGAAGCGATGCGGCCCTTCGCCTCCCGGCGCACGAAGCGGCGCACCGCCAGATTTTCGCCGATCTTCTGCACGAGCGCGACGCGACGCTGCTCGACGGTATCGCCGCCTGGCAGCTTCGCCGCGCCCAGCGCGGCCACGTCGGCCGGCGCCTGCTCGGCGGCGATGCGCGCCACGTCCTGCGCGAACGCCTTGAAGTCGTCGTTCTTGGCGACGAAGTCGGTCTCGCAGTTCACCTCGACCATCGCGGCGAGTCCGGCCCCCGGCGCGACGTACAGGCCGACGACGCCTTCCGCAGCCACGCGATCGGCCGCCTTGCTCGCCTTGGCGCCGCTCTTGATGCGCAGGAGCTCCTCGGCCTTCGCCATGTCGCCCTGCGCTTCGGTGAGCGCCTTCTTGCACTCCATCATGCCCAGCCCCGTGCGCTGGCGCAGCTCCATCACCCTGCTCGCGGAAATGTCCGCCATCTCGAACTCCACCGGATCCGTTGTTTCGTGTCGCGCGTGCTCGCGCGCGTCACGCAGAAATTTTCCGGCCCGCTACGACAAGGGCGCCCCAGGCGCCCCCTGTCGAACGAGCCCGCTCGCGCAATCGGCGCTTCACGCCGATTGCGTTTCCTCGACGAACTCGTCGCTCGACTGCACCATCTCCTGGATCGACGAGCTCTTGCCTTCCAGCACGGCGTCCGCCACGCCACGTGCATACAGCCGTATGGCGCGGCTCGAATCGTCGTTGCCGGGGATCACGTGCGCGATGCCGTCGGGGTTGTGGTTGGTGTCCACCACGGCGACGATCGGGATGCCGAGCTTGTGCGCCTCGCTCACCGCGATCTTGTGATAGCCCACGTCGACGACGAAGATCGCATCGGGCAGCGCGTTCATGTCCTT
>DASXAF010000097.1:0-22106 GCA_036406955.1 Casimicrobiaceae bacterium
GGCTTGCGCTCGATCCGGCGCCGCTGATGCTGGGCTTCATTCTCGGTCCGATGCTGGAGGAGAACTTTCGCCGCGCGCTGCTGCTGAGCCGGGGCAGCTTCAGGACGTTCTTCGCGCGGCCGATCAGCGGAACGCTGCTCGGCCTGATCGGGCTGTTCGTCGCGTGGCAGGTCATGGCGTTTTTCCTCGGGTCGCGGAAGGCCGCCCGGCTCGCGCAGCAGACGGCTTGAGGGTCCTCGCTACGCGGTCGAGGATCGGGATCCATATGGCGAGTGACCGCGACCGCTGCAACGCGCACGGGCGCGTCCGCTGGGTGCGACACGTCGTTTACGCTATCGCGACTGCGCCCTTAGCGCGCAGGTGCGGTGGTGCGATTCGTGCTCGCGTATGGCGCACCCGTCGTGCCGCTGACACCCAGCGCCGCCAGGGTCGGCTGGTCGAGCGTACCGGTCTCGCCGAGGCCCTGCGCGCGCTGGAATTCACGCACGGCGCTCTCCGTGCCGGGACCCCATACGCCGTCCACGGCTCCGGCGTTGTAACCGCGGGCGTTGAGCGCCTGCTGCGCCGAGCGCACGGTCGGCGACGATTCAGCCGTTGCGCCGCTCGCGTCGCTGCCTGCGGCAAGTCCGCCCTTCTTGGTTTCGTAGTGCCCCGCATAACCGCCGACGCCCGCACCGACCGCTGCGCCGACCGGGCCGCCCACGGCAGCACCCACCACGGCGCCGCCGGTCGCGCCGACCGCGGTGCCCTTTTCCTGGCGATCCATGGAGTTCCATGTCGCACAACCGGCCAGCGTACCCATCAGGATCACCGCGGCCGCTCTCGACGTCACATGCGATGCTCGCATTTGCCACTCTCCAACGCTTGTTGAACGCGCGTTCCGCCGCTTCCGCGCTTGCATGTCTCGGCGACCGGAACGACTACGTGCACTATGCGATTTCGTCGCGCGGCCGTGTATCAGCCGGCTCGGAAACGGGATGTAGGTCTTTGCGCCGGCGCGGCATCTGAATTGCGGCCATTCCGCAAGCGCTCGCGGCCTGCAACGGGATCGCTTATGCTTTCCGCCCGGGAGAAAGTGGAACGATGTGGACGAACGCCCTCGCGCGTGTCGCGCTCGCGACGCTGCTGCTCGGTTTCGGCGCTGCCGCGCTCGGCGCCGGGCCCTCGTGTCCTGCGCGCGGCATCACGCTCGTCGTGGGATACGCGCCCGGCGGCGGCATCGACGTCAACGCGCGCCTGCTGGCCGGTGAGCTGGCGCGCTACTTCGACCGGCCGGTGATCGTGGAGAATCGTCCTGGCGCCGGGTCGCGCATCGCGAACGACTACGTGGCGCGATCGGCACCCGACGGCTGCACGCTGCTCGTCAACACGGCCGCGATGGCGATCGACATGGCGTTTGGCGACAAGCCGGGCACCCAGGCGCTGCGCGAGCTGAAGCCGGTGTCCACCATCGCCAGCACACCGATCGTGCTCATCGTGCATCCTTCGGTCGCTGCACGATCGGTGCGCGACCTCGTCGCGCTCGCCAGGGCGCAGCCCGGGCGCATGAACTATGCGTCGTCCGGGCCGGGCACGACGGGACATCTCTACGGCGAGCTCTTCAAGCTGCGCACCGGCACCGACATCGTCCACGTGCCCTTCAAGGGCACCGCGCCTGCACTAACCGCCCTCATGGGCGGGGAGGTCGAGATGAACTTCGTGCCGCTACCGGGCGTGCTTGCACAACTGCAGGCGGGCACCGTTCGCGCGCTCGCGACGACGGGTGCGAAACGATCCGCGCTGCTGCCCGACGTGCCGACGATGACCGAGGCAGGCGTGCCCGACGCCGACGCGAGCACGTGGTATGGGGTGCTCGCGCCGTCCGCGACGCCGCGCGAGACCGTCGATCTCCTGGCCCGCGCGATCGCCGACGTGTCGCGCGAGCATGCCTTCGCCCAGCGCCTGCTCGAGCTCGGCGAGGAGCCCGTGATCACGCCCACGCAGCAGTTCGACGCGCTCCTTCGTCACGAGGTCGAGCGATGGGGCGCGGTGATCAAGGCCGCCGGCATCCGGACGGAATAGCACGCAACAGTTACGGGCATCCTCGGGTCACGCCGCCTTGCGGCGGTTGCGCTCGAGCCAGCCGTCGACCAGCACGACGATGCGGTCGAGCGCGTCGGAGCGCATGCCCTGCTGCGTCGCGATCGTCTGCACGAGGCGGTCCACGCGCTCGATGTTCGTCGCCCCGCTCGCCAGCGCGCGCGCCGCGGACGAGGGGCTCTCCAGCGACAACGCCGCGTTGGCGTACTTCTCGAACGGCACGAGGTCGGCGTCGGTCGCACCGAGCTTCCTGCAGAGCTGCGCCACCCATTCGTATATCGCACGCGCGGCCGCGACGTCGCCGTGGATCGTCTCGCGTATCGAGCGCACGCCGTGCTCCTCCACGCACCGGTAGTTGCCTGCGACGAGCATGCTCCATTTCGCGAGCGGCACGAACACCGAGTCGTGCACCTTCAGCTTGACCGGTAGCTCGATCGAGCTGTCGCCGTCCGGGAAGCGCGCCGCGTCGATGCCGGAGGCGAGCTCGCGCAGCAGCGCGGTGTGTTGCGGCGAGTCGAAGCGCGCGGCCTTGAAGTTGGTCGGCAGGCGCACCTGGAGCACGTTCAGCGGCGCCTCGGGCGGCCGGAATGCCTGCGGGTCGGGGCTGCACAGCGTCATCAGCGCCGGATCGAAGCCGTCCCACACCGTCGGATCCGTATAGCACGGCCGGCACGCTTCCGCGGCGACGTTCGGAATCCGCGCGAGATAAGGCAGCGGCGGCATGTTCATGATGGACATGCACGGAACGCGGGCGCGCGCCACGCGATGCAGCAGCTCGCGCACGCCGCTCGCGCGATATTGCGGCTCCTGCATGGCGAGCGCGACGAGGTCATAGCGCGTCGGATCGATCTCCGCCGGCGTGCTCGCCGACAGCTTGCCGGCCAGGCGCCGCGAGTCGACCTCGAGCAGTCCCTCGCGTCCCTTCACCGGCATGCGCACGCGCGCGCCTTCGGCATCGAGCAACGCCGCCTCGCTCGGAAGGCAGGCGAGGCGCACGCGATGTCCGGCGCCGAGCAGCTTGATCGCGAGCAGCGATCCGTACGAGGCGCCCATGATGAGAATGTTCCGATGCTGCGGCATGCCGCTCCTCCGTATCGACTCGCGCGCCACTCTAGTCAACCGCCGGTCGCGCGACAATGTGCGCTGCAGCGCAGGCATCCGCTCGTTGCGCCGCACAATCGACTCGCGAGGAGGGCAACGATGTCGTCCCGGCGCAGCGCACGCGCGGCGGCTGAAACGTACGTCTACGTCTCGAATGCCGACGACGGCGACATCGGCATGTACCGGCTGCAGCAGGACGGCGAGCTCGTGCCGCTCGGCCGGGTCGGGGCCGCTGCCGCGGTGATGCCGATGGCCGTGAGCGCCGACCGGCGCTTCCTGTACGCGGCATCACGTGCAAAACCGTATGCGGTCCACGCGTATTCCATCGACGGTGGCAGCGGCATGCTGACCCTGCTTGCCAGCGCGCCGTTGACGGACAGCCTGCCCTACATCTCACTCGACCGCACCGGGCGATACCTGTTCGGCGCGTCGTATGGCGGGCATGCCGTCAGCGTCAATGCGATCGACCCCGATGGGCGTGTCGCGCACGAGCCGCTGCAGGTCGTTCCCGTCGGGCGCAACGCGCACTCGATCCGGGTGGATTCGAGCAACCGCTATGCGTACGTGCCGACGTTGGGCAGCGACGCGGTGTTCCAGTTCACCTTCGATGCGCAGACCGGCAGGCTCCGGTCGAACACGCCGTCGGTGCTCATGATGGCCGAGCTGAGCGGGCCGCGGCACCTGGTCGCCTCGCCCGACGATCGGTTCCTGTACGTGCTGGGCGAGCTGCGCGGAACGGTCAGCACGCTTGCGCTCGACGCGCGGACGGGCCTGTCGACCGAGGTGTCGGTCGCGTCCGCGCTCGCGCCCGGCACGACGCTTCGGCCGGGCCTGCCGCGCACGAAGGCCCCGGATCGTGACAGGACGCACGACATCTGGGCGGCCGACCTGCATCTCACGCCCGACGGCAGGTTTCTCTACGTCTCCGAGCGCACGAGCAGCACGCTCGCGCTTCTGCGCGTCGACGCCGGCAGCGGGGAGCTCACGTACGTGGCCAGCATGCCCACGGAGCGCCAGCCGCGCGGGTTCGCGATCGATCCCGCGGGACGCTTCGTCGTGGTGAGCGGCGAGATGTCGGACAGGCTCGCCGTGCACGCGATCGACCCCGCGACAGGCGCGCTGAAAACCGTGGGACGCTATCCCGCCGGCAGGCGCTCCAATTGGGTGGAGATCGTGCGCTTCGACGGACCTGCAGGCGACGCCGGTATCATGCCTGCGCCATGAGCCAACGAGAACCGAAGGGCCTCGAGCGCGGCCTCACGAGCTACGGCGACACCGCGTTCTCGCTGTTCCTGCGCAAGGCGTTCATCAAGGGCGCGGGCTACGGCGACGACGCGTTGTCGCGGCCGATCGTCGGCATCGCGAACACCGCGAGCGGCTACAACCCGTGCCACGGCAATGCGCCGCAATTGGTGGAGGCCGTGCGCCGCGGCGTGATGCTCGCCGGCGGCCTGCCGATCGAGTTTCCCACGATCTCGATCCACGAGAGCTTCGCGCATCCGACCAGCATGTACCTGCGCAACCTGATGTCGATGGACACCGAGGAGATGATCCGCGCGCAGCCCATGGACTCGGTCGTGCTGATCGGCGGCTGCGACAAGACCGTGCCCGCGCAGCTCATGGGCGCCGTTTCGGCGAACGTTCCCGCGGTGCAGCTCGTCACCGGATCGATGCTGACGGGCGCGCATCGCGGCGAGCCGGTGGGCGCGTGCACCGACTGCCGCCGCTACTGGGCGCGGTTTCGCGCGGGCGACATCGACGAGCGCGAGATCGCCGAAGTGAGCGGGCGGCTCGTGCCGAGCGTCGGCACGTGTGCCGTCATGGGTACCGCGAGTACGATGGCGCTCACCGTGGAAGCGCTCGGCATGATGCTGCCCGGCGGCTCGACGCCACCCGCGGTGACGGCGGATCGCATGCGCATTGCCGAGCAGACGGGCGCGCTCGCGGTCGACATCGCCCGATCGCGCCGCACGCCGCTGGAGATCCTCACGCCCGCGGCATTCGAGAATGCGCTGCGCGTGCTGCTCGCGATCGGCGGCTCGACCAACGCGCTCGTTCATCTGACCGCCATCGCCGGGCGCTGCGGCTACACGGTGGATCTCGACCGCGTGCACGCGTTGAGCGACGCCACGCCCGTGCTCGTGGACCTGAAGCCCTCGGGCGAGCACTACATGGAAGACCTGCATCGCGCCGGCGGGCTTGCGACGATCCTGCGCACGCTGGCGCCGCTGCTCGACCTCGGTGCACGGACCATCAGCGGCGGAACGCTCGGCGACGTTCTGGACGCGGCGCCGCCGCCGTTCGCGCAATCCGTCGTGCGGCCGCTCGACGCGCCGCTGTATCCGCGCGGCGCGATGGCCATCCTGCGCGGCAATCTCGCGCCCGGCGGCGCGGTCATCAAGCAATCGGCGGCCACCCCGAGGCTCATGGAGCACGAAGGCCGCGCCGTCGTGTTCGAGAACGCGGCCGATCTCGCGCAACGCATCGACGACGAAGCGCTCGACGTGATGCCCGACGACATCCTGGTGCTCAAGAACATCGGTCCGATCGGCGCGCCCGGCATGCCGGAGGCCGGCTACCTGCCGATCCCGCGCAAGCTCGCGCGTGCCGGCGTGAAGGACATGGTGCGCATTTCCGACGGTCGCATGAGCGGAACCGCCGCGGGCACGATCGTGCTGCACGTGACGCCCGAAGCGGCGGCCGGCGGCCCGCTCGCCTCCGCGCGCAACGGCGATCGCATTCGCCTGAGCGTCGGCCGGCGGGAGCTGTCGCTGCTCGTCGACGAGAACGAGCTCGCTCGCCGTGCCGCCGCCGCCGTCCCGTACCCGCCCGCGCCCGAGCGCGGCTACGCGGCGCTGTTCCGGCGCAGCGTCACGCAGGCCGACCTCGGCGTGGACTTCGACTTCCTGAGCGCGACGGAAATGCGCGGCACCATTCCACGCTGAAATCGTGCCTCGGAGCGGCGAGGCCGACCGTCTAAGCCTCGCCCTCCCAGTAGCGCACCTTCGCGTCATCGCGGCACAGGCCGTACATGACGTCGGGCTTGCCGTCCGGCCCGGCGAAGCGCCCGCCGTAGCCGACTTTGCCGCTGTCCGGGTATTCGACGATGTCCGGTGTCTCGAGGGTCGATACGCAGAGCACCACGAGGTCACCGTCGGCGGACGTGTTGACGATCTGGTGGGCCGTATCGCGGGCGCCCGGCGGGCACGCGATGACGTCTCCCTTGCGCACGGGCCAGCGCGATTCGCCGACGATCACCTCGCCCACGCCTTCGAGGATCAGGAACATCTCCTCGTTGACGCGATGGTTGTGGCGCGGGAACGCGCGCTTGCCCGGCAGGATCGCGGTGACGTTGTAGCCGAGCTTGCGTGCACCCAGCCGCTGCGAGACCGGCGCCCGGCGCGCGCCGTAGCGCTCGCCCGGGCGGTCGTCGGGCGGGAATCGCGCGTCCCAGGGCTCGTACGCGAGCTCGTCGAGGTTGACGATCGGGCGCTCCATGGCATCCCCTTCAGTCCTTGCCGACGATCACGTCGGACGCCTTGATGATCGCGCTCACGGCGTCACCGCGCTTCAACGCCAGATCGTCGACGGCTTCGTTGGTGATGGAAGCGGTGACGTTCCTGCCGTTTCCGATGTCGATCTTCACCGTCGACGTCGTCTGCCCGCGGTGCACTTCGACGACATGGCCCGGAAGGACGTTGCGTGCGCTGAGCTTCATGGCACCCCCTCGAGTTGGTGTTGCGGAAGGCGGCTGAGCCCGCTGGCTCCTCCGTCACCCCATGTTACCGAACGGCGGCGCCGCGCTGTAAGATCGACCGCCCCCGCAAGCCCCGTCACCCGGAGCAGCCATGAAACGCAGCACCGAGCGCTTCCTCACCACGCATACCGGCAGCCTGCCGCGGCCCGACGATCTGATCCGCACGATGTTCGCGAAGGAGGAGGGCGTTCCGGTCGACCCGTCGGCGCTGGAGCGGCGCGTCGCGCAGGCCGTCAAGGAGGTGGTCGACAAGCAGATCGACGCGTGCGTCGACATCGTCGACGACGGCGAGGTGAGCAAGCCGAGCTACGCCACCTACATCAAGGACCGCCTCGCGGGCTTCGGCGGCGAGGGCAACACCTTCGTCTACCAGGATCTCGCCGACTTCCCGCGATTGGCGAAGCGCGTGTTCGGCGATCCCGGGCGCTCGCGACGCAAGACCCCGGCGTGCAACGGGCCCATTGAGGTGCGCGACCCGCAGGCCGCGCAGGACGACGTGGCGCACCTGCGCGCGGCGCTCGGCGACGCCGACGTCGAAGGTGCGTTCCTGACCGCCGCGTCGCCGGGTGTCGTTTCGCTGTTCTTCCGCAACGAGTACTACCCGAGCGAGGAGAAATACCTCTTCGCCATCGCCGAGGCGATGCGCTACGAATACGAGACGATCGCGCGCGCCGGGATCACGCTGCAGCTCGACTGTCCCGATCTCGGCATGGGACGCCACATCCAGCACGCCGATCTGTCGTTGCCGCAGTGGCGCACGAAAGCCGAGCTGCACGTCGAGGCGCTGAACCACGCGGTCGCGAACATTGCCGCCGAGGACATGCGCCTGCACCTGTGCTGGGGCAACTACGAAGGCCCGCATCACTGCGACGTTCCGCTCGCCGACGTGATCGACATCGTGTTCAAGGCCAAGCCGGCGGCCATCGTGCTCGAGGCCGCGAATCCGCGGCACGCCCACGAATGGGCGGTGTTCGAGACGGTGAAGCTGCCGGAAGGCAAGGTCCTCGTGCCCGGCGTGATCGAATCGAAGTCGAACTTCATCGAGCATCCCGACCTCGTCGCGCAACGCATCGCGCGCTACGCCAACCTGGTCGGGCGCGAGAACGTCGTCGCCGGCAGCGATTGCGGCTACGGCACGTGGGTGGGGCAGGCGGCGGTCGATCCCGACGTCGTGTGGGCGAAGCTCGCGGCCATGGCGGAAGGCGCGCGCATCGCATCGCGCCAATTCTGGCGGTGAGCGCGAAGGGCCCCCGAGCGCGAACACGCCGCAAGGCGCGCAGCCGAGGCAACTCCAAGTGACCCTGATCGCGCCGCGAGTAGTGCTCTACGGCATCGGCTCGCCGCTCGTGGTCGATGCCGAGGAAAGCTGCGCGCGCGCCGGCGTGCCGATCGAGGCCGGCGTGCACAACGTCGACGGACCGGTCTACGTGACCGACGCCGTGCGCGTGATCGCGCGTGCCGACGTCGGCGCACGCGAGCGTGCCTGCGCGATCGTGGTCGCCCTGTTCACGCCCGGCCATCGACAGGCGGCGGTCGAGGACGCGCGCGCCGCCGGCTTCGCGCTTGGCGCAACGCTGGTCGATCCCACCGCGGCGGTCGCTCGCACGTCGACCCTGGGCGAGGGCGTGTACGTCAACGCAGGCAGCGTGGTTGCAGGCGCGTGCGCGATCGAGGCATGGGTGCTGGTGAACCGCAGCGCGAGCATCGGGCATCACGCGCGCATCGGCGCCTACGCGTCGATCGGACCCGGCGCCGTGCTGTGCGGCAGCGTCGTCGTGGGGCGCGGCGCAGTGGTCGGCGCGGGCAGCGTGGTGCATCCGGGTGTCGAGATCGGCGCCAACGCGATCGTCGCCGCCGGCAGCGTCGTGCACGACAACGTGCCGCCGAACAGCATCGCGGAAGGCAATCCGTGCCGCATCAAGCGCGCGGACGTCGCGGGATACAACCGCGTGGCCGTGCGGGGCCCGTGAAGCACGAGCCGGTCACGCCTGTGGCGCGCGCGTCCCTTCGGCCTGCAACGCGACATGCAGCGCGCCGTCGGGACGCGGCTCCAGCCCGAAGCCTGCGGCGGCCTCGTGCGCCGCCTGCCATGGGGCGTCGGGCTCGTGTCCCGCGTGCAGGCCGCCGACGTAGTCCAGCAGCGCCGCCGGCATCGGCTGCGGCGCGAAGCGCAATCCGATCGTGTGACGCGGCTCGATGGCGCGCTCGAGCGCGCCGAGCTGCGCATCCCAGCCGGCGCCGCAATGCACCGCGGCGACGGATTGCCGCGCGACTTCGGCGCAGCGCGCGCGCGCATCGGCATCGCGCGCCAGGGCGAGCGCCTGCGTGACGTACGTTCTCGGATCGGGCGCAGGCGCGAATGGCGCGAGGGCGCCCTGGTCGATCGGCAGCGCGTGCGGCGGGGCGAGCCACGGCTTGCGCACGAATGCGCGGCCCGCAAGACCGACCTCCAGCAGCGCCGTGTACGAGCCGACGGGAAAGCTCTCGAGGTAGAGGTCGCACGCCGCGTGCCACAGCGGCAGGTCGGCGCGCTCACCGACCGCGACCATGCGGCCGCGCGTGCGCGCCGCGGCGGCGCGCCAGCGCTCGTCGCGCGGGTCGGGCCCGATCGCGATCAGGATCGAATCGTCGACTTCGTCCACGATCCGCTCGGCTGCGGCGACGAAGTCGAGCCGCGCGTGCGCGCGGTACTTGGACGAGCTGCCGATGGTGAGCAGCACGAGCCCGCGGTCGAGCACGCGCATCCCGCGCAGCTTCGCGGCGACGCCGGCGCGGTCCGGCCGCGGCACGCCGCCGTCCTCGAGGGGAACCGGCAGCACCGCGGAGGCGCGCGCGCCTCGAAGCGACGTGCTGAGCGCGAGGCCGCTGTCGCGAATGTCGACCACGACGTCGGCGACCGCGCATCCGACCCAGAATGCATGATCGGCGTGATCGACCAGCAGCACGGGTGGCCCGCCCGCAACGCCGAACGCGAGCGCCGGGATGACGTCCCACATGTGGGCGTGCAGGACGACCACGTCGGCGTCGCGCCATGCCTGCTCGCGCAGCGCCGCGGCACGCTCGGTGAGCGCACCGACGTGCGCAAGGGACGTGACTTCGCCGCCCGTGCGATGCACGGCCTCGGCGAGCGCGGGCGCGACGTCGTCGCGCGCCTGCATGGTGAGCACCACGTCGTGCCGGTCACCCTGCGGATTGCGCGCGATCCAGCGCCGCGCGAGCGCGGTGTGGCCCCCGATGCCCATGGTGATCGAGAACACGTGGAGCCAGCGTCGCGGCCGCGTGCCGCTCGTCGCCCGCGCGGCCGGCACCGCCAGTGTCGCGGCAAGATGCAGCAGCAGCGCTTCCAGTTGCGGCACGCAAAGATAGCGATGGCCGTAGGCCACGGCCGTTCCCGCGCCCACATGCGCCCACAGCGCGGCCTCCTCGAAGCTCCGCGCGGCCGCGCAGCGCGCGGCGTTGCGCAGGCACCAGTCCAACACGGCTTCGCTTGCTGCGAACGGCGCCGAGGTCCGTTGCACGCGTTTCAGCGCGCCGTCCGCGCGGCCTCGCGCGCAAGCTCCGCGAGCCAGGCCGCGAGGCCGTTCGCCACCGCACGCGTCGCGTCCTCGTCGGCCCCGGGACCGAGCAGTTCCACCGCGCCCGTGAGCTGCGCCGACAGCGCCTCGGCGCGGGCCACGAGGGTCGCGATGCCCGCATGCTTGCGGTCCGCGCGCATGCGCGCGCTGAGCGTTTCGAGGGTCTCGCGCAGCGCGTGCTCGGCTTGCGCGATCTCGAGGTAGAGCGCCTGTCGCGCCGTGGGCGGCTCGCGATGGTCGCGCACGAAGATCTCCCTTTGTGTCGTCGTCGCGCACGCGGACGGATGTCGCGTCCCGTTGCAGTCGGGACGCCGTTCCGCGGCGCGCGGATGCAGCGATTGTCACAAGCGCCGGCCGATTCGGCAAGCCGTGCCACGCCAACGGGACGTCAGCGGGCGCTCGACGAGGCCGCGCGATGATCGTGCTGCGCGAGGGCGAGCCCCATGGCGAGGCCGCCCAGACCGGTGGCCACGATGCTCAGCAGCACCGCCCCGTGCAGCGTGACGCCGATTGCGAGCGCGCTGCGGGCGTCGATGCCGAGCGCGCCGAGGCCGAGCACGATGCCCGCCTCGAACGGACCGACGCCGCCGACCGTGGGCAGCGGCAGCGCGCCCCCGGCATCGCCCGCGAGCCCGGCCGCAGCGAGCAGGGGCAGCGGCGGCGCGGGCTCCGCGGCGGCGCGCAGCGCACCCTGCATCAGCAGCGCAAAGCCGCCGAGCTTGCTGGTCCATGAAGCGAGCGCGAGCGACAGATCGGCCATGACGGCACCGAGCCGCGCGGGCATCCCACCCAGCACGCGACGGACGAGGCGCGCCCACCGCGCCTCGCCCCCTTCGCGGCGTGCGTGCGCTTCGACGAAGCGAAGCAGCGCGCCGCGCAGCATGACGACGACGACCGGCACCGCGCACGCGGCGAGCGCCAGCGCGTACAGCGGAGCCAGCACCGTCGCGCCGCTCGCGAGCAGCGCAAGCGCGACCGCCGCGACAACCGCGAGGTCCGAGGTGCGCCACCACGCGAGCGCGCCCACCGTGGCCGCCCAATCGAGGTCGAGCCAGCGGCGCGCGAGCAGCGGCATCGTCGCTTCGCCGAGGCGCGCGGGCACGAACGTCGCGAGCGCATTGTGCACGAGGAACACCGGCGTCGCTCGTGCGAGGCGCATGCGCGGGTCGACGTCGTGCAGCAGGCGCCACAATCGGACGGCACGCGCGAGGTACGACACGAGGAGCAGCGCGGCGAAGCCCGCCCACGCGAGCGGCGGAATGTCGCGCGCCGTCGCGGCGACCATGTCCCAGCCGACGAAGCGGCCGACGCCCCACAGCACGGCGACGAGCAGGACGGCCGCCACGGCGAGCGCGACCTGGGCGTGACGGTCGCGCAGCGCTGGGGGAATCGGCATGATCGTCCTGTCGCGCATCGGGGTCGACGCGCAAATGGCGCATACTAATGCGCTTTGCCGAAGAACGCCTTCCACGCATGAACGAGTCCACGGCGGTGCTCGCGCGGCCCGTCGCGCAGGAAGCCGAAGCCCTGCGGCTTTCGATCGTCGTGCCGCTCTACAACGAGCAGGAGAACGTCGCGCCGCTCGTCGCGCGCGTGCACGAGGCGATGGCCGCGTCGCCGTGGCCGTGGGAGCTCATCCTCGTCGACGACGGCAGCTCCGACCAGACGCTCGCGCTGCTGCAGGAGGAGCGCGCGAGGCGCGGCGATCACGTGCGCGTGATCGCGTTCCGGCGCAACTTCGGCCAGACCGCCGCGATGCAGGCGGGCATCGAAGCCGCGCGCGGCGAGCTGATCGCGACGCTCGACGGCGACCTGCAGAACGACCCCGACGACATCGTGCGCCTCGGCGCGCACCTGCTTTCGCAGGATCTCGACGTGGTCGCGGGCTGGCGCAAGCGGCGCCACGACACGTTCCTCACGCGCCGCCTGCCGTCCATGCTCGCCAACCGCCTGATCGGCCGCATGACCGGCGTGCGCCTGCACGACTACGGCTGCACGCTCAAGGTCTTTCGCGCGGCCGTGCTGAAGCAGGTGCCGCTGTTCGGCGAGATGCATCGCTTCATCCCTGCGTGGCTCGTGACCGTCATTCCGCCGCGGCGCATCGCCGAGCTGCCGGTGAACCACGCGCCGCGCGTGGCGGGCACGTCGAAGTACGGCCTGTGGCGCACGGTGCACGTGCTGCTCGACCTGCTGATCGTGTACTTCTTCCTGCGCTACAACGCGCGGCCCGGTCACTTCTTCGGGCTGCTGGGCATCGTCATCGGCGGGCTCGGGGGCGCCGCGCTGGCGTGGCTCGCGTTCGTGAAATTCGCCCTCGGCGAATCGATCGGCGGGCGGCCGCTGCTCCTGATCGGCGTCGTGTGCGTGCTCGCCGCCATCCAGCTCGTGACCACCGGCGTGCTCGCCGAGATCCTGTTGCGCATGGGCGGGGGCGAGGGGCGCAGGACGACCTACGCGCTCGACCCGCGCTTCACGGAAGCAACCGCCGGCTGGCATCGGGTGCAATGACGCGGCCGCGCGCGGCCTGGCTCCTCGCGCTGTACTGCGCGGTGCTGTTCTTCGTCAACCTCGACGCGGCGCCGCTCACCGACGTCGACGAAGGCGCATTCTCGGAAGCCACGCGCGAGATGCTCGAGCGCGGCGACTACGTCACCACGTGGCTCAACGGCGAGCTGCGCTTCGACAAGCCGATCCTGACGTACTGGGCGCAGGCCGTGCCGGTCGCGCTGCTCGGGCCGCGTCCGGGCGCGTTCCGGCTGCCGTCGGCGCTCGCGGCGTGCGTGTGGGCTTGGCTGCTCTACCGTTTCGCGCGGCGCTACCGGCCCGGCGACGCCGTGATGGCGACGTTCATGCTCGCGAGCGCCCTCGGACCGCTGGTCATCGCGCGCGCCGCCACGGCCGATGCGCTGCTGAACGCGTTCATCGCCGGATCGCTGTTCGCGTTCTATCGCCATCTCGCCGAGGGCGCGCGCCGCGACCTCGTCGCGGCGTACGCGTGGATGGGCCTCGGCGTGCTGACCAAGGGGCCGATCGCGCTCGCCGTGCCCGCGCTCGCGATCGGCGCGTACTGCTGGTCGCGACGCGAATGGCTGCGGCCGTTGCGGCTGCTGCGCGACCCGCTCGCCTGGCTCGTGCTCGTCGCGATCGCGCTGCCGTGGTACGTGCTCGAATATCGCGCGCAAGGCGACGCCTTCGTCGACGGCTTCTTCCTGAAGCACAACGTCAACCGCTTCACCGGCACGATGCTGGGCCACGGCGGCTTCGGCTGGTACTACCTGGTCGCGCTGCCCGTGCTGGCATTCCCGTTCCTCGCGCCGCTCGCCGGCTCCGTCGCCAACCTGCGGACGGCGCTGCGCGACGACCTGCAGCGCTTCGCGTGGTGCACGTTCGCGGTCGTACTGCTGTTCTTCTCGCTGTCGCGCACGCAGCTTCCGCACTACCTGCTCTACGGCATGACGCCGCTGTTCCTCGTGCTCGCGATGAATCGCGCTCGCTTCGGCAACGGATGGGCGATCGTGGTGCCCGCAGCGCTCGGGCTCCTGCTCGCCGCGGCGCTGCCGTGGCTCGCGCAGGAAGGCGCGTCGCGCACCGGCAACGCGCTCGCCCGGCTGCTGCTGTCCGATTTCTCGACCCGCCTGCGCACGCTCGTCGTGCCCTCGCTGGGGGCGTGCGCGCTGCTCGTCGCCGTGGCGCTGGTCGCGATGCGCCTGCCCGCGCAGGCCCGCGGCGACGCGCGTCTGTACGCGGCCGGCGGCATTCCGGCGCTTTGCATGGTGCTGGTGCTGTGGCCGCTGGGCATTCGCTGGTTTCAAGGGCCCGTGGCCGCAGCGGGCGCGTTTGCGCGCCAGCACGCCAACGTCGTCGAATGGAACGCGAACTGGCCGAGCTTTTCGGTGGCGCGCGGGGCGGTGACGCCGTCGCGGCGGCCGCGTCCGGGCGAGATCGTGCTCACGCGCATCGACCGCGCCGGCGAGCTGCCGCCGCACGAAGTGGTGTTCGCGCAGCGTGAGGTGCTGCTCGCGCGCATCAAGCCATGATCGACGTTCGGCGCTGGCGCATGAGTCGCGCGTACGCCGCGTGGCTCCTGCTCCCGCTCGCCGTCGCGGCGGTGATCCTCGCGACGGGCGTCAACGTCACGGCATTCCAGGCCGTGCAGTCCGCTTCGCACGTCGTCCCGCAACCGCTGTTCGAGGCGTTCTGGCAGTCGGTGACCTATGCCGGCGACGGTCTCGCCGTGTTC
This sequence comes from Casimicrobiaceae bacterium, assembly GCA_036406955.1. Classification (GTDB taxonomy): domain Bacteria; phylum Pseudomonadota; class Gammaproteobacteria; order Burkholderiales; family Casimicrobiaceae; genus VBCG01. The sequence goes on from DASXAF010000097.1 coordinate 14,753, forward strand.
ACGCTCGGCGCGCTGATGCTGTGGCATCGCCCGAACGCGGCGTGGGCGGGCCTCGTCGCCGCGATCCCGGGCAGCATCGCGCTGCGCGCGCTGAAGATGGTGCTACCCGTGGACCGGCCGGCGCTCGTGCTCATGCACGACGGCGTGACCGTGCTCGGGCCGGCGCTGCACCACGGCAGCTTTCCATCCGGCCATTCGCTAGCGGCCGGCATTCTCGCGGGCATCGTCTTCCTCGCGTATCGCAGTCCGGTGCTGCGGACGGTGGCGATGCTGGCGGCGCTGCTCGTCGCGGTGAGCCGCGCGGTGGTCGGCGTGCACTGGCCGCTCGACATCGCGGTCGGCCTCGGGCTCGGCTGGATCTGCGCGTGGATCGGCTGGCAGCTCGTCGGAGACGCGCAATGGACGCGCATGCCGCGTGCGCGCGCGCTCGTGAGCGCGATCATCGCCGGGTGCGCGCTCGCGTTGTTCTTCCATCCCGTCGGATTGCCGGCCGCTGCGCCGTTTCGCTACGCGCTCGCGGCCATCGGGGTCGTGCTGGCGGCGCTGTCGCTCGCGCGCGCCGTGCGCGACTGGCGCACCGCGCCGGCGTAGCTCATTCGCGGCGTCGTTGCAGCAGGTCGCGATCCGCGCTCGGTGCGAGATCGTCCGCACCGCCAAGACGGCCTTGCGGCTGCGCCGGGTCCTCGCTCAACCGCTGCGAGCCGACCCGGCCACCGGTCCGTCGCCAGTCGACCGGCGCATTCGGCAGGGCGTACACCTGGGGGCCGCCCACGCTCGACACGGCGGCGAGCTCGGCTTGCAGGTCGCCCGGATCGGCCGTGCGCTCCCGCGAGGCGGTCTCGCCGTGCGGCTGCACGTCCGTCGCGCCGTGGTCGCGCACGATCGACGCCGCGCGCACCATGCCGCCATCGTCGAGGCCGTGCAGCGCGAGGAGGCAGCCGCCGTGCGCGACGACGTCGGCGTAGCTTCGGCTGCGCGGGTCGGGATCGGTCGCGAAGCCGCTGAACATGCGCTCGATCACTCCGGCGAGCCCGCGATCCTCGCTTCCCGCCGTCGCGGCGTTCGCGTCGGCGGCCTGCGCGCCCGCACCGCGGTTGCGCGCGCTGTCCGCATGCGCGTCGCCGCCCTCGATGCCGATCTGGCCGTCGTGAAAGCCGCCCTCGAGCAGCGCGGCGCGCGCCGCCTCGGCCTGCAGTCGGGATTCGAACACTGCGATGAGGATCCCCGGCATGTCGCCGCTCACAGCCCGGGTTGCGCTTGCCGGGCCGCGACCGGCTCCGCCGCCGACCAGTCGTCGGTCCCGGCGAGCACGCCGGAGCCCTGCTGCTCGAACGCTTCGTCCTGCTGGCGCTCGATCCTCAGCATTCCGGCGAGGGGCTTGTTCGCCGCGCCGCGCGCGACGAGCGCGACGCCCGTCGTCGTGAGCACGAGCCGCGTGAGCGCGCCACGGCGCTGCGCGTAGAGCGCCAGGATGCCGCCGCCGGCGATCGCACCGACGCGCAGGGCGGGCGTCCAGTTGTCCTGGAGGATCTCGGAGCGCGCGCCCCCGCGGCGACGGTTGCCCTGCAACGCGGAGACGCCCTCGGCGCGGTCGTAGAGCGCGAGGCCCTCGTCGTCCACCTCGCGCACGCCGCGCACGCTGCGCACGCCGGCGATGAGAGGCAGGTGCTCGCGGCGCAGGATGGGCCCGCTCAACCTGACGAGCCCGTGGTCGGCCGCGACGTGCACGGCATGCGGATGCGCGATCACGCGCCCCATGCGCGCGCGCACGCGCTCGACGAGAACTTCGTCGGACGGAATGCCCTGGCGCTCGGTCAGCTGCCGCGCGCGTGCGCCGAGGGCGCGCAGACGATGCGCCGTGTCGCGACGCGCGGCGTCCACCAGATCGCTGCCACGATTGACGAAGCGCCGCGCCTTGTCGCGCGCGACGGCACGGCGGCGGCGGCCGCGATCGGGATCGAGCACGTACATCGCGGCGGCACCGAGCGCAGCGGCCGAGACGAGCGTCTTGAAGGCGGACATGGCATCCCTCGCAGAGGCGAACTCGGGTTGGACTGCCGGGGACACGGCGCGGTTCGAACGTGACGGCGCCGAGCGCGGACTACACCTTTGCCAATCGGAGGCGGTGTGTCCGGCAAATCCTACTCCCCGCAGGCACGCGCATCGGTGCATTTCACAGGTTGGCGCGCTTGGCATGCTCCGTGCAGGTACGCCCAGGCTGCAAGCACGGAATCGCACGGCGCGTTTCGCGAATCCGGTGAACGTCGATGTGGCTCCGCGGTCCTGAACTTCCGAGCACCACCCGCACCCTGTCGTCGCGCGCCGACGATCCGCGGCGCGCCGCGACCGATCGGCGTGGGAGCGGCGCACGCACGATGACCACACTGACCACGCCCGCGATCGATACGACCATCGAGCCCGCGCGACGGCGCATCGACGGCGCGCTGCACCTTCCGGTTCGCACCCTGCCGCAGCCGGACGAGACGACCTGCGGCCCCACGTGCCTGCACGCGGTGTATCGCTATTGGGGCGAGGAGCAGCCGCTCTGCGACGTCATCGCGCGCACGCATCGTCTCGCCGAGGGCGGCACGTATGCGGTGTTCCTGGGCTGCGACGCCCTGCGCCGGGGCTATCGCGCGGCGATCTACACGTACAACGTGACGGTGTTCGACCCCACGTGGTTCACGCGGCCCGGCGTGGACCTCGGCGAACGCCTGGCACGCCAGCGCGAGGTCAAGAGCGACCCTCGGCTGCAGGTCGTGACCACCGGCTATCTCGAGTTCCTCGATCGCGGCGGCCGGTTGCGCTTCGCCGACCTCTCGCCCGCGCTCGTGCGCGGCCTGCTGCGCTTCAAGCTGCCGATCGTCACCGGGCTCTCCTCGACGTACCTGTATCGCGCGCGGCGAGAGCTGGGGCCGAACGACACGCCCGACGACGTCCGCGGCGTTCCGGTCGGGCACTTCGTGGTGATCGTGGGGCACGACCCGGTGCGCCGGCGCGTGCTCGTGGTCGATCCCTATCAACCCAATCCGTACGGCAAGTCGCACGAGTACTGGATCAGCATCGACCGCGTCGTCGCGTCGATCCTGCTCGGCATCGTCACGCACGATGCGAACCTGCTGGTCGTGTATCCGCGTCGCCCGCGCCCCGCCTGCGTCCCATGAACGTGCTTTTCGTCGTCAGCCAGGCGCGCGACTGGCCGTTCGAGATCCCGGGCGCGACCGTCGTCGAAGCGCGCGATTACCTGGCCGACGCGACGTTCGCCGCACCCTCCGCTGCACGCGTGTTCAACCTGTGCCCGACGGATCGCTACCAGGGACAGGGGTACTACGTCTCGCTCGTCGCCGAGGCGCGCGGGCATCAGCCCGTGCCGGACGTGCGCACCATCGAGGACCTGCAGGCCGGCGATCCGCTGCAGCGATTCGCCGACACGGCGGCGCCCGAGTGGCTGCTCGACGCGGACGTCTCCGTGCCGTTCGAGCTCGACGCGTACTTCGGCCGCGATCCGCAGGGTCGCAACGACTACGCCGCGCGCCAGCTCTTCCTGCTGCTGCACGCGCCGCTTCTGCGCGCCCGATTCGAGCGTCGCGACGACCGCTGGGAGCTCGTCTCCGCGCAGCTTCTCACGCCGCGCGAGCTCGGCGCCTCGCGCCACGCGTTCCTTGCGCAGGCTGCCGCGCAGGAGCTGGCGCCACCGCGTGCCCGCGCCGCCCACCTCGCGCGCCCGGCGCTCGCCATCCTGCACAACCGCGACGCGCCCGACCCTCCGTCGAATCCCGAGGCGCTCGGCCGCTTCCAGGCGACGGCCGCAGAAATGGGCATGCGGTGCAGCATCCTCACGCGCGACGACATCGAGCGATTGACCGACTTCGACGCGCTGTTCATCCGCGACACCACCTACGTCAATCACTACACGTATCACTTCGCGCGGCGCGCAGCCGCCGAAGGCCTCGTCGTGATCGACGACGTCGACTCGATCGTCAAGTGCACGAACAAGGTCTACCTGCACGAGCTCTTCACGCGTCACCAGGTGCCGGTCCCGAGGACCATCACCGTGCATCGCGACAACGCGGAGCAGATCGTCCACAGCTTCGGGTTCCCGTGCATCGTCAAGCAGCCCGGGGGCGCATTCTCCAACGGCGTTTCAAAGGTGCACTCCAGCGCGCAGCTCGAGTCGGTGCTCGACGCGTATTTCGCGCAGTCGGAGCTCGTGGTCGCGCAGGAGTGGCTGCCCACCGAATTCGACTGGCGCGTGGGCATCCTCGACGGCCGGCCGCTGTACGTGTGCAAGTACCACATGGCGCCGGGGCACTGGCAGATCGTCAAGCGCGAGCGGGGACGCAGCGTCGAGGGCGAGACGGTTGCGATGGCGGTGGGCGAAGCGCCCGAGATCGTGGTGAAGACGGCGGTGCGCGCGGCGAGCCTCGTCGGCGACAGCCTCTACGGCGTCGATCTCAAGCAGACCGCCGATCGCTGCTACGTCATCGAGATCAACGACAACCCGAACATCGACGCGGGCAACGAGGACGGCGTGCTCAAGGACGCGCTGTATCGCGAAGTGCTCGGCGTGTTCCTGCGGCGCATCCGCGAGCGTGGCCGCCTCGCGGCGGACTGAGCCTCGGCCATGCAGCCGCTACCGGCTTTCGCCGGCTACGGCATCGAGCTGGAGTATGCGATCGTCGATCGTGAAACGCTCGACGTGCGGCCGCTGGCTGGCGCACTGCTCGAGACGTTGGCCGGAGCGCCGGTCGCCACGGTGACGCGCGGCGACCTCGGCTGGTCCAACGAGCTCGTGAGCCACGTCGTCGAGATCAAGAACAACGCGCCCTCCGCGCGCCTCGATGCGTTGCCGCTCGCCTTCGCCGATGAAGTGCGCGCCGCCGACGCGCTGCTGGCGGCGCACGGCGCGCGCCTGATGCCCACGGGCATGCACCCGTGGATGGATCCTCGCGGCGAGACCGTGCTCTGGCGCGGCGAAGCCGCGGCCATCTACGCCGCGTTCGACCGCATTTTCGACTGCCGCCGACACGGCTGGGCGAACCTGCAGAGCATGCACGTCAACCTCCCGTTCGCCGACGACCGCGAGTTCGCGCTTCTGCACGCCGCGGTCCGCGCAGTGCTGCCGCTGGTGCCCGCCATCGCGGCGAGCTCGCCGGTCGCGGACGGCGCGCCGCAAGCCGAGCTCGATCACCGTCTCGAGGTCTACCGGACCAACGCGACGCGCGTGCCGTCGGTGACTGGCGCCGTCATCCCGCCCGAGGTGGTGAGCCGCGACGATTACGAATCGCGCGTGCTGCGGCCCATGTACCGCGACGTCGCGCCGCTCGACCCGCGCGGCGAGCTTCAGCACGAATGGCTCAACGCACGCGGCGCGATTGCGCGCTTCGATCGCCATGCGATCGAGATCAGGCTGTGCGACACGCAGGAGTGCCCGCGCGCCGACCTCGCCATCGCCGCGGCCGTGATCGCCGTGGTCCGCTGCCTCTACGAGGAGCGCTGGCAGCGCGCGTCGCTCGTGCGCGCGTTGCCGGACGACATGTTGGTGCGGCAGCTTCGCGCGTGCATCGCGCGCGGGGACCAGGCGATCGTGGACGATGGCGCGTACCTGGCGGTGCTCGGCCTGCGGCACCCGCCTCGCAGCGCGGGCGAGGTGTGGGCGCATCTCATCGAGGCCTGCGGCGAGCGCATCCGCGCGATCCATGGTGGCGCCGCCGGGCCGCTCGCCGCGATCATCACGCACGGGACGCTCGCGCGGCGCATCCTGCGCGCGCTGGACGAGCGCTTCGAGCGGCAGCGGCTGCGCGAAGCGTATGCGCGGTTGTGCGACTGCCTCGAGTCCAACGAAATGTTCGAGGGATGACACGCCGCGCGCGCAAGCTGCACGTCCTCGTCACCTGCGAGCACGGCGGCAATCGCATCCCGGCGCGCTATCGCGCATGGTTTGCCGGGAACGAAGCGCTGCTCGCGTCGCATCGCGGCTGGGATCCCGGCGCGCTCGCGATGGCACGCACGCTGGCGGCGACGATGCGGGCACACCTGATCGCGACGTCGACCAGCCGCCTGCTGGTCGAGCTCAACCGCTCGGCACACAACCCGCGCGTGTTCTCGGCGATCGTGCGGCGTGCACCGCCCGCTCTGCGGCGAGAGCTCTTCGAGCGCTATTACCGGCCGTATCACGAGCGCGTCACACGGCACGTCGCGAGCGCCGTCGCGCGCGGCGAACGCGTGGTGCACGTCGGGTCGCATTCGTTCACGCCCGAGCTCGACGGTGTGGTGCGCAACGCCGACGTCGGCCTGCTGTACGACCCGGCACGGCCGCGCGAAGCCGCGTTGTGCGAGCGCTGGCGCAGCGCGCTCGGCGGGCACGGCGCAGGGCGCGTGCGTCGCAACTATCCGTACGCCGGTAGCGGCGACGGCCTGACGACGTCGCTGCGCCGTCGCTTCGACGACGACGCGTACGTGGGCGTCGAGCTCGAGGTCAATCAGCGTCACCCGCTCGCGGACGGCGCGGCATGGCGGCACATGCGGCGCGCGGTTGCCACCGCGCTGTGCGAGGCGTTGCCGGCCGTCGCCTGAAACCCCGTTCCGCAGGTCGTCCCCCGGCCCGACCGGCGTTTCGCGCGCGCGATGAGCTTGCATGCCCCTGTCGAAGGCGTCAGGGTGCGCCTCTGTCGTGAAATGTGAGGACGCACGCCGGCGTCCGTGCCGAGCATGTGAGAGCGGCATTCGACCCGAGGAATCGAGCAATGGCCTTCCGGATGACGGGTACTTTCCTGATCGCGGCGACGATGTCCATCACGGCTGCGGGTGCGCCGCACGCCGAGGAGCAGCATCATTGGAGCTACCGCGGCTCCACGGCTCCCGCGAAGTGGTCGACGCTCGAACCTGACTATGCGGCCTGCGGCATCGGCAAGTTGCAGTCGCCGATCGACATCCGCGATGCCGACGCCGAAAGGACCGACCTGCCCGCCATCGACTTCGACTACAAGCCGTCGCCGCTGAAGATCATCGACAACGGTCACACGATCCAGGTCGACTATGCTCCCGGCAGCTCGATCACGGTGGAGGGCAGGCGATACGAGCTCGTCCAGTTCCACTTCCACAGGCCCAGCGAGGAAAAGATCAACGGCAAGGGCGCCGACATGGTGGCCCATCTCGTGCACAGGGATTCCGACGGGCATCTCGCCGTCGTTGCCGTGCTTCTCGAGGCCGGACGATCCAGCAGCCTGATCGAGACGCTGTGGAAGAACCTGCCGAAGGAAAAGGGCAGGGAGCGCGAAGTGCCGGGCGTTCAGGTGAACGCCGCCGATCTGCTTCCTGCGAACAAGGCCGCGTACTACACGTTCACCGGGTC
>DASXAF010000098.1:0-4957 GCA_036406955.1 Casimicrobiaceae bacterium
GCTACTTGCCGCCCTTCAGCAGCCGCTCGAGCTCGGCGCCCGCGTCCTCCGGTTTCGGCGCGGGCGCGTCCTCCTTGCCGGGCGCGCCCTTGAACGGGCCCTCGATCTGCCGGCGCAGCTCCTCGGCGCCCGATCCCTTGAGCGCACCCGCCGCCTCCGAGATGTTGCCCGTCACCATGCGCGGGAATGCGATGACGAGCGCGACCATCAGGACCTGGATCGCGACGAACGGAATCGCCCCCCAGTAGATCTGCGTCGTGCGCACGGAAGGCGGTGCCACGCTGCGCAGGTAGAACAGCGCGAAGCCGAACGGCGGATGAAGGAACGACGTCTGCATGTTGATCGCGAGCAGCACGCCGAACCACACCAGGTCGATGCCGAGCTTCTGCGCCACCGGCGCGAGCAGCGGCACCATGATGAACGCGATCTCGAAGTAGTCGAGGAAGAACGCGAGCAGGAAGATCATCACGTTCACCACGATCAGGAAGCCGAGCGCCCCGCCCGGCACGCTGGTGAGGAGGTGCTCGACCCACAGGTCGCCGTCCATGCCTCGGAACACGAGGCTGAACACCGTCGAGCCGATCAGGATGAACATGACGAAGCTCGTCATCGTCGCCGTCGACTCGATCGCCTGGCGCAGCACGCCGTAGCTCAGCCTGCGCCGCGCGGCCGCCATGATGAGCGCGCCGCTCGCGCCCATCGCGCCGCCCTCGGTGGGCGTCGCCACGCCGAGGAAGATCGTGCCGAGCACGAGGAAGATCAGCACGAGCGGCGGAATGAGCGAGGTGAACACCTTCACGACGAGCGTCGTGCCGCGCAGCGTGCGCGCCTCGGGCGGGCAGCCCGGGGCGGCGTGCGGCTTGAAGATCGAGACGATGGCGACCCACACGAGGTAGAGGAACGCGAGCCCCAGGCCGGGAACGAGCGCGCCTTCGTAGAAATCGCCCACCGACGCGCCCATCTGGTCCGCGAGCACGATCAGCACCAGGCTCGGCGGAATGATCTGCGCGAGCGTGCCCGATGCGGCGATCACCCCGGTCGACAGCCAGTTGGCGTACCCGTAGCGCATCATCACCGGCAGCGAGATGAGCCCCATCGCGAGCACGGACGCCGCGACCACGCCCGTCGTCGCGGCCAGCAGCGCGCCGACGAACACGACGGCGTACGCGATGCCGCCGCGCACCGAGCCGAAGACCTGCCCGATGGTGTCGAGCAGGTCCTCGGCCATGCCGCTGCGCTCGAGGATCAGCCCCATGAAGGTGAAGAAGGGAATCGCGAGCAGCGTCGAGTTGCCCATGATTCCCAGCACGCGCTCGGGCAGCGCCTGCAGCAGCGCCGGCTCGATGTTGCCGTGAACGATGCCGATCAGGCAGAACAGCAGCCCGTTGGCGGCGAGCGAGAACGCGACCGGATACCCGAGCAGCAGGAACACCACCAGTCCTGCGAACATCAGCGGGGCCATGAGCTCGAACGGCATCAGGTCCCGTGGCCTTTCTTCTCGAACGCGCTCGCGGGCACGAGCCCCTTGAGGAAACCGACGCGCTTGATGATCTCGGACACGCCCTGCAGGGCGAGCAGCCCGAACGCGATGGGTATGAGCAGGCGCACCGGCCAGCGGATGAGGCCGCCCGGGTCGGATGAGTATTCGTCGATGTGGAACGAGTTCACCAGCGACGGCACGCTGTACCACGCGATGATGAGCGACGCCGGCAACAGCATGAACACGCCGCCCAGGATGTCGATCCACGCCTGCACGCGCGGCGACAGCTTGCCGTTGACCACGTCGATGCGCACGTGCTCGTTGCGCCGCAGCGTATAGCCCGCGACCAGCAGGAACACCGCGGAGTTGAAGTACCACTGCAGCTCGAGCCAGGCGTTCGACGCCATGCTGAACATGTAGCGCGCAACCGCGTTGCACGTGCACACGATCACCGCCGCGAGGCCCAGCCAGGCGACGGCCTTGCCGATGCGCTCGTTGAGGCGGTCGATCAGCGCGGCGAGGTGGAGCAGTCTTCGCATGTGCGGCTAGCGCCCGACCATTGCGAGCACGTCGGACTTGAGGAAGCGCTCGACCACCAGCATGAAGCCGATCGACGGCACGAGCAGCAGCAGCGCGGTGATCGATGCGATCTGGTAGTTGCCGCCCATGCTGGCGTTGAACATGAGCAGCGGCAGCGTCGTGACGTCGGGAACGCCGACGAAGTACGTGCCGGTGAACTCGTCGAGCGATTCGAGGAACACGAAGATCGCGCTGGCCATCAGGCCCGGCGCGGCGAGCGGCAGCGTGACGGTGCGGAAGCACGTCCATGGCGACGCGCCCATGTTGCGCGCGGCTTCCTCGAGCGAGCCGTCCACGGCGGCGAACGCGGCGGATGCGATCCACACCGCGAGCACCAGGCCGTGGGACGCGTGCACGAGCACCACGCCGGTGATCGTGCCCGCCAGGCCGATCTGGTAGAACACCTGCGCGATGTTCACGTACACTGGCAGGTTCGGCACGGCCTGGGGCAGCAGGAACGCGAGCAGGATGGCGCCGCGCCATGGCAGGCGCAGGCGCGCGAGCGCATAGCCGGCGGGGATCGCGACCGCGAGGCTGAAGACCACCGTGAGGAGCGCTATCCAAACGCTCGTGCCGAGCGAGCCGAGCGCGTTGCCGCGCGGCGCGAACACGCGCTGCCAGAACGTGAAGCCGTATTCGAGCGGCAGCTTGCTCGGGAAATACCACTTCTCCGCGAACGCCCACAGCACGAGGTTCAGCAACGGGCCGAAGATTAGGAAGGCGAGGAGCGCGAGCAGCGCGGCGCGCACCAACGCGCCTGGCATCTGCCGCAGCTGGGCCGAGCGGGCGTACGTGGCCGTCATGCGCCTTCGGCCTTGCGCACGGCGTGACGCAGGTAGAACGCCGCGCCCATCGCGGCGAGCAGCAGCGACAGCAGGCACAACGCGTTCGCGACCGCGTAATCGGCCAGCGTGCTGATGCGGTACGCCACGTCCACCGTCATCATGGTCGGTGAATTCGGATTGATCATCAGCGGGACCGAAAGCACCGACAGCATGGTCACGAACGACAGCACGAGCCCCACCAGCAGCGTCCCGCGCACCTGCGGCAGCACGATGCCGAAGAGCACGCGCCAGCGCGGCGCGCCGAGGTTGCGTGCGGCCTCGACGTGGGTGCGGTCGAGCGACGCCATGGCGCCGGCGAGCAGCAGCGTGACGAACGGCGCCTGCTTCCACACGAATGCCACGACGATGCCCCGCCAGTCGAGCATGCTCTGCGCCGAGAGCGGCTCGATGATGCCCGAGCCGATCAGCACGTGGTTCAGAAGCCCGTTCTTGGCGAGGAACGTGCGCATCACCTGCCCCGCCACCACGAACGGTATGAACAGCGGCCAGCGATACAGCCACCGCAGGAGCGCCACGGCGCGCGGATTCTCGCCCAGCGTGAGATAGCCGGCGATCGCGATGGCGACGAGCGCGATGAGGAGGGTCGAAAGCGCCACGATCGCGATCGTGAAGCCGATGTCCTTGCTGTAGAGGTCGACGGCCTTGGCGAAATGCGCGAGCGTGAATCCGCCATCCGCGGCCCGGAACGCGCCCACCGCCGACAGCGCGAGCGGCAGCACGAAGAACAGCGCCACCACGGCGAGCGCGGGCGCGATGAGCGCGAAGCCCGCCCAGCGCTTCGCGCGGGCCGCGCGGCGCGCGCGCGATTCGGGCTCGACCGGGGCCAGGCCGGCGGTGAGTTCGGTGGACATGCGGCCGTCGTCCCTGCGGAAGCAGGGACCCAGGGTCGTTCGACGAACGCCGCTGGGCCCCGCTTCCGCGGGGGCGACAAATCGACCTACTTCAACACCACCCGCTCATACCCCTCCACGATGTCGGTGAAGTACTCCGACAACGGGAACGGACGGCCGTACTTCGACAGGTCCTGCGGCGAGATGTCGGTGAAGAGCTTGTTCCACGCCGCCGGGTCGAGCTTGGTCTGCACGTATTGCGGGTCGATGCCGGGATACCAGTTGAACTGCTTGACGATGCCGTCGGCCTGCACTTCGGGGCTTTCCGCGAAGTCGATGAACTTCTTCGCGAGCGCGGCATTCGCCGCTTTCGCCGGGATCACGTAGTACATCGGCTGGCCGGGCAGCCCGGGCGCGGGAAGCTCGAGCTTGATCTTGGGATTCATCTTGCCGTCCGCCACCCAGGTGTAGAACATGTCGACCCACACCGGACCCATCGCGATCTCGCCGCGGTTCAGCATGTCGAGCGTGCCGGCGTTGCCCGGCGTCATCACGACGTACTGGTTGAACGTCTTGAGGCCCTCCAGCGACTTGTCGATCTGAGCCTTGGCGTTCGGATCGTACGGGCCCTTCTCGAGCTTGTCGGCCATGCCGCTGTTCGCGGCGACCCAGCCGGTGACGAAACCCACGCCGGACATGCCGCCCTTGACGCCGTTGTAGCCGAACTGCTTCGGGTTCTTCTTCACCCACTCGTTGAGCTCGGCAAAGCTCTTCGGGGGCTGCTTGACCAGGTCGGGGTTGTACGCGAAGGCGATCTGGCTGTGGAACATCGGCAGAACGAAGCCGTCGACGTTCGCGCCGAGCGCGTTCTTCGCCGTGTCGCGCGAGACGAGCTTGCCCGCGCTGACGTCGTTGCGATACGGCATCAGCAGCTTCTCGTTGACCATCGTCGCGGCGCCGCGCTGGTGCACCACCGCCACGTCGATGTCCCACGCGGCCTGCCCGGCCTTCTGCTCGGCGGCGAGCTTCTCGTAGATCTTCTGCGACCCGGAGTCGCCCGGTCCGGTGCCGACCGCGCGCACCTTCACGCCGGGATTCATCTTCTCGAACCGAGGCCCGAGATAGTTGTTGACGTAGTCGACCATGTTCTGGTCGCCCGCCGTGACGACGTTGAGCATCGTCTCCGCCACCGCGGGGGAGCACGGCAACGCGATCAGCGTGCC
>DASXAF010000099.1:0-50948 GCA_036406955.1 Casimicrobiaceae bacterium
TTGGCGTCGGCGAACGGCGTCAGGCCGCCCGCCATGCTGAGCGCCTGCAGCACGTCGATGTAGCGGCCTACCGGGTATTCGCCGGGCTTGTTCACCTTGCCGATCACGTACACGCGCTGGCTGCCGATCTTGACGACGGACACGGACACCGCGGGCTCGGGAATGAAACGCTCGAGGCGTTTCGCGATCTCGTCGCGGATCTCCAGCACGGTCTTGCCGGCGGCTTGGACTTCGCCGATCAGCGGGTAGGACATTCCGCCATCCGGCCGAACGAGCACTTCCTTCTTGAGGCCGTCTTCGCGCCACACCGAGATGTCGAGGACGTCCTCGGGGCCGACGCGGTAGCTGCCGGGGTCCACGGCCACAGCGTCGGCCGGCCCGCCGACCGGAGGTGATTTGTCCTGTGCGGTTGCGAGCGGGCTGAGCAGCACGCCCAGGATCGCAACAGTCGTTGCCAACGCAACTCGGAGCATTCGAGCCGTCATGCGGGAACGCCGAATCGAAGATCGCCGCGCCTCATCGCGCGCGCGTGCTGCGCGGCCGAGTGTAGCCAACCTCGTGCGGCCGATGCAAATCCGATTGGCGTCCCGTGGGCGCGACCGGCCTGGGGTCGTTGCCGCAGGAGCGGCACGATCGCTGTTGTCGTCTACAGTGTCGTGGCCACGACCGTGTCTCGGCCCCACAGCGCGCCGTCCGCCCCAGCCGAGCGCCTACACCAGCCGCGGCGACACGGCGAACCGCTCGCCGGCAATGTCGACTTCGTAGCGCGCTTCGAGCACCGCTTCGTCGGTGAGCGGCGCATCGCCGCGCGCATACCCGAACGCGACCGCGCGCCCGAGCGCGCGGCTGTAGCCGGCCGAGGCGATTTCGCCCGCCGCGCGGCCGTTCATGCGCAGGGGCTCGCCACCCCAGGGGAACGCGGCCGGATCGTCGAACACGAACTGCACGAGGCGCCGGGTGACCCCGCGCTCGCGCTGCGCGAGCAGCGCATCGCGGCCCAGGAATGCCGGCTTGTCGAACGCTACGGCTCTCGCGAGCCCCGCTTCGAGCGGCGTATCGTCGGGCGAGAGATCGGCGCCCCACGCACGACGTCCGGCTTCGATGCGCAGCGCGTCGAGCGCGTAGTAGCCCGCGTCCTTCAAAGCGAAGCGCGCACCGGCGTCGTGCAGCGCGTCGTACAGCGTGACGCACTGGTCGGTGGTGACGCAAAGCTCGTAGCCCGGGCCGCCGACATAGCTCATGCGCGCCGCGCGCACGCGCGCGTAGCCTGCGTCGATGTCGCGCGTGGCGCCGAACGGCAGGCCCGCCCTCGACACGTCGTCCGGGGACAACGACGCGAGCAGCGCCTCGGCCCGGGGGCCCATCACCGACAGGATCGAATACGCGCTCGTCACGTCGACGAGCACGGCGTGCTCGTCGGCGCCCACGTGACGCTCGATCCACGCGGCGTCGCGCGTCGCCTGCGCCGAGCCGCAGAGGACGAAGAACGTGTCGCCCGCAAGCCGCGCGATCGTCACGTCGCTCTCGAACCCGCCGCGGGCATTCAGCATCGGCGTATAGACGATGTGCCCGGGCGGGACGTCGACCCGATTCGCGCACAGCCGTTCGAGCACGGCGAGCGCGTCGCGGCCCTTGACGACCAGCTTGGCAAACGACGTCTGATCGAAGACCACGACGTCGTCACGGCAGGCTCGCTGCTCCTCGAGGACGTGCGGCAGCCATGCGGGCGTGTCGAGCGTCGGCGGCGCCGGTCGGGCGCCCGTCGGCAGGAAATAGTTCGCCCGCTCCCAGCCGAGCTTGCTGCCGAACACCGCACCGCGCGCGGCGAGCCGGTCGTAGAGCGGCGAGCGGCGCAGCGGGCGAGCCGACGCGAGCTCCTCGCGCGGCCATCGCATCGCGTAGTGCAGCCCGAGCGTTTCGACGGTGCGATCGGCGAGATGGCGCCGGTTGGCATGGAACGGCGCGAAGCGGCGGATGTCGACATCCCATGCGTCGAACGGCGGCTCGCCCGCGGCGATCCACTCCGCGATGAGCCGCCCCGCGCCGCCCGAGTTGGCGATGCCCGCCGAATTGAAACCTGCACACACGAAAAACCCGGCGATCTCGGGCGACTCGCCCAGGATGAAGTTGCCGTCGAGCGTGAAGCTCTCGGGACCGTTCACCAGCAGCTTCACTTCGGCCGTCTGGAGGCAGGGCGTGCGGTGCAGGGCGTGGCGCATGAGGATCTCGAACTGGTCCCAGTCCTCGGGCAGGAGCTGGAACTCGAAGCGCTCGGGAATGCGCGCGACATTCCACGGCTTGGCCACGGGCTCGAATCCGCCCATCACGAGCCCGCCGACTTCCTCCTTGTAGTAGATGAACCCGTCCGGATCGCGGACCACCGGCATGTCCGCGCTCACGCCCGCGATCGGCCTGGTGACGAGATAGAAATGCTCGGCCGAGGCGAGCGGCACGTTGACGCCGCACGCCGCGCCGAATTCGCGCGCCCATTGCCCGGCACAGTTGACCACGCTTTCGCAGGCGATGGTGCCGTGCGCGTCACCCGCGCGCCAGGCGACGCCGCTCACGTGCCGATTGTGCGTGGTGACGCCGAGCGCCTGCACGCCCTCGACGCTGCGCGCGCCGCGCATGCGTGCGCCGCGGGCCAGCGATTGCGTGAGATCGGTCGGGTTCGCCTTGCCGTCACCCGGAATCCATACCGCGCCGTGCAGGTCGTCGGTGCGCAGGATCGGCACGCGCTCGCCGGCTTCGCGCGGCGAGACGAACTCGAATTCGACGCCGAAGCTTTGCGCGCGCGCCATCTGGCGGCGCATCAGCTTGAGGCGCTCCGGGCTTGCGGCGACGTTCAGGCTCCCGCATTGCTTCCAGCCGGTCGCAAGCCCCGTTTCGGCTTCGAGCGTGGAATAGAGCTCGATGCCGTAGCGGCTCATGCGCGTGGCGTTGCCGGTTGCGCGGGTCTGTCCGACCAGCCCCGCCGCGTGCCAGGTCGTCCCGCACGTGAGCCTGCCCTGCTCGAGCAGCACGACGTCGGCGATCCCGAGCTTCGCGAGATGGTAGGCGCACGACGCGCCCGCGATGCCGCCGCCGACGATGACGACGCGCGCATGGCTCGGAAGATCCATCACAGCTTCAGCGCCGCGATGCCGGCGACCACGCTCGCCGCGCCGACGAGGCGCATCATGCCGAAGCCTTCCTTCAGCCATACCGCCCCGATGATCGCGGCGAAGATCACCGAAGTCTCGCGCAATGCCGCGACCGCCGCGACGGGGGCACGCGTCATCGCCCACAGCACGATGCCGTATGCCGCAACGCTGGCGAACCCGCCGATCACCGCGAGCCGTTGCGAGCGCGCGAGATAGACAACCGCATCACGGCGCCCGCGCCACAGGATGAACGCGAGGTACGGAAACCCTTCGAGCGCCTGGAGCCAGCAGACATAGGCGAGCGCATTGCCGGACGCTCGCGCGCCGGTGCTGTCTACCAGCGTATACGCGGCGATGATGCCGGCATTGGCGAGCGCCCATTGCACGGCGGCCCGCGAATGGCGTCCGCGCTGCACGAAGGCGATGCTCACGATGCCGGCGCAGATCAGCACGATTCCGAATGCGACCTGCGGGGACGGCAGCTCGCGCAGGAAGACGGCGCCGAACACCGCGGTGATGAGCGGCGCCGCGCCGCGCATGAGCGGGTACGCGAACGAGAGGTCGCCCGTACGGTAGGCGTTGGAAAGCGCGACGTAGTACGCGAAATGGACGACCGACGACAGCGCGATGAATTTCCATGCCTCGGGCTGCGGCATGCCTACGAACGGCAGCGCGAGGAACCCCCAAACCGCGGAGCCCGCCACGACTGCCGCGGTGTCGAGCATCGGCTGGCCGCCGCGCGCGGTCTTGAGCAGCGCGTTCCAGCTCGCGTGGATCAGCCCGGCACCCAGCACGGCGAGCGTGACGCCGAGGGTGAGCTCGTTCACTGCCCGCCCTCACCCGGCCTGTCGGCCACCTCTCCCCGCGCGCGGAGAGAGGGCAGGGCGAGGCGACGACTCACTCCTAAGCCGTCGTCGGCTTGCCCTTTTGCCACGTATCCGGGCGCACCTCGGCGTCCGCGACGGCGGCAAGCGAGGGCGCGTCTTCCGCGGTCTTGAGGCGCGTGCGCGCGAGCACGCCGGCTTCCTCGAGGATGGGATAGGCGATCGAGCAGATGTGGGAGTTGATGCGGCGCAGGTCCGAGATCAGGTCGAGGTGCAGCGACGACGTCTCGATGCTGTCCACCGTGTTGCTGGTGAGGCGCGCGAGGTGCGAGTTGGCGTAGGCGCGCTCGAGATCTCGGAACAGCACCTTCTGCGCGAGCAGCTCCTGCGCGCTCTTGAGGTCGCGGTTGAGGAACACCGACAGGCCCAGGCGCAGGTTGGTCATGAGCCGCGCATGCAGGTCCACGATCTCGGCCATGCCCGCGTCCGAGAACTTGCGACCCTTGTCCATGCGCTTTTCCTCGAGGTCCGTGATGATGCGCTCGATGATGTCGCCGATCTGCTCCATGTTGATCGCGAAGGACACGATGTCGGCCCAGCGGCGTCCCTCCTTCTGGTCGAGCGCCTCGCGCGAGATCTGCGTGAGGTACAGCTTGACCGCGGTGTAGAGCTCGTCGACCACGTCGTCGAGCTTGCGCAGCTGCTGCGCGAGCGCCCGGTCGTTGGTGGTGAGGACGGTCAGCACGCCGGAGAGCATCTGCTCGATCACGTCGCCGATGCGCAGCGCCTCGCGCGCGGCGTAGGAGATCGCGAGCGTGGGCGTGTCGAGCGCGGACGGGTCGAGATGGCGCGGCTTCGCGGGATCGTCGCTCGCCGGCCGCGCCGGCAGCAGGCGCTCGGCCACCGCGGCGATGCGCTCGGTGAAGCCCATCAGCAGGAGCGCCAGCATCACGTTGAAGAACAGATGGAACAGCACGACCTCGCGCGCCTCGTCGAGGCCGATGCCGCCGATCCACGACTCGAGGTGGCCGACCAGCGGAATCGCGAGCACGCAACCGATGAGCTTGAACAGGAAATTGCCGAGCGTTACGCGCCGCGCTTCCGGCGTCGTGCGCAGCGTCGACAGCATGCCGAGGATGCCGCTGCCGAGATTGGCGCCGAGCACGAGGCCGAGCGCGACGGGCAGCGCGATGACGTGCAGCGACGCGAGCGTGGCGACGAGCAGCACGACGGCGAGACTCGAGAAGCACAACACCGTGAACAGCGCGGAGACCAGCATGTCGAGCATGACGTCGCCGGTCAGCGAGGCGAAGATGACCTTGACCCCGGCGGCCTGGACCACCGGCTTCGCCGCCACGGAGATCCACTGCAGCGCGAACATGATCAGGCCGAGGCCGATCAGGATGCGGCCGAAGCGTCCGCCGGTGGTCGCCTGGCGCGACAGGAACAGCACGACGCCGACGAAGATGAGCAGTGGCGCGAGCCAGGACAGGTCGAAGGACAGCAGCACCGTCACCACCGACGTGCCCACGTCGGCGCCCAGCATGACGGCCAGCGCAGGTGCGGTGCCGATCAATCCCTGTCCCGCGAACGCCGCGACGATCAGAGCAGTCGCGGTGCTGCTCTGAATGAGCCCCGTGACCAGAAGCCCGGCGACGAACGCCGTCCCGCGCTTCGACACGCTGTGCCGCAGCGCGCGCCGCAGGTCGCCTCCGTACACTCGCAGGATGCCGGTGCGCACGATGTGCGTGCCCCACACGAGGAGGGAGACGCCGGCGAGGAGGTTGAGGAGGGTTTGCATTGCTGACAGGGGCTAGGAGCGAGGGGTTAGGGGCGAGGGGGCGCTCTGCCGATGCGCGACCTGCTGCGCCGCCCCACGCGAAAGCCCGTGCATGACGCGGTGCTCCCTCGTTCCTCGCTCCTCGCTCCTAGTCCCTACCACGGAATGGAATACGTCTTCACGTTGGTGAAGCTCTTCATCGCCTCTTGCACGCCCTCCTTGTAGCCCAGTCCGGAGTCCTTGATGCCGCCGAAGGGCGTGAGCTCCAGGCGATAGCCGGGCACCTCGCGGATGTTCACGGTGCCCACGTTGAGCTCGCTCACGAAGCGCGTGACGTAGTCGACGCGATTGGTGCATACCGAGGAAGACAGCCCGTATGCCGTGCCGTTCACCATGGCGATCGCCTGGTCGATGTCGCGGAACGTCATCACCGGCGACACGGGCCCGAACGTCTCGGTGCGCACCACGTCCATGGCGGGATCCACGCGGTCGAGGACCGTCGGCGCGTAGAGCGCGCCGCGGCGGTCGTTGCCGACGAGCAGGCGCGCGCCCTGGGCGATCGCCGCGTTCACCTTCGCTTCGAAGCTCTTCGCGGCCGCTTCGTCGATGACCGTGCCCATGTCGACCTTCGGGTCGACCGGGTCGCCGTAGCGCCACGCGTTCGTGTTGGCGACCAGGCGATCGACGAACCCCGCGGCGACGGACTCGTGAACCAGCATCCGCTTGACCGCCGTGCAGCGCTGCCCCGAGTTCTTGTACGAGCCGGCGGTCGCGAGCGCCGCGGCCTCGTCGAGATCGGCATCCTCCATGACGATCAGCGGGTCGTTGCCGCCGAGCTCCAGCACCTGGCGCTTGTACACTGCCTTTGCCGCAATGTACTTGCCCACCGGCACGCCGCCCGTGAACGTCACGAGATCGACGTCGGGGTGCGTCAGCATCTCGTCGGCAATCTCGCGCGGGTCGCCGGTGATCACGGAGAACATCGGCGGCGGCAAGCCGGCTTCGTACAGGATGTCGGCCAGCGCGAGCGCGGAGAGCGGCGTCTTCTCGGTGGGCTTGAGCACCATCCGGTTGTTGGTCGCGACCGACGGGGCGACCTTGTGCGCGACCTGGTTCAGCGGATGGTTGAAGGGCGTGATCGCGGAAATCACGCCCAGCAGCGGCTCGCGCAACGTGTACACCTTGCGCGACTTTCCGTGCGGCGTGAGATCGCACGAGAACACCTGGCCGTCATCCTGCAGCGCCGCGTTGCCCGCGAACACGAACACGTCGCAGGCGCGGCCGACTTCGTACATCGAGTCCTTCTTGCAGATGCCGCATTCGGCCGTGATGAGATCGGACAGCGCGTTGGCGCGGCCGCGCATGATCTCCGCGGTCCTGTAGCAGATCGCATATCGGTCGTAGCGCGTGAGCTTCGGCTTGTACGCCTTCGCGATCCCGATCGCGCGCCGCACGTCTTCCACGGTGGCCTTCGGCACGGTGCCGACGAGCCGTCCGTCGTACGGATGGCGCACCTCGATCACGCGGTCGCGCGCCACCTGTTCGCCGGCAATGCGCATCGTTTCCTGTCTGAATTCGCGAGCGTTCATGGGCAATGATTGAGCGCGAGGTCGAACACGTCGAAGTTGCGCAGGCGGCGCCCGGGCGGGACATCGACGAGCTTGCGGTTGAAGAGGAGCGGAACCTTCTGCTCGGAAACGCCGCCGTGGGAGCGCAGCGGCGCGTCGAGCGCCGAAAGATCGTGCCGTGCGGGCGTGGTGCCGAGCACGACCAGGCGCTCGGAGATCACCACGATGTCCCCGAGGCGATCCGGCGGCAGCTCGAAATGCCCGGCTGCGGCGTCGCGCGGCATCACCGACTCGATGCCCGGCACCGTCAGCAGCTCCCGGCACAGGGCGTCGACATCGGCGTCGCCGGAGAGATAGCACGTCGCGAACGAGCCGAGCGACCCGTGATGGACGACGTACGGATCGGTGATCGGCAGGATCACGCGCGCCTTGCCACGGCCGATCGCGGCGTCGAACCAGTCCTGGAGGAAGACGATCTGCGGGCGCCCCGCGGCATCCGTCTTCGCGTTCATGCCGTGATCCGCGGTGAGTGCGACGGTCGCGCCCAGGCCGTCGAGCGCCTCGAGGTAGCCGCTCATCATCGCGTAGAACGCGTTGGCCTGCGGCGTGCCGGGCGCGTGCTTGTGCTGCACGTAGTCGGTCGTCGACAGGTACGTCACGTCCGGTCGATCGCGCTTCAACAGGTCCACGCCGGCCGCGAACACGAACTCGGACAGCTCCGCGCTGTACACCGACGGCAGCGGCTTGCCGACGCGGCCGAGGATGTCGTCTATGCCGTTCTCGGCCCGGGTGACGCGATCGGCCTTCTCGGCGGAGAAGCATATGCCGTCCATGCCTTTGCCGAGGAGCGCGCGCAGCTTGTCCTTGGCCGTGACGACCGCAACGCCTGCGCCGGCTTGCGAGAAGCGCGCGAGGATCGTTTCCGCCCGCAGGTAGCGGGCGTCGTTCATCATCACTTCCTCGTCGCGCTCGGGATCGTAGAAATAGTTGCCGCAGATGCCGTGCACGGCCGGCGGCACGCCGGTGACGATCGACAGGTTGTTCGGATTGGTGAAGCTCGGAACGACGCAATCGCCGATCAGCGAGGTGCCGCCGTTGCACATCCTGCGCAGGTAGGGCGCGACACCCGCCTCGATCGCCTGCGTGATGTAGTCGGGCTCGCAGCCGTCGACGCACACGACGACCAGCGGCCGGTCCATCCAGCGATAGCCCCGGCCGTTGACGGACAGGCCTTCCGGCGCCATGCCTTCGCGGTGCGGTCGTTGCGGCGCCAGCGGCATCCCCTCAGCGGCTGCGCACGCGGCGCGCCGCAACGGGGACGGCGTCGGCGCCGTCGTAGGTCTTGTGCATGCGCGCGCGGCTCGCCTGCACGTGCTCGTGGAGCGCGCGTCCTGCCGCGGCGACCTGGCCGGCCGCGATCCGCTCGACGATCTCCCGATGCTCGCGCGTGGACACGGGAAGCGCGCCGCCCTGGGAAAGATTCGAGCGGCGGAAGAGGTGCAGCTCGTTCACGAGGCGCCGGTACATCGTCAGCAGCTTGGCATTGCCCGTGAGCTCGACCAGGCGATCGTGGAACTCCAGGTTGGCGGCGAGATAGCTGTCGACGTCGTTGCGGGCGGCAGCCTTTTCCATGCGCTCCAGGAGCTGCCGCAGCTCGCGCACCTGCGCCTGCGTGGCGCTCTGGGCGAGGCGCCGGCCGACGAACTCGTCGAGGACGGCGCGAAGCTCGTAGATCTCGTCAGCCTCCTTGATGCTGATCTGCCGCACGTACACGCCGCGGTTCTTCTCGAGGCGCACCAGCCCCGAGCCCTCGAGCGCGCGAAACGCCTCGCGCACGGGGCCGCGCGACACGCCGAGACGCTCGGCCATGCTCGCCTCGGTGAGCTTCGAGCCGGCGAGCAGGTGGCCGGCGAGGATCATGCGCTCGATCTCGCGCTGCACCAGCGTGGCGAGCGAGCTCGACTGCACGAGCCGGATCGCGGGCGCGTGGGCGCCGGAGCGATCCGGCGGGGCGTGGGCGGGATCGGGCATGGAACGGGACGGGTCGACCGGTGACATTTAATGGGAACCGATGTAGATTGTCAACAATCTGCAACAGGCACGGTGCAATCCGCCGGACTTCGCGCACGAGCGCTCGGCGCCAGCCGCGTTGCCGCTGCGCCGCGATGCCGGTACGATCGTCGCGTCGCTGCAGGAATCGCTGGCGCACGTGACGCCTGTTCGAACGGCCCATCCACCAAGGGAGGCAAGACGATGAACAAACGCTCTGCGTCATTGCTGTGCGCGGCGATCGCGCTCGGCGTGCTCGCCGCCGGGTCCGCGCTCGGCCAGGAAGTCGTCACGATCTATGCCGCAGACGGCCTGCGCGACGGCAAGCCGAACTGGTTCGACACGCAGTTCGACGCCTTCACCAAGCAGACCGGCGTCAAGGTGCAGTACATCGAGAGCGGGTCGGGCGAGGTGGTCAACCGGGTCGAGCGCGAGAAGACCAACACGCAGGCCGACGTCATCGTCACGCTGCCGCCGTTCATGCAGAAGGCCGCCGCCGACGGCATGCTCGAGGCGTACAACTCGCCCGAGGCGAGCGCGATCCCCGCCGACACGCGCGACCCGCAGGGTCGCTTCGTTCCGCTCGTCAACAACTACTTCTGCTTCATCTACAACGGCTCGGCGCTGCAGGCCCCGCCGAAGACCTTCGCCGAGCTGCTCGACGCGAAGTACAAGGGCAAGATCCAGTACTCCACGCCCGGTCAGGCCGGTGACGGCACCGCGTTGATGGTCCTGACGTTCCACGCGCTCGGCAGCAAGGACGCCGCCTTCGACTACCTGAAGAAGCTGCAGGCGAACAACGTCGGGCCGTCGTCGTCCACCGGCAAGCTCGCCGCCAAGGTGAACAAGGGCGAGCTGTATGTCGCCAACGGCGACGTGCAGATGAACTTCGCGCAGATGCGCGACAATCCGAACCTGCGCATCTTCTGGCCCGCGGACGCGCAGGGACAGCGCGCCACGCTGTCGCTGCCGTACTACATCGCGCTGGTGAAAAATGCGCCGCATTCGGCGAACGGCAAGAAGCTGATGGACTTCCTGCTGTCGAAGAACGCGCAGGAGACGGTGAGCACGCTCGCGCGCGGCTTGCCGGCGCGCTCGGACGTCAAGCCGACGGACGAGAACTACAAGAGCATTCACGGCTTCATCGAGGGCGTGAAGATCATCACCCCCGACTGGAACGGCGTGCTGCAGGACCTCTCCAAGGACGTCGCGCGCTGGCACGAGGTCACCGGCAGCTAAGGCAGCGCTCGATGGGTCTCGCGTCGACATCGCGCGAGCAGGCGCGCATTGCGGTGGCTCGCGACGCGCACCACGACACGCCGAGCCGCTCGTCGGGCATCCGCTTCGAGAGCGTCACCGTGGCGTACGGCGCCACGGTGGCGCTCGCGGACTTCACGCTCGAGGTCGCGCCCGGGCAGGTCATGGCGCTGCTCGGGCCATCGGGCTCGGGCAAGACCACCGCGTTGCGCGCCGTCGCCGGCTTCGTCGAGCCCACGCGAGGCCGCATCTTCATCGGCGAGGCCGACGTCACGCACAAGCCGCCGTACCGCCGCGGCATCGGCATGGTGGTGCAGCAGTACGCGCTGTTTCCGCACATGCGCGTGGACGAGAACGTCGCGTTCGGCCTGCGCGCCAACAAATGCCCCCGGGCGGAGATTCCCACGCGCGTCGAGGAGTGCCTGCGACTGGTGGGCATGGCCGCGTACGCCCGCCGCTATCCGCTCGAGCTTTCCGGCGGCCAGCAACAGCGCGTCGCGATCGCCCGCGCGCTCGCGATACGACCGAAGGTGCTGCTCCTCGACGAGCCGCTGTCGGCGCTCGACGCCCAGTTGCGCAGCGGCATGCTCAAAGAGATCGCGCGCCTGCACCGCGAGCTTCCCGACGTGACGATCCTCTACGTCACCCACGACCAGATCGAGGCCCTCACGCTCGCCGACCGCATCGCGGTGATGAACGACAGCCGTCTCGTCGACGTCGGCAGCGCGCAATCGCTCTACCAGCAGCCGCCGTCGCGCTTCACCGCGACGTTCGTCGGCAACGCGAACCTGCTTCCGGTCGTGGTCGATCGCTGGGACGAAACGCAGCAGCAGGCCTGGGTGCGCCTCGGCGCGCGCATGCTCGAGGTGACGAGCTATGTGCCGGCGCGAGCGGGCGAGGCGCGCACGCTTTGCATTCGTCCGCATGCGCTGGCGCTCGACGGGCACGCGGGCGGCAACCTCATCGAGGCCACCGTCGCCGAGGTGCAATGGCGCGGATCGGCCCATCGCCTTTACGTCGAGGTCGACGGCATGGAGATGTGGGCGGACAGCCGGCCGCTGCGCTCACCGCCCGCGCGCGGCGAGCGCATCACGCTGCACTTCCTGCCCGGCGACGCGACGCTGCTCGCCGCCGCGCCGGACCGCGTGCACGCTGCCTGAAAGCCATGTCGTCGGCCGCGATCGCGATCGACGTGCCGCGCGCGGACTCGCGGCGCCGCGGTGCGCCGCCGTGGCTCTGGCTGATCGTGCCGCTCGGCGTGCTGGTGATCATCTTCTTCTATCCGTTGTTCTTCATCGTCAAGCAATCGCTGACCGGCGACGGCGGACCGGTCACGCTGGCGCACTACACGACGGTGCTGTCGTCGGGGGTGTTCAAGGCGGCGCTCGGGCGCACCATCCAGATCGCGTCGCTGTCGACGCTCGGCTGCCTGGTGCTCGGCTTCGTGCTGGCGCTCATCGTCGCATTCGTGCCGTTTCCCGGGTCGCGCGTGGTGGGCGGGTTCATCGACACGATCCTCGCGTTCCCCTCGTTCCTGATCGCGCTGTCGTTCACGTTCCTGTACGGCTCGGCGGGCGCGTTCAACTTCCTGCTGATGGACCTGCTGCACACGAGCGAGCCGCCGATCGACTTCGTCTACACGCGGTGGGGCGTGATCCTCGCCGAGGTGACGTTCTACACGCCGTTCGTGATGCGGCCGCTGCTCGCGGCGTTCTCGCAGCTCGACAGCGCGCTGATCGAGGTCGCGAGCAGCCTCGGCGCGCGCCCGCTCCGCATCATCCGGCAGGTCATCTTTCCCGAGGCGGTGCCGGCGCTGCTGGCAGGCGGGAGCCTATGCCTGCTCCTGACGCTCAACGAGTTCGGCATCGTGCTGTTCATCGGCGCCAAGGGCGTCATCACGCTGCCCATGGTGATCTACGGCAAGGCAATCCAGGAGTTCGACTACACCGCGGGGTGCGTCGTGGCGGTGGTGAACATCGCGCTTTCCATCGCGCTGTATTCGCTGTATCGATTCGTGCTCGCGCGCACCGGAGGCGGACGTGCTGTTTTCGTCTAGGCTCGGCCGCTGGATCGCCTGGGGCGTGTTCCTCGCGCTTTTCGTGCCGGTATTCGGGCTGCCGCTCTTCATGGTGGGCGCGGCGTCGATCGCCGGGCAGTGGAACGGCATCCTGCCGAGCCAGCTCACCGTGCAGCACCTCGCCGATGCCGTGCAGGAGCGCGCGGGCGGCGAGCTCGTGACCAGCCTCGTCACCGGGCTCGTCGCCAGCATCGTCGCGCTCACGCTCGGAACGTGGGCCGCGCTCGCCGTGCGGCGCCTGCGGGGACGCATGCGCCGCATCGCCGGCGTGCTGTTCCTGTTGCCGATCGCCGTGCCGTCGGTGTCGGTCGGCCTCGGGTTGCTGGTCGCCTTCAGCCGGCCGCCATTGCTGCTCAACGGCACGCCGACCATCGTGCTGATCGCCCACGTCGTGCTCGTCACCGCGTTCGCGTACGGCAGCGTCTCGGCGGGCCTTGCGCGGCTGCCCGCGCACTACGAGCAGGTCGCGGCGAGCCTCGGCGGACGCCCCGGCTACGTGCTCCGCCGCGTCACGCTCCCGCTCATCACGCCGTCCCTCGTCGCCGCCGCCGGATTGTGCTTTGCGCTGTCGATGGGTGAGCTCGGCGCGACGATCATGGTGTATCCACCCGACTGGGTGACGCTGCCCGTCGGAATCTTCGCGCTGACCGATCGCGGGTCGGTGTTCGACGGCGCCGCGTTGACCGTGCTGCTCCTGGGCGTCACGGTCGCCGTGCTGCTGGTGGTGTCACGCATTCGCACCCGGGCGACGTTTCGCTGATGAACAACGATGCAGGGCGCCCGCCGGGCGTTTCGGATCGCGAGCAGGGCGACGTCAACACCACGGCGCGGCGCCACGCGTACTGGGAAGCACGCCTGAGCGGCGAAGCGCGCCAGTGGTGGGAGGAAGATCGCAAGTACTTCCTGCACCAGAGCCTGTCGACGCCCGTGCTGAACGTGCTCAAGCGGGCGCGCGGTGCGTGGATCGAGGACCTCGACGGGCGACGCTACCTCGACATGCACGGCAACGGCGTGCACAACGCGGGATTCAACAATCCGGACGTCGTGGCGGCCGTGCGCGCCGCGCTCGACGACGAGCTCACGTTCACGCCGCGCCGCTACACCAACATCCCGGCGATCCGGCTCGCGCGCAAGCTTGCTGAGATCACGCCCGACGGCCTGACGCGGTCGCTCTTCTGTCCCGGCGGCTCCGAGGCGATCGAGATGGCCTTGATGCTCGCCAAGCAGGTGACCGGCCGCTTCAAGACCATCTCGTACTGGGATTCCTATCACGGCACCACGATGGGCGCGGCGAGCGTGAGCGGCGAGGAGCTCTTCCACGGCGGCGCGGGTCCCATGGTGCCCGGTGCGTTCCACGTCGAATTTCCGAACTACTACCGCAACCCGTGGAAGTTCGCCGACGCGGACGACGTCGACGCCGAGTGCCTGCGCCAGATCGAGGTCATCCTGCGCCGCGAGCCCGATGTCGCGGCGATCATCGGCGAGCCGATCTCCGCGACGCCGGTCATGCCGCGCAAGCAGTATTGGGAAGGCGTGAAGGCGCTGTGCGAGCGTTACGGCGCGCTCCTGGTCTTCGACGAGGTGATCGAGGGATTCGGGCGCACGGGCAGGATGTTCGCGTGCGAGCACTACGTCACGCCCGACGTGCTCGTGCTCGGCAAGTCGCTCGGCGGCGGCCTCGTGCCGTTCGCGGGCATCGTGGCGCGCGAGGAATGCAACGTGCTGCAGCATCGGTCGATCGGCCACTACACGCACGAGAAGAACCCGCTCTGCGCGGCCGCGGGACTCGCGGAGATCGAGTTCATCGAGCGCGAAGGCCTCGTGCAGCACGCGCACGACCTCGGCGAGCATGCCAAGGCGCGGCTTGCCGAGATGCAGGCGCGCCATCGCCTGATCGGCGCCATCGCCGGCACCGGCCTCCATCTCGGCATCGACCTCGTCAGGGATCGCGCCACGCGCGAGCGCGCCGTCGACGAGGCGGAGGCGATCATGTTCCAGGCATTCGAGCGCGGCGTGGCGTTCAAGGTGATCGAGGGCAACGTGATCACGCTGCGGCCGTCGCTGGTGATCACGCGCGACGAGATGGACCTCGTGCTCGACGTGCTCGACGAGTGCATCGGCAACGTCGAGCGGGGACGCTGAGGCGTGTCAGGTCGCGCTCGTCCCGCGGGTGCCGATGCCGAGCTCGCGCTCGACCTCGCCTATGCAGGCGTCGACGATGTCCAGCGCGCGGTCGAGCTGCTCCGGCGTGAGGATGAGCGGCGGCGTGAAGGTCAGCACGTTGCCCATCGTGGTCTTGAAGCTCAGCCCGCGGTCGAGCGCGCGGTACAGCACGCTGTCCGCGGCGTCGCCGGCCGGCACGCGCGAGTCGCGGTCGAGCACCAGCTCGGCGCCGAAGACGCAGCCGCGACCGCGCACGTCGCCGATCAGCGGATGGCGGTCCATCAGGTCGTGCAGGCGGGCAAGCGCACGCTCGCCGATCCGTGCCGCGTTCTCCACGAGCCCTTCGTCCTCGATGATCTGCAGCGTGGTCAAGCCCGCACGCGTGGTGACGGGGTTCTTCTCGTGCGTGTAGTGGCCGAACGCGTAGCGGCCTGCGACGTCGAGCTCGGGACGGCACAGCATCGCGGCGAGCGGAACGACGCCGCCGCCGAGGCTCTTGCCCAGCACGAGGATGTCGGGCGTGACGTCTTCGTGCTCGCACGCGAACATGCGCCCCGTCTTGCCGAGGCCGGTGGGAATCTCGTCGAAGATCAGGAGCGTGCCCGTCGCGTCGCACGCCTCGCGCACGCGGCGCCAGAAACCGGGCGGCGCGACGTAGGGCACCGCGCGCATCGGCTCGGCGATCACGGCGGCCACGTCACCTTCCTTTTCCAGCACGTAGCGGATCGTGCTGGCACACAAATCCGCGGAGCCTTCCCGAACGCCCCATGCGTTGCGATAGTCGCCGAACGGCGGCACGTGCTCCGTGCCCGCGAGCAGCGGGCCGATCGGGCCGGAGCGGAACATCTCCTCGCCGCCGACCGAGCGGGCGCCGAAACCCGCGCCGTGAAACGCGTCCCAGAACGAGATCGTCTTGAAGCGTCCGGTGTACGCACGCGCGTACGCGAGCGCGATCTCGACGGCGTCCGAGCCGCCGGTGGCGAAGAGCACCTTGCCGATGTCGCCCGGCGCGAGCGCGACGAGCTTCTCGGCGAGCTCGACGGCGGCATCGCAGGTGAAGCGACGCGGCGCGAAGGGCAGCTCGTCGAGCTGGCGGCGGATCGCTTCCTTGAGCCGCGGGTGGCCGTAGCCGATGTGATGGACGTTGTTGCCGTGGAAGTCCATGTAGCGACGGCCGCGGTTGTCCTCGATCCAGATGCCTTCCGCCTTGCGTACGACGGCGAGGCACGGCGTGGATACCGATTGGTGCAGGAACACCGCGGCGTCGCGCGCGAGCAGCGCGTCGGCCTCGGGGTCGACGTTGCCCGCGCGCCACGCGCGCCGTCGCGGCGAGGAATTGACGTCGCCTTCGCCGGCGCGCGGCGTGCCCCCCTCCGGTCGCCTGGAATCGTTCGGCATGCCGGTCATTATTGTGCAGCGCGGCGCCGTGTCAATGCCGCTGCGCTCGATCCATTCCATGCAAGGAGTGCAGCATGAGCAACTACACCCGCGACCCGATACTCCTCACGCCGGGTCCGCTCACCACCTCGCTTTCCACGAAGACGGCGATGCTGCGCGACTGGGGGTCGTGGGACGCCGCGTTCAACGCGGTCACCGCACGCCTGCGCGGAAAGCTCGGCGACGTCATCCACGCCGGCGATGCGCACGTGTGCGTGCCCCTGCAAGGCAGCGGCACGTTCGCCGTCGAAGCGGCGATCAACACGCTCGTGCCTCGCGACGGGCATCTGCTCGTGCTGATCAACGGCGCGTACGGGCGCCGCATGGCGCGCCTCACGGAGATGATGGGGCGGCGCATGAGCACGTTCGAGACCGCGGAGGACACGCCGACGACCGCGGCGGACGTCGAGCGCCTGCTCGCGCGCGATCCGTCGATCACCGATGTCGGACTCATCCATTGCGAGACATCGACCGGCATCCTGAACCCGCTGGCCGAGATCGCCGCGGTCGTCGCGCGGCACGGCAAGCGCCTGTTCGTCGACGCCATGAGCTCGTTCGGCGCGCTGCCGATCGACGCGCGCGAGGTTCCCTTCGACGCGCTGGTCGCCGCATCGGGCAAGTGCATCGAAGGCCCGCCCGGAATGGGCTTCGTGTTCGCGCGCAAATCCGCGCTCCAGCGCTCGGAGGGCAATTGCACGTCACTGGCGCTCGACCTGTACGACCAGTGGGCCTACATGGAGAAGACGACCCAGTGGCGGTTCACGCCGCCGACGCACGTCGTCGTCGCGCTCGACGCCGCGCTCGACGAACACATCGCGGAGGGTGGCCAGCCCGCACGCCTCGCACGCTATGCCGCGAATTGCAAGGTGCTGATCGAGGGCATGGCGGAGCTCGGCTTCGAGCCCTTCCTCGACCCGGCGATCCAGGCGCCCATCATCGTCACGTTCCACGCGCCGCCCGATCCTCGCTACAGTTTTCGCGACTTCTACGACCGCGTGCGCGACAAGGGCTTCATCCTGTATCCGGGCAAGCTCACGCAGGTCGAGACGTTTCGCGTCGGATGCATCGGCGCGATCGGTCCGCAGGAGATGCGCCTCGCGGTCGACGCGGTGCGCGACACGCTGGCGGAAATGGGCATCCGCCAGGTGCGGCGCGCGCCCGCACGCGCCGTGGCGTGAGGCGCCGCTCGTGTCGATGCAGCTGACAACCCCTGCCTGAGCCTCCAGCCGCTTTCCAATCGAATCAGCGCGTTGCCGAGGCGGTACGCCGCATGCTTGCCTTTGCGGCTGGTTCGCCGGGTCGTCCCCGCAGACGACGCGTGGGGCATCGCCATGGACATCCTTCCGCGAAGGAGCCGCCATGAAGCGCCTTCTTGCAGCCGTCGCAACCGTCGCTCTGTCGATCGCACCACCCGCTTTCGCCGGCCTCGTGTTCGACTACGAGCA
Source organism: Casimicrobiaceae bacterium (assembly GCA_036406955.1). Taxonomy (GTDB): domain Bacteria; phylum Pseudomonadota; class Gammaproteobacteria; order Burkholderiales; family Casimicrobiaceae; genus VBCG01. Next base: position 17,744 of record DASXAF010000099.1, read on the forward strand.
GGCCGGCGGCACCGTTGTCACGGATTGCGCGCCCGGCTTCCCGCCGCAGCCGCTGTGCGCGATGATCGACGCGAACGGTGAAGCCGACGACGTGCCCGACGTGATCCCGGGCCAATGGCTGTTCCACCTGCAGGGGCAGGTGCTGTTCTTCACGGGACGCGGCACGTTCTCGGTCGACGATCCGTCGCCGGCGAACAACGACTTCCTCGGCACCTGGACGAACGTGCTGTTCATGCCGAACGCCATGGGCGTGGCCCACTCGACGTTCCAGTGGGTCGTCACGGGCGGTACGGGACTCTTCGCCGCCGGTCGAGGGCACGGCGTTTCGTCGGGCGACGTCGTCGTCGCGCCATTCGCGTTCGATTCGCAGGGCCAGCCGTTGTTCGCCGCCGCGTGCGATCGCGCGGCGCCCGGCCTTGGGTCGTATTGCGACGCCGGCACGTTCTTCATTCCCGAGCCGCCGGCGCTGCTGCTGCTGGCGATCGCCTGCGCGATCGCGACGGGCGCGCGCCGCCGCCGCGGGTCAGCCTGAAGGCGCCCGGCACAACGCCTCGAGCGCGCGGCGTTTCGGCGCGTCGGGCGCGACCACGCCCGCGCGCAGCAGGCAGTCGAGCGTGACCAGGCTTGCGTCGACCGTCACGACGTCGGGACCGTCGGCCAGCGAAATGAGCCGCGCGGCCTCGCGGAGGTCCACGCAGCGATGCTCCACCGCTTCACCGTCGTGGCTCGACGGGATGAACGAAGCGGGCAGCGTCAGATCGTAGGCGAAGATCGTCTCGCGCTGCAGGCCGTCGGGGACGGTGCGCTCGACGTACACGCTGGCCGCACGGCGAGCCTGCGAAGCGATGTCGCGTGCAATCCCGGCTTCCTCCCACGCCTCGCGCACGAGCGTCGCTTCCGCATCCTCGCCGGCGGGTATGCCGCCGCCGACGAGATTGTCGAGCATCGACGGGTCGATGGCCTTGCTGTGGCTGCGACGCGCGAGCCACATGCGCGTGCCGGGTCCGTCGACCACGAGGCCATTGGCATGCGCCGCGTACGTGTGTATGCCGAAGTAGCGCGCGGCGGCACGTTCCAGCATGAACGCGGCCGGCGCACCCCAGGCGGCCGCGGCAGCATAGCGCTCGTTGCGCCACGCAGTGAGCGCGCCTTCGCGGGCGAGCGTGCCCGTCACGCGCTCGAGCGCTTCGGCTCGCGCTTCGCAGGTGCGGAGCGTGTCGACGAACACCAGGTCGTCGCCGCGTCGAATGAAGATGTCGTCGAAGGCCGCGAGGCGCCGCATGCGTGCGCCGTCGAAATGTCCGAGCGCGACGCCATCGACCAGCAGCCGATGCGCGGGCCGCGCATGCGCGGTAAGCGCGGGCGCAAGCCGCTCCGCGATGGCGGCTAGAATTCGAGGCTCGATCACGCGGCGATTGTAGTCGCCCGTTCCACATGAGCGCGCAGGGCCGCCCCAAGCGCGAATTCCGCCCCCCGGGGGGCAGCGCCGCGGCCGCGGGCCGCAAGCGTGGGGGGATCACATGACCGCGCGCATCCTCGATGGCAAGGCACTCGCCGAGCGCGTGACCGCGGAGGTGCGCGCGGCGGTCACCGAGCGGGTCGCAGGCGGCAGCGCCGCGCCGGGACTCGCCGTCGTGCTCGTGGGCGAGAACGCGGCATCGCAGGTGTACGTGCGCAACAAGCGACGCACGACCGAAGCGGTCGGGATGCGCTCGTTCGCGTTCGACCCGCCAGCCGACGCCCCGGAAGACGCGCTCCTGGCGCTGATCGATCGACTCAACGCGGATCCGGCGGTGCACGGCATCCTGGTGCAGCTGCCATTGCCCAGGCAGATCGATCCGCAGCGCGTCATCGAGCGCATCGACCCGCGGAAGGACGTCGACGGGTTCCATCCGTACAACGTGGGACGCCTCGTCGTGAAGTCGCCGACGTTGCGCCCGTGCACGCCGTACGGCGTCATGCAGCTCCTCGCGGAGACCGGCGAGGACCTCGTGGGCAAGCACGCCGTGGTGATCGGGCAATCCAACATCGTCGGCCGTCCGATGGCGCTCGAGCTGCTCATGGCACGCTGCACGGTCACGATCTGCCACTCGGCCACGCGCGACCTGCCGGGCATCGTGCGCCAGGCCGACATCGTCGTCGCGGCGGTCGGCAAGCCGCGCATGGTTCAGGGCGACTGGATCAAGCCCGGCGCGATCGTGATCGACGTCGGCATGAATCGCCTGCCCGATGGCAAGCTCACCGGCGACGTCGATTTCGACGCGGCGAAGGCGCGCGCGTCGTGGATCACGCCGGTTCCCGGCGGGGTGGGCCCGATGACCGTCGCAACGCTGCTGAGCAACACCCTGCGCGCGGCGGAGCTTCAGGACGCCGCGCTCGCCTGAGCCTCGGCGGCCGTTCGCGGCTCGAACGCGACCTGGTCCTTGCCGGCCGTCTTCGCGCGATACATCGTCTCGTCGGCGGTCGCCAGCACCGTGTCGGCGGAGGCGGGCGGTGCGGCGAACGTCACCACGCCGATGCTGAACGTCACCGGCCAGCCGCCGTGCGCGCACATCGACACCAGCGCCTTGCGCGCTTTCGCGATCGCGGGCGCGAGCGATTCGCCATCCGTCTCCGGGAACACGATCGCGAACTCGTCGCCGCCGACGCGGGCAACGAGATCGCTCGTACGCACGTTGCGGGTCAACGTGCCTGCGATCGCCTGCAGCAGGCGATCGCCTTCCGCGTGGCCGCCACGGTCGTTCACCGCCTTGAAATCGTCGCAATCGAAGTACGCCACGCACAGCGGCCGGCGCGTCCGCGCATGGCGCCGCAGCTCGCGCTCGAGCGCCTCGTGCAGCCCGCGCCGGTTCATGACGCCGGTCAGATGATCGATCCGGGCCACGCGCCGCTCGCGCTCGTGGAAGACACGCAGGCGCCAGATGAGCGCGAGGGCAACGGTGTAGGTGACGAAGCGGTTCGCGAGCGTGATGAAGAAGTAGACGGGCTGCGAGTACGGGTGGCCGTGCACCAGGCCCATGATGTCCTGCGCGAGGACGGACATGACGACGAACGCCATGCCCCACGCGAACCCGCAGTTCCAGCCCGCGATCAGGATCGGCAGGAGGTACAGCGTGGTCACGGTCACCTGCGCCCCCGTGAGGCCGTCGAGCACGACGACGGCGACGAACGACGCCACTCCGGCGAGCAGCGCCTGCGACGTATCGAGGTGATAGAGTCGCTCGACGAAGGGCCAGCGGGTCACTGCCGCCTCACGCCGTGCGCAAATGCCATGCCTTTGGCCGCGTGAACGTCTGGATGCCGTAGGTCGACAGCGTGAGCCCGAGCCCCGAGTGCTTGAGTCCCGACCACGGCAGGCGCGGGCTCACGCGATCGCAGCAGTTCCAGTACACGCTGCCCGCGTGCACGCGCTCGAGTATGCGCAGCGCCCGGCGGCGATCCGTGGTGTACACGCCCGCCGTGAGCCCGTACTGCGTGTCGTTCATGAGCGCGACCGCTGCGTCGTCGTCGCTCACCGACTGCACGCCGATGACCGGACCGAAGCTTTCGTCGCGCATGACGCTCATCGCATGGTCCACGCCGGCGAGCACCGTGGGCTCGAACCAGTTGCCCTTGCCGCGGATCGCGCTGCCGCCGGTCAGCACGCGCGCACCCTTGCGCCGCGCATCGGTCACCTGCTGCTTCAGCACGGCGACCTGCGGCCGGCGTGCGAGCGGTCCGATGTAGGTCGATTCGTCGAGCGGGTCGCCCACCTTGTAGCCCTTCACTTCGGCCACGAACGCGTCGAGGAAGGCGTCGTGGATCGAATGGTGGACGTAGATCCGCTCCACCGAGCAGCAGGACTGGCCGCTGTTGTAGAACGCGCCGTCCGCGACCGCCGCCGCGGCCGCCTTCACGTCCACGTCGTCGCACACGTAGATCGGATCCTTGCCGCCGAGCTCGAGCTGCACCTTGATCATCGCGCGGCCTGCCGCGGCCGCGATGCGCGCGCCGGTGGCATACGAGCCGGTGAAGAAGACGCCGTCGACGCCCTGGCGCAGCAGCGCGGCACCGGTCGGGCCGCCGCCGATCACCGGGATGAAGACGTCGTCCGGCACCCCGGCCGCATGCAGCATGTCGGCGATGTGCTGTCCGGTCATCGTGGCGTGCTCGGACGGCTTGTACAGCACGGCGTTGCCGGCGATGAGCGCGGGCACGAAGACGTTGCTGCCGACGAAATAGGGATAGTTCCACGCGGAGATGTTGGCGACCACGCCGAGCGGCTCGTGCGTGATCCGCTCCTCGAGCGTGTCGTCGGCGAAGACCTTTTCGTCGCGAAGCGTCCGCACCGAGGCTTCGAGGAAGAAATCGAGGCGGCCGACGAGGCCCTTGAGCTCGTTGCGCGACTGGCGGATCGGCTTGCCGACCTCGAGCGTGAGCGTGCGCGCGAGGTCTTCCATGCGCTGCCCGACCTGCGCGCGAAAGCCTGCGATGCAATCGAGCCGCTTGCGGATCGGCACGCCGGCCCACGCGGGCTGCGCGGCACGGGCGCGCGCGTACTTGTCGCGGATGCTGCGCAGCCCGTCGGCAGGCACGCGACCGAGCAGCGTGCCGGTCGCGGGATTGACGATGTCGAGGAAGGGATTGGCGCTCATTTCCTTGCTTTTCGCGCGCGCGCCGCGTCGAGGAACTCGTTGAGGATCGGCGTGCCGTCGAGGTGGCCTTCCTTCGGCTCCCACATGAACTCGGGATGCCACTGCACGCCGAGCACGTAGCTCGGCCCGCGCCAGCGGATGGCCTCCACGACGTCGTCCGGCACCGACGTCGCCTCGACGAGCAGGCCGCGCCCGAGCTTCTTCACGGCCTGGTGATGGATGGTGTTGATCGTCGCTTCCGCGTGATCCGGATAGAGCTTCGCGAGCCTGCCGTCGGGCACGAAGCGCAGCTTGTGGTAGTTCTGCTCGTACTTGCCGATGTCGCGGTGAATGAGCGCCTCGGGGATCATCGTGCCGATGTCCTGGTAGAGCGTGCCGCCGAACGCGACGTTGATCAGCTGGCAGCCGCGGCAAATGCCGAGCACCGGCTTGCCCTTGCCCACGAACGCTTCGAAGAGCTCGATCTCGTAGCGGTCGCGCACGGCATCGCCCGCCCATTCGGGGTTCTCGGCGCGCTCGCCATAGCTGGGCGGCGCGATGTCCGCGCCGCCCTGCAGCACGAGGCCGTCGAGCGCCTCGGCGTAGTGGTAGAGGCGCATCTCGCTGCGCTTGACCAGGCCCTCGCTCTCGACCGCGGGGATCATGAAGACGAGCACGTTGCGCGAGATGATCCAGTGCGCAACCGACTGCTCCAGATAGTGCAGCGTCTTGGTGTAGACGCCGCCCAGCGCGCGTGCCGGTTCCGTCGGATGATGAATGCGTGACGAGACGCCGATCAGGAGGGGGCTGGCCATGGGCCTACAGCGCGGAACGGAAGATTTGGGTGAAATCGTCCGCCGTGCAGGGACGCGGGTTGGTCTGATGGCAGACGTCCGCGCTGGCGACCTCGACCAGGCGCGGGATGTCGTCGTGCGTGACCGGGCGCGATGCGCGCTGCTCCGACAACCGCGCGGGGATGCCGATGTCGCGCTTCAGCGCGGCGAGCCAATCGATGAACGCCTGCGCGCGCGACGCCTCGCTGCCGCCGTCACCGCCCGGCACGCGCGCCACGCGCGCGAGCTCGGCGAGCTTTGCCGTCGCGGCCGGCAGATTGAAACGCATCACGTGGTCGATCATGATCCCGTTCGCGAGTCCGTGATGCAGATCGGCTACGGTCGACAGCGCATGCGCGCACGAGTGCACGGCGCCGAGGTCCTTCTGGAATGCGATCGCGCCCATCATGGAGCTCATCATCATGTCGCTGCGGGCCGCGAGGTCGTGGCCGTCCTCGACGGCCCTGGGCAGCGCGGCGGCCGCGATGCGTGCGCCTTCGAGCGCGATCCCGTCGCACATCGGGTGATACGCCGGCGACAGGTACGACTCGACGTTGTGCGTGAGCGCATCCATGCCCGTCGCGGCGGTGATCGCCGGCGGCAGGTCGAGCGTGAGCTCGGGGTCGGCGAACACGGCCTTCGCGAGCAGCGCCTGGTTGAAGATCACCTTCTTGACGTGCGTCTGGTCGTCCGAGATCACCGACGATCGCCCGACCTCGGATCCCGTGCCCGACGTGGTCGGCAATGCAACGAAGTAGGGCACCGGACGGTCGACCGGCCGCACGTTCGGATGGTCCCACGCGTATTCGAGCACGTCGCCCGGATGCCCGGCCATCAGCGCAACGGCTTTCGCCACGTCGAGCGCCGCGCCGCCGCCGATGCCGACGATGCTGTCGGCCGCGTGCTCGCGAAACGCGGCCACGCCCGCGTCGACCTGCGCGCGCACGGGATTGCCCGCCACGCCGGCGTACACCGCCGCCGCGACATCCGACAGCTCCTGAACGAACGCCTCGAACACCGGCAGCGAAGCGAGCCCGCGATCGGTGACGACGAGCGGCCGCGCTCGGCCGGCGTTGCGCAGATGCGCGGCGACGAGCTTGCGCGCGCCGGGCCCGAAATGGATCGTCGTGGGAAAGGCAAAGCGGTGGATCATCAAATGATCTCGAAGTAGCGCTTGCGCTCCCAGTCGGTCACCGCATCCTGCCACTGTCGCCATTCCCATTCGCGCGTGGCGGCGAAGTGGTCGACGAAGTCGTCGCCGAACCAGTCGCGCGCAGCCTCGGAGCGGCGGAAGATCTGCGTGGTCTCCATGAGCGACCGCGGCGCGCGCGCGATGTCCTCGGCGCCGACGTTGGTGCCGGTGATCGGCGGCGCCGTCAGCGCGAGATTTCGCTCGATGCCGTGCAGCCCCGCGGCGATGCATGCCGCCACGGCCAGATAGGGATTGACGTCCGATCCCGGGCAGCGCGTCTCCAGGCGCGTGGACTTGGGCGACGCGGCGATGACGCGAAAGCTCGCGGTGCGATTGTCGACGCCCCAGGTCGGCTTCACCGGCGCCCAGAAGCCGTCGACCAGCCGCTTGTAGCTGTTGACCGTCGGCCAGAACATCGGCGCGAACTCGAGCAGCACGGCGAGCTGGCCCGCGAGGTACTTCTCGAACACCGCGCTCATCGTGTGCCGGCCCTTCGGATCGTGGAACACGTTGCGCTTGCCGTCGGACAGCGACTGATGCACGTGTCCCGAGCAGCCGGGGTAGTGCTGGCTCCATTTCGCCATGAAGCTCGGCATGACGCCGAAGCGCGCGCCGATCTCCTTGGCCGCCGTCTTGAACAGAATGCCGCGGTCCGCCGCTTCGAGCGCTTCGGAGAACACGATCGCCGCTTCGTACACGCCGGGCCCCGTCTCGGTATGCAGGCCTTCGATGGGCACGCCAAACGCGGCCAGGTCCTCGAACAGCGCCTTGAAGTAGTCGCGGGAGTGGTTCGCCCGCAACAGCGAGTAGCCGAACATGCCCGGGGTGAGGGGGGTGGGATCGACGCCCTGCTTCGCGGCCCAGCTTTGCGGCGTCTCGGAGAAGTTGAAGAACTCGAACTCGAGGCCGCACATCGGCTGCAGCGACAGCTTCTCCGCGCGCTTCAGCACGCGCTTCAGCACCTGTCGCCCGTCGAGCGCGAACGGCTCCTCGCGTCCGTCGAGGACGTGCACGAAGTCGCCGAGGAAGAAGTCGACGCCGTCGTCCCACGGCACCTTGCGATGCGTGCCGAAGTCGAGGCGCGCGAGCGCGTCGGGGAAGCCCTTGTGCCATCCCGTGAGCGTCGTGTTGTCGTAGCACTGGTCGTGCAGGTCCCAGCCGTACACGACGTCGCAGAAGCCGAACCCGCTCTCGACGGCCGAGGCGAACTTCTCCTTGTGGATGTACTTGCCGCGCAGGATGCCGTCGATGTCCGAGACGGCGACCTTGACGCGCTGGCCGGGCGACTGGCGGACGATCGCGAGTGCCTCCGCGGCAGTGAGCGGGGTCGGCATGCGTTGTTCTCCTGGAGCGAGCGCTTCGCGGCGTCGCGGTGCATTCTAGCGCAGGCGTGAATGGCAGAATGGCGCAGCCCTGTCGGGGGGTTCCGCATGCCGGTCGCCACCGCCTACCTCGCGCTGCATGTCGCCGTCGCCCTGTTCGGGCTCGCGGGCCTTTTCGGCAAGTGGATCGACCTGTCGCCGCTCGCCATCACCCTCGGCCGCACGCTCGTGGCGGCCATCGCGCTCGGCGTGCTGGCGACGGTGCGCCGCGAGTCGCTGGGGCGCCTGGAGGCCGTATGGATGCTGAACGGCGCGATCCTCGCCGTGCACTGGGTCACGTTCTTTCTCGCGATCCAGGTCGCCGACGTCGCGACGGGCCTGCTCGGCTACGCCACCTTCCCGTTGTTCGTCCTCGCCATCGAGCGGCGCGCCCGCTGGCGCACGATCACGCGGGTGGAGTGGATCGCGGCGCTCCTCGTCGTGGTCGGATTCGCGGTGCTCGTGCCGAGGCTCGCGTGGTCGGACACGATCGTGCAAGGGCTGACGCTCGGCGCGGTTTCGGGCGCGACGTTCGCCTGGCTCGCCGTGCGCAATCGTGCGTTGCTGCAGCAGCACGGCGCGATCGGGCTCGCGTTCTGGCAGAACGCATGGGCCGCCGTGTGGCTCATGGTCGCCATCGTGCCGATCGCCTCGACGCTCAAGGCGCCGACTTGGACCGACGTCGGTGCGCTGGTGACGCTGGGCGCGCTGTGCACCGCGCTCTCGCACACGCTGTTCATCGCCAGCCTGCGCCAGGTCGGCACGCATGCCGCGAGCGTCGTCGCGGCCCTCGAGCCCGTGTACGGCATCGCGTTCGCCGCACTGCTGCTGCGCGATCCGCCCACCCTGCGTCAGATCGCCGGAGCGCTCCTGCTGGTCGCGGCCGCAATCATCGCGTCGCGGCGAGCGCCGGTCGAGCCGGGGTGAGTGCGGGTATTCGGCACGGGGCGGTTGGTGGTTGGCGCTGGGGTACTATTCTTCACCGCATCGCATTGCGAAGTCACCAAGCACCAAGCACCAAGCACCAAGCACCAAGCACCAATCCCTATCGAAATGGACCTCGGTCTGATCGGCCTCGGCCGCATGGGCGGCAACATGGCGCGGCGGCTCGCGCGCGGCGGCGTGCGCGTGGTCGGCTACGATCCCGACGTCGCGACGCGCGATGCGCTCGCGAAGGAAGGCGCGCTCGAAGCGGTCGACTCGTTGCAGGCGGTCGCGCGCGCGCTCGCGGCCCCGCGCGTGGTGTGGCTCATGGTGCCCGCCGGGCGCGTCACCGAGATCACGGTCCAGGACTTGTGGCCCGAGCTCGCGCGTGGCGACGTCATCGTCGACGGCGGCAACGCCAACTACAAGGACTCGCAACGCCGCGCCGCCGGGCTTGCCACGGCGGGCGTGGAATTCGTCGACTGCGGTGTCTCGGGCGGCGTGCACGGCCTCGAGCACGGCTACACGCTGATGTTCGGCGGCACGCGTGACGGGGCGCAGCGGATCGAGCCTTATGCGCGCATCCTCGCGCCGGCCCCCGACCGCGGATGGCTGCATTGCGGCCCCGCGGGCGCCGGGCACTTCGTCAAGATGATCCACAACGGAATCGAGTACGGCATGATGCAGGCGTTCGCCGAGGGATTCGCGCTGATGGAGAACAAGCGCGAGCTGTCGCTCGACGTCGCGGCCATTGCCGAGACGTGGCGACACGGCAGCGTCGTGCGCTCGTGGCTGCTCGACCTCACCGCCGAGTTCCTGAAGCGTGACGCGAAGCTCGCGAACGTCGCGCCCGTCGTCGCCGACTCGGGCGAAGGCCGCTGGACGGTGAGCGAAGCGGTCGAGCAGGGCGTGCCCGCCCCCGTGCTGTCGCTCGCGCTGATGGCGCGTTTCGCGAGCCAGGGACGCGGCGACTACGCGGACCGCGTGCTCGCCATGATGCGCCACGCGTTTGGCGGGCACGCCGTGGTGTCGAGCAGCGAGGACGGCGCGCCTCGATGATCATCGTGTTGATGGGCGTGTCCGGGTCGGGCAAGACGACCGTCGGCGAGGCGCTGTCGCATGCCCTCGGCTGGCCGTTTCGCGACGCCGACGACTTCCATCCCGCGGCCAACGTCGCCCGGATGAAGGCCGGCACGCCGCTCACCGACGACGATCGCTGGCCATGGCTCGACCGCGTGGCCGAGGAGATGCGCCGGGTGCAGGCCGAGCACGGCAACGGCGTGTTCGCCTGCTCGGCGCTCAAGCAGTCGTACCGCGATCGGCTCGCGAGCGCCGGCGACGTGCGCTTCGTGTACCTCGCCGGAGATTACGACCTGATCGCCGGGCGGCTTGCCGCGCGCAAGCACGAGTACATGCCCGCGTCGCTGCTCACGAGCCAGTTCGCGACGCTGGAGGCGCCCACCGATGCGCTCGTCGTCGACATTCGCGACAGCGTCGACGAGCAGGTCGCCATGATTCGCTCGCATCTCACCCAATGAAGCGTACCGCGACGGCGGTGGTGCACGCGGGCCGCGCGCCGCGCAGGCACCTGGGTGCGGTCAACACGCCGGTCTATCGCGCGTCGACCATCCTGTTCGAAAACGTCGCCGATCTCGAGCGCGCGGCGCGCGGCGAATACGATGGCCTCACGTACGGCCTGCACGGCTTGCCCACCGTCGCGGACTTCCAGTCGGCGATGGCCGAGCTGGAAGGCGGCCACGCGGCGTTGGCGGTGCCGTCGGGTCTCACCGCGACGACGTTCCCCTTGCTCGCGCTGGTGCGTCCCGGCGATCACGTCCTCGTGACGGACGTCGTGTACGGTCCGACGCGCCGCTTCTGCGAGAACCACCTGCGCCGCCTCGGCGCGCAGGTCGAATACTACGATCCCGCCCTCGGCGCGGGCATCGAAGCGCATTTTCGCGACGACACGCGCCTGGTGTTCCTCGAGTCGCCCGGCTCGCTCACCTTCGAGGTGCAGGACGTCGGAGCCATCGCCGCCGTTGCGCGCGCGCACGGCGCGATCAGCGTCCTCGACAACACGTGGGCGACGCCGCTCGGGTTTCGCGCGTTCGATCACGGCGTCGACATCGCCGTGCACGCGGCCACGAAGTACATCGGCGGCCACTCCGACGTGCTCCTCGGCGCCGTCGTCGCCAGCGAAGCGGCGTTCGGGCCGCTGCACCGCTTGTGGACCGACATGGGCATCGCGGCGTCGACCGACGACTGCTTTCTCGGACTGCGAGGCTTGCGCACGCTCGCCGTGCGCCTCGCGCGGCATGGGCAGAGCGCGCTCGCGATCGCGACATGGCTGCGCGAGCGACAGGAAGTCGCGGAAGTGCTCTATCCCGCGCTGCCGGGCGCGCCCGGACATGCGTTGTGGTCGCGCGACTTCAAGGGAGCGTCGGGGCTTCTCGGCGTGGTGCTGCACCCGGTGCCCAAGGCCGGCGTGGACGCGATGCTGAACGGCATGCGGCTCTTCGGCATGGGGTGGAGCTGGGGCGGCTTCGAAAGCCTCGTCATCCCGACGTACCCCGAACGCACGCGCAGCATCACGCAATGGCGCCGCGACGGCCCGTGCCTGCGCCTCCACATCGGGCTCGAGGACCCCGACGACCTGATCGAGGACCTGGCCGCCGGATTGGGCAGGTTGCACGCGTAGCGGGGCTGGATACCGACCGCTCAGATACTGACCGCTGCCTGGACCGCGCGCGTGCAGTTGGCCACTTCATCGGGCTGGGTGCGCGCGACCTCGGTGCTTCGTCGGGCCACGACATGGACCGGCTGCAGGTGCACGATCGTGCTGGCGCTCGCGCGCTGCGCATTCACCACGGGATCCAGCGCGCCGGCCGAGGAAAGCACGACGGCGGTCGCGAGGCTGGCCGCGGCAATGCTGGCGAACCCGAGCAGGTCATCGACGTGAGGCATGGCGTTCTCCTGGGTTTGTTGGTACGCTGGTAATCGTAGTGATCCAGCGATCCCATGGGAAACGATTAATTCCGACCGCTCTGGAAAGCAACGCTTACCAATATGCCGCGTCCGCCGCGCCTGCCGCTCAACACGCTCAACGCCTTTCGCGCCGTCGCCCAGTTGCAGAACCTGCGCGCGGCCGCCGACGAGCTGCACCTGACGCACAGCGCCGTGAGCCAGCAGATCCGCGGCCTCGAGGAGCAGCTCGGCTTCGCGTTGTTCGAGCGCCGGGGCCGGCGTGTCGCGCTCAACGCCGCGGGGCAGGCGCTGCTGCGCAGCGTGCAGGCGGCGCTGTCGCTGCTCGACGATGGCGTTCAGGCTGCCGCCGCGGCGGCGGGCGGTGATGCGCAGCGCCTGCGGGTCACGGTGCTGCCCTCGTTCGCCAACCGCTGGCTCATGCCACGCATCGGGCGATGGCGCGAGCAGCATCCGAACCTGCCGCTCGAGATCGACGCGTCGGTTCGCTCCATCGATCTTGCGCGCGAGGGCTTTCACGCCGCCGTGCGCCAGGGCACCGGTCCGTGGCCTGGGCTCGAATCGGAGCGGCTGTTCGAGCAGCCGCCCATCATCGTGGTCGGATCGCCGGCCGCGGCGCGCAGACTCCTCGGTGCGCAGCCCGAAGCGTTCGCGCGCGAGCCGCTGCTCGGCGACAACGAGCTGTGGGAAACGTGGTTCGCGGCAGCCGCCGTGCGCACCTCCGTGCGCGTCGTCGCGATGTTCAACGACGCGGGATTGATGCTGCAGGCGGCCGAGCAGAACCTCGGCCTCGCGCTCGCGCGGGAGCTCCTCGCCGCCGACGCGCTGTGCGAGGGCCGCCTGGTGCGGCTTTCGCCCATCACGATCCGCCACGCCGAGGCGCAACCCTATCACCTCGTGTATCCACCCGCGCTGCGCGACTGGCCGCCGCTCGCGTCGTTTCGAAAGTGGCTCTACGACGAGCTCGACCAATCGCTCGCGGACGTGAGCGCGTTCGCGAAGCAGCACACGGCGCACGTGGCACCGGCGCGCGCCGCGCCGCGAAAGCGGTCGCAGCGCAGGCGCGCTGCGGCGGCGGCGGAAGCGCGCTGACGGCCGCTCACCCCGCGCTCTCCCCGCAAGCGGGGAGAGGGTGCCCGACGGGGCGGGTAATGGGTGCTACCCGCCCAGATACGCCGCCTGCACGCGCGGATTGGCGCGAATCTCCGCCGGCGCGCCCTCGGCGATGATCGCGCCTTCGTCGAGCACGATCACGCGATCGGCGTGCGCGAACACGACGTCCATGTCGTGCTCGGTGAAGAGGACGGCGGCCTCGCCGTCGCGCACGACGTCCGCGACGATGCGCATGACTGCGTCGCGCGCGGCGGCACCGGCGCCGGCGGTCGGCTCGTCCATGAGCAGCAGCACGGGGCGGCGCGCGAGGGCGAGCGCGAGCTCGACGCGCTTCGCGTCGCCGTACGCGAGGCTCGCACAGTGCGCGTCGGCGAGGGCGCCGAGACCGAGGCGCGCGAGCAGGGCGTTCGCTTGCGGCATCGAGGACTCGATCGAGCCGACGAGCGCGCCGTCACGGCCGCCCGCTGCGCAAAGCGCGACGGCCACGCTTTCGCGCACCGTCATCGACGCGAACGTCGCGGCGACCTGGAACGTGCGTCCCACACCCAGCGCGGCGATCTCTCGCGGGACGAGCCCGTCGACGCGCGCATCGCGCAGGTGCACCTCGCCGCGATCGGGCGCGAGCTGCCCGTCGATCACGTTGAAGCACGTCGTCTTGCCGGCGCCGTTGGGGCCGATCAACGCGACGCGCTCGCCGCGTGCGACGGTGAAGCTCACGCCGCGCAGGGCCTCGACGCCGTCGAACGTCTTGGCGATGCCGTCGACGCGCAGAAGTGCCGTGCTCATCGCGCAGGCAGAAACCGGCGCACGCGCGTCCAGGCGCCGCCGATGCCCTGCGGAAACGCGATCACCAGCAGCAGGATGCCGATGCCGACCAGCGCGCGCCAGTAGTCGGTGACGCGCGCCAGCGTGTCCTGCAGCCACACCAGCGCGCCCGCGCCGAGCAGCGGGCCGAACAGCGCGTTGAGGCCGCCGAGCAGAAGCATGACGAGCACGTCGACGGAGCGTCCGATCGCGAGCGTCTCCGGCGAGATGCTGCCCTTGGAGAACGCGAAAAGCCCCCCGGCGAGTCCCGCGAATGCCCCCGCCAGCGCGAAGGCGCGCCACTGGCGCCCGCGCACGTCGATGCCGAGCGCTTCGGCGCGATGCGGCGCATCGCGCGACGCACGCAATGCGAACCCGAACGGCGAGCGGCCGATCGCGACGAGCGCGAGCCATGCCAGGGCGACCACGGCGAGCGTGAAGAAGTAATACGCACCGCGCGCCGACAGCCATGCCGGCGGCCACACGCCGACCAGGCCGTTCGATCCGCCGGTGACGGAATCCCACTGGAACGCGATCGACCACGCGATCTGCGCGAATGCGAGCGTGAGCATCGCGCGGTAGATGCCGGTCAGGCGCAGCGACACGGCCCCGAACGACCATGCCGCAATCCATGCCGCAACCGGGGCGAGCACGACGGCGGCGACGAAGGGCCAGTCGTGGCGCACCGCAATCGCGGCCGCGTACGCGCCGATGCCGAAGTACGCCGCGTGGCCGAAGGACACGATGCCGCCCACGCCGGTGAGGAGTTGCAGGCTCGCGGTGAACAGCGTGGCCACGAGCACGTCGATCGCGAGCACGCGCGTGTAGTCGTCACCCGCGCCGATGGCAATCGCGGCGGCGAGCAGCACGAGCGCAAAGACCGCGTGGGCGCGCCCGGGCGGACGCACGAGCGCGCGTTGCTCGGGCAGCACCGTCGATGCCATCGGCTGCGGCGCCTGGCCGAAGAGGCCGTGCGGCCGCACCGAGAGCACGATCGCCATGACGATGAACTCGACCACCAGCGTGGCCTTGGGCAATGCAAGGGTGACGCCGGTTATGGTCACGTCGCCGGCGCCGATGCAAAGCGCCTTGGTGATGCCGATCAGGACTGCCGCGCAGAAGGCGCCGGGTACCGATCCCAGCCCGCCGACCACCGTCACCACGAATGCGTCGGCAATCACGGCGAGGTCCATGCCGAGGTTGGCCGGCTCGCGGGGCAGTTGCAGGCCGCCCGCGAGACCGGCGAGAAAGGCACCGAGCGCGAACGCGGCCGTCGCGAGCCTGGCTTCGTCGATGCCGAGCGCCGCGCACAGCGTGCGGTTTTCCGCGGTCGCGCGCACCAGCACGCCGAATCGCGTGCGTGCGATGAGCCACGTGAGGACCACCAGCACGATCGGGCCCGCGACGATCAAGGCGAGATCGTATTGCGGCACGGCGCTGCCGAGCACCTGCACCGCGCCTGCGAGCCCGGGCACGCGGGGCCCGAGCAGGTCCTGCGCGCCGAACGCCGCGAGGGCGGCATCGCGCACGATCAGCACGACGCCGAACGTCGCGGTGAGCTGCAGCAGCTCGGGCGCCGCATACAGGCGCCGCAGGAGCAGGCGCTCGATCAGCGCGCCGAGAAGCCCGACGGCCAGCGCCGCGAGCAGCACGCTTGCCACGAAGCCCCAGAGGGTGCGTCCGGCGTGCGCGCTGACCAACGCGCCGAGCGCATACGTCGCGTACGCGCCCAGCATGTAGAGCGACCCGTGCGCGAAGTTGACGATTCGCGTGACACCGAAGATCAGCGTCAGGCCGGCGGAGACGAGGAAGAGCGAGGAGGCGGCGGCGAGCCCGTTGAGCAGCTGGAGCGCGAGCGCCGCAACCGTCACCCGTGCGCCTATTCGTGGCGAAGCTTGCGCACCACGTCGTCCGGTGGCAGGAAGTCGGCACCGTCGGCGTAGTGCCAGTCGACCATGATCCCCTTGCCGTCCTTCAGCGCGGTGCGGCCGACGTACGCGCCCATCGTCGATTGATGATCGATGGAGCGAAACACGATGCGCCCGAACGGCATGTCGACCGGCAGGCCGCGCATCGCGGCGACGAGCTTCTCGGTATCCGTCGACCCCGCTTTCGCGATGGCGGCCGCGACGGCCTTCACCGCCGTGTAGCCGACCACCGAGCCGAGGCGCGGATGGTCGCTGAACTTGGCCTCGTACGCCGCACGGAAGTTCCGGTGCTCCGGCGTGTCGATCGAATACCACGGATAGCCCGTCACGAGCCAGCCGACGGGCGCTTCGTCCTTCAACGGCTCGAGGTATTCGGGCTCGCCGCCGAGCAGGTTCACCACCGGGCGATCCTTGAACAGCCCGCGCAGCTGGCCTTCGCGCACGAAGCGCGCGAGATCGGGGCCGAACAGCGACGAAAAGATCGCATCGGGCTTCGCGTCGAGCAGCGCCTGCACGACGGGACCCGGCTCGATCTTGCCGAGCGGCGTCGCCTGCTCGACGAACTCGACGTTGCCGTCACCCAGGCGCGCGGTCATCTGCTGCTTGAACGTCGCGGTCGCGGCCTGTCCGTACTCGTAGTTGGGGTACACGATCGCCCAGCGCTTCCTGCCGAGCTTCGCGGCCTCGGGCACGAGCATCGCGGTCTGCATGTAGGTCGATGCGCGCAACCGGAACGTGTACGCGTTGCCGTCTTCCCACACGATCTTGTCGGTGAGCGGCTCGGCGGCGAGGAACAGCACGCGCCGCTGCTTCGCGAAGTCGGCAACGGCGAGCCCGACGTTGGATGCGTACGTCCCCATGAGCATCGTGACGCGCTCGCGGCTCACCAGCTCCTCGGCGACGCGCACCGCGTCGCCGGGCGTGCCGCCGTCGTCGCGCGAGACGATCTCCAGCGGACGCCCCAGCACCCCGCCCGCGGCGTTGACTTCGTCGCGCGCGAGCTCCATGCCCTTGCGATAGGGCTCCAGGAACGCGGGAAAGACCTTGTAGCTGTTGAGCTCGCCGATGCGGATCGGCTGCGCGCCTGCTCCGAGCGGCAGCGTCGCCGCCACGATCACGATCGACAGCATGCGGGCGAACGGGGTCATTCTGCCAAAGCTCCGCGGCGCGAAAAGTGGGTCTCATGGTAGCAAACGGCCCTGCGCCGCCCGGCCGGACCCGGATTAAGCATATGACTCCAAAGTCTCTTTGGACGATCCCCGGACGGTAGAATGCAAGGTTGGTCATGAATGCCCGCCTTCCCATGCCGCCCGCGCTGACGCTCGCCCACGGCTTGCGCTTCGAGGATCTCTACCGCACCGACGCCGCGCGCCGCATCGACGAGCAATTTCGCGTCGCCCTGCGCGCGGCCGATCCGATGCTCGCGGACCGGCTGGACGCGGCGCGTGCCAGTCCCGATGCACTGGCGCGCAAGGCCGAGTCCGAGCTCCTCGTGGCGCTCGCGCCGCACCTCGAGGACTTCATCGCGCATCTGTTCGGCATCGAGGCCGAGGCCCGCGCGCTGGAAGCGCAGCATCACGCGCTCGCCCCGCTCTTCGCCGTGAAGCGCCAGTTCGTGCAGCGCAAGGCGATGAACGCGCATCGCGCCGATGCGGCAGCGACGTTCGACGGGGCCGCGCTGCGCGACGCGCTCGACGGCTGGCTCGGCGCGCAGCCGGACGCCGAAGCGTTCGAGCGAGCGTTCGCCGACGCCGTGACGGCGTGGCAGAAGGACGAGGCAGCGCATGCGCAGCAGCTCGACGTCGCACAACGCTACGCCGCGTGGGCCGCCCATACGCCGCAAGGCAAGGCGGCGCATCGCGGCGGCGTGCTGTTCCGCGCGCCGCGCAAGCTCGATGCGCTGCATCTGGTGCCCGTGCAGGTCGTCCAGCTCAACGGCGTGCGCGCGCTGGAGCTCTCCGACGACCACGCGCTGCGCCGGCGCGACGGATTCGCGTTGACCGACGCCGGCACGAACCTCACCGGCGCGCTCGATCAGGCGCACTACTGCATCTGGTGCCACGAGCAGGGCAAGGATTCGTGCGCGCACGGCCTGCTGGAAAAGAAGCCGGCCGACGGCGCGCTCGCGAATCCGTTCAAGAAGTCGCCGTTCGGCGTGACGCTCGCCGGTTGCCCGCTGGAAGAGAAGATCTCCGAGTTCCAGAAGCTGCGGGCCGAAGGCTGGCCGATCGGCGCGCTCGCGATGGTATGCGTCGACAACCCGCTGGCCGCGGCGACGGGTCAT
Source organism: Casimicrobiaceae bacterium (assembly GCA_036406955.1). Taxonomy (GTDB): domain Bacteria; phylum Pseudomonadota; class Gammaproteobacteria; order Burkholderiales; family Casimicrobiaceae; genus VBCG01. The sequence continues at coordinate 35,778 of DASXAF010000099.1, forward strand.
CGCATCTGCAACGACTGCATGAAGTCGTGCATCTACCAGAAGCAGGATCCGGTGGACATTCCCCAGGCCGAGACGCGCGTCCTCAAGGACGTGCTCGCGCTGCCGTGGGGCTTCGAGATCTATTCCCTGCTGACGCGGTGGAATCCGCTGAATCTGAGGCGCCCGCTGCCGCTGCCGCCCAGCGGCAGGCGCGTGCTCGTCGTCGGGCAGGGGCCCGCCGGCTTCACGCTCGCGCATCATCTGCTCAACGAAGGGCACGCGGTCGTTGCGATCGACGGACTGAAGATCGAGCCGGTCGCGCCGAACCTGTCCGGCGTCACGGCGCGCGGCGAGCGCGTGCCGTTCGAGCCGGTGCGCGACGTGGCGACGCTCACCGAGGATCTCGACGATCGCCTGATGGCGGGCTTCGGCGGCGTGGCCGAGTACGGCATCACGGTGCGCTGGGACAAGAACTTCCTCAAGGTCGTGCGCCTGCTGCTCGAGCGGCGCGCGAGCTTCGGCCTCTACGGGGGCGTGCGCTTCGGCGGCACGCTGTCGGCGGACGACGCGTTCGCGTTGGGCTTCGATCACATCGCGCTCGCCGCCGGTGCGGGCCGGCCCACCGTGCTGGAGCTGCCCAACGGGCTCGCGCACGGCGTGCGCACGGCCTCGGACTTCCTCATGGCGCTCCAGCTCACCGGCGCGGCGAAGACCGATTCGATCGCCAACATGCAGGTGCGCCTGCCCGTGGTGGTGATCGGCGGCGGGCTGACCGCCATCGACGCGTCGACCGAAGCGCTGGCGTATTACCCGGTGCAGGTCGAGAAGTTCCTCGCGCGCTACGAGACGCTCGTCGCCGAGAAAGGGCGCGCGGCCGTGGAAGCGGCGTGGAGCGACCACGAGTTCCTCATCGCCGAGGAATTCCTGTCGCACGCGCGCGCCATCCGTGCCGAGCGAGCGGCCGCGCGCGCGGAAGGCCGCGCCGCGCGCATCGTGGAGCTGCTGCAATCGTGGGGCGGTTCCACGATCGCTTATCGCAAGCGCCTGGTCGACAGCCCGTCGTACACGCTCAATCACGAGGAAGTCGAGAAGGCGCTGGAGGAGGGCATCCGCTTCGCCGAGGGCCTGACGCCGCTCGCCATCGAGACCGACGAAGCGGGTCACGCCATCGGGTTGCGTGTGTCGATGCAAAGCCTCGACGCCGACGGCACGTGGCGCGAGACGGGCCGCACGCTGCTGCCGGCACGAACGATCCTGATCGCCGCCGGAACGCAACCGAACACCGTGCTCGCGCGCGAGGACGCGGGCCATTTCGCGGTCGACGGCCGCTACTTCCGTTTGCTCGACGAGCAGGGCGCGACGCATCAGGCGGTGCGGGGCCTCGCCAAGCCGGCCGAGCCCGCGGTGCTCACCGACATCCGCGACGATGGACGCGCAGTGAGCTTTTTCGGCGACCTCCATCCCTCGTACTTCGGCAACGTGGTGAAGGCCATGGCGAGCGCGAAGCAGGGGTATCCCATCGTGTCGCGCGCGCTGGCGCGCGTGCAGCCGGCGTCGACGCAGACCGACGGGCAATTCTTCGCGAGGATGAATCGCGAGCTCCGCGCCACCGTCGAGCGGGTCGTGCGGCTCACGCCGACGATCGTCGAGGTCGTGGTGAGTGCGCCCGCCGCGGCGCGGCGCTTTCGCCCCGGCCAGTTCTATCGGCTGCAGAACTTCGAGTCGCTCGCCGCGCGCGTCGACGACACGCGCCTTGCGATGGAAGGGTTGGCGCTCACCGGCGCGTGGGTCGATCCGCGGCAGGGCCTCGTGTCCACGATCGTGCTCGAAATGGGCGGCTCGTCGAACCTGTGCGCGCGGCTGCAGCCCGGCGAGCCCGTCGTGCTGATGGGACCGACCGGAACGCCCACCGAGATCGAGCCGGGCGAAACGGTCGTGCTGGTCGGTGGCGGCCTGGGCAACGCCGTATTGTTCTCGATCGGTCGCGCGTTCCGCGAAGCCGGCTCGCGCGTGCTGTACTTCGCGGGCTATCGGCGCATGGTCGACCGCTACAAGGTCGAGGACATCGAAGCGGCGGCCGACACGGTGGTGTGGTGCTGCGACGAAGGCCCCGGCTTCACCCCCACGCGGCCGCAGGATCGCGCGTTCGTCGGCAACATCGTCGAGGCGATGCGCGCCTACGCGAGCGGACGCCTCGGCGAGCCGGCGATCCGGCTGGCCGCCTCGGATCGGATCATCGCGATCGGCTCGGACAAGATGATGGCTGCGGTCGCGGCGGCGCGGCGCACGGTGCTCGCGTCGTATCTACCCGAGCGCCATCGCGCCATCGGCTCGATCAACTCGCCGATGCAATGCATGATGAAGGAGATCTGCGCGCAGTGCCTGCAGCCCCAGCGCGATCCGGTCACGGGCAAGGTCGAGTACGTGTTCTCCTGCTTCAGCCAGGACCAGCCGCTCGACCGCGTGGACTTTCACACGCTCGACACGCGCCTCAGGCAGAACGCCGTGCAGGAGAAGCTCACCGCGCAATGGGTCGCGCGGGCGACGCAGCGCGCCGACCCCTGAAGCCGACCTGCGCGCGTTCAGCGCAGGAGCTCGATCCCGTTGCCCGTGACGCGCACGCGGTCGCCGACCCGCAATCCCGGTGCCGCACGTTGCTGGATCGTCGCGATGGTGCCGTCGTCGTAGCGGACGTCGATGATCCAGACCAGGTCCTGGGCGTTCTCGGCGACCTTGTGCCCGGCGTATCCGCCGCCGACGGCGCCGACGATGGTCGCCACCGTTCGCCCCGTGCCGCTGCCGACCATGTTGCCGAGCGCGCCGCCTGCGACCGCACCGACGATCGTGCCCGCGGTGTTGTTGGCGGTCTGGACCGTCTGCGAGCGAATCGACTCGACCACGCCGACGCGCGACACGGGCTGCTGCACCGAGTATGCGGGCGGAGGCGAGCACGCCGTGACGAGCGAAGCGAGCAGGACCACGCACGCGAGTGCGCAGCGGGACAGGAGTTGGTGCGACATGACGTTCCTCATGCTTGCGATCATTGCGGAATCGAATACAGCACGTACATCGCGGCGAGAAGGCCGGACGGACGTCCGAGCTTGCCGAGCCAGCTCGTGAAGATCGGCTCGATCTCGCCGCTTGCGTAGATCTGCGACAGCGCGCGATTGACTTCGAGCCGCAGCGCCGAATCGTTGCGCGGCAGCGCGAAGGCATACGGCTCGAACGAGATCTCGTCGGCCAGGAACGCGTAGCGCGCGGGGTCCTTCGACGTTGCCACGAGCCCGATCAGCTTGATCTTGTCGCCGGCGTAGGCATCGACCGCGGACGAATCGAGCATGCCCATGCCGTCGCTCGCCTGGTCCACGGGCACGAGCGTCGCGTTGATCAGCCGCTGCTGCAGCAGGTCGCGCACGCGCGCCTCGGTCGTCGTGCCCTTCAGCACCGCGATCTTGCGGCCGCCGAGGTCGGAGAGGCGGTTGACCGGACCGTCGTTGCGGATGGCGAAACCGCCGGCGTCGATGAAGATCAGCGAGGAGAAGTCGACGTTGGCGAGCCGCGCGAGCGTCTGCGTGGTGTTCGCGCACTCGAGATCGGCCTTGCCGGTCGCAACCATCTGCAGCCGGTCGGGTGTGGACGCGGCGACCCATTTCACCTTGAGGTTCGGTTGGCCCACCGCATTGCCGATCTGCGCGATCACCCGCTTGCACAGGTCGATCGAGTAGCCGGCCGGCGCGTTGTCGCTGCCGGTGAACGAGAACGGCAGCGAGTCGGGCGAATACGCGACGGTGATGCCGCCGCTCGACTTGATGCGGGCGAGCGCGCCCGCAGGCTGCTGCGCCTGCGCGGGCGCCACGGCCATGGAGACGACGGCGAGCACAGCGACGAGCAAGGGCTTCACGGTGGGAACCTCCAGGCAGAAGGCGCTCGCGGACTCTCTCCACCTCGTGGAGCGCCGGCGCAAGCGTGCCCGCATTCTACCGAAAGCATCGCGCGGACATCGGCTGGGCAAGGTGCTGCGCCGCCCGTGTCGGACCGCCACCGGCGGCGCCATTCCGCTGGTATAGTGCGCGCGCCGATCTCGGACGAGGGGTGCCTCGGGCGGCGCACGACCCCGACTCGAGCGAACAGGGAGAAGCCTTGAACAAGCCATTGCTGGCGCTGGCGTCCTTGGCCGCCGCGTTCTGCGTCAACGTCGCGTCCGCGCTGCCGGGCACGTTCATGATCGACGAAATCTATTCGAACGCGGACGGATCCGTGCAGTTCATCGTGATCCTCGATCACGGGCAGAACGACTGTGACGCGGGCGAGAAGAACTGGGCCGGCCAGGCGCTGATCAGCCGCGGCCCGGCGATCCAGCACTTCGTGTTCCCCGCCGACCTGCCCACGTGCCGTACCTCGGGCAAGCGCATCCTGATCGCCACGCAGGGATTCGCCGCACTGGGCTTGATCACGCCGGATTACGTGATACCCAACGGCTTCGTGCAGATACCGAGCGGCGGATTGAACTTCGCCAGCGTGAGCGATCTGGTCTACAACAACCTTCCCACCGATGGGATCCACGCGATCGACGGCAACGGCGCCACGATCGACAACGTGGCCACGAACCTCGCCGGCGCCTCGGTGTCGGTCACGCCGACGAATCCCATCGGCATCGCGCCGGCCGTCGAGTACTACCACGCCGCCTTCGGCCATTACTTCGTCACGGCCAAATCCGACGAGATCGCCAAGCTCGACGCCGGGGTATTCACGGGGTGGGCGCGCACCGGCGAATCGTTCGGCGTCTATGTCGCCGCCGCGCCCGGCCTCGCGCCGGTCTGCCGCTTCTTCACGGTCGCCTTCCCACCGACCAGCTCGCACTTCTACGCGCCGCGCGGCCTCGGGTGCGAAGGCACGCTCGCAAACCCGGACTGGCAGTTCGAAGGCGACGTCTTCTACACGCCGCTGCCCGATGCCAACGGCGCGTGCCCTGCCGGCACCGTCCCGGTCTATCGCCTCTACAACAACGGGCAGGGCGGCGCGCCGAACCATCGCTTCACGACGAGCGACGCGATCCGCGCGCTGATGCTCGGCCACGGGTACATCGCTGAGGGAAACGGCATCGGCGTCGGGATGTGCTCGCCGAGCTGAGGACGCGTCGCGCTCGCACCGGGGAAATTCGATCGGACGCGCATTCCTGTCGTCGGAAGGACACGATACGATACGCGTCTCGTGCGGAGTTCAGCGGCGTGCCACGCTTCGAAGGCGCGAGCCGCGGGCATGGCGGCGATGTTCCATCGCGCATACCACTTGGGGCTTGCCCATGGAGCGCGCACTGTCCAGTCAGCCTCATGTACTGATCGTCGGCTCCGGCTTTGGAGGCCTGACTTGCGCGCGCGCGCTGAAGGGCCTGCCGCTTCAGGTCACGCTGATCGACCGCGTCAATTTCCACCTCTTCCAGCCGCTGCTCTACGAAGTGGCCACGGCGGCGCTCGGCGTGGACGAAATCGCCTCCGCGACACGAATGCTGTTGCGCAAGCAGCGCAACGTCGCAGTCCACATGCTCACGGTCGACGCGATCGATACTGCCGCGCGCCACGCCCGGATGACGGACGGCCGCACGGTTGCATACGATTGGCTCGTCATGGCTCCCGGTGTGGTTACCGACTACTTCGGGCACCCGGAGTGGGCCGCCTACGCTCCCGGATTGAAGGGCGTCGACGATGCGCTCGTGATAAGGCGCAACGTCCTGATTGCTTTCGAGCGGGCCGAGAACGAGCCCGATCGCGAACGGCGCCGCGCGCTCCTGACGTTCGTGATCGTCGGCGGCGGCGCGACGGGCGTCGAACTCGCCGGTGCGATCGGGGAGATGAAGAAGTACACGCTGCGCCACGAGTTCCGCGCCATCGACCCCGCGGACGCGCGGATCCTGCTGATCGATGCCGGCGACCGCATCCTGCCGAATTTCGCGCCACACTTGTCGGCCCGCGCGACCCGCGACCTCGAGCGGCTCGGCGTGGAAGTGAGGACCCGTACGATGGTGACCCAGGTGGCCGACGCTCACATCGTTGCGGGCGGAGAGCGCATCGAGACCTGGTGCACGCTCTGGACCGCGGGCACGCGCGGTGCTCCGGTGCTCGGGAGCCTCGACGTGCCGCTCGATCGCCAGGGACGCGTGCTCGTCGGTGCAGACTGTGCCGTGCCAGGGCATGCCGAGCTGTTCGTGGTGGGTGACGCCGCGCATTACGACGATCCGGCGAGGGGCGCCGCCTTGCCGGGCGTGGCGCAGGTCGCCATCCAGATGGGACGCCATGCGGCCCGGTGCATCGCGGACGACCTCGCGGGGCGGCCGCGGAGGGCGTTCAAGTATTTCGATCGCGGCAGCCTGGCGGTCATCGGCCGCGGTCAGGCCGTCTGCGAGATCGGCCCCCTCAAGTTCGGGGGCCTGCCCGCGTGGCTCATATGGGCGTTCGTGCACGTCATGTTCCTCGTGGGCTTCCGCAATCGTGTCGTGGCGATGATCGATTGGGCGCGGACGTATTTCTTCCAGCACCGCAGCGGCCGCTTCATCATCGGCGACCGTTAGCGATCGCCATTCGAGCTGCCGGTCGCCGTGGGCGCGGACGCAAACAGATTCAATCCCAGCCGTTCCGACAGGAATCGCGTGACGAGCCGTCCGCGGACGCTGTTCCCGGATGCATCGAGGCGAGGCGAGAACGTCGCGAGCGCGCCCTTGCCGGGCGCCACCGTGACGATGCCGCCACTGACGCCGCTCTTGCCCGGCAGGCCGACGTCGTAGAGCCAGTCGCCGGAGCGATCGTAGAGGCCTGCCGTCGCCATCACGGCGAGCACCCGCCGGCACGTTCCGGCGGACACGACCCGCTCGCGCGTGAGCGGATTGATGCCTCCGCCCGCGAGCGTGGCGCCCATGACGGCCAGGTCACGGGCAGAAGCGAGCAGCGAGCATTGCTTCGTGTAGATGTCCGTCGCTTCGTCGGGATCACAATAGACCCGCGCGTAACCGCGCAACAGGTGCGCGATGCCTTCGTTGCGCTCGTTGCTGGCGCTCTCCGATTCGTACACGCGCTCGTCCAGCTCGAGCGTACGCCCCGCGAACCGCGACAGGCCGTTTCGCACGTTGCTCCAGCGCTCGTGTGCGGTGCGACCGGGTACGAGACTGGTCGTGGCGATCGCGCCGGCGTTGACGAGCGGGTTGGTGGTGTGATCGGAACGAAGCTCAACCGCCATCACGGAGTTGAACGGAAGCCCGGTGGCATCCACCCCGAGCAATGCCGCGGCCTGTGCCGCACCAAGCGTGTCGCACACCAAAGCGAACACGAACGGCTTGGACACGCTCTGCATGGAGAACGCCCGGTCGGCGTCGCCCACCGCGAACAAATCGCCGCGAATGCTCGCGACGCAGATCGCGAACAGCGATGGATCGGCCTGCGCCAGCGCCGGAATGTAATCGGCGACGGCGCCGTCGTTCTCTCCGCGAAACCGCTCGTGGGCTTGCGTGATCAGCGCGCGCACCTCTTCCGGCGTCGGAAGCGTGCCGGTGGAGACGTAGGCCTCGTCGTCGGCGTACGTAAGGCCGCTTCGCGAATCGTTCATGGCGGGCACGCCCACGCTGTTCGGGGCTGCTTCTCCTAGGCGAGCGCCTTGCCGACCACTTCCGCGGTCTCCTTCGAGATGCCCGGCGTTCCGGCGACCTGCTCGAGTGCGGCGCGCATGAGCGCTCGTCGCCCCGGCTCGAAGCGCCTGTAGCGCTCGAAATTGCGCATCAGACGCGCAGCCACCTGCGGATTGACCGCGTCCACGGCGAGCGACTGCGACGCCATCAGATCGTAGCCCGAGCCATCGGCGGCGTGAAAGTTCAGCTGATTCGCCGCGAAGCTGCCGAGCAGCGCATAGACCTTGTTCGGGTTCGTGAGCGCAAATGCCGGATGCGCGGTCAGCTCCTTGACGCGCGCGACGGTGCCGGGCAGGCGCGAAAGCGCCTCCACGCCGAGCCACTTGTCCACCACGAGCGGCTCGTCCTTCCATTTTGCATAGAAGGCGTCGAGGGCCGCGCGACGTTCATCGCAAGCGCAATTGGCGATCGCGGTGAGCGCCGACAGTGCATCGGTCATATTGTTCGCGGTCGAAAGCTGCGCGACGCACAGGCTGCGCGACACGTCGTCGGCGAGCTCGATGAGCAGCGCGAGGCACAGGTTGCGCAGCGCGCGCCGGCCCATCGATTCGGCATCGGGTCGATACGGACCACGCGTGGTGAAAACTGCGTAGCTCCGACGGAGATCTGCCTCCAGCCGCTCGGCCAGGAACCGGCGCATCGCGACGCGCACGGCGTGCACGGCCGCGGGGTCGATGTCGTCCATTTGCTCGGCGATCACCACTTCGGGCGGCAGCGCGAGCGCCTCCGCGGCAAACGCGGGATCGTGCGGGGCATCGCTCAGCACACGACCGAATGCCTTCGCGAGGTAATCCGGGAACTGCACGGGACGGCCGCGCAGGTGGTCGCCGATCCCCTGCAGCAGAAGCTTCATCGCGAGCCGCTGTCCCGCCCTCCAGCGATTGAACGCATCGCTGTCGTAGCAGAGCAGGTGCTGCAGGGACTCGTCGCTGTACTCGTAGTCGATGTAGACGGGCGCCGAAAAGTCGCGACCCAGTGAAGGCACCGGGCATGCCGGCACGTCGACGAAGCGGAACACTTCCGTTTCCTTGCGCACCGAGAGGACCCGGCTCGTGCCCCTCGCGGCGTCTTCTTCTTCTTCCAGTCGCAGCGGCAGGTCGCGACCCTCGCCGTCGATCAGCCCGAGGGTCAGCGGGATGTGCATCGGCAGCTTCGTGGGCTGTCCCGGCGTCGGAGGGCAGCGCTGCGTCACGACGAGCGTGTAGATCCGCGTCGCGGGATCGAACCGGTCGCGGACTTCCAGCCGCGGCGTGCCGGCCTGGTCATACCAGAGCTTGAACTGGCCAAGGTCGATGCCGCTCGCATCCTGGATGGCGCTCACCAGCTCGTCGGTGGTCACGGCATGCCCGTCGTAGCGCTCGAAATAGAGGTCGATGCCCTTGCGGAACGCTTCAGCGCCGACGAGCGTGTGCATCATGCGCACGACCTCCGCGCCCTTGCTGTAGATCGTGGCGGTATAGAAGTTGCTGATCTGCTCGTACGAAAGCGGCCGCACGGCGTGCGCCATCGGGCCCGCGTCCTCAGGAAACTGCCTCGACAGCAGGTCGGTCACCGCGCGGATTCGGGCTACCGCGCGCGAGTACCGATCGGCCGCGTACTGCTGCTCCCGGAAGACGGTCAGCCCCTCCTTGAGCGCGAGCTGAAACCAGTCGCGGCACGTCACGCGATTGCCGGTCCAGTTGTGAAAGTACTCGTGCGCGACCGTTCGGTCGATGAAGTTGAAGTCGGCATCGGTCGAGATGTCGGCGCGTGCGAGCACCTGCTTGGTATTGAATACGTTCAGGCCCTTGTTCTCCATGGCGCCGGCGTTGAAATCGCCCACCGCGACGACGTTGTACTGGTCGAGGTCGACCTCCAGGCCATACGCGTCCTCGTCCCATTTCATCGCATGCTTCAGCGACTCGAGCGCGAACTCGCACTGGTCGAGCTTGCCGGGCTCCACGAAGAACCGCAGTTGCACCGTGCGGCCGGATCGGGTCGTGAACGTGTCGCTTCGACTTTCCAGCTTGGCCGCGATGACGGCGAAGAGGTAGGACGGTTTGGGGAACGGGTCTTCCCAGCGCGCCCAGTGACGGCCGTTCGCCTCGTCGCCTTGCGCTGCCAGGTTGCCGTTGGCGAGCAGCACGGGACAGCGAGCCTTGTCCGCATGCAGCGTGACGCCGTATGTGGCCATCACGTCGGGCCGGTCGACGAACGGCGTGATCCGGCGAAAGCCCTGCGCCTCGCAAAGGCTGAAGAACCCCGTGCTCGACGTGTAGATGCCCATCAGCTTGGTGTTCCGGCTGGGGTCGATCCGGCTCTGCGTCTTCAGGGTGAATGTATCGGGCACGCTCGACACGACGAGGCTTCCGTCGCCGAGCGCGTAGCGCTCGGGGCCGAGGCGGGTGTCGTCGAGTGTCACCGACTCGACGGCGACATAGTCGATGTCGAGGCTCAATGCGGTGCCGCACGCCGGTGCCGCTCGATTGCGCTCGACGACCAGCTTCGCCGCGATGCGCGCCTCGTCTTCGGCGATGAGGTCGATGTCCAGCTCGATCCTTCGAATCAGGAACGGGGGTGGCGCGTAATCCTTCAGACGCACCGTCGTTTGCACCGAGTCGCCCATTGGCTGCGTGCTAGAGCGTCGGGTTCGTGCGCGCGTCGGCGATGACCATGTGGATGAAGTGCAGCTTCGCCACGACCGGCTTGCACATCACGAACGGATAGAAGTCGGGCTCGCCCATGCTGCGAGCCATCTCGTTCAGGACCATGACGATCTCGACCCAGCCGTTCAGGAACCCGAGGAGGCGCTCGGCGTCGGGATCGTCGGCGTCGTACAGCGCATCGCGGGTGAACGGCTCGATGTCGCATTGGAGATTCGTGGCGTCGATCCCGAAGCCGACCGCCGTGCCGAGGCTGTCGACGACGTGCAGATAGTGAGCCCACGTCTCGGCCCAGTCCTCCCACGGATGCATCGTCGCGTACGAGCTCACGTAGGAGTCGGACCAATTGGCAGGCGGCCCCTGCTGGTAGTTGCGCTTGAGCGCGTCGGCATAGCTCGCACGCTCGTCGCCGAAGACCTTGCGGAACGGTTCGAGCCACCGGCTGTTCCACACCAGCCTGTCCCAGTAGTAGTGCCCGACCTCGTGGCGGAAATGACCGAGCAGCGTGCGATAGGGTTCCCTCATGTCGCACTTGATCTGCTCCCGCTTCGGGTCGTCGGCTTCTTCCACGTTCATCGTGATGAGGCCGCTGGCGTGACCCGTCATCACGCGCGGCCCTCCGGGCGGGGAGCGGAGGAAATCGAACATCAGGCCGCGCTCGGGGTCCTCATCGACCTTCGACTTCACGGGCAAACAGAAGCCGAGCAGTTCCGAGACCAGGCGCCGTTTGGCGATCTCGATGCTCGCCCAATAGCGCACGTTGTCGGCGTCGTCGAGGTTGGGAATCGTGCGATTGAGCCGGCAGGCGATGCAGTAGCTGCTGCCGTCCTGAGCATTCAGCATCCAGTTGCAAATGGCCGGAGAATCGCGATTTGCGCAAAACTTCAGCGGATCCGCGCGGCCCTCGGCGCGCCAGGTGCCGGCTGCCGTGCCCGGCTCGACCGCGGCGACCCGGCCCTCGTCGGGCAGGTAGCCCAGCTGCGCGTCGCACGCGAGGCAAAGCGTATTGCGGAAGAAGATGCGGTTCCCGCAGCCGCATCGATAGGAACGCGAGTGACGCGATACGCGCTCGTCGAGTTGCTTGAGCTGGGAGCCGACTTCACTCTTGTGCAGCAAGGGCGGCACATCCTGCATGGTCGCTCCCGTGACGGACTGGTTGTGAGTCGGTCGTGGCGGTCTCGCAGGCGGGCAGCGCGTGCGAGGCAGGCCTCGAGGCGCCTCGGGGGCGCGCGAGGTCGTGGCCATCCTGGGCGACATCGCGCGGTGCGTCCTTGCCTTTCACGACAAGGGAGCGACTGGCGGGCGCAAGTGCGAAGGCCTCCGGCGTCCCGGCGAGACGTCCCGCTGCCGTCCATCGACCACCCACCGCTTCGACGCGCGCGATGGCATTGTCCAGAAACGCAAGGACGCAGTGAGCCCGCACGACCACAATCCGACTGCGCCGTGCGAATCGCGCCCGCGGTGCGCGCGGCCACGTCCTTCGTCAGAAATGGAGGTACCGATGAAGCTGCAAGGGTTGTTCAGGGGCCTGGCGCTCGTCATGGTGGGCGCCTGGTTCTGCGCCGGTGAGGGCCTGGGACAAACGATGGGCAACTTGTTCCAGATGATCGGCGGAATGGATACGGTCGGCAAACTCTCGAGCAGCGTGCTCAAGTCATCTGCAAGCGACCCGCGGTTGGCAGGCGTGCTCGACAAGGTCGATGCGAACGCCATCGCGCCGAAGCTCGCAGACCAGATGTGCTCGATGCTGGGCGGGGGTTGCAAAGCGCCACTGACCGACGAGCAGGTCGCCGCCGGCGCAGGCAAGCTCGACGCGTCTCAAACCAAGGCGCTCGGCGACAACTTCAGCTCGGCCTTGAAAGGCGTGACGGACAACCCGCTTGTAAGGGAGGGACTGAGCAAGGCGATCGCTCCGAAGCTCGGCGGAATCGTCGGGGCACTCATCTAGGCCGTTGATGACGCCGTTGTCGGCGGCAATGGGTGTGGACGCAAGCGGGCTCGATCCGGGCCGTGCCGACGGCGAAGCGGGCGGAAACCACCGGGTTGCAAGTCAGTGATCAGCTACGAGAGGAAGCCCTATGCGCCGACTCATGCTGACGACCTTGAAGCTCATCGTCGCGCTGGCGCTCGCCGGCTGCGCCGGCATGGAACCCCGGGAGCCGCTGCAGGTCAGCGTGGCCGACATCGAGTCGCTGCCAGGAGAAGGGCTGGAATTCCGGATGAAGGTGAGCCTGCGCATCCAGAATCCCAACGACTCGCCGGTCGATTACGTGGGTGTGTACGTCAAGCTGCTCGTACAGGACAAGACCTTTGCCACCGGCGTCAGCGATCAGCACGGAAGCATCGGTCCGTACGGCGAATCGGTCATCAGCGTGCCGATGACGTTGTCCGCCCTGCGCATGGCGATCTACGCGGTCGGCATGCTGGACGCAAACCCCGTCGACAAGATCCACTACAACCTGGAGGGCAAGCTCGATGGCCCGGCTTTCGGGTCGACGCGGTTCCAGGCGCAGGGAGAGCTCGCGCTACCCGGCGCGGCGACTCGATGAGCCGAAACGGCGTGCTCCGCTTGGCACGACCTGCCACGCTCGTGCGGAGCGCCGATCGACGCTGGACGGTTTCGGGAAGGAAAGTGGTGCCGGCAGAGGGAATCGAACCCCCGACCTTCGCATTACGAATGCGCTGCTCTACCAGCTGAGCTACGCCGGCACGAAGCCCAAAATTATAGCAGCGCGGCGGCCGCCCCGGCTAGCCCTTCAGCAGCGCCGACACCCCGTTCCACAGGATCTGCACGCCGATGCACAACAGGATGAACGCGGACATGCGCATCACCACGATGGTGCCCGTGTCGCCCAGGCGACGCAGGATGCGATCGGCGTAGCGGTAGCACACGAACACCGCAACGGCGACGATGGCGACCGCGCAGACGTGCGCGATGCCGATGACGATCGCCGGGTGCACGGCCTTCGCCTGGTTCGCGCCGAGCGCGATGGCCACGGAGATCGATCCCGGCCCGACGGTCAACGGCATGGTCAGGGGATAGAACGCGCGGCGGCGCAGGTCCGCGGACGTGGCGAGCTCTCGCCGCGCGTCGTCCTGCAGCGGCGGTGCCTCGTCCGGTGCCTGCAACAGGCTCCATGCGATCGAGCACACGACCAGGCCGCCGGCCACCTGCACGGTCGGTATCGACAATCCGAAGAAGTCGAGCACGTACGCGCCGAGCAGCAACGACCCGAGCAGCAGCAGGCCGCAGTTGAGCGCGACGCGTCGCGCGAGTTCGCCGTGCTGCTCCGGCGTGAGGTCGACCGTCTTGGCGAGGTAGATCGGCGCGCCGCCCAGCGGATTGACGATCGGCAGCAACGCCAGCGCGGCGAGGAGCGCCGTCTCGAGGAACAGCTTGAGGTCGGAGAGCATGGCCGGATTCGGTCGCCCGCTACACTAACACTGCCATGGCCGACACGCGCACGCTGCACGGCTTCCACGCCGTCACCGCCCGGCTGCGCCAGCGACCGCAGAGCATGCGTGCGCTCTATATCGACGCGTCGCGCGCCGACGCGCGGGCACGCGATCTCGCCGCGCGCGCTCATGCCGCAGGCGTCGCCGTGCATCCCGTCGACGTCGTGCGCCTGGCGGCGCTGGCGGGCCCCGTGCCGCACCAGGGCGTGGTCGCCGTCGTCGATGCCGCGCTGCCGCACGTCACGCTCGAGGACGTGCTCGACACGCTCGCCGAGCCCGCGCTGCTCCTGCTGCTCGATGGCGTGACCGATCCGCACAACCTCGGCGCGTGCCTGCGCAGCGCCGATGCGTTCGGCGCGCACGCGGTCGTCGTGCCGAAGGACCGCGCCGTTGGCGTCACGGCGACCGTCGCGAAGGCGGCAAGCGGTGCCGCCGATACGGTTCCCGTCGTTGCCGTCACCAACCTCGCGCGTGCGCTCCGTACGCTCAAGGACCACGGTGTCTGGGTGCTCGGTGCCGAAGCGGGCGGCGAGAGCCTGTTCGACGCCGATGTGACGGGCCCGCTCGCGTGGGTGCTCGGCGCCGAAGGCGCCGGTCTTCGGCGGCTCACCCGCGAGCTCTGCGACCGCATCGTCGGCATTCCGCTCGTGGGAGCGGTGGCGAGCCTCAACGTGTCGGTTGCCGCCGGCATCTGTCTTTTCGCGACCCGTGCTGCGCGCAGCCGCGACGTTGCCTTGCCGCGCGCGCGCGGCTAGCATGCCGGACACCCGACACCTGGGAGAGAGGAACGCCATGAATGCGATCCGACGCACCGCGCTCTGCATGGCCCTTGCCGCGCTGGCCTGCGGCACGGCGGCGGCCAAGGGCACGCTGGTCTACTGCTCGGAAGGCAGCCCGGAGGGCTTCCAGCCGCAGTTCTTCACCACCGGCACGACGTTCGATGCGGTGTCGGTGCCCATGTTCAACCGCCTCGTCGAATTCGAGATCGGCACGACCAACATCGTGCCGGCCCTGGCCGAATCATGGACCGTATCGCCCGACGGCAAGCAGTACACGTTCAAGCTGCGCAAGGGCGTCAAGTTCCACAGCAACGCCAACTTCAAGCCGTCGCGCGACTTCAACGCCGACGACGTGCTCTTCTCGTGGTATCGCATGGCCGACGAGAACCATCCGTTCCACAAGTTCACCGCGGGCCAGACCTACGCGTACTTCGACGACATGGGCATGAAGAACATCGTCGACAAGGTCGAGAAGGTCGACGACTCCACGGTGCGGTACGTGCTGAAGCGCCCGGAAGCGCCGTTCCTGGCCGACATGGCGATGGACTTCGCATCGATCCTGTCGAAGGAGTACTTCGACACGATGATGAAGAAGGGCACGCCCAACGCCGCCGACGTCTATCCGATCGGCACTGGTCCGTTC
>DASXAF010000100.1:0-13826 GCA_036406955.1 Casimicrobiaceae bacterium
CGCCCGATAGGCGTTGCATGAAGCGCTGGACATTGCGGCCATCGCCGCGCGCCAGGCGGGCGGGATGCTCTCCGTGTCCGGCGAGCGGCTTTCTGGCGCCGATGCGAGGAGCACTGCGCTGACAATCTGTTCGAGGTGCCGGTGTGCCAGGGCGGGGTTGAGGTAGCGCGCCGCGATCGTCTCGCCTTGCTCGGTGACACGGAATCGACCGCCGACCGTTCCCGGCGGCTGAGCGCGGATGGCGCGGTTGGCCGGGCCGCCGCCGCGCGCCACCGTGCCGCCGCGCCCATGGAACAGCCGCAGCTTCACGCCATGCCGCGCGAAGCACTCCGCCAGCGCGCGCTCGGCACAGTACAGCGCCCAGTTCGCGGTGAGATAGCCGCCGTCCTTGTTGCTGTCCGAGTAGCCGATCATGACTTCCTGGCGATCGCCCTGCGCTGCCACCATCGCGCGGTAACAGGGCAGCGCAAATGCGGCGGCCATGATCTCGCCGCAGCGCTGCAGGTCGTCGATGGTCTCGAACAGCGGCACGACACTCATCGCAGGCTCCGCGCCGCGGAGCAGGCCGACCTCCTTCAACAGAGTCGCGACCTCCAGCAGATCCGAGACCGACTGGCACTTGGAGATCACGTAGTGGCGCAGCGCATCGGGGCCGAACGCGTCGTGCACCTCGGCCGCCTTGCGCAGGATCGCGAGCTCGCTCGCGGCCGCCTCGGAGAGCGGACGAAACGGAGAGTGCAGAAGCCGCGCGCTTTGCAGCTCCCTCGCAAGCAGCGCGACGCGAGCGGATTCCGGTAGCGAAGCGTAATCGGCCGTGACGCCCGCAGCGGCCAGCAATTCGCCGACGACGCCTTCGTGCACGTCGCTGTTCTGCCGCAGGTCGAGTATCGCCAGGTGGAAGCCGAAGACGTCCACCGCTCGGCGCAGCGGGTCGAGACGCCGCGCCGCGAGCGCCGACGAGCCGTGGCGCGCCAGCGATTCGGCGATCACGTCGAGATCGGCGCGAAATGCCGCGGGCGATGCGTACGGCTCGGCCGCCGCATGCGGCGCGCGTGCCGGTGCGTGGTGCGCGAGCGCACGCGACGTCGCAGCGACCCGCGCGTACACGCCGACGAGCGCCTGGCGATACGGCTCGTCGCCGCGATGCTGGTTCGGGTCGTTCGCGGCTTTCGCGAGCGCGAGGAGGTCGTCGCTTGGCGCGACGAGGCGCGTCGACAACGACAACTCCGCGCCCAGGCAATGCACTTCGTGCAGGTAGTGCTCGAAGGCGAGCGTTGCCTGCGCGTGGACGGCATAGTCGAGCGTGCCGGCGACGACATTGGGATTGCCGTCGCGATCGCCGCCGATCCACGAGCCGGTGCGAAAGAACGACGCGACGCGACCCAGGTCCGGGTACGCGAACCGGAATGCCTTCTCCAATGCGTCGTAGAGCCGGGGCACTTCGTCGAGGAAGGTGTAGCGGTAGTACGACAGGCCGTTGTCGATCTCGTCGCGCACGGTGAGGGGCGTGAAGCGCAGCATCGCCGTCTGCCACAGGCCGAGGACCTGTGTAGCGAGCTCACGACGGAACGTCTCCTGCTCTTCCGGCGTCAACGCCGTGCGGTCGCGCCACATCAGGAGTCGCGCGATCTCGCGCTCGGCGTCGAGGATGCTCTTGCGCTGCACCTCGGTCGGGTGCGCGGTCAGGACGGGCGATACGAGCGCTTCCTCGAGCCACGCATGCAGCGCCTCGCCCGTCACGTTCGCATCGGCGAGCCGCCGGACGGCGAAATCCAGGCTGCCGGCACGCGGCGGCGCACCTGCCGCAGCATGCGCACGGCGACGTCGCGTGTGGTGGACGTCCTCCGCGATGTTCGCGAGATGCGAGAAATAGCTGAACGCGCGCACGACGTGCAGCACCGTGGCGATCGGCAGCGGATTGAGCAGCGCCGAGAGTGCGGCGCGGGCGGTCTTGGCCTCGTCGCCCTGTGCGCGCCGGAAGCGGATGGCCGTCTGTCGAATGGCCTCGATGCGCTCGTACCCGTCTTCGCCTGCCTGCGCGCGCAGCACGTCGCCCAGGATGCGGCCGAGGAGCCGCGTGTCCTCGCGCAGCGGCAGCTCCTTGTCTTCGGGTACGGGCGCGTTCATCGCTTGCAACAATAGCAAACGACGACGCCGGTCGCTGCACCGGGATGCGCATGCCTCAGATGCTCGACCACCGCGCTCCGCCGTGCGCCACGCGCATGCGCGTGCGCCGGGCGAGATGGACGACCATGCGAGCGCCCGTTTCACGATATAGCCGAGCGCCCACGCATGATGCCCACGCGCCGCGTGCCACATGTCGTACGTCGACGCCCTTGCGCGCGGCGCCGGCACGCAGCTTGCGTCACCGAATCCGTTCGCGGCCGCGGCATGCCGCGCCCACGCGTCCTGTTCAGCCTCGAAATCGTGACTCACGCTGCTCTCCTGAATGCCGGACAACCGGCATGAGGCGCAACGTAAGTGAAGCGGCGTTGCTTGAGCGTTCCGCGGTCAGGCGCCCCGCAGGGTGGCGATCAGCGGCCGGTACGCGATGGCGGTCTCGGCGACGATGCGCTGGACCAGCTCGCCGAGATCGAGCGAAGGCTTGTGCGATTCCGCCTCCGCGCCCGCCGGCAGGTCCGCGAGGGACCGTTCGAAGAACTCCCGATCCGGCGCATCCGTGAGGGGATGCTCCGCGGCGAAACGGAGGACCTGCCTTGCGCAGCCCGGCTCCGCCTGCGCCGCGAGGATCTCGCCGAAGCAGCCCACGGCGATGAGCTGCAGCCGCTCGCGACCGGTGGCGATCGCCACGCTCAACCCGCTGCGCAAATGGTCGCGGGCACCATCGAGGTCGGCGCGGTGCAGCGCGATCTGCACGTATTGCAGGTGCAGGTACGCGACGACCGTCCGGTTGCTCGTATGGTGGGCGACTTCGAGCGCACGGGTGCATGCTGCGTGCGCCTCTTCCCACCGCTCCTGCTGCAACGCGACGTCCGCGAGGTTGGCTAGCACCAGGGCGCGCGTTCCGACGATGCCCTGGCGATCGCAAAGCTCCAGCGCCTCTTGCAGGTTGACGCGCGCCGACTGGATCTGGCCCAGCGCCAGGTAGAGCGTCCCGACGTTGTTGAGACAAAGCGCGACGCCGGCCGCGTCTCCGAGCCGGCGATGCCGGCTCAGCGACTCGAGCGAAAGCCGCAGCGCGTCGTCGTAATTCCCCAGCGCCTTGTCGACCAGCGCTTCGTTGTCGAGCATCCCCGCGGCCGTGCGCAGGTCGGCCATGGCGAGCGCTCGACGGCCACTCTGCTGGAAGAAGCGCTTGGCCACGCGATGGCGGGCCATCGCCAGGGCGCAGTTGCCGAGGGTCTTCAGGCACTGGAGCACCGCCTCATCGTCGTGCTCCGCTCGTGCCACGGGCAGCACGCGCGTCGCGCGGGCTTCCGCCTCCGCATGCCGATCGAGCCGATATTCGAGATGCGCGATTGCCGCGTCGATCAGCGTTGGCGAAGCCATGAGCGATGACGCCGCATCGGTCGCCTCCCGGAAAAGCGCGAGGCCCTCGACGAAGCGGCCGCGATGCTCGAAGAAATCGAGCAGTGCCAGTACGCTGCGACGAAGCATGTCGCTGCCGCCATTCGCGATGGCCCAGCGCCATGCGCTGCGGCAGTTGGCGAGCTCGTCCTCGATTTCCACCAGCGCATCGTGATCGCCGTACCGCAACGGCTGCTGCAATCGGGTTAGCATGCGATGGAAATACTCCGCGTGCGCTCGTGCAGTCGCAATCGCCGAGGCATTGCGGGCGAGGCGCAGCGCAGCCACCTGGTGCACGAGCGGATGGAGCTGCATGCGCTTGCCGGCGTTGCGCACCAGCGACTTGTCCGCGAGCGCGGCGAGCACGGGCAGCGCCGCACCGGCCACGGCGCGTGCCGCCTCCACCGTGAATCCGCCGCGGAACATCGACAGCCGGGCGAGCACGTCGCGCTCGACCGGGGTCAGCAGGCGCCACGAATGGTCGAACACGGCTTCGATGCTCGCCTGTCGCGCGGGGCGCGCGGCGTCCACCGAGCGCAACAGATCGGTGCCTTCGCGCACCTCCGCAGCGATGGTCGCGCACGGCAGCACGCGGGTCCATGCGGCGGCGATCTCCAGCGCGAGCGGCAAGCCTTCGACCTGCCGGCAGATGTCGACGATTGCATCGCGCTCCGCCGCTGCGTCGAAGGCCGGTTGCACCCGCCGCGCCGCCTTGACGAACAGCCGCACGGCGTCGAAGCCGTCGGCGCGATCCTCGTCCTCGGGCTCGGGAAACGGCAGCCCCTCGAGCGGCAGCAGCCATTCGAGCGCGAGCCCGAGCCGCACGCGCGAGGTCACGATGATGCGAAGCCGCGGACAGGACTGCAGCAGGCGCTCGAGCAGCGATGCATCGGAGGCGAGATGCTCTACGTTGTCGAGCACGAGCAGCATCGCGCGATCGCGCAGGTACGCGACGACGTGATCGAGCGGATCGCCTTTGGCGGCGACCGGCACGTCGAGCTCGCGCGCGATCCGTGCACATGCGTCGTGCGCCTGTGCCGCGTCTTCCAGCGCCACGAAGACCGCGGAGTCCGGGAATTGCGACGCGAGCGCTGCCATGCTTCGACGTGCGAGCCGGCTCTTGCCCACGCCGCCGGGACCGACCAGCGTCACCAGGCGGCATTCGGGCTGCGCAAGCAGCGACGCGATCTGGCGCAGCTCGACGCCACGGCCGACGAAACCGTCTTCGGAAGACGTCGCGGACGCGCTCCCGGCGCGCGATGCGGCGTCCTTGCCCGAAGGCAGCGAATCGTGCAGCGCGCGCAGCTCCACGCTCGGCGGCAGACCGAGCTCGTCGTGCAAACGGTCGACGAAGTCGCGATACGCCCGGCGTGCCCGGGCGGCCTGGCCATCGCGCAACAGCGCGAGCATGTGGGCGCGCAGTGCCGCTTCGTCGAGTCCGTCGGCGTCGACCAGGCGTGCCGACAGGTCGATCGCCGCGGCAGCGTCGACGTCCTGGGACAGGCGCGCCAGCGCGGCATCGCGCCACGCCGCTTGCAGCCGCTCGCGCTCGTGTGCGAGCCACGTCGTCCAGCCGGTGCCGGCGTCGGCGTCGAAGCCCGACAGCAGGTCGCCTCGCCGCGATCGCAGCGCATCGTCGAGACGTCCCTCGGCAATGGCCGTGTGGAAATCGTGCACGTCGTTGCGGACGTCGAAGCGCAGCGCGCCGCTCTGCAGCTCGAGTGACGACGCCCATGGAAGCGCGCGCGCGAGATGCACGACCTTGCGCAGGTTGGTATAGGCACGCTCGGTCGAAAGCCCGGGCCAGAACAGGTCCGCGATTTCGCCCCTGCTCACCCACGTCCGGCGCAGCGCGAGCAACGCGAGCAGCTGGCAGCGGCGCTCCGCAGGCAAGGCAAGCGTTTCCCCGCCGTACTCGGCTTCCGGCTGACCGAAAAGCCGCACGTAGGTCAGCATGGAAGCGGCGGCCGATGCGCGGGCTGGTGCGACGTGCGACGAGGCGGCCGCCCTCCGAACAACGCTCGAGGAACGCCGGGACGTCGAGGATGCGCGCAGCGACGCAGTCACGTCGCGATTCTCCTCTCAACCACAGGACCCTGACATGCTCGCGACAATTGAAACCGTTTCCCGCAACGCCGACAACAGTCGTTACGCACGCTGCATCGAGGCGTCCAAGCGCATTCGCTGGGACATCGAGCGCGACGTGATCCGCGGCCGCACGCTGGACTTCGACCGCAAGTTCCTGCCCGACGGCCTTTCGCTGGCCGACCGCATGCCGTTCCTGACAGCGCAGCAGGTCCGGTTCATGAGCCAGGTCCAGGGACGCACCTACGCCAACATGTTCGGGCTGATCGAGCGCTACATCGTCGCGAAGATCATGGACGTGAGCAAGACGTACGTCTTCGGCGACCAGGTCGCGCTCGAGGCGCTGGTGCGCTTCACCGACGAGGAGCTGAAGCATCAGGAGCTGTTCCGGCGCCTCGAGATCATGACGGCGAGCGGCATGCCGCCGGGCTACGTCTTCAAGCCCGAGGCCAACGCGGTCGCTGCCGCGGTGCTCGCCGCCTCGACGTGGGCCGTGCTCGGGCTGACGCTCAACATCGAGATCGTCACCCAGGCGCACTACCGCTCGAGCATCGAGTCGGACGCGAACCTCTCGGTCCTGTGGAAGGATGCCTTCCTCTTCCACTGGAAGGAGGAGTCGCAGCACGCGATCCTCGACGAGCTGGAATGGAAGCGCGAGCACGCGCGGATGTCGGCGGCCGAGCGCGACGCCGCGGTCGACGATCTCATCGGCCTGGTGGCCGCGGTGGACGGCATCGTTCAGGTGCAAGCGGCCGCGGACGCCGATTATTTCCTCATGCACATGGGGCGCGGGTTGTCTCCCGCGCAGGCGGAGCAGGTCCGCGACGGCATCCTCAAGGCCTATCGGTGGACGTACATCGTCAGCGGTGTGCAGGAGCCCCGTTTCAGCGAGGTCGTCACCGCGTTGACGACACCGGTGCAAATGGAGCGGATCGGCAAGGCGCTGACGCCGTTCATCGAGCACGTCGCGCAATGACGTGATGCATGCGAGGGGTCGGCCGCGCACGCGGGCCGGTTGGTGCAACAATAGCAACGATGAAGCCCGATACCGACTCCTCGCTCGCCTCGGCGGCGCGCCGATTGCGCGGCGCCCGACTCCTCGATCTCTTCGACCGCGACGCGCAGCGCGTCGCGAGCCTGTCGGTCGACTGGAACGACTGGCGCATCGATTTCGCCAAGGAGCGCGTCGACGCCGAGACGCTGGAGGCGCTGATCGCGCACGCCGAGGGCGCGAACCTGGCGCACTGGATCGATGCGCTGATGGCCGGCGAGAAGATCAACCTCTCCGAGAACCGGCCGGTGCTGCATCCGCTGCTGCGCCGGGCCGATGCGTTTTCACTCGTGATCGACGGCGTCGACGTCGCGGCCGAGATGCGCGCCGCGCGCGAGCGCATGGCGGTGCTGTCGGCGTCGATCCGTTCCGGTCAGCGCGCCGGTGGCACGGGCCGCCCGCTGCGCTCGGTGGTGAACATCGGCATCGGCGGCTCCGACCTCGGCCCGCGCCTGGTGTGCGACGCGCTCGCGACGCCGCAGGCGAACGAGCTCGAGCCGGTGAACGTGGGGTTCGTGTCGAACGTCGATCCCGAGCACCTGACGCGCACGCTCGCGACGCGCGACCCGGCCACTACCCTGTTCATCGTCACGTCGAAGACGTTCACCACGCAGGAGACGCTCACCAACGCCCGCTCCGCGCGCGCGTGGCTGGCGGCAGCGCTTCCAGGCGCGGACCTGTCGTCGCATTTCATCGCGGTGAGCAGCAACGTGGCGGCGGCCCGTGCATTCGGCGTTCGCGACGAGGACATCCTTCCGTTGTCCGAGGGCGTGGGCGGGCGCTATTCCCTCTGGTCCACGGTGGGATTGCCGATTGCCGTCGCGCTGGGATTCGATCGCTTCGCCGAGCTGCTCGCGGGGGCACGCGCCATGGACGAGCATTTCGCGTCGGCGCCGTTCGCCCGCAATGTGCCGGTCGTGCTTGGCGTGCTCGGCTGGTGGCAGGCGCGATGGCTGCAGCGCCCGCAGCGTGTCGTGGTGCCGTATGCGCACGCGCTCGCGCGACTGCCCGCGTACCTGCAGCAGCTTTCGCTGGAGAGCAACGGCAAGAGCGTCACGCGCGACGGCCAGCCGGTCGACGGGCCCACGGCGCCCGCGCTCTGGGGCGACGTCGGCACCGACAGCCAGCACGCCTTCTTCCAGTGGCTGCACCAGGGCACGCACGAAGTGCCCGTCGAGTTCATCGTGCCGGTGCGCGCGACGCATCCCCTCGGCGAGCATCAGACGCTGCTCGTCGCCAACGCGCTCGCGCAGGCGCAGGCGTTGCTGGTGGGACGCAGCGACGACACCCTGCGCGCCGAGCTCGCGCCGAGCGGCCTGACCGGTCGTGCGCTCGACGCGGCCGTCGCGGCACGCCGCTGCCCCGGCAACCGTCCTTCGACGACGCTGTTGTTGCCCGTGCTGGATGCGAGAAGCCTCGGCGCGCTGCTGGCGCTCTACGAGCATCGCACGTTCGTCGAGGGCATCCTGTTCGGGATCAACTCGTTCGATCAATGGGGCGTGGAGCTCGGCAAGTCGCTGGCGAAGCCGCTCGAGGCCGCACTGTCAGCCGACGCGCCGCAAGCGATGCAGGTCGATCCTTCGACCGCTGCGCTCGTGAGCGAGGCACGACGGCTCGCCGGCGGCTGAGCTCAACGCACCATCGCGACCGAGAGGCGCAGCAGCTCCGACAGCCGCCAGACCGCCGCGGCGTAGAGCGGGCTCTTGTTGTAGCGCGTGATCACGTAGAAGTTCGGGCACGCGATCCAGTAGGTTGCGCTGTCGTCGCCGGACGGCTGTTCCTCGAGCTGCAGAAGCCCGACCGGCTGCGCCGCGAGATCCGGCGGCACCGCAATCGCCTGCACGTCGTCCGCGTTCCACGCGCTCATGGGGCGCCGCTCGCTCAGGTTGCCGTCGATGCGCTGCAGCGCGGCTTCGCGTCCCGCGTCGCCGATCAGCGCAGGCAGCGCAATGGGTTGACCCGGTATCCAGTCGTGGCGCGCGAGGTAGTTGGCGACGCTGCCGATCGCGTCTTCCTCGCTGCCCCACAAGTCGACGCGGCCGTCGCCGTCGAAGTCGATCGCGTAGCGACGCATGCTGCCGGGCATGAATTGCGGCACGCCGACCGCCCCCGCGTAGGAGCCCTTCGGCTCGAGCGGCGAGATGCGCTGCTCACGCGCGAAGACGAGGAACTGCCTGAGCTCCGCGCGAAAGAAATCCGCCCGGCGCGGATAGTCGAACGCAAGCGTGGACAGTGCGTCGATGACGCGATGCGTGCCGAGATTGCGCCCGTAGAACGTCTCGACACCGATGATCGCCGTGACGACCTCGGGCGGCACGCCGAAGTCGTCCTGCGCCCGCTGCAGCGCCGCGGCGTTGCGCCGCATGAAGGCGACACCGCTGTCGACGCGATCCGCCGACAGGAAACGCGGCGCGTACTCGTACCACTTCGGCGGCTCGACGTATGGCCGGTGCATCGCGTCGATGATCTTCGGCTGGAAGCGCGCCTGCGAAAGCCAGCGCGTGACGTCGCGCCGGCTGAAATGCTCCTCCCTGACCATCTCCTCGACGAAGCTGCGCACCTCGGGGCGCCGCGTCGAGTAGCCCGGCGGCTCGGGCGCGGCCTTTTTCGCCGGGGCGGCGGAGACGGCGGCCGCAAGCGCAAGCGCAGCAACGAACAGCAGCAAACGGCACGACGATTGCACGAGCACGCGATCGGAGAAGCAATCATTCGATGGTACCATCCGCGCGCCGATCGACGGCCCCCAACGCTTGCGGCTTCGCCGCTGCGCTGCTCCAAAGGGGGCGCGATTTCGCGGCCTGGGGCGGCCGCTGCGCCGCTCATCATGATCGACGTCTACACGCTGTTTCGACCGCTGCTATTCGCCGCCGATGCCGAAGCGGCGCACGCGGCGACGTTCAAGGCGCTCGATGTCGCGACGCGGCTCGGCCTCTCGCGCATGGCGGCGCCTCGATTGCCCGCCGATCCGGTCACGGTCATGGGCATCACCTTTCCCAATCGTGTCGGTCTCGCGGCCGGGCTCGACAAGAACGCCGCGCATCTCGCCGGCCTCGCCACGCTGGGCTTCGGCTTCATCGAAGCGGGCACGGTCACGCCGCGCGCGCAGCCGGGCAATCCGAGGCCGCGGATGTTCCGCGTGCCGCAGGCGCAGGCCGTGATCAACCGGCTGGGATTCAACAACGGCGGCGTCGAGGCGTTCGTGCGCAACGTCGAGCGCTCGGGCTACCGCGGCGTCCTCGGCGTCAACCTGGGAAGGAATTTCGACACGCCGAACGAGCGCGCGGCGGATGACTACGTGAAAGGCCTTCACGCGGTGTATCCGTACGCCGGCTACGTCACCATCAACGTCTCGTCCCCCAACACCAAGGGCCTGCGCGACCTGCAGTCCGAGGAGGCGCTGGGCGCGCTGGTCGCCGCGGTTCAGGCCGAGCGCGACACGCTGGCGAGCCGGCACGGCCGCGTGGTTCCGCTCGTCGTGAAGCTCGCGCCCGACCTCGCCGACGAAGCGTTGCGCGGCATCGCACGGCGGCTGCGCGCCGCGCGCGTCGACGGCGTGATCGCCACCAACACCACCTTGTCGCGCGACGGCGTGCGCGGCATGGCGCACGCCGATGAAGCGGGCGGCCTGTCGGGCGCGCCGCTTCGCGAGCGCTCGACGGCGGTCGTTCGCGTTCTCGCCGACGCGCTCGAAGGGTCGCTCCCGATCATCGGCGTCGGCGGCGTCCTGTCGGGCGGCGACGCGCGCGAGAAGCTCGACGCGGGCGCCTCGCTCGTGCAGCTCTACACCGGATTGATCTATCGAGGCCCGGCGCTGGTGGCCGAGTGCATCGAGGCGACGGCAAGAGCGGGGTCAGTGTCGGTTCGTCGCGAGTGACTACGACCCCGTTCGACGCGACTGACTCCGACCCCGCTCGACGGGGCTTACCCTGACCCCGTCGGTGGCGCGTTGGCCACGAGGATCTTCCCCAGCGCCTCCGCGACCGTGACGCCGTCCTGGTTCACCGCGACGCCCTCGAGCACGACGATGCCGCCGTCCTGCTTGGGTTTCGGCACGAGCTCGGTCACCGTCCACGTCGTGGTGAGCGTGTCGCCGGCGCGGACGGGCGCGGTGAAGCGCGTGTTGTGCTCGAGGTACGCCAGCGCGGTGCCGTGGAAATGCATGCCCACGGGCGCGCCCATGATCGCCGACGTCATCATGCCGTGCAGGATGCGCGTCCCGAAGCGCGAGCGCTGCGCGTAGCGCTCGTCGACGTGATGCGGGTTGAAGTCGCCGATGAGCCCTGCGCCGAGCACGAGATGGGTCTCCGTCACGGTCAGCGTGCGCGAGAACCGTTCGCCGACCGCGACCTCGCCGAACCATTTGCCGCTGTGGTCGTGCCCGCTCATCGATGCGCGAGCGCGTCGCGCCGGTGCGCGAGCGCCTCCAGGCACAGGCATGCGAACGCGATGCCGGCCAGCAGCGGCATCGCGAGGTTGACGATGGGGATCAGCGTCAGGGGCGCGAACACGACACCGAGCGCGAACAGGCGCCCGCGGATCTCGCGCGGGACCGCGAGCAGCTCCACGGGATCGGCGTGCTCCGCGAGCGCGTCGTAGCGGAACAGGCGCTGGTTGAGCCAGCCGTTGAGACACCACGACACGGCGAGATACACCGGCGGCAGGCCGAGCAGGACGAGCGCCGCAAGCCACATCGGGATGAACATCAGCAGCGTGAACGCCGCGTTGCGCACGCTGCCGTGCCAGCGGCCGCCGTGGCGCTGCTCGAGATCCGGAAAGTAGCGCTCAGACACCAGCCGCACGATCGCGGGCATCGCGAGCGTCGCGACGGCGACGATCGCGGTCACGATCGCGCCCGCGACCAGGGTGAGGAACACGAAGAGACCGGCGAGCGCGTGGGCCATGGCGCTCGTCGTGCCGACGATGCGTTCGATGGCGGCCGTCGCCGGATCGAACGCGAAGACGCCGATCGCGATCCACAGCACGAACGAGCCCGCGGTCCACAGCGCAAGCCGGCCGAGCAGACGGCCGCTGAACAGCAGCGGCAGCGCGCGACCGACGGCGCGCATCACCGCGCGCGTCGCCGATTGCGCGCGCCGTCGGCGAACCGCACCCGCTACAGCGGCTCCCACCGGAACCCGGACGTCACGACACCGTCGTGCAACTCCGCGAACGCATGCTCGACGTCCGCCGCCGGCCCGCGCACGCCAAGCTCGATGCGCCGCCCGCCCTCGGGCAGGAAGCTCGGCAGGCTGAACAGCTTCACCGCGGGGAAGCGCGCGGTGATCGCGTCCATCAGCGGCAGGAGCTGACTTTCGCCGGCGTCGTACACCGCCACCGCGCGCTCGACGGGCTTCTCGCGCGCAAGATCCGGATACCAGCTCGCGAGCACCCAGTCGAGCATGGGCCAGGCCATCTCGGGAAAGCCGGGAAAGAAGTGGTGGTCGTGGATCGAGAACGCCGCGATGCGGTTGTACGGATTGGGAATGATGCGGCTGCCCCGCGGAAACTCCGCCATCAGTACGCGATGCGGATATGCCTCCGCGCCGAAGCGTGCCTCGATCTCGCGCAGGGCTTCGGGATGACGCTCGAGCGGCACGCCGAGCGCGGCGGCCGCTGCCTGTCGCGTGTGATCGTCCGGCGTGGCGCCGATGCCGCCAAAGCTGAACACGAGGTCGCCGCGCGCGAACGTGCCGCGCAGCACGTCGGTGAGGCGTGCGCGATCGTCGCCGAGATACTGCGCGTAGTCGACCGTGACGCCGCGCGCGCCGAGCGTCGTGATGACGTGCGAAAAATGCTTGTCCTGCCGCTTGCCGGTCAGGATCTCGTCGCCGATGATCAGGCAGCCGAGCGGCCCGATCAAGCCACCGCCTCCTCGCCGAACTTCTCGTTGAACTGCGTCAGCACGCTCGAGAACGCGCGGTCGATCAGCGGCTCGGCCTCGACGAGGCGTGCGCGATCGGCGCGGAAGCGCTCGGCCAGCTCCTCGGCGGTCATCGACAGCGCCTTCTGGCCCTGGCGGTTGGTGAAGAGATACGTGCCGCGCAGCGGGCTCACCCACGCGAGCTTGGCGAACGCGAGCTGGCCGTCCTCGCCTTCGAACTCGACCCACGCGCCGCGCTCGAGGCTGCTCGCGATCTCGAGATACTCGTCGTCGAGCACCTCGCGCTCGGGCTCCGCCGCCGCCGGCTCGGCCGGCGTCATCGCGGCGGCGAGCGCTTCGGCCTTCGCGGCGCCGAGCTCGTCGCCGGATGCCTTGGCGATCTCGGCCTGCGCCTTCGCCTGCTCGGCCACGGCCGCCGTCGGCGAAGGCACGGCGGAGAGCGACGGCTTCACCGCCGCCGCATGCGCCTCGACGAGGTTCGCCATGAACGACTCGCGCTCTTCCTGCGGCCAGGTCTGCGCCTGCATGCCGGCGGAAAGGCGCTTCAGGAGCGACGGAAGCAGCGCGACGAGGTGCTTGCGATCCTCGGGCGTCTTCTTGGGCTGCACGCTCCAGACGAGGTCCTCGAGCGTGGTGACGCCCGCGCTCCACACCTCGCTGTCCTCGCCCTCGTTCTGATACGTGAGCTCGAGCGTCGCCTCCCAGCGCGTGCGCAGGAACTGCGCGAGGAAGTTCGGGATCGGATACGACTCGATGCGCCGCTCGACCTCGCTGCGCGCGACGTTCGCGGCGATCTGCTGGCGGTCGCGCCGGGTGATCTCTTCCGCGGTCGTCGCGATGTTCGCTTCGGCGAGCTTCTCTTCGGCGGCGAGGAACGTCTCCAGCTCCTCGCGCAGGTCGTCGAAGATCGCGAGATCGTTGGAGAAGCCGTCGAGGATCCCGTGGACGATCTTCTCGATCTTGCGATACAGCGGGTCCTCGTTGCCCATCATCGGCGACCAGCCGAGGCCGGCTTCCGCGAGAGCGTTCACGAGCAGGCGCGCCGGATGCGTCTTCTTGGCGAAGAACGCGCCGTCGAGCATCGCCGCCTTGAGCACGGGGATCTGCAGGCGCGCGAGCAGCGCCTTGATGCCGTCGGGCAGGTCCTTCGTCTCGAACACGAAGTCGAACAGCATCGCGACCATCTCGATGGTCATCGACTCGAGCTGGTTCGCCTTCTGTCCGAGCGGCGATTCCTGCAGGTCGCGCAGGACGTTGTGCAGGCCCTCCGGGATGCCGGAG
>DASXAF010000101.1:0-10696 GCA_036406955.1 Casimicrobiaceae bacterium
CGGCGGCTCGCAGCTCGCGCCGGCCGGCCGCGCTGATCGCAACCTCCCGTGTGCGCGCGTCGGCCCCGCGCACCGTCTCGACGAGCCCGCGCGCGATCAGCGGATCGAGATTGCGCGACAGCGCCGTGCGGTCGAGGAGCTGGCGCGCGGCGAGCGCGTTGATGCGCAGCGGGCCGCTTGCCGAAAGCGTGCGCAGCAGCGAGAACTGCGTGACGCGCAGGCCCACCGGCGCCATCGCGTCGTCGTAGAGCTGCGTCAGCGCGCGGGTCGCGCGGCGCAACCGGCCGCATGCGCATGCGTTGGCGAGCGGGTCGGACGTGCGCCCGGCGCTCATCGGAAAAATAGGAGCATATGCACGCATCGCAGTGTAGCGGCGCGGGCGCGCGGGCGCAAACGGTTCTCACGCAACCTTTGTAATTCCTACAATGACGCTCGCCCCGTATTGAACCGTCCCGCGCCGGGTGCGACACTCAACGTTTTTGTGTCGTTTCAAGCGTCATGCCCCGCGTGTCACGTCCCCCCGGCTCTCAGCGCCGCAAGTCCCCCCAGAACGAGCGCGCGGTCGCGGCGCGCCTGCGCCACAGCGAGGAGCACTATCGCCGCCTGGTCGAAGCGGTGCGCGATTACGGGATCATGATGCTCGACCCCGACGGTCTCGTGCAGTCGTCGAACACCGGGGTGGAGGTCATCAGCGGCTACACGCAGGAGCAGCTCGTCGGCCAGCATTTCTCGGTGTTCTACCCGCCCGAGGCGGTCGCGCGGGGCTGGCCCGCGCACGAGCTGCGCGTCGCGCGCGAAACCGGCCGGTTCGAGGACGAAGGCTGGCGCATGCGACGCGACGGGAGCCGCTACTGGGCGAACGTCATCATCACGGCGCTGCGCGACGACGGGGGCAACGTCATCGGCTTTTCCAAGATCACGCGCGATCTCACCGAGCGGCGGCAGAACGAGGAGATGCTGCGCGAGAGCGAGGAGCGCTTCCGCCTGCTCGTCGAGGGCGTCAAGGATTACGCGATCTTCGGGCTGACGCCGGAAGGGATGGTCGCGAGCTGGAACGCCGGCGCACAGGCCATGAAAGGCTACGAGGCGTCCGAGATCATCGGCCGGCACTTCTCCGCGTTCTACCCGCCCGATGCGGTCGCGCGTCGCTGGCCCGATCACGAGCTCAAGATGGCGCGCGCGACCGGGCGCTTCGAGGACGAAGGCTTCCGCGTGCGCAAGGACGGCTCGCGGTTCTGGGCGAACGTGGTGATCACCGCGCTCTACGATCACAAGGGGCAGCTGCGCGGGTTCGGCAAGGTCACGCGCGACCTCACGGTGCGCAAGCAGGTCGAGGAGCTGCAGCGCGGGGAGCGGCGCATGAACGAGTTCCTCGCCATGCTCGGCCACGAGCTGCGCAATCCGCTGTCGCCGCTGCAGTCGGCGCTCGACATCCTCGACATGAAGCCGACCGACGCCGCCGCGATCGACTGGGCGCGCAAAGTGTTCGGGCGGCAGGTGCGGCACCTCTCGCGCCTGGTCGACGACCTGCTCGACGTGAGCCGCATCACGAGTGGCAAGGTCTCGCTGCGCTCCGAGAACGTGGACCTCGCGCGGCTGGTCGACGAGACGGTCGACGCCATGCGCCCGCAGATCCAGACGCGCCGGCACCTGCTCGACGTCGACGTTCCCGACGCGGCGATCATCGTGCGAGGCGATTCCACGCGGCTCGCGCAGATCGTCACCAACCTCGTCAGCAATGCCGCCAAGTACACGCCCGACAGCGGGCACATCCGCGTGTCGCTCGAGCGCGAGCACGACTTCGCCACGCTCACCGTGGCCGACGACGGCATGGGCATCCCGCCGCAGCTCCTTCCGCAGATATTCGACCTCTTCGTGCAGGGCGACCGGGCGCTCGACCGCAAGGAAGGCGGGCTCGGCATCGGCCTCACCCTGGTGAAGCACCTTGCCGAGCTGCACGGAGGCACCGTCGCCGCCGCCAGCGCGGGCCCGCGCGAGGGCAGCCAGTTCGTCGTGCGGCTGCCGCTGCGTGGCGAGCAGCCGGCACAGCAGACGGGCGCCGGCACACCCTCGATCGCAGCGGAACACTTCAGGGTGCTGGTCGTCGAGGACAATCCCGACGTCGCGCGCTCGCTCGGCATGCTGATCGAGATCCTCGGTCACCGCGTCGAGCTGGCGGACGATGGCGAGACCGCGCTGGCCACCGCGCTCACGTTCCTGCCCCAACTCGTCGTGCTCGATATCGGCCTGCCGGGCATGAACGGTTACGACCTCGCGCGCGCCATGCGCGCGCAGCCCCTGTTGCGCAACGCGATGCTCGTCGCGTGCACCGGTTACGGACAGGAAGACGACCGGCGCCGGGTGCAGGAAGCTGGCTTCGACCTGCACCTCGTCAAGCCGGTGCACGTGAGCGACCTGGAGAAGATCTTCGCCGGGATGTCGGGACGCCGTGCCGCGGAGCGCGGTGGCGCGGACGCCTAGGCCCAGCGCTTCGCCCGCTCCACCGCCTGTTCCCATCCGCTGCGCAGCGACTGCGCGCGATCGCCCGACATCGCGGGCTCGAACGTGCGATCCACCTGCCAGTTGCGCTGGATGTCGTCGTCGCCTTTCCAGTAGCCGGTCGCGAGGCCTGCGAGATAGGCCGCGCCGAGCGCCGTCGTCTCCACGACGCGCGGACGCACCACCGGCACGCCGAGCACGTCGGCCTGCATCTGCATCAGCAGGTCGTTCGCCGCGGCGCCGCCGTCGACGCGCAGCTCCGCGAGCGTGATGCCGGCATCCCGCTCCATGGCGCGCAGCACGTCGGCGCTTTGCAGCGCGATCGACTCCAGCGCCGCGCGCGCGAGATGGCCGGCCGTCGCGCCGCGCGTGAGGCCGAAGATGGAGCCGCGCGCGTACGCGTCCCAATGAGGCGCCCCGAGCCCGGCGAAGGCGGGCACGAAATAGACGCCGCCGTTGTCCGGCACGCTGGCGGCGAGCGCCTCGACGTCCGGGGCGGAGCGAATGATCTTCAGTCCGTCGCGCAGCCACTGCACGACGGCGCCCGCGATGAACACGCTCCCTTCGAGCGCGTAATCGAGCGCCAGGTCGCGCTTCCACGCGACCGTCGTGACGAGGTTGTTGCGCGACGCGACGGCCTTGCGCCCGGTGTTGAGCAGCATGAAGCAGCCGGTGCCGTACGTGTTCTTGGCGAGACCGGGCGCGAGGCATGCCTGACCGAACAGCGCCGCCTGCTGGTCGCCGGCGATGCCGGCGATCGGCACGACGACGCCGTCGAGCGTGGTGTACGCGCACACGCCGGAGGATTCGACCACGCGCGGCAGCACTTCGCGCGGCACGTCGAAGAGCGCGAGCAGCTCGTCGTCCCAGTCCCCGCGCGTGATGTCGTACAGCAGGGTGCGGCTGGCGTTCGAGGCGTCCGTGACGTGCTCGGCGCCGCCGGTCAGATGCCAGACCAGCCAGCTGTCGATCGTCCCGAATGCGAGCTCGCCTCGCTGCGCGCGCTCGCGTGCGCCGGGTACGTTGTCGAGCAGCCACTCGAGCTTGGTCCCCGAGAAATACGCGTCGATCACGAGCCCGGTCTTGCGCGCGATTAATTCTGCCTTGCCGTCGGCGCGCAACCGGTCGCACATCGGCGCCGTGCGCCGGTCCTGCCACACGATGGCCGGTGCGACGGGGTGACCGCTCGCGCGCTCCCACAGCACGGTCGTCTCCCGCTGGTTCGTGATGCCGATGGCCGTGACGTCGCGCGGCGTGATGTCGGCCTTCGCGAGCACCGCGTGCATCACGCCGGACTGCGTCGCCCAGATCTCGACGGGGTCGTGCTCGACCCACCCCGGCTGTGGAAAGCGCTGCGCGAACTCCTGCTGCGCGACCGCGCGCACCGTGCCGGCCGCGTCGAACACGATGGCACGCGAGCTGGTGGTGCCCTGGTCGAGCGCGAGAACGAACGACATGCGGCCTCCTCAGGCTGTGTAGCGCGGCTTGGCCCGCGTTCGCGGCACCGCGTACAATCATTTGATTTGCACGTCATTTTAGCCTCGTCCGCGCGGCCCCGGTGGTCCGCGGCGCGGGCGTTCCGTCTGCCATGCCGCTGTCTCCACAGAGTTCCTCGCGCAAGCGCCTGCACGTGCGGCGCGTCGTCTACGAAGGCTTCCAGCGCGACGACGGCCTCTACGACATCGAAGCCTCGCTCGTCGACACGAAGGACCAGGACATGACGCTCCTCTCCGGCGTGCGGCCGGCCGGCGAACCGGTGCACGACATGAAGATCCGCGTGACGATCGACCGGGACTTCACCATTCGCGCGATCGAGGCGCACACCGATCGCATGCCGTACCCTGGCGATTGCGACCGCATTCATCCGGGCTACGAGCAGCTCGTCGGCGCGAACCTGGTGAGAGGATTTCGCAAGCGGCTGCACGACACGATGGGCGGCGTGCGCGGCTGCACGCACATCACCGAGTTGCTCGGCTACCTGCCGACCGCGGCGGTGCAGACGTTCGCGGGCCTGCGCAAGCGCGAGGACGAAGGCGCGCACAAGCCCTTCCAGCTCGACCGCTGCCACGCGCTCGAGAGGACCAGCGACGCGGTGCGCCGGTACTACCCGAAGTGGTATCGGGGCGCAGCATGAACGCGACGTCATTCCCGCGGAAGCGGGAATCCAGCGGCGTACGACCCTGGGTCCCTGCTTTTGCAGGGACGACCGAACAGGAGGCGTAGTGAAAATCCACGAATACCAGGGCAAGGAAATCTTTCGCCGCTTCGGCGTGCCCGTGCCGCGCGGCATTCCCGCGTTCTCTGCCGACGAAGCGGTGAAGGCCGCGCAGGCGCTCCCCGGCCCGGTGTGGGTCGTCAAGGCGCAGATCCACGCCGGCGGCCGCGGCAAGGTCGGTGGCGTGAAGCTCGCGCGCTCCGTCGACGAAGTGCGCGATGTCGCCGGCAGGATGCTCGGCATGCAGCTCGTCACGCACCAGACCGGTCCCGAAGGCCAGAAAGTCGGGCGTCTCCTGATCGAGGAGGGCGCCGACATCCGCAAGGAGCTCTACGTCGCGATGATCGTCGATCGCACGTCGCAGCGCGTGGTGCTCATGGCGAGCTCGGAAGGCGGCATGGACATCGAGGAAGTGGCTGCGAAGACGCCCGAGAAGATCCATCGCGTGATCATCGATCCCATGAAGGGCCTCACCGACGCCCAGGCCGATGAGGTCGCGCGCAGCATCGGCATTCCCGAGGTGAGCGTGCCGCAGGCGCGCGCGGTGTTCCAGGGCCTGTACCGCACGTTCGACGAGACCGACGCGTCGCTCGCCGAGATCAATCCGCTCATTTTGACCGGCGACGGCCGCGTGATCGCGCTCGACGCCAAGCTCAACTTCGACGACAACGCGCTCTTCCGCCACCCGGACATCGTCGCGATGCGCGACCTCGACGAGGAAGACCCCGCGGAGATCGAGGCGTCGAAGTTCGATCTGTCGTACATCTCGCTCGACGGCGACATCGGCTGCCTCGTCAACGGCGCGGGCCTTGCCATGGCGACGATGGACGTCATCAAGCTCTACGGCGGCAGTCCCGCGAACTTCCTCGACGTCGGCGGGGGCGCGACCACCGAGAAGGTGACCGAGGCGTTCAAGATCATGCTGCGCAACCGGCACCTGAAAGCGATCCTCGTGAACATCTTCGGCGGCATCATGAAGTGCGACACCATCGCCGAGGGCATCGTCGCGGCGAGCAGGGCCGTGTCGCTCAAGGTGCCGCTGGTGGTGCGCATGAAAGGCACGAACGAGGACCTCGGCAAGAAGATCCTCGCCGACTCCGGATTGCCGATCATCACCGCGAACAACATGGCGGAGGCGGCGGAGAAGGTCGTGGCGGCGGCGAAAGGCAAGTAGCTCGTCGTGATGGGAGATAGGTTGTCGTCCCTGCGAAAGCAGGGACCCAGCGTCGGTCGGCGGTAAGACACTGATTCCTGCTTGCGCAGGAACGACGATGGGGCGAAGGTGGTAGCTGGCGCAGGAACGACGATGGGGGAAGAAGGGTCGGTTGTCGTCCCTGCGAAAGCAGGGACCCAGTGTCGGTCGGCGGTAAGACAGTGATTCCTGCTTGCGCAGGAACGACGATAGGGCGAACGATGTAGAGACTGGGCGATGGATGCGCCGGACAGTGCATGTTTTTCATGCTCGGGTCCGGCGATGGAAAAGAGCTTTGCGGTCTATATTCTGGCGAGCGCACGAAATGGCACCCTGTACATCGGAGTCACTTCGGACCTGGTCAAGCGCGTGTGGCAACATCGGCAAACGTTCATCGACGGCTTCACTCGTGACTACGGAACGACGCAACTCGTCTGGTATGAACAGCATGCTTCGGCCGAGGCGGCGATCACGCGGGAGAAGCAGATCAAGAAGTGGAAGCGCGCGTGGAAGCTGGAGCTGATCGAGAACGCAAACCCATACTGGAACGATCTCTATGAGGAGATCATTCGATAGACATCCATGTCATCCGCGCGAAAGCGGCGATACCGCGTGGTTAGCGCGCAACGACACTGGGTTCCTGCTTTCGCAGGAACGACGAGTTGACGACGCTGGGTTCCTGCTTTCGCAGGAACGACGAGAGACGACGCTGGGTTCCTGCTTTCGCAGGAACGACGAGTTGACGACACTGGGTTCCTGCTTTCGCGGGAACGACGAGTTGACGATACCGGGTTCCTGCTCTCGCGGGAACGACAAATGAAATGAGCATCCTGGTCGACAAGCACACCAAGGTCATCACGCAAGGCATCACCGGCAAGACCGGGCAGTTCCACACGCGCGCCTGCCGCGACTACGCGAACGGCCGCGACTGCTTCGTCGCCGGCGTGAACCCCAAGAAGGCGGGCGAGGACTTCGAGGGCATTCCGATCTTCGCGACCGTGCGCGAGGCGAAGCAGGCCACCGGCGCCAACGTGTCGGTGATCTACGTGCCGCCCGCAGGTGCCGCCGCAGCGATCGACGAAGCGGTCGACGCGGACCTCGACCTCGTCATCTGCATCACCGAAGGCATTCCCGTGCGCGACATGATTCGCACGCGCTATCGCATGCAGGGCAAGCGCACGCTGCTGCTCGGCCCGAACTGTCCCGGCGTCATCACGCCCGAGGAGATCAAGATCGGCATCATGCCTGGGCACATCCATCGCAAGGGGCGCATCGGCGTGGTGTCGCGGTCCGGCACGCTCACCTACGAGGCGGTGGCGCAGATCACCGAGCTCGGCCTCGGACAATCGACGGCGGTCGGCATCGGCGGCGACCCGGTGAACGGCCTCAAGCACGTCGACGTGCTCAGGATGTTCAACGACGATCCGCAAACCGACGCGGTCGTCATGATCGGCGAGATCGGCGGCTCCGGCGAGGAGACCGCCGCGCAATGGGCGAAGGACAACATGAAGAAGCCGGTCGTCGGCTTCATCGCCGGCGTCACGGCGCCGCCGGGCAAGCGCATGGGCCATGCCGGGGCCATCATCTCGGGCGGCAAGGGCACCGCGCAGGAAAAGCTCGCGGTGATGGAAGCATCGGGCATCAAGGTCACCAGGAACCCCGCCGAAATGGGGAAGCTGCTGCTGTCCGTTCTCAGGTAACGCATTGAAAGCGACGGGCGCCCGGTCTTCGCGGCCGGCGCGTCCGCGACGGCATCGCGGCGTCGCAGTGGAGGAAGCGCGTGGAATTCGGCACACCCCAGTTCTGGCTGGCTGGGCTGGAGATCATCGTCGTCAACATCCTGTTGTCGGGGGACAACGCGGTGGTGATCGCGCTCGCGTGCCGCAACCTGCCGCCGCGTCAGCGCACCTGGGGCGTGTTCTGGGGCGCGCTCGGCGCCATCGTGCTGCGCGTGGTGCTCACGTTCTTCGCCGTGCGCCTGCTCGAGCTGCCGTATCTCAAGCTGATCGGCGCCATCCTGCTGCTGTGGATCGGCATCAAGCTGATCACGGAGGAGGACGAGGAAGGCCAGGAGATCCAGGCGAGCGACCGGCTCATCGCCGCGGTGCGCACGGTGATCGTCGCCGATCTCGTCATGAGCATCGACAACGTCGTGGCGGTGGCGGCGGCGGCGAAGGGCAGCCTCGTGCTGCTCATCTTCGGCCTCGTGATCAGCATTCCGCTGGTGATCCTCG
The DNA here is from genome assembly GCA_036406955.1 of Casimicrobiaceae bacterium. Lineage (GTDB taxonomy): Bacteria > Pseudomonadota > Gammaproteobacteria > Burkholderiales > Casimicrobiaceae > VBCG01. Next base: position 8,141 of record DASXAF010000101.1, read on the forward strand.
GCGCGCAGCTCATCCTGAAGCTGATCCAGCGCATGCCGGCGCTCGTGGTGGCCGGCGGCGGCTTGCTGGGCTTCATCGCCGGCGAGCTGCTCGTGACCGATAACGCGTTCATCGAATGGTTCGGCACGCTCCACGGCTGGATGCACTGGGCCGTTCCGGTTGCCGGCGTGGCCGTCGTCGTCGGGATCGCGAAGTGGATCCAGTCACGCCGCGCCCGGGCTCAGCCGACGGACGTGAGTCGTTGAAGTGTCCGCGTGTGCCCCGCGCCGGCCCGAGTCCCGCTAAACTCGCGGGCTGACTCCATTCCGGTATCGCTGTGACTCCGAACGGCCGCTCTCCTCTCGACGTCGCGAGCCTGTCCCATCCGGGGATGGTCCGCTCGCACAACGAAGACTCCGTGTTCGTCGACGGCGAGGCCGGCCTGGCCGTCCTGGCCGACGGCATGGGCGGATACAACGCCGGCGAAGTGGCGAGCGGCATCGCGGTGGACGTCGTGTCGAACGGCCTGCTGCCCGAGCTCGCCTCCGGACGCGAGCTGTCGAAAGTCGACGTGCAGAGCGGGCTCACGCACGCCGCGCTGCTGCTGCAGCAGCAGATCGCGGCCGCGAACAAGGGCATCTACGAGGCCGCGCAATCGCGCCCCGAATGCGCCGGCATGGGCACCACCCTCGTCGCGGCGGTGTTCCACGGCAATCGCGTGTCGATCGGGCACATCGGCGACTCGCGCTGCTACCGCCTGCGCGGCGAGAAGTTCGAGCAGCTCACGCACGACCACTCGCTCTTGCAGGAGCAGATCGACAGCGGTCAGCTCACCGCCGAGCAGGCGCGCTATTCGCTCAACAAGAACCTCGTGACGCGGGCGCTCGGCATCGAGGCGATCGTGCCCGCGGACATCACCGAGTATCGCGTCGAGGCGAACGACATCTACCTGCTGTGCTCCGACGGCCTCACCGACATGGTCGACTCCGAGGTCATCCACAACATCGTCGACGAGCATCGCTCCACGCTGCCCGAAGCCGCCGCGGAGCTGATCGAGCTCGCCAACCAGAACGGAGGCCGCGACAACATCTCGGTCATCCTGACCCGCGTGCCGGCCGAGTTCCTGCCGAGCGCGGGATGGGCCCAGCGCTGGCTCGCGAAGAAGAAGGAGAAAGCAGCCTGATGGGCAAGCTCGTGCTGTACCTGCCCGACGGGACGATGCACGACATCCCGCTCGACAAGGAGCGGCTCACCATCGGCCGACGTCCCGACAACGACGTGTGCCTGCCCTATCCCGCCGTGTCCGGCGAGCACGCGGCGGTCGTGAACATCCTCGACGACTCGTTCCTCGAGGACCTGGGCAGCACCAACGGCACGCTGGTCAACGGCAAGCCGATCGCCAAGCACTTCCTGCGCGACAACGATCTCGTCGACATCGGACGCCAGCGGCTGGTCTATTTCAGCGACGCGAGCGCGAAGGCCGACCCGCTGCCGCCCGAGATCCGGCGCCGCGACATCGCGGAGTTGCACGAGCAGGTGGAGCGCGTGCGCGCCGTGCGCACGGAGGAGCGCCTCAAGGCCCCGCTCGCGGCGCCCGGCGCGAGCGGTCCGCGCACGGTGGATCCGCTGATGCCCGACGACGAGCTCCTCGCGGACCTCGACATCGCCTCGTTTCCGGGCGACAAGAAAGTCGTGCCGCACGGGCCGGTGCCGGTCGAACGCAGGGCCGTCGAGCCACGCGCGTCGGCGGCAACGTCGCGCGCGCCCAGGCGCCAGGATCCCTCCGCCGTCGCGGCACGACTGGCGGCCACGTGGAGCGACATGCCCGCTCGGGCAGTCGCGTCCGCGCATGCCGACGAACCCGGCTCACCGAGCGCCGCACGCGGCTCGTACGCCCTACGCGTGCTCACGGGCCCGAGCGCCGGGCGCGAGCTCGCGATGACGCGCGACGAATGCTCGGTCGGGAGCGTCGGCACGCAGGTCGCACGCATCGCGCAGGATGACGGCGGATGGCGCCTGGCACGCATCGAAGGCGACGAACCCCTCGTGCTGAACGGTGCCGCCGTGCCCGACGAAGGAGTCGCGATCGAGCCCGGCGACCGGTTCGTCGTCGCCGGCGTCGAGCTGGCGTTCGAGCGCCGGTAAGCGCTTGTTTGAAAGCTACAAATGGCGTCTGTCGCCGCCGGGTGACGCACAACGTCACACCCTGTCCGCGGCGCGGCGCTGATTCATGACAGAAGCATGGCGGGCGGGAATGCGACGCGGGCCGCAGCGCCGCGCCGGCTGTCCGTTCGTCTAGTGAAAGATTCGACGGATCAAGGGCTTGAAGGCGTTGATGCAGGGCCGCAACCACTTCGAAGAAGCACGGCACGCCTTGTGCTCCAAAGGTGCGAGCATCGCTGGATGCCGATGTCGGTATGTCTTTTTTCGAAGAGGAGAACTCATGAAACAACTGCAAAAGGGCTTCACGCTCATCGAACTGATGATCGTGGTGGCTATCGTCGGCATCCTGGCGGCGATCGCTATCCCGGCGTATCAGGACTACGTCGTGCGCTCGAAGATGTCGGAAGTGGAAGG
>DASXAF010000102.1:0-138565 GCA_036406955.1 Casimicrobiaceae bacterium
TCGTAGTAAGGCAGGAGGAGATCGGTGGATCCCGCTTCGCCTGACGAAGAGACGCCGTTGCGCGTCGAGCGCGAACCGAAGTACAGGAAGTTGCCCTCGAGCGCCCCAGCGCACGTTGAGCGCATGGCCGGCGGTGAGACGGAGGCCGGCGTTGGGGTTGGTGTCCATGTCGCCGCCGCCGAGCAGGACGTGCGTGCCGGGCTTGCCGAAGACACCGTCGGTGATGATTGGCGTCGGAGTGGGGCTGGACTTGAACCACCACGCCAGCGCTTCGACGTCCACCGCGTAACGTCCGGGCTGCGTGCCGCCGCTTTGCGCAAGCGCGATTCCACTGCCGAGCAACGGCGCGACGACCGCCGCAGCGATCAATGTGCGCATGGCCGATCTCCCTCGGGCGCGCTCGTGCGCGCCGTCTCGATGTTCGAATTCGAGGCCGCGGCCTCGTCACTTCGGGCAGGTGTTCGGTGTGCCCGGCCCGCACCACGCCGGGATGTTGAGGTTCATGAGGGGCTTGCCGCAGGTGGAATCGAGCCCGGACGGGCAGGTCGCCGGGTCGATCTTCACCGCCACGTAGTTCAGCCGATCGCCGTGCGCCGACAGATTTCCCGTGCATTTGCCCGCGGCAACGACGGCGGGCGTGGAGTTCTGCATGCAATACGCGTCGTTGGGCGTCGGGGCGCCGTCACCGCGCGACGCGAAAACGCCACCCAGTCCCAGCACGCTGTGCTGCTGACCGGTGTAGGTGTCCGTCACGATGAAGGGTGCGCTCGTGTCGTCGGGATCGTCCGGATCGCGGCCGACCTCGACGACCTTGTACTTCACGTAGTCCTTCTCGCTGGTGTCCGTGAACAGCTGGACGACGCATTCCTCGGGGCTCGCCTTCTTCCCGTCGCTCCAGAACGAGATCGGATAGTTGTATCCGAGCGCCTTGTTCTTGAAGTTGACGGGCCGGCCGCAGACGATCCCATGGTCCCAGAACTGCCAGCCGGCGAAGTACTGCGTGAACGGATCGTAGGCGTTCTTGTTCGGCAGATTGCTCGTGCCCCCGACGTCGATGATCATGCCCGTCCCGGGCCCGCCGAAGTTGCCGTAGAAATCGTCGATCGAGAACGAGTAGGCGCCGGGCGCAGCGAGCCCGTCGTCGACGTTGTGGACGAACCGCGTGAACGGGTTCAGGTTGTAGACGCTGTCGTACTTCGCCCAGAAGTGCAGGAACTTGTCGTAGTGCCAGACCTTCGCATCGGCGGCGGGCGTGCTTGGAAGCACGCACGCATTCGCCGGACACTCGTCGGGATCCAGGCTCGGGCACTGCGCACAGGTGGCCGCAGGGCCGAAGCCGGTGTACGGCAGTCCGCGCATCAACGCCTGCGCGCTCTCGTTACGCTGCTTTTCTTCGCCGCACTCCGGCGGAAGCGGCTTGTCGGGATCGTCTGGATCGACCTTGCATTTGTCGGGGTCGTAACCGGACTGGATGCTGTAGCCGATGATGGCCGACACGATGCACTGCTTGTACTCGTCCGCGCGCAATCCCTGCGTGATGCATCCGTCCGGCTTCCCGGTGTTGGGGTCCTTCTGCGTCTTGTCCTTGTCCACGAAGTCCTGGTAGATGAAGCTCACGGTGCGCTGGAACGCTTCGCAGAACGCCTGCGCGTCGGCGGCGACGACCGGCGTGTCGGCGGGCGGTGTCGTGCAGGCCGGCCGGTTGTCCGGATCGACCCAGCGGAGCCACCGTGCGGTGAGCGCGTCGAGCGTGACGTTCCTGCTGTTGGTGAAGTTCCGGGCGAGATGCGTGGGATCCACGTCGTCGGTCAGGATCCAGCGGCGCGAGACCTTGTCGATGATGAAGTTGTCGATGTCGCAGCACGAGAGCGGGCCGCCGGCGAAGCCGGGCGGATTCGGGGGCGCCGGGCAGCATTCGCCCGTCAGCTTCAGGAACGCGCACTGCTGGTTGTGGATCGTGTCGCCGGCGGCCTGGCAGTACGTGGGCGTGCCGTCCCAGGGCTTGGTGTAGAAGTAATAGCCCGACGTCGACGTGACGCCGTCCTGGTTGCGCTTGGTGTAGGCGATGACGCTGCTGCCGGAGGGCAGCTTGTCGATGCGGTTGTGCACGAGCGATGCGAAGATCGCGTTGGGATAGTTGAGCGGCGTGTAGGCGGCGAAGCCGGACCACTGCGAATTCGGATCGCTCAGGAAGCTCGCGAGGCGCTGCGCGAACGTGCCCTTCGTCACCGCGTCGCCGAGCGCGAGCTTGCTGCCCATGTAGGCCGTGATCCCGCCGTCGACCGCCATGGTCGCCGGAAGATAGGCGTCGTCCACGTACGAGACGTCGAAATCGAGCACCGAGATGCCGTCGGGGTCGTTCTGGTCCTTGGGCGACTTGGCGTTGCCGACCTGGGAGATGATGGTGTATTCGAGCAACTGCGCCGGCGCGTCGGGCAGATACGCGCCGCCGGCGAGGCCCACCCAGCACGCCGGATCGGAATCGTCGTCGTTCGCGCAGATGTCCTTCGCCCACGGCACCTTGAGATCGTTGCCTTTTTGCGCGCCGTCGGAGAGCAGCCGCTCGAACGCGTTCACGTCGGCGTAGAAGATCAGGATGCGCGACGCGTCGTAGAAGCCGCCCTTGGAGCAGGGCTGCTCCTTCGGAACGTTGACCCTGACGGAGCCGCCGGGTGGAACGCCCATGCCGCGCTTGCGGTCGTTCACATAGATCCGCAGCAGCGTCGTGTCGGAGGCTGTCCCGCAGTTGCTCGCCTGCGGCGCCTGGATGACCGGATAGATCGTGGTCGCGAGCTCGTTGTAGAACAGGAAGTAGCGCTGCATCGGATCGACATCCTTGGCGACCTTCTGCGCGCCCGGCGCCGGCGCGATGCACAGCAGGCCCAGGCAGGCGATCGCCGGGGCGATTCGCAGGCAGCTCATCGTTCGTTCTCCTCGCGTGCTTTGGATCGAATCGATTTCACGCGAACAGCACGCGCAGGATGCCGGACGATCCGGTCATCATGGCATCCCAGCTCGTGCTGTTGGATGTACACGGGCGAAGATGGCGCGATGCGCGTTCGATCGCGTGAAGCGGGCGCGATACGCAGGCGCCGGAAACGAGCATCGCCCGGTCGAGGTGCTCGACCGGGCGACGCGTCGATCAGATGTCGAGCCGCGGGCGGTGAGCCTGCGGCCGGGCCGTGGCTCGGCTCAGCCTCGCCGGCGAACGCGCGTCAGGAGCCCCAGCGCGCCAATCGCGAGCAGGGCGATCGACGACGGCTCGGGAACGGCAGTCGTACCGACGGCAGCGCTGCCCGCCGTGAAGTCCCGATGAGTGCCGCCGGGGATCTGCTCGAAGCTGGTATTCGCCATTCCGGTGACGATCGTCGAGCCGGCCGCAGTCAGCGGCGTCGAGAAGGTGACTTCGAGGATGTGCGCGAGGTCCGTTGTCTCGAACCCGACGAACGTGGGCAGCGAGCTGATATTGGTCGGCGCCGTCCCGGGGGTGTAGTGGAAGCCGCTCGCGCCGGACGTCGTGACGTCGTAGCCCACCACGGAACTGATCGCATCGTTCGTGGTGAACGTGCCCGTAACCGTGCCGCCGTCGCTCAGTGTCGCACCCTCGAACGAGAAGATGATATCCGCCGATGCCTGGCTCGCCGCCAGGCAGAGGGCCATGCCAACCGCCGGGAGAAGTCGCTTCATGTGAGGCTCCGGAGAAGACTTTCGAAAGGGTGTGTACGCGTGGCAGCCGAACGTGGGTGAAGACCCTGCCAGTTGCGAGCGCTAGGTCGAAGCATGAATCACGCCGATCGGCGATAAGCCTTGAGAATCAAGGGTCAGGCACTTAACCCAGGGGTCTGTTCAGAACAACATGTAAAGGTCATCGACAGGTTGAGGCGCAGGTAAGCAGTGTTACATGCCTGGACCAGCATATACTTGATGAAGTATATGCATCCCATGGAATCGACGTTCGCCGTCATTGCCGAGCCGAACCGTCGCGCCATCCTCTCGCTGCTCGCGTCCTCCGAGCGCTCCGTCGGCGACATCGAGAGGGCGCTGCGCATCCCGCAGTCGTCGGTTTCGAAGCATCTGCGGGTGTTGCGCGAGACCGGCTTCGTGGAATCGCGCGTCGACGCGCAGCGGCGCGTCTACCGCATCAGGCCCGAGCCGCTGATGGAGCTCGACGCGTGGCTCGCGCCATTCCGGCGTTTGTGGTCTGCGCGCGTCGACGCCCTCGAGCGCCTCGATCGCACGAATCGAGCGGCACGCAGGAAAGGCATGAAACGATGAGCGTAAGCTGTGACGATTGGATGCGATCCGCAGGAGAGAAAGCGATGCGCACACAGCCGCACGACGCCCGACATGACGAATGGCTCATCGACACGGCGATCGAGGAGACCTTTCCGGCCAGCGATCCCATCGCCCCGGCGCAACCGGGCAGCCTCGTGTCGACGTACTATCGCGGTCGCCGTCGCGCGCGCTTCGCATCGGGCGGCCCGCGTGAAGCGGCGCTCTGGTGGATCGCCGCGGGATCGGCGCTCTGCGTGGCGGCCCTGCTCGTCGCCCGCAGGCGCCGGCGCTGATCGTTGCCTGCATTCGCGTGAATGGCGCGCCGCGCCCTGCAGGATCACGATCGACCGACGCCATGATCGCGTAGCGAGGCGTGACGCGTTGCTGAACGAGTTTTCCGAGCGCGACCTCGCCTACGTCATCCGGCTCGATGAGATCGCCTGGGGAGGCCTGCTGCTCGCCCTCACGATCGCCATCCACGGCGCCGCGATGCTGCAGATCCTGCGCGTCTCCTTCATGCTCACCGAGCGGACGCGGTCCCGAGCGCCTTCACTGTGGATGCGGCTCGGCATCGTCATCGTGGCGGTCTGGATGATCGTGTTCGTGCACCTGGTCGAGATCGTGATCTGGTCCGCGTTCTTCGTGTGGAACGAGGCGCAACCCAACATATTCAGCGCGTTCTACCACGCGATGCTCAATTACACGACGCTCCAGGCGGGCTACCTGCCGGTGCGCTGGCGCCTGCTGGAAGGCATGCTCGGCATCGCGGGGCTGCTCACGTTCGCCTGGTCGACCAGCGTGCTGCTTTCGCTCGTGCCGAAGCTGGCCGAAGCAGCGCTCCAGTCCGTCAGGCAGCAACGCGAAACGGGCTCCTGATCGACTCGGTCGCAAGCGTCCCATAAGGAGGTGCGGCAATGCGCTTCGGCCTGATCGGATTCGGCGCATGGGGAAGGCACCATGCGCAGGCGATCGCGGACCTGCCCGGGCTGCATCTCGCGGCGATCGCGTGCGCGACGACCGAGACCGCCGACGCTGCGCGATCGGCGTATCCGTCCGCCCGCGTCACGCGGGACTGGCGCGAAGTGCTCGGCATGCGCGACGTCGACGTGGTGGACGTGGTCACGCCCAACCGCATGCATGCCGAAGTCGCGATTGCCGCGCTGCGCGCCGGCAAGGACGTGCTGCTCGAAAAGCCGATGGCGATCACGGTCGAGGAGTGCGATGCCGTGCTCGCGGCCGAGCGCGAGACCGGGCGCCTGGTGTCGGTCGGTCACGAGCTGCGCCAGTCCGCGCAATGGGGACGCATCAAGGCGCTCATCGACGTGGACGCGATCGGCGCGCCGCTCTTCCTCGGCATCGACCTGTTTCGAAACTTCTATCGTCCGGGCGCCGCCGACTGGCGCTACGACCCGGCGCGCGTCGGCTCGTGGCTGCTCGAAGAGGCGGTGCACTATTTCGACCTCGCGTTGTGGTACTTCGCGCGCCACGGCGACCCGGTGTCGCTCCGTGCGTACGGCAACGCACGGCCCGGGCGCCGCGTCGGCATGCACGACAACGTCACGGTCGTGCTGCGCTATGCCGGCGGCGCCTACGCAACGCTCAACCACTGCGTGGCGGGCTTCGAGCATCACGTCGTCTTCGAGATCGCGGGGACCGAGGGCTCGATCCGCACCCATTGGTCGGGCACCATGGATCGCGACCATGGCGCCGCGTTCGAGCTGCGCGTTCAGCCGCGCGGCTTCGCGTTCGAGCGCGGCGTGCGCGAATGCGAGCAGCTCGCGATCGAGCGCTCGGGCGAAGTGTACGAGCTGACCGAGCAGATCCGGCTCACCGCCGAAGCCTTCCGCGCGCGCCGTGCGCTGGTGCCGGCAGGCGAGGCGCGCAAGCGCGTAATGCTGTGCATCGCTGCCGAGCGCTCGCTCGACGAAGACCGGGAGATCGCGCTCGCCTTCACGTGAGGCGCGCGCCGGCATTCGCGCCGAGCGCGGCGCGCCACAGCGCCCGGGTCTCGCGCATGCCGGGGTAGCAGGGGCACGCCGTAGTTTTGTTTGCTACAAGCGGCCGCTGCCGTCCGTCGCGCGCCGCGATTTTTCCATTGCGGCCGTCCGTCGCAGTCGCATACTTGCGCGCACGCTTGCCCCGCCGGCAAGAGCAGGAGCGGAGTGCTCACATGCGCCAATGGATCGCTCGTGTTGTTCCCGGGTTGCTCGCGTTGTGCTTCGGTTTCTGCGGCACACTGCATGCCGCACCCCAGACCGGCTGGTGGTGGAATCCCGACGAAAGCGGCCGCGGCTTTTTCGTCGAAAGCCACGACGGCATCACGTTCATCGGCGCCTACCTGTACGACCTGGATGGCCACGCGGCGTGGTACGTCGCGGGCGGCACGAACGCCGACTCGTACAACTACACGGGCGCGCTCTACACCATGAGCGGGGGACAGACGCTGTTCGGCGGCTATGTGCCCGCGATCGGCCCGAACAACGTGGGTACGATCACCGTGCACTTCAGCGACGACACGCACGGCACGCTGACATGGCCCGGTGGAACCGTTCGGATCGAGCGCGAGATCTTCGGCACAGGTGACGCCGCTTTCCAGCCGGACAACGGCTGGTGGTGGAATCCCGAAGAGAGTGGCAGCGGATACAGCATGGAAGTGCAGGGCGGCAACCTGTTCGTCGTCGGCTTCATGTACGACGACTCCGGCCGGCCCGTGTGGTATTTCTCCGCCGGCCCGATGAGCTCGCCGACCACTTATCACGGCGACGTGCTGCAGTTCGCCCGTGGACAGACCATGGGCGGGGCGTATCACCCGCCAGGGCCGCCCACGAAGATCGCGACGCTCGACATCGAGTTCACTGCGCAGGACGAGGCGGAGGTCACGTTCACCGGTGTCGCGGCCGCCGTCGAGGCGGCACGCGTCAAGACCGGCGGGTCCAGATCGAACAAGTGGAAACCACAGTTTCCGAAGCCGCCCCGCTTCGTCTATCCCCAGCGCTACGTGACGTATTTCGCCATCACCAGCACCGTCGCCAATTCGGAGGGCACGGTCCAGTGGGCCATGGACAGCATCGAGAATGCCACTCTCGATCCCGGCACCCGGTACACCGGTCCGCCGCTCGGACCCAGGCAGGACTATGTGCTGCGCAGCGGCTATCACTTCAGACTGATGCTCACCGGTGGCCTCGCCGGCTGCAGCGAAACCGGCTCGACCGACCTGGTGCTGCCGGTGGATGCCGTCAAGCTGTCCGTCAGCGCGTACTCGCGCTATACCGTCACGTTCAGCTTCCCCGCCACCGTGGTGACCGGCGTGATCCGGTGCCCGGGGGCGGACCCCGTGACCTTGCCTGTTCCGTTCCCCGGCCTCACGTTCACGACGACCGCCGCGATCCCGAACGTGGACATCACCGGCGTGATTACGCAGGCCGGCCGCATCTCGCGACGGTCGGTGGTCGACTTCGGAGGAGGCAGCAAGGTCGACATGGAGTACGCGTTCGTGCCGGTCAACTGACGCGTCGCCACGCCCCGGCCGTGCGCTCGTGCGGCAAGCGAGGCGCACAAGCGCGTGATCCTGTGCATCGCTGCCGAGCGCTCGCTCGACGCAGATCGGCAGATCGCGCTCGCCTTCACGTGAGGCGCGCGCCGGCATTCGCGCCGAGCGCGGCGCGCCACAGCGCGCGCGTCTCGCGCATGCCGACCACGCGAACGCCGGCATCGCGCGCCCAGCGCACGGGCGCGCCGGATCCGAACAGGCGGTATTCGTTGGTGCGTCGATGCGCGCGCGGCGGGACGATGGCTTCGATGTCGCCTGGCGCGTTGCAATGGAGCGCGAAGAACGTCACGCCCGGCGGAAGCGTTTCGATCGCCCGCCGGTAGGTCGTTTCCACGTCGGGCTCGTAGACCTCCGGCGTCATGCGGAAATGATCCAGCAGGGGCAGCCCGCGCGCGTCGAGCATCGCCGCGGGGCGCTCATGAACGCCAGGCGGAATCTCGCCCATGCGCAGCACGCCGCTGTACGAGCCCGCGTCGCGGGGCAGCAGCACCGGCAATGCGTAGTCCACGCCGAGCCGCACGTACACGTCGACGAGCTCGGGAACGAGCGCGGCGCCCATGTGCGTGTCGAGATGCGTCACGTCGATGCCAGCCTCCAGCGCGCGGTCGACCTGCGCGCGAAGCTCGATCTCCGCCGCTTCGGCATCGAGGCGCTCGCGCAGCGCGAGGCAGTTGCGCGGAAAGTAGCCCTGATCGTCGACCAGCCCGGACGCGCGCGAACGCGTGGTGAGCGGCGCCCAGCGATAGTGCGGCCATTCGGAGGTGAGCGTGAGGTGCACCCCGACGTCGAGGCTCGAGTCCTGCGTCGCAGCGGCCGCGATTTCGGGAAACCACGGGCACGGCACCATGACGGATCCGCATGTCACGGCCCGGGCGCGGGAGAGCTCGATGAACGCGACGTTCGCGCCGTGGCACATCCCGACGTCGTCGACATGCAGCACGACGGCGCGTCCGTCCGCATCGCCGGTGAGCGTTCGGGCTAGTTCGCTCACGGCCGTGTCCCCGGTGCATAACTGCGCCCGGGCGGATTGCGCCAGCGCGTCACCGTCTCGGGTCGCGCTGCTTGCAGACGCTGCGGCGGCAGGCCGCGCAGGATGAGGCCGAGATCGTCGACCACCATTTCGCCGATCGCCGCCAGCGCCGACGGCAGGCCGCCCGCGCGATGCGCGGACAGCAGAAGGCCCTCGACGCGTCGCACGCGATGGCTCGCGGGCACGGGCTCCTCCGGAAACACGTCGGTCGCCGCGCGAAAGCGTCCGGCCGCCACCAGGTCGACGAGCGCGTCGAAATCGACCAGTGCCGCGCGGGAGAGCAGCAGGAAGATCGCGTCGTCACGGATCGTTTCGAGCCGCGTGCGATCGAGCAGCCCGCGATTTTGCTCCGTCACGCCGGCGAGCGCGAAGATCACGCGCGGCTCGCGCAGCACGGCGTCGAGCGACGCCGGCTCGCCGCCCAGCTCGCGCACGAGCGTGTCGGGCAGCCACGGATCGTGGATCAGCAGCCGCGGCCGGAAGGGCGCGAGCAGCGGCAGGAGCGCGCGGCCGAGATTGCCGCACCCGATGAAGCCGATCGTGGCTTCGCGCAGGACGAAGGCATCGCGGTTGCCCGCGAGGCCATACTGCTCGTGCCCGTCGCGCACGAGGCGATCGCCGCGCGTGATGCCCCGCGCGAGGTCGAGCGCGAGGCCGAGCGCCATCTCGGCGACGGGCTGCGCGAACACGGGCGCGATCGACAGGACCTGGATGCCGCGGCGAAAGCATTCGGCGTAGTCGACGTTCTGCGCGAAGTTGCCTTCGACGTTGATGATGGCCGCGAGCCGCGGTGCGCGCGACAGGCGCCGCGCGTCCATGTCCGTCTGGCCGACGATGACGCGTGCCTGCGGCAGGGCGTCCTCGACCACGGCGCCGGGCAGCTTGCCGGCGGCGCTTTCCTCGAGACCCACGATCGCGCCGAGCTGCCCGAATCGTCGTCGCATGTCGGGCGTGAAGATGAGCGGCGCGCTGCGCGGCCACGGGTCGAAGAGAATGACCGGTGCGTCGCTCATGGCCGCTTCACTTCGGCGGCGGGAAGCGCAGCGGCCGCGCGAGCTTCACGTCCTGCGCGGCGAACCACAGCCGCACGACGCGACGCTCGCTGCGGCCGAGGCCGGGCGCGTCGGCCTCGAGCTGGATCGAGTGGCTGCGGTTGTCGGCGAAGCGGAATGCGCCCTGCGCGTCGGTGGTCGTGCGCTCGCGCTCCTGGTGCGTCACGAAGCCGCGCTCGAACAGCATCACGGTCGCGCCGCTCACGGGCCGCCCCGAAGCATCGACCACGCGTCCCTCGACGACGCCGTGGTCGTGCGCCCCGACGTAGCCGAGCCATGCCACGACCGCGACCGCGATGGCGCCGGGGACGAGCACCCACCGCGACGCGAGCCAGCGCGCTCTCATCCCTTGGTGGCCCCCGACGTGAGGCCGCGGATGAACTCCTTCTGCGCCATGAGGAAGACCAGGACGGACGGCACGAGGACCATCACCGCGAACGCGTACAGCGCGCCGGTGGTGTCTTCCATGTACGACAGGAAGCGCGCGAGGCCGAGAGGCAGCGTCTGCATCAGCGGCTCGCGCGTGATCAGGAGCGGCCACAGGAAATTGTTCCACGACCAGATGAAGCTCAGGATCACGTTGGTCGCGATCGCCGGCTTCGACAGCGGCAGCAGGACGCGCACGATGATGCGCCACTCGCCGAGGCCGTCGATGCGCGCCGCGTCGATCAGCGACTTCGGCACCGCCTCGAAGGCGGCCTTGAACACGAAGATGCAGACGATGGTCGAGAGCAGCGGGAACGCCAGGCCTAAATACGTGTTCAGCAGTCCCATCTTCGCCGTGACGAGGTACGCCGGAATGATGGTCGCCTGGAAGGGAATGAGCATGCAGGAGAGGAACAGCGCCAGGACCACCCGCTTGCCGGGGAAGCTCCGCGTCAATGCGTATCCCGCCATGGCGTTGAACACCACGTTCGCGGCCACGACGATGGCCGACACGATGATGCTGTTGGCGAGATAGCGCGGAAACGGTATGAGGTACCAGACGTCGACGAAGTTGAACAGGTGCGGCTCCCGCGGCAGCAGGCTGGGCGGGTAGGCATAGATGTTCTCGTTGGTGATCGCGGTCTTGAGCACCCAGTAGAAGGGCACCAGCATCACGAAGGACACGATCACCAGCGTGAGGTGCCGGAGCGCGAGGAGCGGCGTGGCACGACGCATGTCAGGGCCTAATCCCGCTCCACCGCACCGGCATTGCCGCCGGCGGCGCGATTCGCGGCGATGGTCAGCACGACCAGCAGCGCGAACTGCACGACGGTCAGCGCCGCGGCGTAGTCGAATCGCGTCTGCACGAACGCCATCTTGTAGATGTGCGTGATGAGAAGCTCGGTCGCGTGGCCCGGCCCCCCGTTGGTCATGATGTAGACGAGGTCGAAGCTGCTGAACGAGTTCAGGATGCCGACCACGACGCACAGGAACAGCGAGGGCCGCAGCATCGGCAGCGTGATGCGGAAGAAGCGTGCCCGTGCAGGCGCGCCGTCGATCCGTGCGGCCTCGTAGAGGTTCTGCGGAATGCTCTGCAGCCCGGTGAGCAGGATGATCATGTAGAAGCCGACCACTTGCCAGATCTCGGCGAAGATCACCGAGGGCAGCGCCCAGTCGAAGCTCTGCAGGAAGCCGATCGGGTGGCGGATCAATCCGCTTTCGCGCAATGCGTAGTTGATGATGCCGCCGCGCTCGTCGTACATCCAGCGCCAGATGATGCCCACGGCAACCGCCATCAGCGGATAGGACAGGAACACGATCGTGCGGTAGACCGTGGCGCCCTTCAGGTCGGAGTTGACCAGGAGCGCGATGCCCAGCGCCGCGGCGATCGCGATCGGCGACGCCGCGATGAAGATCAACGTGTTGGCGAGCGCGGTCCAGAACACGTCGTCGTACGACCATATGTCGACGTAGTTGGCGAGCCCGATCCAGCGCGCCGGCTTGAGCGGCGACCAGTCCTGGAACGACAGGACCACGTTCCAGCCGAGCGGCAGCAGGCGGTAGAGGAAAAACACGACGAGCGAGGGCAGCAGGAAGCACGCGACGAGCGCGAGCTGGCGGCTGCGCTGCGTCGCCCACCATGACGAGCCCGGTCGCGCGAGCGGTGTCGCGGCCTGCGTGCCGATGACGGACATCAGGCGACCTTCACGACGGGGCGCTTACGCGATCCGGGTGCCTTGCCCGAGCCTCACGCGCGCGACAGCTCCCGGCTCACGCGGCGATCGGCGTCGGCGAGCGCGCTTTTCGCATCCTTGCGGCCGAGCAGGGCGCTTTGCACTTCCGGCCAGAACGCCTCCTTGATGCGGCTGTCGTTGCCGAAGCGCCAGTTGCCCGTCATCTTGTCGGTGTGCTCGAGCTGGGTCTTGAGAATCGAGTAGACGAGTGCGTCGTCCTTCTCGAGCTTCGCGAGGCTCGCCTTGTCGACCGCGACGTTGCCCGTGACGAGCTTTCGGCGCTCGGCGAGCTCGCCGGCCTGCGCGTTGTCGGTGACGAACTTCAGGAAGTCCCATGCGAGCTCGGGATTCCTGGATCCCTTCGAGATGCCGAGGCCGTGCGAGTTGGGCGTCGCCCAGAAGCCGGGCATGTGCGCCACGCCGAGCGACTCCGGCGTGACCCAGCTGCCCTGTCCCTTGAAGAAGAAGTACGCCGGCGAATGCGCGTGCAGCATTCCCACGTTGCCGGCCGCGAAGGCGCCGTTCGGCTCGACCCAGCGACCCGTCCACGAGATCTTGTTGATCCCGCTGGCTTGCGTGGCTTTCGCGAGCTTGTCGAGCACCTCGACCGCCTTGGGCGTGTTGAACGCCGTCTTCTTGAGATCGGGCGTCACGAGGTCGACGCCGTTCATCCGGAACAGCGGCCAGTACAGCCAGTCGAAGTTGAGCGTGATGAAACCCGTCGAGTCGCCGCTCGTCATCTTCTGTGCATGCGCGAGGATCTCGTCGAAGCTCTGCGGCGGTCCGGCGAGCCCCGCCTTGGCGAACATCGGCTTGTTGTAGAACAGCAGCGTCTTGGTGATGTAGAAGGGCACCATGTAGTTGTGCCCCTCGTAGACCCAGTTCGACAGATAGTTCGCGTCGTAGCGGCTCTTGACGGCGGGTTCCTTCGCGAACAGCGGCGTCAGGTCGAGCAACGCGCCCTGTGCCGCGTATTCGAGGCCGAGCGCGCCCTGCGTGTTGATCACGTCGGGCGGCGTGCCGGCGGTGAGCTGCGTCTGGTAGAACGGGCCGAAATCGGGGCCCTTCTTGTCGAGCCACTCGACTTCCACGCCGGGCCGCGCCGCCTGGAAGCGCTTGATCCAGCCTTCGATCAGCTCCTTCTGGTCGATGATGTTCCAGGTGAGGAACGTGATCTTCTTCGGAGCCTGCGCGATCGCGGGAGCCGGAACGACGCTCGTCGCCGCGGCAGCCGCCGCGGTCTTGAGCAGGGTGCGACGTGTGATCATGTGAATCTCCTCCTTCGTGGAATCGGGTGGGCTTCGCTCAGATCCGTCGACCGGTCTGCGGGTCGAACAGGTGGATCGTCTCCGGCGCGATCGTGACGCGCACGGGATCGCCCGCGCGCCGCACGAGTCGAGGCGGCAGGCGCGCCTGCAGCTCGCGGCCCGCGACGTCGAAGACGACCAGCGTGTCGGAACCGAGCGGCTCGACCACGCGGGCCGTGCCGGCGAGCGACGCTTCGCCATTGTGTGCCCAGTGCAGGTGCTCCGGCCGCACGCCGATGACCACCGGCATGCCGGCGCGCGCCGCATGCGGCGACGCCGGCGCGGGAAGGCGGGCGCCATCGCCGAGCTCGACGATGAATCGGGACGCTTCGTGTCGCAGATGGCCCTGCAGCAGGTTCATGCCCGATGCGCCGATGAAGCCCGCGACGAACAGCGTGGCGGGCGTCTCGTAGACGTCCTCGGGCGAGCCGATCTGCTCGACGCGCCCGTTGTTCAGCAGCACGATGCGGTCGGCGAGCGTCATGGCCTCGACCTGGTCGTGCGTGACGTAGATCGCGGTCGTGCGCACGCGCTCGCGCAGCTTCTTGATCTCGGTGCGCATCTGCACGCGCAGCTTGGCGTCGAGGTTCGACAGCGGCTCGTCGAACAGGAAGACCTTGGGCTCGCGGACCATGGCGCGGCCCATGGCCACCCGCTGCCGCTGCCCGCCCGACAACTGGCGCGGCTTGCGCTCGAGCAGCGGCTCGATGTCGAGTATCGCCGCGGCATGCGCGACGCGGCGCGCGATCTCCGCCCTGGCGACGCCGCGGTACTGCAATGAAAAGGCGATGTTCTGGAAGACCGTCAGGTGCGGATACAGCGCGTAGTCCTGGAACACCATCGCGACGTCGCGGTCCTTGGGGTCGACCTCGTTGACCACGCGGTCGCCAATCGCGATCTGCCCGTCCGAGACCGCTTCGAGACCCGCGATCATGCGCAGCAGCGTGCTCTTGCCGCACCCCGAAGGGCCGACGAGCACGACGAACTCCTGGTCGGCGACGTCGAGATCGATGCCGTGGATGACTTCCTGCGCCTCGAACGACTTGCGAACGCCGCGCAGACTGACGGTTGCCAAACGCTCTCCCGGGGAAGACTCCCGGCTCGTGGGGCCGGGGAGCCAACGGCGAGAGTACCAAGAAGACCGCGCGTGCTCAACGCGAGGCGCGATCGGCGCCGAAGCGCGCGATCCTCGCCTCGATCTCGTTGCGGTCCAGGATGCCGACCGGGTCGCCTTCGCTCGGCAGGCACGCGACGAAGGCCTGGAAGCGCTCGAGGCTCTTCGCGTGGAGGCGCTTCAGCTCGGCGATGGGCTCCTCGTGATCGTCGACGCGAATGTCGAGCACGGGATAGCGCTCCGTCGTGTACACGAGCAGCGCCGCCGCCTGCTTGCCGCGCTTGTCGCCTCCGGCCGCTTCGCCGGCGGCGAGCGCGGCGACGAGCCGCTCGGCGAACGACACGTGCGCATGCGCTTCGTAAGCACTCGCGGTGTCGTCGATCACGCGTGCGCCGGCGAGCATGTTGCCGGCGACCGAATAGCCGGCGCCCGCGCGATGACCGCACCAGTCGATGCACGCGCTGCCCGTGTGCGCGGCGACGCGACCCTGGGCGTCCACCATGTGGAGCTGCCTCTGATCGCGTCCGGCATCCGCGGCCGTCAGGCGCGCCACGATGTCGCGCGGGTCGACGTGCTGCGCCATGAGGTCGAGCGCCGCGGGCGCGTACAGCGGATTGCACAGTGCCTGCGTGGAAAGCGCGCCCGCGTGGCTCCGCGCGTGCGCGCACAACGCGCCGACGGCGAAGAAGCGGCTCGCGATCGCGACGCCGAGCGCGCCGGACCGGTCTCGCGCGACGATCGACCAGGTCATGGCCTGCCCCTCGGCTGGAAGCCGCGTGCGCCCGCGCGCCACAGCGTGAACGTGTAGATGTCGGCGAGCAACGCGTCGCGCTGGGCGCGCGTGCTGCCGATGCCGTGTCCCGAGTCGAAGTCGACGCGCACCAGCACCGGCGCACCGCTCGCGGTCGCGGCCTGCAGCCGTGCGCCGAACTTCGCGGCGTGGAACGTGGCGACGCGCGGATCGTTGACCCCGCACGTGACGAGCACCGCAGGATACCGGACGCCATCGCGAATCGCGTGATAGCTGTCCATGTCGTACATGATGCGAAAGCTCTTGGCGTCGACGATCGGGCCCCACTCGTCGATGTCGACGTTGTTCTGCTCGACGCTGTAGCGCAGCGGGTTCGTCCATCCGACCTCGGACACCGCGGCCGCGAAAAGGTCGGGCCGCTCGGTCAATGCACGGCCCACCGCGATGCCGCCCGCGGACGTGCCGAGGATCGCGAGATGCCTGGGCGAGGTCACGCGCGAAGCGATCAGCGCTTGCGACACGTCGATGAAATCCCGCCAGGTATTGGGCTTGGTCGCCTTCTGGCCCGCCTTGTGCCATTCGCGCCCGTACTCGCCGCCGCCTCGAACGTTGGCGATCACGAGAATGCCGCCGGCGTCGAGGAATGCCGGCACGCGGGAATGGAAGACCGGCGAGAAGGAGAGCTGGTAGGCGCCGTACGCCTCCGCGAGCACCGGGTTCGCGCCGTTCGCGCGCCATCCGCGGCGCGCGACGATGGTGTACGGGATCCTCGTGCCGTCGCGCGCACGCGCGAACCGACGCTCCGAGACGTAGGGCGACAGGTCGAACGGCGGCTTGGCGTCGAGCCCCGTGTCGCTCACCGCGCCGTCGGCGCCGAGGCGCCATATCGCGCGCGGCTGCAGCCATCCCGTGAGCGACAGGTGCGCGTCGCGACGCTGCGGAGAGCTGAACACGCCGCTCACCGAGCCCTCGAAGGGCAGCTCGATCGGCGAGGCGTGTCCGTCGCGCGTCACGCGCGTCAGCCGCTGCACGCCGCCGTCCATGAGCTGCACCAGGGCGCCGTCCGCGACCGGATACACCTGCTCGGCAACGACGTGCGTTTGCGGCAGCGCTTCGGCCGCCGTCGACAACGACGGCGTCGCGAGGGACGTCTGCAGCACGCGCCCGCGCGGCGCATCGCGATTCGACACGACGAAGAGGTCGTCGCCGGAGGCGGCGACGCTCTCGACCAGGTCGTCGATCCCCGCGGCTCGCCGGAAGCCGGGCTTGCCATCGCCGAGCAGCTCGGACAGGCGCACCGTCCATACCTCTCGCTCGGGTCGGATGTCGCGCACCATCACGATGGCGTGTTCGGAGCCGCGTATCGTGCCAACGACGCCGATCTGCAGCTCCGTCATGGCGATCGAGTCGTACAGGCCGCGCTTGAGCACGACGCGATCCGCCGCGGGATCTTCGCCGAGCCTGTGCAGCTTCACCACGCTGTTCCAGTAGAGCTGCGGCGTGCCGCGCTTGCCGGTGAGCTGGATGTAGAGGAAGCCCGATGCGTCGGGGAGCCACCCGGTGACGCCCCAGTCGGTGTCGCGGATGCGCTCTTCGAGGACGCGGCCGCTGTCGACGTCGATCACGTGCGCGACCGACGCCTCCGAGCCGGCAGGCGACAGCCCGTAGGCGACGTAGCGCCCGTCGTTCGACGGCTCCCACCAGTCGAGGCTCACGTGCGCATCGTCGATCGTGAGCGTGGTCGGATCGACGAGCGTGCGCACCGATGCATTCTCTTCGCGCACGAAGAGCTTGAAGTTCTGGGCGCCTGCCGGCTGCTGCTCGAAGAAGAGGCGCGTCCCCGCAACGTCGACCCTGGCCGTGACGGACAGATCGCTCGAAAGCTGCGACACGCGCGCGCGCAGCTTGGCCGCGCCCGGAACGCTCGCAAGCACCTTGCGCGTGTAGGCGTCCTGGGCCTGGAGCCACGACAGCAGCTCCGGATTCCTGCCGTCCTCCATCCAGCGATAGGGATCGACGACCGTGGTGCCGTAGTAGTCATCGGAAACCGGCAGTCGCCTGGCGGCGGGCGGGCGATCACCGGCTGCGGCGCGCGCTTGCGGTTGCAGCGCCGCGAGGCTTGCCATGGCGCCGGTGGCTCCAAGGAATCGTCGACGGGTGGTCACGGTGCGCGTCCCGATGGGCCGGCCATTATGCGCGCTCGCTGCCCGCCGCAGCGCCTGAACCAGGGGTCGGGCGCGGGCGGGGCGTGCACCTTGGGACAATTCCAGGCGTCGCCGAAACGACGCAAGATCGCCTTGGGGCACCCGAGGAGCGGGCCATGGCGTACGAGCTCGAGCACCGCACGACGCGCACCGTCGCGAAGGGCAGGCACTATCCCTTGGGTGCGACGCTCGTGGAGGATGGCGTCAACTTCGCCGTCTACTCGAAGCAGGCCGGCAGGATGTTCCTGCTGCTCTTCGACAGGGCGAACGAGGAGCCGACCGACGTCATCGAGCTGCGCGAGCGCGACAAGTTCGTCTGGCACGCGCACGTGCATGGCGTGAAGCCGGGGCAGCTCTACGGCTACAAGGCGAGCGGCGAATATCGTCCCGAGTGGGGCTTGCGGTTCAACGACGCCAAGCTCCTGCTCGATCCGTACGCCAAGGCGCTCACGGGCAAGTTCCGCAATGCCGACAACCTGCTCCTCGCCTACGATGCGCAGCCCGGCGCCGGCGAGCGCTCGCCGGATCGGCGCGACAACAGCGCGATCGTTCCCAAGGCCGTCGTCGTCGACGACGCGTTCGACTGGCAGGGCGTCGCGTCCCCCGATCTTCAGCTCCAGCAGCTCGTCATCTACGAGGTCCACGTCAAGGGCTTCACCGCGCATGCGTCCTCGCGCGTCAAGCGACCCGGCACGTACCTCGGGTTCATCGAGAAGATCCCGTATCTGCGCGATCTCGGCGTGAACGCCGTGGAGCTATTGCCGGTTCACGAGTACTACGTCGACGACTTCCTGGCCGACAAGGGCCTGACCAACTACTGGGGCTACAACTCGATCGGCTTCTTTGCGCCCGAGTCGTCGTACGGCAGCGGCACCGCGCCCGGCTGCCAGGTGGCGGAGTTCAAGACCCTGGTGCGCGAGCTGCACAGGGCGGGCATCAAGGTCATCCTCGACGTGGTTTACAACCACACGGGCGAAGGCAACGAGATGGGCCCGAGCATCTCCTTTCGCGGACTCGACAACGCGTCGTACTACTGCCTGACCGGGCCGGCGGATGCGCCGCGGCGCTACTACATGAACTACACCGGCTGCGGCAACAGCCTGGACTTCGGCAGCCCCGCGGTGATCCGCCTCGTCATGGACTCGCTGCGCTACTGGGCGGACGTGATGCACGTCGACGGCTTTCGCTTCGATCTCGCCTCCGTGCTCGGGCGCGCCGGCCAGCAGGGCGCCTTCGAGGCTTCGTCGCCATTCTTCGACGCCGTGTCGCAGGACCCGGTGCTCAATCGCGTGGCCATGATCGCCGAGCCCTGGGACATCGGCACCTATCAGGTCGGCAACTTTCCGGTCGACTGGTCGGAATGGAACGGCAAGTTCCGCGACACGATGCGCGCGTTCGGCAAGGGAGACGCCGGCATGCTGGCCGACGTGGGCTGGCGCCTCACGGGCTCGGCCGACCTGTACGGCGAAGACGGCCGCTCGGCTTTCAACAGCATCAACTTCGTCACCTGCCACGACGGATTCACGCTGCACGATCTCGTTTCCTACAACGGCAAGCACAACGAGAAGAACGGCGAGGGCAACCGCGACGGCTCGGACGACAACCATTCGTGGAACTGCGGCGTCGAGGGGCCGACCCAGGATGCCGCCGTCACGACGCTGCGCCGGCAGCTCATGAAGAACTTCGCCTGCTACCTGCTGTTCGCGTCGGGCACGCCGATGATGCTGGGCGGCGACGAGTTCGCGCGCACGCAGCAGGGCAACAACAATGCGTATTGCCAGGACAACGAGATCAACTGGTTCGACTGGAACGAGGTCGAGCGAAACCGCGACCTGGTGGAGTTCTTCCGCAAGGCCATCGCGATGACCGGTCGCTTTCCCGTGCTCCAGCGCAGGAAGTTCTTCCTCGGCAAGGACCTCGACGACGACGGCGTGCCGGACCTCACGTGGTTTTCACCGGGTCTCGACACGCCGGGCTGGTCGGACCCGAATGCCCGTACGGTGTGCGTGCAGCTCGACGCGAGCGAGGACGGCGCCGATGGCGGCGTGCAGCGCCTGTTCCTGGTCTTCAACGCGCACTACGAGGCGCAAGCGACGAAGCTGCCGCCGCTGGCGGCGAACCTCGCGTGGCATCGCGCGGTCGACACGAGCCTGGCGGCCGGCGACGATTTCCTCGACGCGGGCCGCGAAGTCAGGCTCGATCCGCCCGATCGCTACCACGTCAACCCGCGAAGCACGGTGGTGCTGCTCGCGCGGCAACCGTCGCCGTCCCGGTGACCGTGCGGCGTCAGGGCCCGAAGCCGAGCAACGCGCGCGGGGTGTCCCACAGCAGCGTGCGCCGCTGCGACGCTTGCGGAAAGAGCGCGGTCAGCGTCTGCAGCAGCACGCCGTAATCGACGCGCAGCGGCGCACGCAGATACGGCCAGTCCGACGCCCACAGGCAACGATCGAGGCCGAAGGCATCGACGAGCGCGCGAACGAACGGCCACGCGTCGGCGTGCGGCGCGGGCTCGCGCGAGAACTTCACGAAGCCCGACAGCTTGACGAACGCGCGCCTCGTCCCGGCGAGCGCGAGCAACGCCCGGAATCCCGGTTGCATCGGGCCCTCCGCGAGGGTCGGGCGTCCGCAATGATCGACCAGGATGCGCACGCCGCAGTCCACGAGGCGTGGCGCGAGCGTGACGAGCTGATCGTGCTCGACCTGGACGTCGACGAGCATGTCGAGCGCCGCGAGCCTTTGCAGCAGCGGCCCGGCGTCGCGATAGTAGTCGAGGCCGTAGTGCGTGGCGTTCCAGGCCACGCCGACGACGCCCTGGCGTTTCAGCCGCTCGAGCTCGTCGACCGTGACGTCGTTGCCGACCACCGCGATGCCCTTGTAGCGACCGCGGCCGCGCGCGATGGTGTCGAGCATGCACGCGTTGTCGAGCCCGTAGCCCGAGTTGGGGCCGACGAGCAGCGCGTGCTGCGCGCCGTAGACCTCCATCACGCGGTCGAGCTGCGCCGGCGTTCCGATCTCCTGTCCCGACGGCGCGTAATGCGTGCTCGCGTTGTACGGGAAGCGCGCCGGGTCGAGCACGTGCACGTGGCAGTCGATCTTCGGCTCCTCGAAGATGCGAACGTCCACGGCGCGGCCGCCTAGAACGTTGCCGCGATCGCCTGGCGCAGCGCCGGCGTGATCTCGGGCATGACGCCGAACCACGCGTCGAACGCCGGACGCGCCTGGTTCAGCAAAAGGCCGAGACCGTTCACCGTGACGTTGCCGCGCACGCGAGCGGCCGCGAGCAAAGGCGTCTCGGGCGGGACGTAGATCAGGTCGCCCACCAGCGCGCGTTGCGGAAGCCGATCGAGCGCGATGTCGAGCGGGGGCTTGCCGACGGAGCCGAGGCTCGTCGCGTTGGCAAGGAGCGCCACACCGTCGAGCGCCTCCGCGCGCTCTTCCCAACGAACGACGGTGACCGACGATCCCACCGCGTCCGCGAGCTCGCGCGCCTTGGCGATGGTGCGATTGGCAAGGCGGATCTCGCGCGCGCCCTGCGCGGCCAGGCTCGCGACGACGGCGCGTCCCGCACCCCCCGCACCCAGCACGAGGGCGGGCCCGGTATCGGGCCGCCATTGCGGATCGGCGTCGCGCAGGCTCTGGATGAAACCATTGCCGTCGTTGTTGAAGCCGGTCAGCGTGCCGTCCTTTTCCACCACCACGGTGTTCACTGCGCCGATGCGGCGGGCCAGGTCGTCCACGCGATCCAGCAGCGGAAAGATCGCCTGCTTGTGCGGCGTGGTGACGTTGCAGCCGCGCAGGTCGAGCGCGGCGAGGCCGCGCACCGCGGGCTCGAGCTTCTCCGGCGGCACGGGGAACAGCACGTAACGACCGGAGATTCCGTAGTGCGCGAGCCAGTGATTGTGGATGACCGGCGAGCGCGAATGCGCGACGGGCCACCCGATCAGGCCGGCGATGCCGAAGGCGTGCGGTTCTGCCATCGTTCTTTTCCCCCCATGGAAGTCCCCCTGAGGATACCGCGGCGTGGCGCGCGTTACGCCGGTTCCATGCCGTAGCGGCGCTTCGCGTCGCTCGCTTGTCCCGACGCGCAAAAGGCGAGCAAGGCCTTCGCTGCCGCAGCTCGACGCGTCACGCCGCACACTGCGCCGGAGAACACCGTGATGGACTGGCAGTCGGACGGAAGGGGGCCGACGACATCGATGCCCGGCACGTGCATCAGCTCGCTCCGCTGCTGGAAGCCGAGGTCGGCCTCGCCGCGCGCGACGAGCGCGCCCACGGGCACGCCCGGCGGTGCCTGCACGATGCGCGGTGCGATCGTGTCCGCGATGCCCCAGCGGTCAAACAGGCGAAGGAGATGCGCCCCGCTGGGGCCCGTCGAATAGCCGATCGTGCGCGCGCGCAGTACGGCGTCGCGCACCGCGCTTTCGCTGCCGATGTCGGGGTGCGTTGCACCCGCCGGGACCGCGACGACGATAGCCGAGCGTGCGAGATCGACGCGCGTATCCGCGTCGACACGGTGCGCCGCCGCAAGCCGGTCGATCGCCTCGCGCGCGAGCACGACGACGTCGAACGGTTCGCCGCTTTCGACACGCCGCGCAGCGTCGACGCCGCCCGCGGCCACGACGTCGACGCGCTGTCCCGATCGTTGCGTGTACGCCTCGCCGAGGTCCGCGAGCACGCCGCGCATGGCCATCGAGCAGATGGCCGAGATGGAGGCGTTCAATCGATGTACTTGAGGCCGGCCTTGCGCAGCGGCTCGCGCATGCCGTACATGTCGAGGCCGAGCACGCCGGCCGCGAGCTTCTCGCGCTTCGCGCCTTCGTTCGCCTCGCGCGCAGCCGCGGCGTCGAGCGTCTTTTGCGCCAGCGCCGCGGGCACGACCACGACCCCGTCGTCGTCGGCCACCACGACGTCGCCCGGCGTCACCCGCGCGCCGGCGCACGTGACCGGGATGTTGACCGAGCCGAGCGTCGCCTTGACCGTGCCCTTCGCCGAGATCGCCTTGCTCCACACCGGGAAGCGCATCGCGGTCAACGCCTTGACGTCGCGCACGCCGCCGTCGATCACGAGGCCCGCGGCGCCGCGCGCCTTGAAGCTCGTGGCGAGGAGCTCGCCGAAATAGCCGTCGGTGCACGCGGCGGTCACCGCTGCCACCACCAGGTCGCCCGGCTGGATCTGCTCCGCGGCGACGTGCAGCATCCAGTTGTCGCCCGGATGCAGGAGCACCGTGACGGCCGTGCCGCACGCCTGCGCGCCCGCGTAGATCGGGCGCATGTACGGCTCGAGCAGGCCGGTGCGTCCCATCGCTTCGTGCACCGTGGCGGTTCCGTACGCGCCGAGGCGGGCGACAAGGTCGCGGTCGGCACGGGCGACGTTGCGGTAGACGACTCCAAGCTCGTGCATCTCAATGTCCTTTCGCCTTCAGCGCGGCGTCGAGCCGCGGGTACACCCGGCGCGCGTTCGTCTCGTAGATCCGCCGCCTTGCCTCCGGGTCGACGTGCGCGGCTTCGACGTAGCGCCGGGTGTCGTCGTAGTGATGACCCGTCTCGGGATCGATGCCGCGCACCGCGCCGATCATCTCGCTCGCGAACAGGATGTTGTCCACGGGAATGACGCGCGTGAGCAGGTCGATGCCGGGCTGGTGGTAGACGCACGTGTCGAAGAACACGTTGCGCAGCAGATGGTCCTTCAGCAGCGGCTTCTTCATCTCCTGCGCGAGCCCGCGGAAGCGTCCCCAATGGTAGGGCACCGCACCGCCGCCGTGCGGGATGACGAAGCGCAGCGTCGGAAAATCCTCGAACAGGTCGGACGCGAGGCACTGCATGAACGCCGTGGTGTCGGCGTTGAGATAGTGCGCGCCGGTCGTGTGGAACGACGGATTGCAGCTCGTGCTCACGTGGATCATCGCCGGGATGTCGTACTCGACCATCTTCTCGTAGACCGGGTACCACCAGCGGTCGTACAGCGGCGGCGAGTCCCACCGCCCGCCCGACGGGTCGGGATTGAGATTGATCGCGACGTCGCCGTACTGCTCGACGCACTTGACGAGCTCCGGGATGCACGTCGCGGGGTCCACGCCGGGACTCTGCGGCAGCATCGCGGCGGGAATGAAATGATCGGGGAAGAGCCGGCTCACCCGGTAGCAAAGCTCGTTGCAGATCGCGGCCCACGTGCTCGACACCTGGAAATCGCCGATGTGATGCGCCATGAAGCTCGCGCGCGGGCTGAACACCGTCACGTCGATGCCGCGCTCGCGCATCAGGCGGAGCTGGTTGGCCTCGATCGATTCGCGCAGCTCGTCGTCGCCGATCCGCAGCTCCGACGCCGCGGGCATGCGCGCGGCGTCGCGGATGCCGTCGATCTGCCGGTTGCGCCAGGCCTCGAGCGCCTTGGGCGCGGTGGTGTAGTGACCGTGGATGTCGATGATCATCGCGCAAGTATGCGGCAAGAGCCGGGGCGGGCGCCCTTCGGCTCGGGCGGCCGGCCGGACCGCAGGCGCGGCGTGCACGCTGCCCGGCGTTCCACGTACAGTGGACGGGCGTGAGCCTGCTTCGCCTCGTCAGGGCCGTTCTATGGTCGTTCTTCGGCGTGCGCGGCCGCGCCGATGCGGCCCGGGACCTCGAGGGCACGCCGCCGTACATGATCGTCGCCGTGGGCGTGGCCCTCGCGGCGCTCTTGGTGATCGGCATCGTGGCCGTGGTTCGGCTGATCACGGGAAGCGTGCCGGTGTCGACGCCGGTGCAACGCGTCGAATCGGGAGGCAGCGCGCCCGCGGTCGCGACGAAGCGGCACGGGCCGGTCGTCGTCGCCGACACCATGGCGGAGCGCGCGCGGCCTTGCACCGTATGCCACGGCAGCACGACGCAGGCGACCCCCGACGCGCTGTCGCCGCGCATCGCCGGCAAGTCCGCGGGCTACCTCTTCAATCAGCTCGTGAGCTTTCGCGACGGACGCCGCACGTACGCGCCGATGGTGTACCTCGTGCAGTACATGAGCGACGACTATCTGCGCGAGATGGCGTCGTACTTCGCGCAGCTCGAGCTGCCTCATCCGCCGCCGCAACCCGCGGCATTGTCGCCGCAGGCGGTCGAGCGTGCGCGCGACATCGTCGAGCATGGCGACCCCGCACGCGGCGTTCCGGCATGCGTCGAGTGCCATGGGACGCACCTCACCGGCGTCGAGCCGGGGATCCCGGCGCTGCTCGGACTGCCGCGCGATTACATGAACAAGCAGTTCGGCGAATGGCGCGCGGGCGAATCTCGGTCGCGTCCGCCGGATTGCATGGGCGAGGTGGCGCGACGACTGGCGCCGGAGGATGCGTACGGGTTGATCGCGTGGCTCGCCGCGCAGCCCGTCACGCCGGGCATGAACGCGGAGCCCGCGGCGACGCGCGAGCTGCCGTTGCGCTGCGGCAGCCTCGCGCCGGTGGCCGCGGCTGCCGATGCGCACGTCGCCGCCCCGCTCGAGCGCGGCCGCTACCTCGTCGCGGCGGGCGACTGCGTGGCATGTCACACGGCGCTCGGGGGCGCGCCGTTTTCGGGCGGACGCCCGATCCAGACGCCGTTCGGCACGGTGTACTCGACCAACATCACGCCCGACGCGGCAACCGGCATCGGCGCATGGTCGCGCGAGGATTTCCGGCGTGCGCTGCGCGAAGGGCGCGCCCGGGACGGGCATCTGCTCTACCCGGCATTTCCGTATCCCAGCTTCACGCGCGTGACGCGCGCGGATGCGGACGCCATGTTCGACTATCTGCGAACGCTGGCGCCCGTGTCGCGGCCCAACACGCCGCACGCGGTGCGCTTTCCCTACGACACGCAAGTCGCGCTCCTGGCATGGCGCGCGTTGTACTTCCGTCCGGGTGAATTCGAGCCCGAGGCGGGCAGGAGTGCCGACTGGAACCGCGGCGCGTATCTCGTGCGAGGGCTTGGACACTGCGACGCCTGTCACGCACCGCGCAACATCCTCGGCGCGGTGCGTCACAACCTCGACCTCGGCGGCGGCCTCATCCCGATGCAGAACTGGTACGCGCCGCCGCTCATCTCGACCGTCGGCGCGGGCGTCGCAAGCTGGGAGGACGGACACATCGAAGCGCTTCTGCGCACCGGCGTGTCGCCGCGCGGCACGGCGATGGGCCCGATGGGCGAGGTGGTGTATCGCAGCACGCAGCACCTGAGCGTCGATGATGCGCGCGCCATTGCAACCTATCTGCGCTCGTTCGCCGGGCGAACGCCGCAGACGCATCGACGCGATGCATCCGACACCGCGGTTGTGGCGCGCGGCAACGCGATCTACGAGGATCATTGCGCCGAATGCCACGGCAGCGACGGCGAAGGCGCCTTGCCGGCGTATCCGCCGCTTGCGCGCAACACGAGCGTGACCGAGCCGGTCGCCGCCGACGCCATCAAGGCCGTGCTGTACGGCGGTTATGCGCCCGTGACCGCCGCCAACCCCAGGCCTTACGGCATGCCGCCTTTCATCGGTCGGCTGAGCCCGGCCGATATCGCGGCGGCGCTGTCCTACGTCCGTGCATCGTGGGGCAACGCGGCTCCCGCGGTCTCCGAGCTCGACATCGAGCGGTTCAAATGAGCCGCGCGGAAGGCGCGGCGCGCGGGTCCGTTACGGGTGTAACAACACGGGACGACGCCGCCTCCACGCTGCCGCTGTAAAATTTCGCCATGGAAGCCGCCGCGGCGAACAGCGAGGTGGCCCCGCACGTCCTGGCGATCGACGACGACCCGGCCATGCGCGCGCTCATCGCCGAGTATCTCGGCGACAACGCGCTGCGCGTGACAACCGTGTCCACCGGCGCGGAGATGGCGCGCGCCTTGACGGAGCAGGCGATCGACGTGATCGTGCTCGACCTGCGCCTCGGCGGCGAGGACGGCATGGACCTCGCACGCAAGGTTCGCGCCGAGTCCGCGATCCCGATCATCATGGTGACGGGCCGCAAGGACGAGGCCGACCGCGTCATGGGCCTCGAGCTCGGCGCCGACGACTACATCACCAAGCCGTTCAGCCCGCGCGAGCTGCTCGCGCGCGTGCGCGCCGTGCTGCGTCGCTACAGGACGGTCGAGGAGCTGCTGCCCGCGCGCGACGAGACCCGGCGCGCCTACCGCTTCGCCGGCTGGGAGCTCAACGTGCGGACCCGTCGCCTGACGTCGCCGGGCGGCGAGCGCGTGGAGCTCACCAATGGCGAGTTCAGCCTGCTGCAGGCGTTCTGCGCCGCCCCGCGGCGCATCCTGACGCGCGACCAGCTGCTCGAGCTGTCGCGGCTCAATCGCGCGGAGGTGTACGACCGCTCGATCGACGTCCAGATCCTGAGGCTGCGGCGCAAGATCGAGGCGGATCCCTCGCATCCCGAGTACATCAAGACGGAACGCGGCGCGGGCTACATGCTCGACGCGTCGGTCGAGGTGCTGCGCTGAATGCGTCACGAGGCATTGCACCTGTAATCGCACGCCGGCCGCGGCGAAACCCGATGATAGCGTCCATGCCGTTCAGTGAAAGCATGGGACCCATCGCCATCATCGAGGACGACGCGCCGATGCGCGCGCTGATGATGGAGTGGCTGACGTCGGAGGGATATGACGTGGTCCGCGCAGCGGACGAGCGGCACGCGGACGTCGAGCTCGTCATCGTCGACGTGTTCATGCCGCGCCATCTGGGCGCCGCGCTGCTGCACCGGGTGCGAGACACCTATCCCGGCGTGCCCATCATCGCCGTTTCGGCGCAATTCCGCTCCGGCGTGCGATGCCAGGGACCCGCGGCGCGCGAGCTCGGGGTCGAGCGCATCGTGGCCAAGCCGTTCGACCGCGAGGTGCTGCTCGGTGCCGTGCGCTCGGTGATCGGGCCGCCCATCGTTGCCGCCCGGTAAGCGCATGGCGCGAAGCCGCGACCGCGCCGCATCGATCGAGCCCGCGCGGCTCAGGCGCTGGGTGCTCGCGATCGGCATCGTCGCGATCGTCGCGAACATCGCGATCGACGCCTACAACCAGTGGCGCTCGTATCGATTCACCATCGGCGACGCGAGCCGCGAGCTCACCAACGACGCGCGCATCCTCGCGGCGCAAACCAACGCGACCCTCGAGGCCGTCGACGTGCTGCTGCGCGGGGTCGTGGACGCGCATGCGCGCGGCAAGCCGGCGATGCCGCCCGCGGAGTACGACGCCGTGCTGGCCGCACGCGTGCAGGGCCTGCCGCAGCTCATCGCGCTGACCATCACCGACGCCGAGGGCAACGCCCTCTATCGCTCGCGCGCGTCCGGCGACGAGGCCTATCGCGCCGTCGTCGACCGCTCGTATTTCACCGCGCAACGCGACAACCCGAATCTCGGCCTGTTCGTGAGCGAGCCGCTGGTGACGCGCTCCAGCGGCCGGGCCGTCATCGTGCTGTCCCGCCGCCTCACCGGGGCGGGCGGCAGCTTCGCAGGCGTGGTCGACGGCGTCATCGACCTCGAGCAGTTCCAGGCCTTCTATCGACAGATCAAGCCCGGCACGCGCAGCGCGATCCTGCTGTTTCGCGACGACGGCACGCTGCTCGTGCGCGAGCCGCCGAGGCCGGACCGCATCGGCAAGTCCTATCCGGCGCTCGCGAGCGCGGTCCCTGCGGCCGGCGCGGCACGCGCGATCTCGCCGATCGACGGCGTGCCGCGCTTCCTCGCCGGCGCTCACGCCGATTCGTTCCCGATCACCGTCGCGATCGCCCGCGAGGAGGCGGCGGTGCTCGATCCGTGGCGCAAGGAGCTGTACCTCGTCGCCGTGCAGGACGTCGTGCTGAGCGCGCTCATCGCGCTCGCCATCGCCGCGCTGGTGTATCAGCTTCGGCGCGTGGAGCTGAGCGAGCGCGCGCTGCGCGAGAGCGAGGAGCGCTACGCGCTCGCCATGGAAGGCGCGAACGAAGGCCACTTCGATCGCATGCTGCACGGCGGGCCGGTATTCGTCTCGCCGAAGATGAAGGAGCTGCTCGGTCTGCGCGGCGACCAGCTCGTGCGCACCCGCGACGAGGCGCTCGCCAACATCCATCCGGACGACAGGCACAGGGTCGACGCCGCGATGAAGGCGCATCTCGAGCGCAGCACCGAGCGCTACGAGCTCGAGTATCGCGTGCGCCACGCCGACGGCCAATGGCACTGGCTGCTGGTGCGCGGGCGCTACCTGCGCGACGCCGACGCCAATCCGTATCGTCTCGTGGGCTCGGCCATCGACATCTCCGACCGCAAGCGCGCCGAGATGGAAAAGGAGAAGCTCGAAGTCGAGTTGCGCAAGTCGCAGAAGATGGAGGCCATGGGCACGCTCGCGGGCGGCATCGCGCACGACTTCAACAACATCCTCGGCGCGATACTCGGCTACGGCGAGCTCGCGCAGAAGGGCTCGGGCGAAGGCGGTGTCGTGCGCCGCTACGTCGACAACGTCATGCAGGCGGCCGGGCGCGCGAAGGCGCTGGTCGAGCGCATCCTCGCGTTCAGCCGCAGCGGCGTGGGCGAGCGCACGCCGATCAACGTGCAGGCCGTCGTCGCGGAGACGCTCGACCTGCTCGCCCCGTCGCTGCCCGGCCGTGTGCAACTGCGCCGGCGGCTCGACGCGGGCGACGCGGCCGTCATCGGCGATGCCACGCAGCTCCACCAGGTCGCGATGAATCTCTGCACCAATGCCGTACAAGCGATGCCGGCCGGGGGCGTGCTGGAGGTGGGCCTCGATCGCGTCGAGGTTCCCGCGCGCCGTTCGCTCTTTCACGGCGAGCTCGCGCCGGGCCCGTACGTTCGGCTCACGGCGCGCGACACGGGCACCGGCATTCCGGCCGACGTCCTCGACCGCATCTTCGATCCTTTCTTCACCACCAAGGGCGTGGGCGTGGGCACCGGTCTCGGCTTGTCGCTCGTTCACGGCATCGTGGCCGACGTCGGTGGCGCCATCGACGTCGTGACCGTTCTCGACGAAGGCACGACGTTCACGATCTGGCTGCCCGTTGCCGGAACGGCGCCGGTGCCCGACCGCGAGGCGGACGGCGAGCGGCCGCATGGCAACGGCGAGGTCGTCATGGTGGTCGACGACGAGCCTGCGCTCGTCGCGCTCGCCGAGGAGATGCTCGCGGAGCTCGGCTACGAGCCGGTGGGGTTCCGGTCGAGCACCGCGGCATTCGAGGCGTTCAGGCAAGACCCGCGTCGCTTCGACGTCGTGCTGACCGACGAAATGATGCCCGAGCTGACGGGTCGCGGACTTGCCCTCGAGGTGCGTCGCATTCGACCGGACGTCCCGATCCTCATCATGAGCGGCTACGTCGATGCGGGCTTCGCCACCGTCGCGCGATCGACGGGCATCGCCGACGTGCTTCGAAAGCCGCTCAGGAGCCGCGACATCGCCGAAGCGCTGGCGCGCGTGCTTGCCCCTTCCGCGGCAAGCGCCGCCGCGCACTGAAGCACCTTCGCGAGCGGCCGCTGCACGGGCCGCGCCCCCGGCGGTTGCTACTGTAACGACTGCGTGCCGTGGTGTTCACGGCGCGTGTTGCAGGTGCAATGGCGCGACCTCGTCGCCGAAACAGTCGCGATGTCACCCTCGCCGACGATGTGCGTATGGTCAACAGGGTGCGCGAATCGCAGACCGCCGCAGCAACGCAGCAGCGCTGCATCCCGGCGATCCGGTTCGTGCGTTGTCCAGCTCACTCATCGCAAAGGAGATGTGGCATGAAATTCGAGATGAAGGTTGGTGCGGTCGCGCTGATGCTCGGCGTGGCGGTGACGACGGCCGCCGCGCAGACGACGAGCCACGGGCAGTCGTCGTTTGCCGCGCAGTTCGCGCAAATGCAGCGGTTGTCCACGAACAGCGAGAACCCGCGCGGGCCGGCGGAGATTGGCAACGTCGCGGGCCCGGCGGATCCGCCGTCGTTTGCCGAAAACTTCGCGCGGATGCAGGCGGCGTCCTCGCACTCCTCGCAATTCCAGCCGCAAGCGGTCGTTGCGGCACAGGCTGCGGATCCCCGGCGCAACGTGCCGTTCGCGCAGCGGTTCGCCGAGTTGCAGGCGCTGTCGTCGAACTCGGACCAGTACCGTTTCCAGCGCGGCGCCGGCGTGATTGCCGGAGAGCCCGATGGCACGCTCCTGGCCGGCAGGGCGCCTGCGGAGCCTCCGAAGCGACGTCTCGCAACCTGGTAGCGACACCTCGCGCGGCCTCGCTGCCGGCGGATTGCGATCCGCTGGCGGCGGGCGTACGCGCTCAGCGGCGGCGCGGTCCTCGCGTCGTCGCGCTCACCTCCACGCTGCGCCCCTCCTGAAGCAATTCATCCCGGTTCGGCGCCGATAGTCCTCGTCGCTGACCGGGCGACGGCTCGGATTCGGTACCATTGCGGACGCCGCGGCCCATACACCGGTGCGTTGCGTTCTTGCACGACCAATCAAATCCAGCGGGCCGCACGGAGGAGCTCGCGTTGGTATTGCCGGCCCGCTGTCACGGGGATGCGGTCGCTCGCCGATCCTGCGATCGGCGGTTCACGCCCGCAGCACGCCTGCTGGCCTGCTCCATGTGCGCGCTGCTGCTGCCCGAGGCGGGCGCGCAGACGCTGCGTGAGCTCGGCAGCCTGTCGCTCGACGAACTCGCGCAGATCGAGGTGACGTCGGTGTCGAAGCGGCCGGAAGCGCTCGCGCAGTCCCCGGCCGCGGTGTACGTCATCACGGGCGACGACATACGGCGCTCGGGTGCGGCGAGCCTGCCCGAGGCGCTTCGCCTCGCGCCCAACCTCGAGGTGGCGCGCGTGAATTCGCAGGCCTACACCATCTCCGCGCGCGGCTTCAATTCCGTGAATGCGTCGAACAAGGTGCTCGTGCTCATCGACGGGCGCAGCGTGTTCACGCCGTTCTTCAACAGCGTGTTCTGGGACCAGCAGGAGGTCATGCTCGCGGACATCGACCGCATCGAGGTCATCAGCGGGCCCGGCGGAACGCTGTGGGGCGCCAATGCGGTGAACGGCGTGATCAACGTGATCACCCGGCGCTCCGGCGATACGCAGGGCGGCCTCGTCGACGTGAAGCTCGGCGACCTGGTGCAGCGCGGCGCCGCGCGCTGGGGCGGCACGCTCGGCACGTCGGGCACGTGGCGCACGTATGCGCTGGGCTATGGCGAAGGCCACACGTATCGTCCCGACGGAACGAGCGCAGCCGACGACTGGCACGGCAAGCAGGCGGGATTTCGCGCGGACTTCGGGCCCCGCGACGCCGAGTCGACCGTGCAGGGAGACATCTACGAGAACCGCGTCGACTCGCCTTCGGGACGGCGCAGCGGCGGCAACCTGCTCGGGCGCTGGGTCACGCGCCTCGCCAACGGATCGCTGCGCCTGCAGGGCTATTACGACGAGCAGAACCGGTCCGATTCCGGCGCGACGGGCGGCAGCTCCGACGAGCAGGTGAAGACGCTCGACATCCAGCTCGAGCACGACTTCACGATCGGCTCTCATGCGATCGTATGGGGCGTCGGGCAGCGCACCTGGCGCGATCGGTTCACGAACACCGCGAACCCGTTCGTCCTGTCTCCCGAGAGCGAGACGGTGCAACTGTCCAACATCTTCGCGCAGGACACGGTGAGCCTCGCGCGCGACGTCAAGGTCGTCTACGGCGTGAAGGTCGAGTACAGCAGCTTCAGCCAATGGGCGGTGATGCCCGACGTGCGGATCGGCTGGCAAGCCACGCCCGCCGATTACGTGTGGGCAGCGGTGTCGCGCGCGGTGCGTCCGCCCTCGCGCATCGAGCGCGACCTTACCGCGCCGGGCATCGTCGAGACGTCGCCGCAATTCCAGGCCGAGAAGCTGACGGCCTACGAGGCCGGCTGGCGCACCCGTCCGTCCGCGAGCTTCAATGCATCGGTGTCCATTTTCTACAACGACTACACCGACCTGCGAACCACGTCGCTCAACGACGCCGGGGGCTTTCCGGTCCACTTCGGCAACGGGCTGGAAGGCCACACCTACGGCCTGGAAGCGTGGGCGGGCTACAGCCCCGTGCCATGGTGGCGGCTCAATCCCGGCATCACGCTCCTCCACAAGGATTTTCATCTCGAGCCGGGCGCGACCGACATCGCGGGAATCCAGACGTCGCTCGGTCACGATCCGGGACACCAGTTCTTCCTGCACTCGTACATGGACCTGCCGCACGACGTCGAGCTGTATGCCGGTGTTCGCCAGATCGGTGCCCTGGACGACATCGGTGTCGAGAGCTACTGGGAAGCGGACCTGCGCCTCGGATGGCACGTGACCCGCAACCTCGAGCTCTCGCTCGCGGCATCCGACGTCCTGCACGTGCGGCATGCCGAAACGAGCCAGCCGCCCCCGCTGCGCATTCCGCGCAGCGCGTATGCGGGGTTGCGCTGGGCATTCTGAGGCGCGCGGCGATGCGCTTTCCCGTCCAGCGGATCGACGCGATGCGCGCCCTCGCGGCGGGGCTGATGGCGTTCGCATGGACGCTGGGATTCGGCCAGGACCGCTCGCTCGAGTACGCCGTGAAGGCAACGTACCTGTACAAGTTCGCGCCGTTCGTGCAATGGCCCGATGATGCATTCGAATCGCCCGCCTCGCCGTTGACGCTCTGCGTGCTCGGCAGCGATCCGCTTTCGGCGCTGATCGACGAGGCGGTCGGCGCCCAGGTCGTCGACGGACGGCCCGTCGCGGTGCGGCACCTGATGCCGCCGCTGCGCGAGACCGCATGCCACATGCTCTACGTCGCGTCGAGCCGCGCGGCGACGCTTCGCCAGGCGCTCGAAACCGTGCGCGGCCGTCCGGTGCTCACGATCGCGGACGAGGCGCCGCCGGGCGAGGACGGCCTGGTGGTCAACCTGGTGACGATCGACGGGCGCGTGCGCTTCGAGATCGACTTGCGGGCCGCTGCCGCCAACAGGCTCGTCGTGAGCTCCAAGCTTCTCGCGCTCGCCTTGAGCGTTCGGCACAATCCCTGACGCATGCGAAGCGAACTGATGTCCGCATGGAGGCATTCCTGGCGCGCCGACCGCCGCGCGCTCACGTCGGTCATCGCGGCGGCCGGCGTGGTGCTGCTGCTCCTCGCCGGCGCGGTGATGGTCGTGTACAACGAGCGGTTCTACCGCGCGGCGAAGATCCAGCAGGCCGACGTCCAGGCGCACATCCTCGCATCGACCGTCATCGCCGCGCTGCAGTTCGACGACGCGAAGGCCGCGCAGGAATACGTCAACGCGCTCGCCGGCGACGCGGAGGTGGAATCGGCGGCCGTGTACGACGCGCGCGGCGCCCTGTTCGCCGCGTACGGGCGCGGGCGCGCACAGCCGCCCGCGGTGCTGGGCGAGCAGCGCGGCGCGCACTACGAGGACGACTGGCTCAGCGTGAGCGTGCCGGTGACGCAGGGCAACGAGCGCCTCGGCACCGTCTACATGCGCACGATCGTCGCGCCGATCTTCCGCCGCCTCACGCAATACATGGTGATCGGCTTCCTCGTGCTGATGGGCGCGCTGGTCTTCGTGCTGCTGTGGCTCGCGCAGAGCCGGCTCGCCGACGTGAATGCGCGCCTCAAGCGGCAGAGCGCAGAGGTCGCCCGTGCCAACGAGGAGCTGCGTGCGCAGATCGAGCACCGGGAGCGCGCGGAGACCGCGCTGCGGCAGGCGCAGAAGATGGAGGCCATCGGACAGCTCACCGGCGGCATCGCGCACGACTT
This sequence comes from Casimicrobiaceae bacterium, assembly GCA_036406955.1. GTDB lineage: Bacteria > Pseudomonadota > Gammaproteobacteria > Burkholderiales > Casimicrobiaceae > VBCG01. The sequence continues at coordinate 34,103 of DASXAF010000102.1, forward strand.
CAACAACCTGCTGCAGGTGATCATCGGCAACCTGGAGGCGCTGCAGCGTCGCACTCCCGACGCGAGCGAGGAAGTCAAGCGCACGGTCCTTGCCGCGCGCCGCGGCGCCGAGCGCGCCGCCACGCTCACGCAGCGGCTGCTCGCGTTCTCGCGGCGCCAACCGCTCAATCCGCGGCCGGTCGACGCGAACAAGCTGGTTTCCGGCATGTCGGACCTGCTGCACCGAACGCTCGGCGAATCGGTGCGCGTGAAGACCGTTCTCGCAAGCGGCATCTGGCGCGCTGCGGTCGACGCCAATCAGCTCGAGAACGCGCTGCTTAACCTGGCCGTGAACGGGCGCGACGCAATGCCCTCGGGTGGCGCGCTCACCATCGAGACTTCCAACGTGGTGCTCGACGAGGCTGAGGCGGACGGCGAAGAGGCGAAGCCCGGCCAGTACGTCGTGGTCGCCGTGACCGATACCGGGACGGGCATGGAGAAGGACGTGCTGCAAAAGGCCGTCGAGCCGTTCTTCACCACGAAGGGCGTGGGGAAGGGGTCGGGACTCGGCTTGTCGCAGGTGTACGGATTCGTGCGGCAGTCGGGTGGTCACCTGCGCATCGACAGCCAGCCGGGACAGGGCACGAGCGTGAAGCTCTACCTTCCGCGCCTCGCCGCCGCGCAGGAGCCGGACGAGGCGGGCGGCGAGCGGCGCGCGACGCCGGGCGCCGTCGTCGGCGGGACCATCCTCGTCGTGGAGGACGAGGAGGACGTTCGCGCACAGGTGGTCGCCGTGCTGCGCGACGCAGGCTACACGGTGCTCGAAGCCTCGGACGCGCCCTCGGCGCTGCGCATTCTCGACGCGCAGCCGAGCGTGCACCTCCTGTTCACCGACGTGGGGCTGCCGGGCGGCATGAACGGCCGCGATCTCGCCAGCCAGGCGCGCCTGCGGCGCCCGGGACTGCGCGTGCTGTTCACGAGCGGGTACGCGCGCGAGGCGATCGTCCACCACGGGCGCCTCGATCCCGACCTGGAGCTGATCGGCAAGCCGTTCACCTCGGCCGAGCTGACGGACAAGGTGCACCGAATGCTCGCCGAGGCGCCGGCCGAGGGACGGGTCGCGATGCGCGCGGCGCGCTCGGGTTGAAGCGCGGGCCGGCGCCGTTGCGCTGCGCGAGCAAGTTGGAATAGCATTCCAACATGGATGCGTCGTCGCAGCGGGGCAGCGGCATTCCGCAGCCGGACGATTGGCAGGCGCCGCCGTCGGCCGAGGCGTTCCAGCGCAGGCCGCGCGCAGGGGCGTCGAAGCGCTTGCGCCTGGTGCGCCGCATCGCGTGGAACCTGCTCCCGCCGCTCACGTTCGTCGGCATGGTGGCGCTGTGGTGGGGCGCCGTCGTCGCCTTCCGCATTCCCGCGTATCTGCTGCCCGGCCCCGACGCGGTGTTCTCGCGCATGGTCACCGACGCTGCGCTGCTCTGGCGGCACTCGCAGACCACGCTGATCGAGATCCTGCTCGGCTTCGGCCTGACCATCGTCACCGCGATACCGCTGGGCCTGCTGATCGCGCTGTCGGCGCTCGCCAAGCAGGTGGTCTATCCGCCGATCATGCTGATGCAGCTCGTGCCGAAGATCGCCGTCGCGCCGCTGTTCCTCGTGTGGCTGGGCTTCGGCCTCGAGTCGAAGGTGCTGCTGACGATCCTCATGACCTTCTTCCCGCTGCTGCTCGCCAGCATCAGCGGCTTCATGATCCTGGACGACCGCCTGCTGTTCCTCACCAGGTCGATGGGCGCTTCGAGCTGGGACACGTTTCGCTATCTGCGCTTCCCGGCCGCGCTGCCGGTCATCTTCTCGGGCATCAAGACGTCGGCGACCATCGCCGCCACGGCGGCCATCGTCGCCGAGTTCGTCGGCGCCAACAAGGGTCTGGGCTACGTGCTGTTGCGCGGCACCAGCACGATGGACATCGAGCTCGTGTTCGCCGTGCTCATGGTGCTGACGCTGGTGGGCATCGCGATCAACTATCTCGTCGAATTCTGCGAATGGGCGATGACGCCCTGGCAGCGCGCGAAGTACAACTAGCACGTCAATCGAGGAGGTCACATGCGTCCTGCTCTGCGCAAGTCGCTCACGATCGGAACGCTTTGCGTCGGGTTCGCGCTCGCTGCCGCGCATGCGGCTGCGGCCGGCACGCCGGTCACGTTCCAGCTCAACTGGATGGCCGGCGGGCCGAACGCCGGATTCGCAGCGGCGGTCGCCGAGGGCTATTACAAGGACGCCGGCCTCGACGTGACGCTCGTGCAGGGCAACGGCTCGGGCAATACCGCGCAGCTCGTCGCGAACGGGCGCGCGCAGCTCGCCTACGCCGACGCCGTCGCCGTCATGCAGCTCATCGCCAAGGGCGCTCCGATGAAGCTCGTCTCGACGGTCTACCAATCGAACCCGAACGCCGTCATGGCGCTGAAGAAGAAGGGCATCAAGTCGGTCAAGGACCTCAAGGGCAAGAAGGTCGGCGTGCCGTCGGGGTCGTCGCAGACGACCATGCTGCCGCTCCTGCTCCAGGCGAACGGCCTCAAGGAGTCCGACATCAACATGATCGACATGCCGGTCGCCTCGATGGTGCCGGCGTTGCTGCAGGAGCAAGTCGACGCCGTGCTGGGCTCCATCGACGCCTACCAGATCCAGGCGGAGTCGCAGGGCGCGCAGCTCGACGTCTACACGTTCGCCGCTCACGGCGTGCCGACCGTCAGCACGTCGATCTTCGCGAGCAACGAGTACCTGAAGGACAACCCGGACGTCGTCAAGAAGTTCATTGCCGCGAGCCTCAAGGGCTGGAGCTTCGCGCTCGACCATCCCGACCAGGCGATCAAGGACCTGAAGAAGGTCTTTCCGGAGGTGAACGAGAAGCTCGCGACCGCCGAGCTCGCCGCGATCACGCCGCTGTTCTGCAGCGGCGGCGCGAAGTACGTCGGCAAGGCCGAGGACGCGCTGTGGGCGAAGTCCCAGACGTTGCTCGCCGAAGTGAAGCTGCTGCCCGCCGGCCAGGATCCGAAGTCCTACTACACCGACGAGTATCTCCCGCCCGCGTCGCAGATGCGCGCGTGCAAGCACTGAACGCCAGGGGCGGACGGTGACGGGCGACCCGCCGAAGCTCGGCTACACGTACGCCGACCTGCACGTCGGCATGTCGTTTCGCAGTCCGGGGCGCACGATCACCGAAGCCGACATCGTGGCCTTCGCGGGCCTGACGGGCGACTATTCCGAGCTGCACACGAGCGAGGTGTACGCGAGGAGCAGCCAGTTCGGACGCCGCGTGGCGCACGGCATGCTGGGGCTCGCCTATGCGCATGGGCTCATGTGGCCGAGAACCGGCGAATTGCGCCAGACGGCGGTCGCGTTCCTGGGCATCGACGAGTGGAAGTTCGTCGCGCCGATCTTCGTCGGCGACACGATCTTCGTCGACTATCGAATCGCGGAGCTTCGCGACAGCAGGTCGAAGCCGACCCAGGCGATCGCGACGTTCGACGTCGAGCTGGTGAACCAGGACGGCGACGTGGTCCAGCGCGGCCGCAAGGCGCTGCTCGTGTCCAAGGTGCCGCTGTCGGGCGTCGAGGCGTCGAAGGCTCGAGGCGATTCCGCGTGAGCGCGGCCGTCGCGTCCCAAGCGAAGTCCGGCGTGCCGATCGGCCTTCGGCGCGTCGCGAAGATCTTCGGCGAAGACACGGACAATCCGTTTCGGGCGCTGCGCGAAGTGACGGTCGACATCGCGGCCGGCGAGTTCGTGTCCGTCGTCGGCCCGTCCGGCTGCGGCAAGAGCACGCTCATGCTGATGGTCGCGGGCCTGCTGGAGCGCAGCCGCGGCGACGTTCTCATCGCCGGTCAGCCGGTCACCCGCCCGATCACCGACGTGGGCATCGCGTTCCAGGACCACCTGCTGCTCGATTTCCGCACGGCGCTCGAGAACGTGACGCTGCACGCCGACATCCGCAAGCTGCCGAAGAAGCAGATCGAGGCGCGCGCGAAGGAATTGTTCGCGCAGCTCCGGCTCGCGCCGGCGATGGACAAGTATCCGCGCCAGCTCTCCGGCGGCATGCGCCAGCGCGTGTCGCTCATCCGCACGCTCGTTCACGACCCTTCGCTGCTGCTCATGGACGAGCCGTTCGGCGCGCTGGATGCCCTGACGCGACTGCAGGTGCGCACCGATCTCGAGGCGCTGTGGCTGCGCCGGCGCCCCACGGTGCTGTTCATCACGCACAGCGTGGAAGAGGCCGTAGGCCTGTCGGACCGCATCCTCGTGATGAGCCCGAGTCCCGGCGAGGTCGTCGAGGAGATCGTCGTCGATCTCCCGCGGCCGCGCCCGATCGTGCTGGGCGACGTCCCGCAGTTCTCGTCGTACGTCGATCGCATCCACCGTCACTTCGAGCGCCTGGGCGTGCTCCAGGGGGCGCATTGATGGAAAGGATCTCCGCGGACGAAGCGGCGCGACTGGTCCAGGACGGCGATGCGATCCTCATCAGCGGCTCCGGCGGCGGGCATTCGGTGCCGGAGGCGCTGCTCGCCGCGGTCGAGCGGCGCTTTCTCGCGGAAGGAGCGCCGCGAGGCATCACGTCCGTGAGCATCGTGGGCATCGGCGATCGCGCGGCGCTCGGCGCGACGCGCCTCGCGCACGAAGGATTGCTGAAGCGCGCGATCACCAGCGCGCTGGTCGACTCGCCGGGCCTGGTGCGCCTCGCGGCCGAGGACAAGATCGAGGCGTACACGCTGCCGCAAGGCGTGCTGTCGCAGCTCATGCGCGACATGGCGGCGGGGCGCCCGGGCCTCATCACGCGCACCGGGCTGCACACCTTCGTCGATCCGCGCCAGCAGGGCGCGCGGCAGAGCCCGCGCACGCCGCCCGATTTCGTGGAAGTGGTGAGCCTCGCCGGCGAGGAGTGGCTGTTCTTCAAGCCCGTCCCCGTCGACGTGGCATTCCTGCGCGGCACCACCGCGGACGAGGACGGCAACGTCACCATGGAAGAGGAGGCGGTGCTCGGCGAGATGCTCGCCATGGCGCAGGCGACGCGCCGCGCGGGCGGCGTGGTCGTCGTCCAGGTGAAGCGCATGGCGCGCCGCGACACGCTGGCGCCGAAGCAGGTGAGAATTCCCGGCATCCTGGTCGACTTCGTCGTCGTCGATCCCGATCAACGACAGACCTATGCGACGTACTACGATCCGAGCTACGCCGGCGAGCTGCGCATTCCGGTCGAGCACATCAAGCCGCTGCCGTTCGGGCCGCGCAAGGTGATCGTGCGGCGCGCGGCGATGGAGCTTTTTCCGGGCGCCATCTGCAATCTCGGCGCCGGCGTGTCGACGGGGCTCTCCACCATCGCAGCGGAGGAAGGCCTCCTCGACGCCGTCCATCTCACCAACGAGCAGGGCATCATCGGCGGCGCGCCGATCACGGGACGCGATTCGGGTGGCGGGCAGAACTTCGCCGCCATGATCGAGCAGCCGTCGCAGTTCGACTTCTACGACGGAGGCGGGCTCGATCTCGCGTTCCTGTCGTTCGCCGAGGTCGACGCGGAAGGCAACGTGAACGTCAGCCGCTTCGGCGACCGCATCATAGGGGTTGGCGGCTTCATCAACATCAGCCAGAACGCGAAATGCGTCGTGTTCGGGGGCACGTTGACCGCGGGCGACCTGGACGTCGTTTGGGAAGACGGCCGGACGGTCATCCGGCGGGAGGGACGTCATCGCAAGTTCGTGCCGAAGCTCGAGCAGATCTGCTACAGCGCGAGGATCGGCCGCGCGAAGGGGCAGGTCACCTTGTTCGTGACCGAGCGCGCCGTGTTCCGGGTCGGCAACGACGGCCTCGAGCTCGTCGAGATCGCGCCCGGCCTCGATGCCGAGCGCGACGTCGTCGCGCACATGGGATTTCGCCCGCGGATCGCGCGCGACCTGCGCGTGATGGACGCGCGCATCTTCGACCCGGCGAAGATGAACCTCGCCGCGCACGTGAACGGCAAGCCGGCGCGCTACCGCTCGACGCGGCTCGCGCATTGGCACGAAGCGCGCAAGCGCGCGGCGCAGTGAGCCATGGCGCACGTTCCCGCCGAGCGCTGCCTCGCGATCATCGAGCTCCTTGCCGACGGCGCGCGCGAGATGTCGCTCGGCGAGATTGCGCAGCGCCTCGCGTTGCCGAAGAGCGGGGCGCATCGCATGCTGGCCACGCTGGTCGATTTCGGCTGGGCGGAGAAGAACCCCGGGACGAGCTTCTACCGCCTGACCATGCGCCTCGCGGTGCTCGGCCAGCAGTTCTACGTCGCGACGGGCATTCCCGACATGTGCCAGCCGCTGCTCGACCGGCTGGCACGGCAATGCCATGAATTCGCGCGCCTCGCGGTCGTGGACGGGCACGCGCTGGTGTGGGTGGCACACGCGCAGGGCGCGTCGGCAGGACTGATGTACCAGCCGTCGCTCGCGTCGAATACCGTGCCGCTTTTCGCGACGGCCAGCGGCAAGGCCTGGCTCGCGACCCTGCCGCAGGAGCAGGCGCTGCAGAAGATCGTCAGGAACGGCGGCCTGAAGGAGAGCGGCCGTTATGGGCCCAACGTCGTTCGTTCGATGGACGCGCTGGTGCGGGAGATCAGGGCCACGACGCGCAGGGGATACGGGCTTGCGTTCAGCGAAGCCGAGTTCGGCGTGACCGCCGTGGCCGCTGCGATCCGTGCGCGCGACGGCGGGTGTGCCGTGGGAACGGTCAGCATCGCGGGGCCGAGCGCGCGCATCACGGAAAAGCGCGCGCACGAGCTCGCGCCGCTCGTGCTGCGCACGGCGGCCGAGCTGTCGGCCCTGTGGCCCTTGCGCGTGGGCGCGGCGTCGAGCAATGCGCGCATGCCGCGACGCAGGGTCGCGGCGTGAGCCGGCTGGGCCGCCCCAGGCGCGAAGCTGAAGCACCGGCGAGCGAGCGCCCGTGAAGCCGTTGCGCCTCGGTTGCATCGCCGACGACTTCACCGGCGCGACCGATCTCGCCAACAATCTGGTGCGCGCCGGCATGCGCGTGGTGCAGGCCATCGGCGTGCCGGCCGAGGGCATCGAGGGGGACGCAGACGCGGTCGTCGTGGCGCTCAAGACCCGCACCATCGCGCCCACGGACGCGATTGCGCAGTCCCTGGACGCACTGCGCTGGCTGCGCGCGCACGGCGCCGGGCAGGTCTACTTCAAGTACTGCTCCACGTTCGACAGCACGGCGCACGGAAACATCGGGCCCGTCACCGAAGCGCTGATGGAAGCGCTCGACACCGGCTTCACCATCGCGACACCGGCGTTTCCCGACAACGGCCGCACGGTGTTCAAGGGGCATCTCTTCGTCGGCGATGTGCTGCTCGACGAAAGCGGCATGCAGCACCATCCGCTCACGCCGATGACCGACGCGAACCTGGTGCGCGTTCTGCAGGCGCAATGCAGGCTTCGCGTGGGGCTGGTCGACTATCGCGTCGTGGGGCAGGGCCCGGACGCGATACGCGCGCGCTTCGACGCGCTGCGCGCACAGGGCGTCGGCATCGCCATCGTCGACGCCATCGCCAACGACGACCTGCTGCGCCTCGGGCCGGCGCTCCATGGCATGCCGCTCGTGACGGCCGCGTCCGGTGTCGCGATCGCACTGCCGGCGAACTTCGGCATCGCGCCTTCGAATGCGGCGAGCGCGTTGCCGGCGGCAAGCGGATCGAGGGCCGTGATCGCCGGAAGCTGCTCGCAGGCGACGCAACGCCAGGTGCGCGCCTTCGTGCAATCCGGCGGCGCGGCATTCCGCGTCGACCCGCTCGAAATCGCCCGCGGCGACGATGTCGTTGCACGCGTGCTCGCAGGATGTGCGCCGCGGCTCGCGGACGGACCGGTGCTGGTGTACTCGACCGCCGACGCGGCCGGCGTCGAAGCCGTGCAGCAGCGCGTCGGGACCGAGCGCGCGGGCGCGATGACGGAGGCGACGCTTGCCGCCATCGCGCGCGGGCTCGTGGATCACGGCGTGCGGCAGCTCGTCGTCGCGGGCGGCGAGACGTCGGGCGCCTGCGTGCAGGCGCTGGGCATCACGCAGCTCGCGATCGGCCCGCAGATCGATCCCGGCGTGCCCTGGTGCTTCGCGCGCGGCGAGCGGGGCGAGCCGCTCCACGTGGCGCTCAAGTCCGGCAACTTCGGCGCCGACGACTTCTTCGGTCGCGCATTCGCGATGCTGGCATGATCGAAACGCAGGCGCGCGAGGAGATCTGCCGCGTCGGCCGCAGCCTGTTCGAGCGCGGCTACGTCCACGCGACCGCGGGCAACATCAGCGTGCGGCTGGACGAGGACGCGGGCGGCGGCTACCTGATCACGCCGACCGACGCATGCCTCGGGTTTCTCGATCCCGCGCGACTTGCGCGCATCGATGCCGACGGCCGGCAGATCGCCGGCGACCGCGCGAGCAAGACGATCGCGCTGCACGTGCGCATCTACGACGCGGCGCGGCATTACGACCCCGACACCTCGTGCGTGATCCACACGCACAGCACGCACTGCGTGGCATTGACGCTGCAGAACGCGCCCGCGGAGCTGCTGCCGCCGATCACGCCTTACTTCGTCATGAAGGTCGGGCACGTTCCGGTCGTTCCCTATCATCGACCCGGCGCGCCGGCGGTTGCCGACGCGGTCGCGCATGCCGTCGATCTCTACGGGCGCGCGGGGACGCCCATCCGCGCGGTCATGCTCGCGCGGCTCGGGCCGAACGCGTGGCACGACACGCCGGCCGCCGCCATGGCGGTGCTCGAAGAGCTCGAGGAGACGGCGCGCCTGCTGTGCCTCGCCAGGCGCCGGCCACACCCGCTGAGCGAATCGGCGATCGAGGAGTTGCGCACGACCTTCGGCGCGCGCTGGTGAGCGCGACGCCCGGCGGCGGCCTCAGCCGGCGATCGTCCCTTCGTTCAGCACGCCGCCGCGGCTCGCGACGATCCGCGCATAGAAGCGCGCGCTGTCCTTGGGCGTGCGCGTCTGGTCGTGGAAGTCGACGTGCACGATGCCGAAGCGCTTGGAGTAGCCGTGCGACCACTCGAAATTGTCGAACAGCGACCAGACGAAATAGCCGCGCACGTCCGCGCCCGCCGCGCGCGCCGCATGCACCGCGCCGAGGTGCCGGCGCAGGTAGTCGACGCGCAACGGGTCGGCGACCACACCGTTCACGGCAACCGGCGGATCGTAGAACGCGGCGCCGTTCTCGGTGACGTAGACCGGCGGGTTGCCGTAGCGCTCCCTCACCCGGAGCAGGATGTCGGTGAGCCCCTGCTCGAACACTTCCCATCCCGTTTCGGTGTACGTCGCGAGCTTCCGGCGCACCGGCGCGGCGCGCAGCGGCCATGCCTGCGCATCGAAGCGCGTGATGCTGCGCGTGTAATAGTTGACGCCGACGAAGTCGATCGGCTGCGCGATCGATGCGAGGTCCTGCGCAGGCCACGACGGCCACGCCTCGCCGAAGATGTCGCGTAGCTCGTCCGGATAGCGGCCGAGCATCACGGGGTCGAGGAACTGCAGGTTCATGTACGCGTCGGCGCGCTGCGTGGCCGCGCGGTCCTGCGCATCGTCGGACGCGGCGTACTTGGGCTCGAGGTTCACGACGACGCCGATCCTGTGCTTGCCGAGCGCACGATAGGCCGAAACGCCCGCGCCGTGCGCGCGCAGCAGGTTGTGCGTCGCGATCGGGGCCTCGAAGCGGTTGCGATGTCCCGGCGCGAGCACGCCGTGCAGGTAGCCGCCGTCGGTCACGACCCACGGCTCGTTGAGCGTCGCCCACAGCTTCACGCGATCGTCCAGCTTGCGAAACACGATCGACGCGTAGTCGGCGAACCAGCCCGCGATGTCGCGATTGAGCCAGCCGCCGAGGTCGTCGAGCGCGGCGGGCAGGTCCCAGTGGAAGAGCGTCACCATGGGCTCGATGCCGTTCTCGAGCAGCGCGTCGACGAGGCGCTCGTAGAACGCGAGACCGGCCGCATTCACCGGGCCGCGTCCGCCGGGCAGGACACGGCCCCATGCGATGCTGAAGCGATAGGCCTTCATGCCGAGGTCGCGCATCAAGGCGACGTCCTCGCGATACCGACGGTAATGGTCGCAGGCGACGTCGCCGGTGTCGCCGTCGCGCACGAGATTGGGCGTGTGACAGAAGCGATGCCAGACGCTGGGACCGGCGCCGTCGGCGAGCGGCGAGCCTTCGATCTGATAGGCGGAAGTTGCGCTGCCCCAGAGGAAATCGGCGGGAAATTCGATGCGTGCGGTCATCGCCTGTCTAGCGCCTCTTCGCCTTGCGCGCGCTGCGCTCGACCACGACGTCGGCGGGGAGCTCGCGAATCACGAGCTCGCCATCATGCCACGCGGCCGGCTTGCCATTGACGCGCGTCGCGCCGGGTCGCTCGCGCTCCGGCCAGGTGAGCACGAGCCCGCCCGGCGGCACGCGCATGCCGTCGTCGACGTGCAAAAGCACGCGACTGCCGCGCGCGCGCAGCGTGTAGCTCAAGCGTCCGTAGGGCGTGAACAAACCCGATAGTTCGACGCCGTTGCCGGCGAGCCATTCCCGGGGCACGCCGGCGGCGAGCACGATGGCGTCGTCCTCGGCGCGCTCGTATGCGAACAGGTCGAGCGCGACGCGAATGAAGTCCGACGCGATCCATGCGTGCGGCATGTCGCCGACGAAGCGCACCTTGCGCGGATCGTGCCCGACGACTTCGGCCCACTGGTTCCACGCGGCCGGCCGCCGATCGGCCATGAAGAAGCGCAACAGCTCCTGCGCGCGCTCGCGCCAGCCCAGCCGCACGAACGTGCCCACCGTACGCAGCTCGTACGGCGTGTAGTCGTCCCATTCCGTGCGGCCGTCGCGCCGCTCGACGAATTCGCGCCAGTAGCGCTCGAAGGTCGGCTCGATCAGTCGCCGCGGGATGGGACGGAGGTCGCCGGCCGGCGCGAAGGCGATGGTCGAGGAAGTGGGGTCGAAGTCGCCGAGCTCCGCCGCGCCCGGCAGGTAGTCGATGCGATGCGCGGCGGTCGAGGCGAGCAGCGACGCGTTGATGTCGTGCGCGAACTCGTCGCGCTGCCTGCGCCAGGTGTCCGCCTGTTGCGCTTCGCCGAGCGCGTCGGCGATCGCGATGCCGGCATCGTAGCCTTTGAGCGCCCAGAAGTCGTCCCAGTAGGAGTGCATCGGCTTGGCCGAATAGCCCTCGTGGCTGATCGACTCGGGCAACAGGCCGTACAGCGGATCGTCGTGCGCGCTGCGCGGCGGCGCGCGACCGATCTGCCGCAGCTGCTCCTGGTAGCGCAATGCCGACTGCACCGGCAGCCACATCGACGCGAGAAACGCGCGGTCGCCGGTGTAGCGGTAAACGTCCCATGCGAGGAAGACGAGCTCGCCCATGCTGTCGTTCTCGGGAACGGGATCGGCGCCGCGCGCATCGACGCAGCAGGGCACCTTGCCGCTCAGGAACTGGTGCGCTGCGTACCAGGCGAGATAGTCGGCGGCGACCTGTCCCTGACCGAGCCGCAGCAGCGCGTCGCCCATCATCGCGCCGTCGCGAATCCAGGAGCGCGCATAGGCACGCGTCCCGGGGCGAAGGATGGGGCCGTCGCGGGTGATGAGGATGTGCGCGAGCGCGGTGCGCAGCGTGTCGGCGAGCGGTTGCGCGGCCTTGGGAGCGCGCAGCTTCACCACGTCGAGCTTGTCGCGCCACTGCGCGGCGGTCGCGCGCTCTTCATCGTCCAGCCACGCCTTGAGGTTGCGGCCCTCGAGCGCGGGCGCGACCTTGTCGCCCGACAGCGGCATCGCCAGCGCGATGGTGGTCGACGCGCCGGGCGCGAGACGAACCGGGTAGCGCAGCGCCGCCGAGGCGTAACCGAACGCGTCGTGCACCTTGGTTGCGCCGTTTTCGCCGGGCGACGACAGCAGCTTCGCGATCGGACCGCTGTCGAACGGAAATGCGGGCACCGCGCCGGGCGGCGTGAGGGGGAACACCTTGCGCGCCTCGTTGATGTCGAGGGTCGTGCCATCCCACGCGATGTCGCGTATCGGCGCCACACCGCCGGGCGCGTTCAGGAATTGCGCCGGCGGGTTCACCTGCGAAGGCCGTACGACGAGGTCGAGCTCGAACGACATCGCCCGCTTGCCGAGGTTGCGCAGCTCGTAGCGCGCGAGCAGGCGCGATTGTGCGGGCGTGCCGGTGGCCAGTGCGGTCACGCGCAGCGACCAGCCCGGCTCGCGCCAGGTGACGCTCGGAATCGGGAGATAGTCGTCGAGCAGCGATTGCTGCGGCTTCACGTCGGCCCACGTCACGAGGCCCGAATCGGTGCGCACGAACGGCTCGATGGAGAATCCGCCCTTGGCGACTTCGAGCGCGCCGTCTTCCGACAGCAGGCCGGTATCGCTGCCGCCGTCGACGCCCACGATGGTCCAGTAGGACTGCTCTCCCGAAAAGCCGCGTGGAAACCAGCCACGCGGATATTCGCGCGCCACCGCTTCGAAGAACGCGTTCGGCGATGCCCCGAAGGCGATATCGCGAACCTCGACCTCGCCGAGCGCATACGCATGTTCGGGACCGTCGTGCAGCGCCAGTCGTACGAAGCGCGTGTCGGATTCGGGCAGCAGCAGCGCGTCGGCATCGCCGCGGCCGGCGTCGACGCTGCGCACGGTGCGCCAGGTGCGCGCATCGTCGGAGAACTGGACGTCGTAGCGCGACGCGTACAGGCCCGGTTGCCATCGCAGCACGAGGCCGCCGAATTCCCGCGCGCGACCGAAATCGAGCGTGAGCCATTGGGCGGCACCGCCCGCCGGATCGCTCTTCCACGCGGTCGACGGTTGGCCATCGACGGCAAGCGCTGCGCCGGCGCCCGGGAGCGACGAAGACGCGTCGACCGAAGGCGGTCCCCACGAGGTCGGCTCGGGCGGGCGCGGCCGCAGCGTGAGCCCGCCGATGTAGAGCGACCCGGCGCCGCCGCCGGCGCCGGCCGCGACCACGAACTCGATGCGCGCGATGTGCCGCAGCGTGCGCTGCCTGGTCGGGCCCCACGCGAACTCGATCTGGCGCTTCTTGATCGTGATGCGCTGCCACGCGCGCGGAAAGTCGAAGTTCTGCCGCCGGTACCACCAGACGTTCTCGCCGCTCGTGTCCACGAACTTCACCTGGAAGTCGTTGACGCCCGCAGTGGCGCGCACGTCGAACGCGATCTCGTAGTTCTCGGGAAGGTCGAGCGCGAGCGAGCGGGCGACCAGCGCGTAGCCCGCCGTTCCGGCGAGATCGAAGTCGAGCCGCAGCGCGAGCCCGGTCGCGCCGCGCGCGGCGTGCAGCGAGGCGCCGACGCCGTCGGATGCGCCCACCTGCCAAAGCGCGAGATCGTCGAAGCGATCGAGCACTCGCGGCGCCGTGGGCGCAGGCGCTTGCGCCGCGGCCGGCGCGGCCAGCACGAGCGCGAGGCACGCGGCCGCGACGGCGCAAAGGCGCGCTGCGAAGGCCGCGAAGCCCAAGTTCATGCCTTGACGCTTCCAGCCATCAGGCCCTGCACGTAATAGCGCTGCAGCAGCAGGAACAGCACCAGCACGGGGACCGTGGTCACCACGGCGCCGGCCATCATGAGCTCGTTGTCGGCGACGTGCTCGCGCGAGAGGCTCGCGAGCGCGACGGGCAGGGTGTAGAGATGCTGGTCGGAGAGCACGATGAGCGGCCACATGAAGTCGTTCCACGTGCCGAGCAGCGTGAAGACCGCGAGCGTGACGACGATCGGCTTGAGCACCGGGATGACGATCGCGCGGAAGATGTGGGCCTCGCTCGCGCCGTCGATGCGCGCGGCGTCGAGCAGGTCGTCGGGAATGGACAGCGCGTACTGGCGCACGAGGAAGATGCCGAAGATGGACGCCATGGCCGGCACGATGACGCCGCCGTAGGTGTTGACCAGGCCCATCTGCTTCAACAGCAGGAACAGCGGCACCATCGCGACCTGCGAGGGAATCACCAGCGTGCCGAGCATGAGCCTGAACAGCTGCGTGCGGCCGCGGAACTGCAGCTTGGCGAACGCGTAGCCCGCGGCGACGTTGAAGAGCAGCGAGACCGCGGCGACGCAGAGCGTCAGCACGACGCTGTTGAAGAGGTAGCGCGCCATGCCCGCATGCGCGAAGAGCTCGCGGTAGTTGTCGAGCGTGGCATGGCGGGGCAGCAGCGGGGGCGGGTAGGTGCTCGCCTCGCCGGGCGTCATGAGCGACACGGCGGCCATCCACAGCAGCGGAAACAGCGTCAGGCCCGCGAGCGCGAGGAGCAGCCCGTTGACTGCGAGCGGCGGGAAGATCCGCCTCACGCCGCGACCCCGCGCCGCGCGACGCGCACCTGCACCGCGGTGACGGCGAAGATGAAGAGGAACAGGAGGAATGCGACCGCGGAGGCCGATCCCAGGTTCCACCACTTGAAGCCTTCCTCGTACATGAAGTACAGCACGCTGACCGTGCTTTGCAGCGGCCCGCCCTGCGTCATCACGTAGGGCTCGGCGAAGAGCTGGAAATAGCCCGCCACGGTGAGAATGCTCACCATCGCGAGAATGGGCGCGAGCATGGGGAGCGTCACGTGCGCGAGGCGCTGCGCCGCGGACGCGCCGTCCACGCGCGCCGCTTCGTAGAGGTCGCGTGGAATGGCCTGCAGGCCGGCGAGCAGGATCACCATGTTGTAGCCGAAGCTCTTCCAGACCGCGAACAGGATGATCGCGGGCATGGCCCAGTGCGGATCGCCGAGCCAGTCGATCGGGCCGATGCCGAAGCGGCCGAGGGCGAAGTTGATCATCCCGTAGCGCGTGCTGAGCAGGTAGCGCCAGATCACCGCCACGGCCACGAGGGTCGTGACGACGGGGGTGAAGAGCGCCGTGCGAAAGAACGGCTTGAGCCGCGCGAGCGGCGAGTGCAGCAGCAGCGCCGCGCCGAGCGACGCGCCGATCGACAGCGGCACGCCGACGACCACGAAGTACAGCGTATTGCCGAACGCCTGCCAGAACGACGCCGACTCGAGCAGGCGCACGTAGTTGCGCACGCCCACGAAGCGCAGGTTGCGCAGGTCGGCGAGCGCGTACAGGTCGAAGTCCGTGAAGCTGATCGCGAGCGCGGCCAGCACCGGCAGCACGAAGAACACGGCGATGACGATGAGTGCGGGCGCCACGAAGCACCACGCCGCGCGCGATCGCCTCACCGGGCAGCCTCTGCGCAATCCGTGCTCAAGGCGCGCTACCTCGTGCGAGCAGCGAGCGCCGCTTCTCCAGGATCCGGTCCGCGCGCGCATCGAGCTCGCGCTGCGCCCGCTCGATCGTCAGCCGGCCGTCCACCACCTGCTCGGCCACGAGCCGCATCTCGTTCGCGATGCGCTCCCACTCGGGCACGCGCGGCGTGGGCTTCACGCGCTCCAGCTGCTCGAGGAACGCGCGCGCATGGACGTCGTCGGCGAGCGCGCCGTCGTGCCACGCGCTGCGCCGCGGCGGCAGGTCGCCCGTCAACGCATGGAAGCGCCGCTGCACCTGGGGCTGCGACAGGTATTCGACGAGCTGCCATGCCGCGGGCTTGATGCGTGCATGACGGAACAGGACGAGGCTCGAGCCGCCCGCGATCGACGCGCCCGGCCCGTCGGGGCCGGGCAGCGGCGCGGTCATCCAGCTCTTCTGCAGCGCCTGGGGAAGGCGGCGCTCCAGCTCGCCGATGTTCCAGGGCCCCGAGATGAAGAACACGAATTGCCCGCGACCGAACTCGTTCCAGATGTTGGAGATGTCGCTTGCGGCGGCCGGCGGCGCGTAGCCGTCGCGGAACATGTCGGCGTAGAACGTGAGCGCGCGTGCGAAGCCGGCGCTGCGGAAATTGCCGAAGCGGCCGCCGTCGCGCAGCAGCGGATCGTCCTGCTGCAGCGCAAGCGCGACCAGCGGCTCGAACTCGTTGACCGGCAGCAGGACGCCGTAGCGGCCCGGCGCATGCTCGCGCTCGATCGCGTCGAGCATCGCGCGCCATTCGGGCCAGGACCGCGGCGCGGCCTGGTAGCCGGCCTGCGCGAGGAGGTCGCGGCGATAGAACAGCAGGCGCGTGTCGACGTACCAGGGCACGCCGTAGAGCGTCCCGTCGACGCGATTGGTGTCCCAGATGCCGCCGAAATAATCGTCGGGGACGACGACGGACGACGCGGCGACCCGCGCATCGAGCGGCTCGAGGGCGTTGAGCGCGGCGAGCTCCGGCACCCACGTGTTGCCGAGCTGGCACAGGTCGGGCGTCGAGTCGCCCGCGAAGGCGGTGAGGAGCTTCTCGTGCGCCGCGCTCCACGGCAGCTGCTGGACTTCGACGTGGACGCCGGGATGCGCGCGCTCGAACTCCGCGACGAGCTCGGTGACCACTTCGCCCTCGCGGCCCATCGCCCAGAAGCGCACGACGTTCGGATCGTCGTGCCGCGCGCCGCAACCTGCCGTGACGAGCGCCGCGGCGAGGAGCAGCGGCCGCAGCGCCCCGCGCAGCGACGCGAACAGGGATGTACGGCCTACTGCGACGATGCGGTCAACCAGCCGCCGTCGAATCCCGCCCGCGCGAGGCCGTCGCGTATGTACCGGTTCTTGCGCATCACGTCCCAGATCATCGAGCTGCGATAGTTCTCGATCATCGCGAGGATCGCGCCCTGGTCGATGCCGAGATAGTCGTCGTCGACCCAGCCGAAGCCCGGAATGCACCGACCCTGCGTGACCGGCACCGTCGCGTCGAAGCTGAGGTTGAAGGCGTCGAGGAACCCGTACTTCGAATAGATGTACTGGCCGAAGCGCTTGTGCATGTCGAGCACGGCGGGGATCGCGAGCTCGGGCGCGAACGGCAGCGAGCCGACGACCGCGGTCGGCGCGAGCGTGCAGTCGTCGTAGGCGTCGGCGCCTCGCGCGGCATACGTCTTGTAGGCGCGCGCGGTCGGCCCGTGGCCGATCTTGGTGTCGGCCGGCCCGTCGCTCGCCGTCAGGCCCCAGACCGTGGCGCCGTAATGCTTGCAGCCGCGCGGGTTGGCGATGGCATACGCGCGCTGCGCGTACACGGCGCGGCGCGTGTTCTCGAAATAGTCGATCCCGCGCCTGCGCATGTACGCATCCTGGAGTTTGCGGAAATCGATCCATACATGCGTGTATTGGTGCCCGAACAGCGGCGCGAAGTTCAGGAACTCCTGCCCGAACACCGTTCCCCAGCTGCCCGCATCATACGTGCTCGTCCATTCGGCCCAGGCTTCCGGCCCCGCCGGATGGCTCGGCGAGCCGAGCGCGAGCAGGTAGACGAGCATGGCCTCGTTGTAGCCGCGCCAGTCGTACTCGAGGAAGCCTTCTTCGGGCGACCAGCCGAGGCTGATCGCCGGCGCGTGCGGCTGCGCCCATTGCCAGTCGACGCGGCGATACAGCTCGTCGACGATGCGGCGTATCTGCGCCTCCTCGGGATCGTCGCGGTCGAAATACGACTGGCAGAACAGCGCGCCCGCGAGGAACAGGGCGGTGTCGACGGTCGACAACTCGCTGTCCTCGAAGCGCTGCCCCGTCTTCATGTCGAGGAAGTGATAGTAGAAGCCCTTGTAGCCGGTCATGCCGGTGGGGCTGTGGCCCTGCGGCGCGTCGCGGAAGAAGCGCAACGTCGTCAGCACGCGCTTGCGGGCCTCCTTGCGCGTGACGTAGCCCCTTTCCACGCCCACGGGATACGCCGTGAGCGCGAAGCCCACGGCCGCCACGCTCGAGTACGAGGGCGACGGAAAGCGGTCGGGGACGAGGCCGTTCCTCGGGTTCGCGGTGTCCCAGAAGAAATGGAACGTGCGCTGCTCGAGGTCGATCAGGAACGGGTCGACGACGGGGCTGGTCGCCGCGGGCGAGGAGTACGACAGGACGAGCTGCAGCAGCCCGCCGGCGCGGCTCGACGAGAACAGCAGCAGCAGCGTCGCGCTCACGACGACGAGTGCTGCGATCAGGCGGCGATGATGCGACATCCCTTGCGACGTTCCACCCAGGCTCCGCGCCGCAATGTGCCCGATGCCCCCGGCGCGCGAGGCAACGGCGTGGCCTGCCGCCACGCGGTCCCCTGTGCTCCAAGGCAAAGCATGACCGCGCGTGCGGCGGCGCGCGAAGCGTGCGCGCTTCGCAACGCTCTCGCCAACTGTGTTCCGCGAGTCAGATTGCAGTAAAGGCGCGTCTGCAGGTCCGGCGAAAACGGACGCCAAACCGGTTCTCTTCAATACGAAGAGCCATCAACCGCAGGATTTCAGCGGTATTCCAGCGCCAACGGACGTCTTGTGAGGCTCGCGCACCGGGACGCGGCGTCCTGGGCTCGTTGTTGTCGGATGCCGCGGCCTCGAACGGCCAGCCGCACGCACCCCCTTTACCGGCAGTGAGATTCTACCGCCGTCAGGGTGTGAGCTCAAGCGCCCGTGCGTCGGAGCCGAGCGGCTGGGGAGCGCGCGACGCCGGTCAGGCGCGCAGGGTCGATGCGGATGGCTTGCGCGCGCAGGGGCGCCCCATCCGCCGGGGAGAAGGAAGGATGCGCCGCCTCGCCACGCCAGATCGCGCAGTGCAGCACCGAGAGCGCGACCGGGTCGCCGACGAGCGCCGCGCGCTCCGCGGCCGTGAGCGCGTCGACGCCGCCCGCGAGCGCGCGCTCGACCAGCCGCCTGCGCTCGATGCGTCCCGAGGCATTCTGCCTGCGCGCCACCCCGTAGGCGCACGTCAGGGCATTGACCAGGGGATCGACGATGGCCATCAGCACGCCACGCGCCGGCGCGATCTCGCTCGCATACCGCTGCGTGGCCTCCAGCGCCGGCACGGCACGCGTTTCCTCCGGTATCAGGAAGAGCCCGCAGCGCCGCGACGCCTTGCCCCAGGTCACACGGCTCGAGAACACCGAGAGCGGAATCGAAAGCATCAGCGCGCCGGTGACGGGCAGCAGCCACGGCACGTACTGGGGATCCATCCAGGCCATGAGCGCCGTCCAGGCCACGCCGACCACGGTGTGGAGCCCATGGCGGCGCACGGCGTGTCCCCAGGTGGTTTGCGCGTCCGCGCGCGGCGGCGAGCGCCAGCGCACCGCCCGTCCGAGCAGCGAGGCGACCACCGACTCGGTGTGGAACAGCATGCGAACGGGCGCGAGCAACGCCGAGAGCGCGCACTCGAGCAGCACCGAGAGCGCGAGACGCAGCCGCCCGCCGTAGCCGTGCGCCTCGATCAGCAGGCTCGCGAGCACCTTGGGCACCAGCAGCAGCAACGCCGTGACCGAGAACAGCGTGATCGCGCGCTCGGGATGCCAGTGCGGCCACAGCGGGAAGAGCTGGAAGGGCTGCACGAAATATTGCGGAATGGAGAACGTGTGCACGGCGATCAGCGCCGTGGCCGCGATCAGGAACGTGAACCAGAGCGGCGCGGACAGATAGGCCATGACCCCCGTCATGAACACCACGCGGTGCGCGGGGTGCAGGCCTTTCATGAGCAGCAGCCGCATGTTCATGAGGTTGCCCTGGCACCAGCGATGGTCCCGCGACAGCTCGTCGATCAGGTTGGGCGGCATCTCCTCGTAGCTGCCGGGCAGGTCGTAGGCGATCCACACCGACCATCCGGCGCGACGCATCAGCGCCGCCTCGACGAAGTCGTGCGACAGGATCTCTCCGGAAAGCGCGCCGCGCCCCGGCAGCCGGCCGAGGGCGCAATGCCGGATGAACGGCGCGACGCGGATGATCGCGTTGTGCCCCCAGTAGTGCGACTCGCCGAGCTGCCAGAAGTGAAGGCCGGCCGTGAACACGGGGCCGTACACGCCGGTCGCGAACTGCTGCACCCGGGCGTACAGGGTGTCGCGGCCCGCCGCGCGCGGCACCGTCTGGATGATGCCCGCGCCCGGGTTCGCCTCCGCGATCCGCACCAGGCGCGTCAGGCACG
The DNA here is from genome assembly GCA_036406955.1 of Casimicrobiaceae bacterium. Lineage (GTDB taxonomy): Bacteria > Pseudomonadota > Gammaproteobacteria > Burkholderiales > Casimicrobiaceae > VBCG01. The sequence continues at coordinate 53,995 of DASXAF010000102.1, forward strand.
CCCCGGTCATGACGCTGTCGGCGTCGAGGATCACCATGTAGCGGTACTTGCGGCCCCAACGCCGGCAGAAGTCCGCGATGTTGCCGCTCTTGCGCTTGATGTGGTGCTGTCGCCAGCGATAGAACACGCGGCCGAAGCCGCCGACGGCGCGGCAGAGCTGCGTCCATGCGGCGACCTCCAGGACGCGCTTGTCCGCATCGGAGGTGTCGGAGAGCACGAAGAAGTCGAAGCGTTCGAGCGCGCCGGTGGACGCAAGCGATTCGTACGTCGCGCGCAGTCCCGCGAACACGCGCGGCACGTCCTCGTTGCAGATCGGCATCACGATGGCGGTGCGCGCGTCGGCCGGGATGTCCTGCGCGAGCGCGTCCGGGCGAACGGTCCGCGTGATCGCGTAGCGGTCCCCGCGCAGCGCGAGGGTCAGGAACCCCGCCACGGCGGTCCAGAACCCGGCGGAGATCCAGCCGAACAGGATCGCGAACAGCAGCAGGATCGCGAGCTCGAGCGGCGGTCGGCCCTGGTACGGCAGGACCTGCACCATGATGCTCGTCGCGAGCCACGTCTGGCTGACGGTCAGTATGACCAGAACGAGCCGGCGCCACGCGGCCGCGTAGTTCCACCGGCAGCGGCGATCGGGGCCGTCGGCGGCCGCGCGGTCGCGGGCCGAGCGGCGCGCGTGCCGGCCGAGCCAGCCGCGCGGCGCCATCGAGGAGCGCGCGAGCGCCGGTGTCGTGGCGAGCCGCACGCGACCGCGGCTGTCGCATACCACCGGTGAGGGCGCGGAGCCGCTCGACGTTCCGCAGGCGTCGGCCAGGCGACCGCGCAGCGTGGCGTGCCATCCCGCGGCATCGAATGCGCAGCGCCAGCGATCGGCGCGCGATGCGGCGGTCTCGTTGCGTCGCGCCTCGTGCGAATGCCGCCCGCGTGCCCGCGAGGAATGCCTGCGCTCGACGCGGCATCGCGCGCCCGCGCGGCATCGAGCATCGGCTGCCGAAGCATGCGAATCAAAGCCGGCAGACAGCTCCATGCGGTTTACGCGGGTGCGCTCGGTCGATGCGGGACTTCAGTGACGAGCGAGCATAGGCGGCCGGGCAACGGGCGCACAATCGGGATGCCGCCTGTCCGCGCGTCAGCGTTCGTCTGACCGCGTGCGTCGCGTCAGGTTTCGATCAATCCGTGGCGGATCGCGATCAGCGCCAGCTCGGCGCCGTTCGCAGCGCCGAGCTTCTGCTTGACGTTGTAGAGGTGCGTGCCGACGGTGCTCGGCGACAGCGACATCGTTTCGGCGATGCGGTTGGCCGATTGGCCCTTCGCCAGCGCGATGAACACCTGGAACTCGCGCGCCGTGAGCACTTCGAGCGGATTGCCGGCGCCGGTCGCGCGCGCGACGGCCATCTGCTGCGCGAGCTCGGCCTCGACGTAGGTCCTGCCGTTGGCGACCTGGCGTATCGCGCCGATGAGCTCCTCGGGCGCGCCGCGCTTGGTCAGGTAGCCGGAGGCGCCGGCCTGGATCGCGCGAGTGGGATGGATGCTGTCCTCGTGGGCGGAGAGCATGAGCACCGTGGCGCCCGGATCGCGGGCGCGCATGCGCGCGAGCGCCTCGAGGCCGCCGATGCCCGGCATCGCCACGTCGAGCACCACGACGTCCGGCGACACCTCGGCGTAGCGGCGGCACGCCTCCTCGCCGTTGCTGGCTTCGGCGACGACGTCGATGTCGTCCGTGCCCTGCAGCAGCAGCCGAAAGCCCATGCGCACGACGGCGTGGTCGTCGACGAGCATGACGCGGATCTTGCGTGCGGTCATTGGACTACCCTTCGCGCTGCGCGCCTCGGGGCCGATGCGCGTTTGGGGCGGCCCGGCACGCTCATCGCCTCAGCGCTCCATGCGCGGCAGCCACGCGCGTACGGTCGTTCCCGTGCCGGGCCGCCCTTCGACGCTGAAACGGCCGGCAAGCGCTTCCACGCGCTCGCGCATGCCCGTCACGCCGAAGCCCGCGCAGGAGACCGCCGGATCGATGCAGCCATGGCCGTTGTCCTCGACGTGAATGTCGAGCGAGCCGTCGTCGTGCTGCGCGATCCGGACGCTCACCCGCGTCGCGTTCGCATGGCGGATGACGTTGGCGAGCGCCTCGTGCACGAGGCGATAGACCGTGACGCTTGCCGCGTCGGGAAGCCGATCGAGATCGTCCGGCAGCGAGAGCTCGAACGCGATGCCCGGATTGCTCGTTGCCCAGCCGGCGACCGCGCTTTGCAGCGTCGCGCGCAGGCCGAGCGCATCGAGCTCGGCGGGGCGCAGGCGGCGGACGATGCCGTGCATGCCCTCGTAGAGGCGCCCGGCGATGTCCTTGATGTTTTGCGCGCCTTCGTGCACTTCCGCGGTGCCCGATCGTCGGGAGAGCGACTCGGCGATGCTGCGTATCGCGGTGACGCATTGCGCGAGCTCGTCGTGCAGCTCCTGCGCGATGCCGCGCCGCTCGCGCTCGACGCTCGTTTGCACGAGCTGAGCGAGCTCGCGATTCTTGCGCAGCTCGGCTTCCGCGGCCTGCGCGCGCAGCTGCGCCGCGATGTCGCGGTGACTCACGATGCCGCCCACGACGCGGTCCGTCTCGGGATCGACCAGGGGCGTCATCGAGACCGCGACGTAGATCTCCCTCCCGTGGCGTGTCGCGCGGCGCGTGCAGATGTTGTCGATGGACTCGCGCCGGCGCACGGCCGCGAGCTGTCGCTCGATGTCGGCGCGCTCCGCCGGCGGCGCCAGCAGCGACAGCGGCTTGCCGACGATCTCGTCGGCGCGGTAGCCGAACATCAGCTCCGCCGCCGGGTTCCAGAACGCGATGCGGCCGTCCGGCTCGTGGATGAGAATGGCGTCGGACGACTGGCGCACGGCGAGCGCCAGTCGCCGGTTGTCGGCCATCGCGTCGCGCAGCGCGGTCGTCATGCGGTTGAACGCGATGCCGATGCGACGGAATTCGGGCAGGCGAAAGTCCGGCAGGCGCGCGTCCAGGCGGCCGTTCTCCATGTCGGCGAGCCCGCGCTGGATGTCCTCCATGGGGCGCATCGAGCGGCTGACGAACCAGAACACGAGCACGTTCACGACGACGAAGAAGATCCCGCCCAGCAGCAGCAGGTGCCTGAGGTCGTCCCACGCGTCGAGCGTCGCGCGCGAAGGATCGGGGACGATCTCGATGCGCGCGCCGGGCAGGCCGAGCTGGACCGGCGCGATCCCGGGGTCCACCAGCGATGCGTACCACGCGGGTGCGTCGCGTCCGGCCTTGTACACCGGCGGCGGCGACTCGTAGACGACCTCGCCGGTCGTCGCATCCACCAGCCGCAGGTGATTCGCGCGCACGTGGCCGAGCCGCGCCAGGAAGCTCAGCAGGAACTGTCGCGGCGTTCCCGACATCTGGCTCGCGAACACGACGGCGGACAGCATCTGCACCGTGACCTTGGTGCCCGCCTCGATCTCCTCCTTGATCGAGCTGCGCGTGTCGTCGACGATCATGCGGCCCACCGCCAGCGCGAACAGCGCCATGAGCGCGGTGACGAGCAGGTTGATGCGCAGGCGCAGGCTCACGCTGCCGCGCGTGCGCGGCCTCGCGGCGCGCCGGAAGGGCGACCACGCCTCGAGCACCGGCGCCAGTCTCATGAAAATCATGAGGTCAACTTCCGTATTTCATGGAAGCGATGCGCGCGCGAGCGGCGCAAGATGCCGTGGACGCCCCGCAAGGGCGTCGATAGCTGGATCAACCATCGGGAGCGCATGATGGCCTGGACGAAACCCGAGTTCTGCGACATCCGTTTCGGTTTCGAAATCACGATGTACATCGCGAATCGGTGAGCCGTACCGCATGGCCGGTGCTCCGGTGCCGGTCATGCGCCCCCGCGAGCGCGCGGGCGCGGCAACGTGAGAATACACGTCCTCGGCTCCGCGGCGGGAGGGGGTTTCCCGCAGTGGAACTGCAACTGCGCGAACTGTGACGGCGTGCGGCACGGCCGCATCCGTGCGCGTGCGCGAACCCAGTCGTCCATCGCCGTGACGGGTGACGGCACGGCGTGGGTGCTGATCAACGCCTCGCCCGACATTCTCGCGCAGCTTCGCGCCTTTCCCGACGCGCAGCCCGCGCGCCGCCTCCGTGACACGGCGATCGCCGGCATCGTGCTCGTGGACAGCCAGATCGACCATACGACGGGCCTGCTGATGCTGCGCGAAGGCTCGCCGCTGCGCGTCTACTGCACCCGAAGCGTGCGCGAGGACCTGGTGGCCGGCAATCCGCTGTTCGAGGTGCTGCGCCATTACTGCGGCGTCGAATGGCAGCGCATCGAGGCGGGCGGCGAGGCTTTTCGCGTCGACGGCGCGGACGGCCTCACGTTTCGCGCCGTCGCGCTCGCCAGCAAGGCGCCGCCGTACTCGCCTCGCCGCAACGCGCCGAGCGCGGGCGACAACATCGGCCTTGCGATTGCCGACGCGGCCAGCGGCAGGAGCGTGTTCTACGCGCCCGGGCTCGGCGCAGTGGAGGCGCACGTGGCGCGCGAATTCGACCGTGCCGACTGCCTGCTCGTCGACGGCACGTTCTGGTCCGAGGACGAGATGGCACGTCTCGGCGTGGGCGAGCAGCGCGCACGGGACATGGGGCACCTGCCGCAGTCCGGCACGGGCGGCATGATGGACGCTCTGGCGCCCTGTCGACACGCGCGCAAGGTCCTCATCCACATCAACAACACCAATCCCATCCTCGACGAGGACTCGCCGCAGCGCGCGATGCTGGCGAAGCACGGCATCGAGGTCGCGCACGACGGCATGGAGATCCTGCTGTAGGGGGCGGCATGGGTGCGGCGGACCGACTTCCGTGGAGCAAAGAGGCGTTCGAGCAGCAGCTCCGCGCCCGGGGCGACCGCTACCACATCCACCACCCGTTCCAGATGCGCATGAACGCGGGGCTGTGCACGCGCGAGCAGGTCCAGGGCTGGGTGTGCAACCGGTTCTACTATCAGGTCAGCATTCCGCAGAAGGATGCTGCCATCCTGTCCAATTGCCCCGACCGCGAGGTGCGCCGCGAATGGATCAAGCGCATCGTCGACCACGACGGCACGCAAGGCGACGAAGGCGGCATCGAGGCGTGGATCCGCCTCGGCATCGCGACGGGGCTCACGCGCGAAGCGCTGACTTCGCTCGCCCACGTGCTTCCGGGCGTGCGCTTCGCGGTGGACGCGTACGTCACCTTCGCGCGCACGCATCCGTGGCAGGAAGCGGTGTGCTCGTCGCTGACCGAGCTGTACGCGCCGCAGATCCACAAGGACCGGCTCGCCGGCTGGCCGCAGCACTATCCCTGGATCGACCCGGCGGGCCTCGAGTACTTCCGCCAGCGCGTCACGCAGGCGCGGCGCGACGTCGAGCACGGCCTCGCGTTGACGCTCGATCATTTCCGCACGCGCGAGCAGCAGGAGCGCGCGCTCGAGGTGCTGCAGTTCAAGCTCGACGTGCTGTGGTCGATGCTCGACGCGATCCAGCTCGCGTACGGTCTTCCTGGACAGGGCCGTGTCGGCTGAGCCGATCGCACCGGACGCGGTGCCGCGGCTTTCGCCGCGGTTCCGGCTGCAGTTCGAGGTGGCGCAATCGGCCTGGGTCCTTCTCTACCCGGAAGGCATGGTGAAGCTCTCGCACAGCGCGGCCGCGATACTGGAGCGCATTGACGGAAGGACCAGCGCGGAAGCGCTGGTTCGCAGGCTGCAGGAAGCGTTTCCGGGCGCGGACCTGCGCGGCGACGTGCTGGAATTCCTGAGGTTGGCCGATGAGCGCGGCTGGATCGTTTTCTGAGCGCGCTTCGGCGCGCCCCGGGCCGCCGCTGTGGCTGCTGGCGGAGCTGACGTACCGTTGCCCGCTGCATTGCGTGTATTGCTCCAACCCCGTGGATTACGCCACGCAGCCGGCCGAGCTCGACACGGGCACGTGGCTGCGCGTGCTGCGCGAAGCGCGCGCGCTCGGGGCGGTGCAGCTCGGCCTTTCGGGCGGCGAGCCGCTGATGCGCGACGACCTCGAGACGATCGTCGCCGAAGCACGCGCGCTCGGCTTCTATTCGAACCTCATCACCTCCGGCGTGGGCCTCACCGAGCCGCGCATCCGCGCGCTAAAGGACGCCGGCCTCGACCACATCCAGCTCTCGTTCCAGGATTCGACGCGCGAGCTGAACGACTTCCTGTCGAGCACGCGCACCTTCGAGCTGAAGGCGAGGGCGGCGCGGCTCATCCGGCAGCACGGCTTTCCCATGGTGCTGAACGTCGTGCTGCACCGGCTCAACATCGACCACGTCGAGCAGATCCTCGACATGGCGGACGCGCTCGGCGCCGAGTACGTCGAGCTCGCCAACACGCAGTATTACGGCTGGGCGCAGCTCAATCGCGACCGCCTGCTGCCCGACCGCGACCAGCTCGCGCGCGCGGAGGCGATCACCAACCGCTTTCGCGCCAAGGTCGGCGCGCGCATGCGCATCTTCTTCGTCGTGCCCGATTACTTCGAGACGCGCCCGAAGGCGTGCATGAACGGCTGGGGCTCGGTATTCCTGACCGTCGCGCCCGACGGCACGGCGCTGCCGTGCCAGGCGGCGCGCATGCTGCCGGGCCTCGCCTTTCCCAACGTGCGCGAGCACGGGATCGCATCCGTCTGGTACGACTCGGAGGGCTTCAACCGCTATCGCGGCGATGCGTGGATGCGCGAGCCGTGCCGCTCGTGTCCCGAGAAGGCGAAGGACTTCGGCGGATGCCGATGCCAGGCCTATCTGCTGACCGGGGACGCAAGCAACGCCGACCCCGTGTGCGACCTCTCACCCCACCACGATGCGGTGACGCAGGCGATCGCACGCGCCCGGAGCGCCGATATCCGGGCGCAACCCATCCGGTTTCGTGACGACCGCAGCTCGCGCGAGCTCGCGGGAGCGCTCAACGCGCCGCCGACGCGGCACCCGCGGCACGCACCGAGTCGAGCCTGAGCGCAGTGGCGAACTCCAGGTCCTGGTTGTCGACGACGTTCGCCGCGAGCTCGCCGCCGTCTCCGGCCACGAAGTAGAAGCGGAAGTTCGGGTTCTCGCTGATCGAGAAGTCGACGTCCGCGCTCAGCACCGGCTTGCCCGCGTAGGTCACGTCCACGCGGCGCACGAAATGCGGCGTCGCGTACGTGCGGGTGATCTGGTCCATCGCGAGGCCCGAGTCGTTGGGATGGCTCACCATGAGCTGCGCGTGCGCCGGCTTGCCGGGAACCGGCGCCTCGCTCATGCGAAGGCGCATCTTGCCGAGGTTGGCCCTGGCGGCCACGGCGTCCTTGCCCGCGGGTGCGGAGCAGCCACCCGATGCCTTGACGTAGTTGGCCGCCATGTACAGCTTCCCGTCCGTCGTGAGCGCGATCGCGCGCACGAAGGTGTATTGCTCGATGCGGATGCGCGTCTCGATGTCGGCAAGGCCGCTTTCGAGCGTGAACTGGAACACCGCCGCGATCGGCGAGGGATTGTTGTCGACGATCAGCCAGACGCGGTCGATCGACCGCTCCGGCGATTGGGCGAAGCGCGCGTGTATGGCGATCGGAACGATCGCCGCATCCTCGGCGCGCTTCGGCGTCTCCAGCGCGAGCACGCCGTCCGCAGGCTCGATCGGCGCACCCGCGAACAGGCTCGCGTGCACCTTCTGCCACATGGCGCTTTGCGCAGGATCGGCGTCCTGCGCGCGCGCCGTTGCGCTCACGAGCAGCAGCAGCGTCGCGGCCAGCCATGCGACACGGCCTCTCATCGCGTCCCTCGCTTCGGTGCAAGGCAGACGCACACTATAGACCTTTCGTGCCTACTCGTCCCATTCGAGCTCGGCGTACGCGGCGGTGACGTTGCGGCGATGGAAGTCGTCGAAGAGGACCCAGTCGCCGCGCGCACCGGTGACCGAATCGACCGTCTGGGCGAGCGTGCGGCCGCTCTTGATCGCGGCCCGCACGTCGCGCATCAGCGTCTCCAGGTAGCGTCGCTCGGGCGCGAGCGCCTGTGGCCACTGCGTCGCACGGCCGTGTCCCGGGATCGCGACGTCGGCGGGCAACGCGGCGAGGTCGCCCACGACCGCGACGAACCCGCGCAGGCTGCCGTCGACGACCGGCACGTGTCCCACGAACAGCAGGTCGCCGAGCCACAGCGTGCGCGTCGTCTCGTCGAAGACCGTCAGGTCGGCATCGGTATGCGCGGTTCTCCACGCGCGCAAGGTGAGCGCGCGCCCGCCGAGATCGATCCGCTCGACGGCCGCGACGCCGCGCGTCGGCAGCACGAGCTCGCTGCCCTCCGCTGCGTCGCCGAGATCGCGGCGCAGCGCCTGCAGGTAGGACGGGCCGCGGCGGCGCATCGCCTCCGCCAGCCGCGCATGACCGACGAACTCCGGCCGGTCCTCGACGAAGGCCGCGTTGCCGAACACGTGGTCGGGGTGAGCGTGCGTGTTGACGACCTCGCATACCGGCAACGGGGTGACGCCGCGTATGGCCTCGCGCAGCGCCCGGCCGACCGCATACGTTCCTCCGGTGTCGATCACCGCGACGCAGCGCGTGCCGACGACGAAGCTGACGTTCGCCACGTCACCGTGATTGTCGCGGCTCGGCTCCTCCAGGCGGCCGTAGTGGACGTAGACGCCGGGCGCGGGATTGTCGAGCGACAGCGCGCCGATGTCGGGCGGCGCCGCGGCGGCGCAGGCGCACGCGAGCAGCCAAAGCCACGCGCACCGGTGCGCGTGCATGCCAGGAATGCCCACGGGACCGACGCGAGCCGCTAGTGCGCGCCGATGAAGCAGCTCTTCTTCGCCTTTTCCTGCAGCTCGCGCCAGGAGGCGATCAGCTTGCGGCCGTCCTTGATGTCGCGCATGACGCCGCCGCGCTCGCCCGCGATGGTCGAGCCCTTGGCGATGGTCGTCAGGTCGACCCACGTCGCGTAGTCGACCTTGTCGGCGATCATGTCGATCGCGCACGAGCACTTGTACATGGCTTCCTCCGGCGGCAGCTTGCTGTCCTCCATGCAGTCGAGGACGAACTCGACCCGCGCGCGCGTGGGGAAGTCGTTGGCGTGCGCGAGCGGCACGCAGCAGAGCAGCAGCAGCAGGGCAGGCATGCGCATGATCACTCCAGCGCCTCGCCGCGCTCGTTCACCAGCGGCACGCCATATTCGCGCAGGATGGCGTTGATCGCGCCCTGGTTGTCGGCGATGAGCTTCTCGATCGTGTCCTTCCATTCGCTCTCGCCGAAGCGCACGCCCATGGCGATCGCGTAGTCGAACTTCACGCCCGGCTCCGATTTGAGCGGTACCACGGCCATCTCGACGCCCTTGACGCGCCTGGCGTAGTAACCGGCGATCGGGCCCCATACGACGAGGGCGTCGACCTTGCCTTGCGCGAGGTCCTTTTCGATGACGGCGCCGGGATACTGGTCGGGGTCGGGCGACAGGATCGGGTACGGCCGCGCCTGGGCTTCGAGCCCATGCTTGACCACCCACGCCGACGCGGGAGAGCGGTCGTGAAACCCGATGCGCAGCTTGTTCCGGACGTCCGCAGGCAGTGCGAGCAGATCGTCGCCGCTCTTCACGGCGTCGAGGCCGCGCCCCTTCGCATAGATCAGCACGTACGTCGAGCGGTAATAGGGCCGCGTGGTCGCCGCCTGGTCGAACCCCACCGGGACGCTCATCACCACGTCGCAGCGGTAATCCTCGCCGGGCAGCCGGTAGCGCAGCGTGTTGCGGATGAAGTTCATGCGCTGCGGAAAGGCGAAGCTCTTCACCGGCAACCCGAGCTTCTGCGCGAAGAGCGCCGCGATCCGGTTCTCGAAGCCGTCGCCCTGCGTGTCGGAGAACGGCAGGTTGTTCGGATCGATGCACGGACGAAACGCGTTGCGGGGTTCGTCCGCGCCGGCACCGACGGCCACGGCAGCGGCGGCGAAGAGCAGCCACAATCGCGCGATGCGCTTCACTCGCCTTCCTTCAGCTGCTCGACACGCGCGCGCGTGATGACGCCCATCGAGCGTCCCTTGAGATAGACGTACAGGTTGTCGATGTTGCCCATCACGATCTTGCTGGTGTTGAAGCTCACCATTCCCTTGTCGAGCCGTCCGTCGCGCACCGTCTTGACGAACTCGTCCTTGCTGAGCGTCTTGAGGCTCTCGATGAGCGATGGACCGACGAGGCCCTGCTGATTGGCGCCGTGGCACCGGTCGCAGGCGGCTGCGCGCCAGGTGCGAAAGCCCTGGAACGTGTACGGGTCGACCTTGTAGCCGTCGACCACGGTGATGTCGTGATCGCCCACGTGCTGCGTCGTGCCTGCCGCGCACAAACCGAGTGCCAGCGCGGCGACTGCGACGCAACGTGTGGTCAGGCGCACGGCCGCCCGATTCGAGTGAAAGGAGCGCAGAGGCATGGCGTGAGGAAGAATGCGGAATCGGGGTGACGAAATTCGGGGTCAGAGTAGCGAGCCTACTCTGACCCCGTCGTGCGGAACGACGCTACTGCGGCAGCGCGAATACCGTCAGCGAGCCGCCGAGCTCGGTGTAGTCGCGCAGCTCCTTGTAGCCGCCGACCGCGCCGAGACCGTCGGTGTCCTTCTCGAGCCCCGCGGCCATGCCGATGCCGGCCCAGCCGCCGATGCCCGAGAACACGCCGAGGTACTGCTTGCCCTTGTGCTCGTACGTGAACACGTTGCCGATGATGCCCGAAGGCGTCTTGAACTTGAACAGCTCCTTGTTGACGTCATTGGCGTCGACGCACTTCAGGTAGCCTTCCAGCGTGCCGTAGCAGGCGATTCCGCCCTCGGTGACGAGCGCGCCGCTCCACACCGAGAACTTCTCAGCCTTCGACTGCACGATCTTGCCGGTGCCGGCGTCCCACACGACGAAGTTGCCCATGTTGGTGCCGCCGGGCGCGGGAAACATCGACAGCGTCGCGCCGACATAGGGCTGGCCCGCGGTGTATTCGACCTGGAACGGCTCGTAGTCCATGCACACGTGGTTCGTCGGGACGTAGAAGCGGCCGTTCTTCGGATTGAACGCGGCCGGCTGCTCGTCCTTGGAGCCGAGTGCGGCGGGACAGATGCCCTTGGTGTTGTGGTCCGGCCCACCCTTCGCCGTCGAGTACTTCGCCACCACCTCCGGACGGCCCGTCTTCATGTCGACGTGCGTCGCCCAGTTGACGGCCGGGTCGTACTTCTCGGCGACCAGCAGGGCACCCGTCGTCCGGTCGAGCGTGTAGCCGAAGCCGTTGCGGTCGAAGTGCACCAGCGCCTTGGTCGGCTTGCCCTTGACGTCGATGTCCGCGAGGATCATCTCGTTGATGCCGTCGAAGTCCCACTCGTCGAACGGCGTCATCTGATAGGCCCACTTGGCCATGCCGGTGTCGACGTCTCGCGCGAAGATCGTCATCGACCACTTGTTGTCACCTGGCCGTTGCGCCGGGTTCCACGTCGACGGGTTGCCCGTGCCGTAGTACAGCAGGTTGAGCGCCTTATCGTAGCTGTACCAGCCCCACGTGGTGCCGCCGCCGTTCTTCCACTGGTCGCCCTTCCAGGTTTTCAGCGACGAGTCCTTGCCGACGGGCTTGAGCGCGCCGTCGGTCCAGGTCATCGTCTTGTCGGGGTCGATCAGCATCTCGGCGTCGGGACCGGTGCTGTAGGCCTTCCACACCTGCTTGCCGGTGTTGATGTCGTACGCGGCGAGGAAGCCGCGCACGCCCCATTCACCGCCCGAGATGCCGGTGATCACCTTGTCCTTGAACACGTGCGGGGCGTTGGTGTTCACCGCGCCGAGCTTCGGGTCGCCGTTCTTGACGCTCCACAGCACCTTGCCGTTGGTCGCGTCGAGCGCGACCAGCGTGCTGTCCGCCTGCTGCAGGAAGATCTTGTTCTCCGCGTACGCCAGCCCGCGATAGACCGTGTCGCAGCACATCTGCGGTATGACCGCCGAGTCCTGCTTCGGCTCGTAGCGCCACTTGATCTTCTGCGTGTCGAGGTCGAGCGCGAAGATCTTGTTGGGGAACGGCGTGTGTATGTACATCGTGTCGCCGACGACGAGCGGCGAGCCCTCGTGCCCGCGCAGCACCCCGGTCGAGAACATCCATGCGACCTGCAGCTTGCCGACGTTGCCCGTGTTGATCTGGTTGAGCTTGCTGTACCGGTGGTTGTACATGTCGCCGGCCTGCATGGCCCAGTTGTTGGAGTTCGCGATCTGCTTCTCCAGATCCGCGTTGGCCCATGCCGCCCCAGGCAAGGCGAGCACGATGGCGAGCATCAGCTTCCTGTCGATCCCGTGCCTCTTCAGCATACCCATGTGAGACCTCCCAGAGATTCACCATTTCCGCAGTGCGCATCGCGACAGGCGCGCCCGGCGGCGTCGCGTCGCGGGTGCATGAACCGCTGCGGCCCGCGTCGCCAGTGTCTGCCTCGTATCGCGCAAAGTCAATTTGACCACTACAATGCGCGCGTGAATACGACGAGAGCCGGTTGATAGAACAGCTGCGCAAACGCACGCGCGGGAGGACCGGTTAGCATGCTGCGCTGCAGCACCCGATGGGTTCGAACGTTGGCGATCGTTCTTGCGGGCCTTCCTGCCATGCTCGTGGCAGGTGCGTCGGCGGCCGCGGCCGGCGCCGGCGTTGCGCCCGACGAGGTCGCGCCCGGCGTCTACGTCCTGCACGGCGATGGCGGCTCGATCACGCCGGCGAACGAAGGACGCGTCGCCAACCTGGCATTCGTCATCGGACCGCAGGGTGTCGTGGTCGTGGACAGCGGCGCGTCGATGCGCGAGGGCGTGCGCCTTATCGCAGCCGTGCAGTCGGTGACGCGCCAGCCGATCCGTCTCCTCATCCTGACGCACGCCGGGCAGGAAGTCGTCTTCGGCGCCGGCGCGTTCCAGGACCGGGGCATCCCCGTGCTGATGCACCGCGACGCCGCCGCGCTGATGGCGTCGCGCTGCGACGGTTGCCTCACCCGCTTGCGGCAGACGCTCGGCGAGCAGACCATGGCGGGCAGCCGGGTCGTCACGCCGGACAGGCTCGTGACGCACGGCATCGCGCTCGATCTCATCGGCCGGCGGCTCGCGCTGCTGGCGCCCGGGTCGCCGAAAGGAATCGGCATGCTGGCCGTGCTCGACGAAAGGACGCAGACGCTGATCGCGGGTGGCCTCGTTTCGATCGACCACGTGCCCGACATGCGCGACACCGGCGGCCAGGGGTGGTCCGACGCGCTCGGCGCGCTCGCGCAAACGAAATGCAGCACGCTGGTCCCCGCGTTCGGCCGCGTCGGCGACTGCAGCGACATCGCGGCGATGAGCCGCTATTTCGCGGCGCTCGATGCACGCGTGCGCGACCTCCTCGCGCACGGCGTGGGCCTCGCCGAATTGCCGTCGCGCTGCGACCTGCCGGCGTTCGCGCGCTGGGACGGCTATGACGATCTCCACGTGCAGAACGCCAACCGCGCGTACCTGCGCCTCGAGCACGACCTCTTTCTGAACTGAGCGAAGCACGACCGAAGGGAGGATCACATGGACGTTCGCGCAGCCGTCGCTTACAAGGCAGGATCGCCGCTCGAGGTGCAGACGGTGCAGCTCGCCGGTCCCAAGGCCGGCGAGGTGATGGTCGAGATCAAGGCGACCGGCATCTGCCATACCGACGAGTTCACGCGCTCGGGCGCCGACCCCGAAGGGCTCTTTCCCGCGATCCTCGGGCACGAGGGCGCCGGCATCGTGGTCGACGTCGGGCCCGGGGTGACGAGCGTGCGCAAGGGCGACCACGTCATTCCGCTCTACACGCCGGAGTGCCGGCAGTGCAAGTCGTGCCTGTCGCGCAAGACGAACCTCTGCACCGCGATCCGCGCCACGCAGGGCAAGGGCATGATGCCGGACGGCACGAGCCGCTTCTCGATCGACGGCAAGCCGATCCATCACTACATGGGATGCTCGACGTTCGCGAACTTCACGGTGCTGCCCGAGATCGCGGTGGCGAAGATCCGCGAGGACGCGCCCTTCGACAAGGTCTGCTACATCGGCTGCGGCGTGACGACCGGCATCGGCGCGGTGATCAACACCGCGAAGGTCGAGCCGGGGTCCAGCGTCGTCGTGTTCGGCCTGGGCGGCATCGGCCTCAACGTCGTGCAGGGCGCGCGCATGGTCGGCGCGAACATGATCGTCGGCGTCGACCTGAACCCGGCACGCGAGGCGCTGGCGCGCAAGTTCGGCCTCACGCATTTCGTCAATCCGAAGGACGTGCAGGGCGACCTCGTGCCGCACCTCGTCGAGCTCACCGGCGGCGGCGCCGACTACACGTTCGAGTGCATCGGCAACGTCGACGTGATGCGGCAGGCGCTGGAGTGCTGCCACCGGGGCTGGGGCGTGGCGACCATCATCGGCGTGGCGGGGGCCGGGCAGGAGATCAAGACGCGGCCGTTCCAGCTCGTCACGGGACGGGTCTGGAAGGGCACGGCGTTCGGCGGCGCGCGCGGGCGCACCGACGTGCCGAAGATCGTCGACTGGTACATGGAGGGCAAGATCAACATCGACGATCTCATCACGCACGTGCTGCCGCTCAACCGCATCAACGAAGGCTTCGACCTCATGCACGAAGGCAAGTCGATCCGTGCGGTGGTGACGTACTGACCCGCGGTCGCGGGTCGCGAGGCGTAGGGGGGCCGGACGTGCGGGACGTGACGGCCTGAATGCAGCAGCAACGAACAGGAGAGATCGCAATGGCCAGTGTTTCCATTCATCCGGCGGTCGACAATGGCGTCAAGAAGGGGGCATCGGGCTTCGCGGGCGGCACGCTGCAGTGCAAGTGTTCCGATCGTCCGGTCACCGTCGCCATCGAGGCACAGACCGCGCACAACCACGTGTGCGGCTGCACCAAGTGCTGGAAGCCCGCCGGCGCGCTGTTCTCGCAGGTCGCGGTCGTGTCGCGTGACAAGGTCAAGGTCACCGCCAACGAGAACAAGCTGAAGGTCGTCGACCCGGCCGCGGCGATACAGCGCTACGCCTGCACCGGATGCGGCGTGCACATGTACGGCCGCATCGAGAACAAGGGGCATCCGTTCTACGGCCTGGACTTCGTCCACACCGAGCTGTCCCCGCAGCAGGGCTGGTCGGCGCCCGAGTTCGCGGCGTTCGTCTCGTCGATCATCGAGTCGGGTGCCGATCCGAAGAACATGGGCGCGGTGAGGGGACGCCTGAAGGAGCTCGGCCTCGAGCCGTACGACTGCCTTTCGCCGCCGCTGATGGACGCCATCGCGACGCATACGGCGAAATCGAAGGGCACGCTCCACGCGTGAGCGCCGCCGGGCCGCCCCAGCGCGCCCGCCGTCTCCTTCCACGAGGGGGAGCGGCGGGAGAGGTCACCCATCGGCGGCCGCGGTCGCGCCTCATCGAGGGCGAGGGCGGTCTCGCGCGCCGCGACGCGCGGGCCGCCCCGCGGCGCCCTCCGATGACCGCATTCACGTGACGAACCTCGAAGCGCCCGTCACGCAGCTTTCGCGCAGCCTGTGCTTCGGCGGCGTGCAGGGTGTCTTCTCGCACGCGTCCCGCGAGACGGCGTGCACGATGCGCTTCGCCTTGTACCTGCCGCCGCAGGCGCAAAGCGCCCGCGTGCCGGTGCTCTACTGGCTGTCGGGCCTCACGTGCACCGAGGAGAATTTCACCGTCAAGGCCGGGGCGCAGCGCGTGGCGTCCGAGCTGGGGCTCGCGCTCGTCGTGCCCGACACGAGCCCGCGCGGCCTCGGCATTCCCGGCGAGGCCGATGCCTGGGATTTCGGCCTCGGCGCCGGTTTCTACGTCGACGCGACCGAGGCGCCCTGGTCGGCGGGATATCGCATGTACTCGTATGTCGCGCGCGAGCTGCCGTCGTTGGTCAACGCCGCGTTCCCGCTCGATCCCGCACGCGTCGGCATTTTCGGGCATTCGATGGGCGGGCACGGCGCGCTCACGATCGCATTGAAGAATCCCGACCGCTACCGCTGCGTGTCGGCCTTCTCGCCGATCAGCTCGCCGACGCGCTGTCCCTGGGGCGAGAAGGCGCTCGCGGGCTATCTCGGCAGCGACCGTACGCGCTGGTGCGAGTACGACGCGACCGCGTTGATCGAGGACCGCGGCTGGAGGGGCCCGCCGATACGCGTCGACCAGGGCACGGCGGACGGATTCCTCGACAGCCAGCTCAAGCCGCAGCTGCTGCAGGAGGCGTGCGCGCGCTCGGGTGTGGCGCTCGACCTTCGCATGCGCGAAGGCTACGACCACAGCTATTTCTTCATCGCCACGTTCATCGAGGAGCATCTGCGCCATCACGCGCGTCATCTGGCCTAGCGTCCTCGGGCACCGTATAGCGCTCGCGCACCGTCGCGGCCGTCCACTGGAAGGTGAACATGAAGTCCCACGGGATGGGGATCGGCGGCGCGTTGAGCACGAAGGGAAACCGCCGCAGCACTGCGTTCGAGCGCACGTAGCGCTGGCGCGGCCGCAGCGTGTCCCAGAATCGCTGGCGCCGCTCTGCCCGCGCGCGCCAGCGGTCGACCTCCGACGCCGAAACGCCGGCGTGCTGCTCGCGCACGAAGGCGCGATAGCGCTCGAGCGACGAGCGAGCGAACCGGCTCGCGTCGTTCAGATGGCTGTGGCTCGAAGCCGCCTTGCGCTTGCCGAACGCGTCCCGCGCGAGCCCGGCCTCCTCGCCGATGCGCCGCGGTATCGGGCGATCGTAGGTACCGCCGACCGACCACGGCCGCATCTCGGCTGAAGTGGCGATGTCGCGTATCGCGGCGCTGTGCCGTGCCGCGATGCATGGCACCGCGAAGACCACGTAGCCCACGCGCAGGCGATATTCGATCGCGCTCAGCCCGAGCGTGAAGCGGATCCAGGGCCGGCTCATGGCGTCGAAGACGCGTGCCCGCGCCGGATCCCACAGCGGATCACCGGTTTCCCCGACCACCAGCACGCGGCCGGCGAGCGCTTCCTCGAGCGCCGCCAGCGGCGCGGACGAGCTGAGCGGACCGTAGCCGAATTCCGCTTCGCGCGGCTCGCGAAGCGAGAGATAGTCCCAGCGGTCGTGCTCCAGGCACGACATGCCCAGGGCACGCGCGTTGACCACGCCGCTGTCGCGCCGGGGATCGCCTTGCATCGAATCGACATAGGTGAAGGCTTGCGACGCGCCGGCGCGGGCGGCGAGCACCGCGGACGCCGTCGTGTCGTAGCCGCGCGACAGCGCGACCAGCGGCGCATGGCGATGCGCTCGGCGGGCATCGGCGGCGTTGGCGAGCACGCGGCCGACTGCGCCGCACAGCAGCGTTTCGTACGAGCGAAAATCGAGCGGCGCCTCGCACAGCGGATGGCGCTCGAAACGGGCGCGTCCCTGCCGGTCGATCGACACGACGGTCGTGTAGTGCACGTGCAGCGTGTTGCCGGACGCGAGGCGAAGGCCGCCGTCGGGACGATGAAGTCCCGCGCGGAATATCGCGACGAGATCGTAGGGGTAGAACGGATAGATGGGATCCGGCGCCTCGCCTGCGCCCGCCATCGCGAACGCGGGCGAGTTCGAGACGTGAATGGCGTCGCGGCTGCGGACGCTGAACAGCACGCCATGCTGGTCCGTGCTGGCATGGAAGCGCACGCCGTCGCGCGACGCGACGCCGCCCGTTCCGCAGAGCACCGTCGAGCGCAAGTCGAGCGAGCCGAAGTCGCCGTCCCACGCGCCCTCGACGAATGCCTGCTCGCGTGCTTCCACGCGCGTCCCGTGAAACACCACGACGGTGTCCTGGCCGCGATCGACGCGGGCCCGCCACGCCAGCGGCGGTAGCGAGGCGATCTGGCGATAGCGGAAGCGCAAGCCGTCTCCCGGCGCGAATGCTGGGCCGCCATTGTCACAAACCCCGGCCGTCGGGCGGCACGCGGCGGCATCGTGCGCACGTCGCGGCATCGTGCATACTTGCGCCCGGCTTTTCAGCCCCTGGCGCGCATGGGACAGGCGGACCTTCTTTCGAGCATCGGCCTCTGCGTCACCGCTGCCGCGGTGCTGGCGTTCGTCGCGCACCGGCTGCGACAGCCCATGCTCCTCGCGTACCTGCTCGCCGGCGTGCTCATCGGACCGCAGATCGGCCTGCGCCTCATCACCGAGGACGAGGCGATCGGCACGGTATCCGAGATCGGCCTGATCCTGCTGCTGTTCATCATCGGCCTCGAGATGGACCTGAAGAAGCTGCTCGCGGCCGGCAAGCCGGTGCTGGTCGCGGGGCTGCTGCAATTCCCGCTGTGCGCGGGGCTCGGCCTCGCGTTCTTCGCGCCGATCGGCTTTCGCGCGAGCGGCGCCGACTTCAGCCTGCTGTACCTCGCCGTGTGCCTCGCGCTCAGCAGCACGATGATCGTCGTCAAGCTGCTCTACGACAAGTTCGAGCTCGACACGCTGCCGGGTCGCATCACGCTCGGCGTGCTGGTGTTCCAGGACGTGTGGGCGATCGTGTTCCTCGCCGTGCAGCCGAATCTCGCGCATCCGCAGATCGGCACGCTGCTCGGGTCGGTGGTGAAGGGCGCGCTGCTGGTGGGCGCGAGCCTGCTCATCAGCAAGACGGTGCTGCCGCGCATCTTCCGCTCCGCCGCCAAGGTGCCGGAGCTCGTGCTGATCGGATCGCTGGCCTGGTGCTTCCTCGTGTCCACCGCCGCGAACGCGGCCGGCCTCTCGGCCGAGATGGGCGCGCTCATCGCCGGCGTGAGCATCTCGACCTTCCCGTACAACATGGACGTCGTCGCGAAGGTCATCAGCATCCGCGACTTCTTCGTCACGCTGTTCTTCGTCGCGCTCGGCATGCAGATCCCGTTGCCGAGCGGCGAGGTGATCGGCCTCGCGCTCGTGGCCTCCGCGTTCCTCGTGGCAAGCCGCTTCGTCGTGGTGTTCCCGCTGCTGCGCTACCTCGGGCTCGGCCATCGCGCGAGCCTGCTGCCGTCGATCAACCTCGCGCAGATGAGCGAGTTCGCGATGGTCATCGCGGCCATCGGGCTCGCCGACCACCACATCGGCCAGAAGACCGTGAGCGTGCTGATCTTCGTCTTCGCCATCACCTCGGTGGCGTCGACGTACATGATCGAGTACAGCCACGCGCTGCAGGCGCGCCTCGCCCGGTGGCTGCACCGCGTCGGCCTGCGCGACCTCGACGAGCAGGGCGGCGAAGGCGCGGCGCCTGCGCATGCGCACAAGGACGTCGTGCTGCTCGGCTTCTTCGTCGAAGCGAGCGCGCTGGTGCAGGAGCTCGAGCTCGCCGGAGCCGGGAGCGACGGGCGCCATCCGGTGCTCGACCGCCTGCTCGTCATCGACTTCAACCCCGAAGTGCAGACGGAGCTCGTTCGGCGGGGAATCGCATGCGTCTATGGCGACGTGTCGCACATGGAAACGCTGCGCCACGCCGACATCGCCGAAGCCGCGCTCATCGTGTCGACGATTCCCGACACGATCCTCAAGGGCACGAGCAACCTCGACCTCCTGCACAGGGCGCGGCGACTCTCGCCCAGCGCGCACGTCATCGTCACGGCGACCCGCACCGCGGCCGCGCTCGAGCTGTACCAGGCGGGTGCAGACTACGTCTTCATCCCGAGGCTGCAGTCGGCGGCTCAGATGGCCGCGGCGCTGACGCAGGGACTGGCGGGCGGCTTTGCGGAGCTGCGCCGCGAGCAGATCGACCATCTGCGGATGCGAAACGAAGTCCTGCAGTAAGCCCGCCGCTCGCACCACCCGCGCAGGTGCCGCGTAGGGCCGAGGACGACAGCGAGATGCGAATGCCTCCGCTACACGCGCGCGCCTGCAACTCTTACGCTCGACAGGGTCGGATGCTCGGCGCGACGGTTTGGATGCCGCTCGCGCGGGCTGGTCCATCGTCCTCGAAGAGGAGGCGCTCATGCCTGCACGTCCCATGAAGTCTCTCGTCGCGCTCGCGTTGCTGGCGGCAGCGGGCTGCGCGACGGTTCCGCCGAACGACCCGGTCGTCGGCGACGCTCACGCCGCGGTGTACGCGGCGCGCAACAATCCGCAAGTCGTGCGCTATGCGCCGACCGAGCTCGACCAGGCGCTTGCCACCATGCAGGACGCCGACAATCTCGCCGCGCGTGGCGGCGGCGTTGGCGAGGTGCACCGGCTCGCGGCGCTTGCGCAACAGCGCGCCGCGCTTGCACAGGACGCCGCGCACACGCGCGCGGCCGAGGCCGCGCTCACCGCGCAACGCGCGGCGCAGTCGGCGCAGGTGCAGGCCGAGGCGAGCCGCGAGCAGGCGCAGCAGGCGCAACTGCAGGCCGCCAGCGCGCAGCGCCAGGCGGAGGATGCGCAACGGCATGCGGCGGCGCTTTCGCAACAGGCGCAATCGCTGCAGCTCGATGCGGGCCTCACGCCGCAGCAGCTCGCCGATCTCGCCGCGATCCCCACGTCGCGCGGGGTCGTCGTCACGCTCAACGACGCCATGTTCGATCCGGGCCGCAGCGTGTTGCTCCCCGGAGGGTCGGCCACGGTACGCAAGCTCGCGGACTTCCTGGTGACGCATCCCGAGCGCACGATCGCGATCGAGGGCTACACCGACAGCTCGGGCAACGCCTACGCCGATCAGCGACTGGCCGAGCAGCGCGCCGCGGCCGTGCAGGCCGCGCTCGTGGGCTATGGCGTCGAGCCGAGCCGCATCGTCGTGCGCAGCTACGGCCCTGCGTATCCGATCGCGAGCAATGGAACCGCCGCGGGACGGCAAATGAACCGCCGCGTGGAGATCGTCATCTCAGACCGCAGCGGCGTGGTGGCTCCGCGCGGCTGACGCGCCGCGGCCTTCCCGACCACCGGGGTCAGAGTACGCACTCTGACCCCGGAGTCACGAGGACTTGCGCTTGCGCGAGGTCGACTTGCGCGAGCTGGACTTCCGTCCCGAGGACTTCTTCGCGCCGGATTTACGCGAGCTGGACTTGCGTCCCGACGATTTCTTCGAGCTCGATTTGCGCGAGCCCGACTTGCGCCCCGACGAGCGCTTGCTCGACTTCTTCGCCGACTTGCGCGACGACGACGTCTTCGACGGAACCTTCCCGCCGGCACGGCGCGCTTCCGACAGCCCGATCGCGATCGCCTGCTTGCGGCTCTTGACCTTCTTGCCCGACTTTCCGCTGCGCAGCGTTCCGTGCTTGCGCTCGTGCATCGCCTTCTTGACCTTCGACTGCGCCTTCTTGCCGTACTTCGCCATCGCTCGGTCCTCCTTGGGTTCGCTGCGACAGAACGCGTTAGAGCACGGATCTTGCGCGATCGTTCCTAGCGCGCGATGGCCTCGTGCGGCCGGTTGAGCCGGCGCTCGAGGCCGCCCTGCGCGCGCTCGAAGACGAGGCTGAGCCCCCAGTAGATCGCGGCGGCCGCGAGATAGAGCGGCAGCGGCCGAAACGTCGTGGAGATGACCTCCTTGCTCGCGAGCATGAGCTCGGTGACGCCGATCACCGACACGAGCGAGGTGTCCTTGACCAGGCTGATGAGGCTGTTGCTCAAGCTCGGCACTGCGACGCGAAGGGCCTGTGGCGCGATGACGTAACGCATCGTCTGGCGGCGATCGAGGCCCAGGCTCAGCGCCGCGTTCCATTGTCCCCGCGGAATCGCGGCGACCGCGCCGCGCATGCTCTCGGAGAGGTACGCCGCCACGTTGAGCGTGAGCGCCAGGATGCCGGCGGTGATCGGGTCGAACCGGATCCCGACGCTCGGCAGCCCGTAGTAGATGACGAACACCTGCACGAGCAGCGGCGTGCCGCGCATGCAGCTCACGTAGAGGACGGCGATGCGCGACAGCACGGGCACGCGCGCGATGCGCACGACCGCGATCAACGCGCCGAGCATCAGCCCGAGCACCATGGACGCCACGGCGAAGAGCAATGTGTAGCCCGTTCCGCGCAGCAGCCAGGGGAGCGCGTCGCGCAGCAGGGCCAGCAGGCCGCTCAGCGCCTCCACGACGGGCCCTCCGCCGCGGCGTGCACGCTCACGAGTGCACCTTCGGCGGCTTGCTCACGTCGCGTCCGAACCATTGCTCGGAGATGCGCTGGAACGTGCCGTCGGCCTTCATGTCGGCGAGCGCCTTGTCGATCGCCGCCTTGAACTTTGGATTGCCCTTGGGGAAGGGAATCGCGTTCTGCTCGACCTTGCCGACGAACGCCGCGCCCTTGATCGGCAGCTTGGTCTTCTGCTTGAGATACGGCACGAGCAGGCTGTCGTTGAGCGCGACGTCGATGCGGCCCTGCGCGAGGTCCTGCAGGTATTCCTGCGCACCGGGATAGATGCGCACCTTCGCGCCGTCGACGGAGCGGGCGAGCTCGGCATAGTTGCTGCCCTGGCTCACGCCGACCGTCTTGCCCTCGAGATCGCGGAGGCTGTTCCACGGCCGATCGTCGTCGGCCCGCACGATGAGCTGCGCCGCTGACATCACGTAGGGATCGCTGAAGTCGAAAACCTCGCGCCGCTTGTCGGTGGCGGCGACCTGGTTGACGATCACGTCGTACTTGCCGGCCTGCAGCCCGCCGAGCAGGCCGCTCCATTCGACGGTGACGAACTCGGGCTTGACGCCCATCTTCTGCGCGATGGCCTTCGCGATGTCGACGTCGTAACCGGTGAGCTCGCCGCGCTCGTCGCGGAAGTTGAACGGGGGATACGTGCCCTCGAGCCCGATGCGCAGCGTGCCGCGCTGCTTCACCGCGTCGAGGAGGTCCGCGCCGAAGGTCACGCCCGGCGCGGCCAGCGCGAGCACGGCCGATGCGGCGACGAGCAGCTTGCGGATGTTCATGGCAGCCTCCTGTGTCGACCTAGTCGAAGAACGATACGCCGAGACCGAACGTGGTTTGCCGGTGGTTGTAGTCGATCAGGCTTTCGCCGTAGCCGCTGAAGACCTGCAGATGCCCGTTCAGCGAGCCGGTCAGCGGAAAGGCCCAGTCGAGCTGCACGGCGCCACGCGAGTCGTCGCCGAAGCGCAGCGTGTGCCGCCCCGTCAGCGTCACCACGTGTCCCGCCGCGCGGTACACGAGGACGGCCTCGCCACGCCCGATGTAGTCGTCGATGTCGGGATTGTCGTCCTCGCTGCCGGACCGCTCGTGCACCCGGACCCACGGCCGCAGCTGCAGCGACCACGGCCCGGATTCGAAGGCCGCCTCGCCGATCACGCGGTTCCAGCTTCGAGACAGCGATTCGCCGCGGCCGTTCGACTGGTGCGTGAAGCTGATTGCGGCGTAGCGGGCGCCGATGGCATCCCATTGAGCTGAGAGGGGATGCACGTAGATCACCTCGGGCTCGTAGTCGGTCTCGCGAAACGGCGACGAGAAGCGCGTGTTCGCCGCCTGCCAGTAGGACTGTTGCGTGTAGCCGAACCACACGTCGCCCGGTCCGCCGAGCACGTTCTCGACGAGCTTCGACTTGAGGCTGAGCTGCAGCTTGCTTTCGAGCGAGTCGAGGTGGATGTCGCTCGTCGGCGGCGGACGCGTCGGAGAGCTCGGGCTCTCGTTGGTGTTGGTCGTCCAATGCACGAGGGCGTAGAGCGGTCGATACGGGCGGAGCTGGAAGATGCCCTGCTTGTCCTCGGGGCGGAGCTCCCAGCGCTTCTGGAGCTCGGTTGCGGGCTGAGGCGGTGTCGCCGGTGTCGAGGTGGCAGCCGCGGGCGCGACGCCTTGCTCTCGCGCGAGCGCGTCGTAGCAGGCGAGCCGCTCCCGATCGTCGACGAGCGACGCGCACCGGGCGAGCTGCGCGTGAGCATCGCACGCCATCGTCATGGCGAGCACAAGGAGGCCGATCAACGCGCCACCGCGGCGCACGCATGAATGGCGGTTCCCGGTCCGGCGTCCGCATGGGCGCGAAAGCCGCGCCATGACATGCGCGCAGGACGCGCCTGCGGCATTCCCGCCCGACCGCTTCGCGGGCGTGAAAGCCGCGCTCCGTCGTTTCGTATCGGTCATGATGTAGATCCTGCTCGCGCTCGCGTGGTCGCCGTTGGCTTCGGCCCGGGGCGACGCGGCCCGCTGCATCGGCGCCACCGGGCAACGCGATGTCGCCGCACGGCGACGGCGAGCCGCGCTCGTTCGCCACGAAGGCCATTGCGTGCAACAGGTCGAGGATACCTGCGGCGATGCCGGCCGCGGTGACGACCGCGGGCGCTGAACGCCCCGCGTCAGGCGACGCGCGTGGTCAGCGGCGCGGCGCGGGCGGCCGCCCGTACGTCACCGCCGCACGCACGGGCTGTGGCGCATCGTCCACGAGCTCGGCGTCGGGCTGCGCCCCGAGCGCATCGTTGACGGCCGCGAACGCGATGCGCAGCGCGATGTAGACGGTCGCCTCGAAGATCTCGCGCTCCGACAGTCCCGCGGCGCGCAGGCGCTCGACGTCCGCCGACGTCGTCGCATTGGGATCGCGCGCGATCTGCTCGGCCCAGCGCCGCAGCGCCTGCTCGCGCGCGTCGAGGGCTGCTGCGCCGTCTCCGCGCAGCACGTCGGCCGCCAGCGATGCGTCGGCGAGCTTCGCGAGCCGCGCGCCCCACGCGAGCGCGCAATACGAGTCGCCGCGCGCGCGTGCCGTGGCGCACACCAGCAGGGCGATCTCGCGCGGCCCGAGCGTCGAGGCGTCGGTGAGCTGCTTGCGCAGCGCGACGAACGCTTCCGCGACATCGGCACGCCATGCCCACGCGCGCTCCAGGTTCATCACGTAACCGTTGGACGCGCGCTCCTTGTCGAGGAACGCGGCGGCTTCGGGGGAGTCGGGCTCGCGCAGGAACATCGGATGCACCTCCATTCAGGCAGAGGAAACGCGCGACGGCCTCACCGGCACGCCGTACACGTCCACCGGCTGGGTCTTGCCGCGCATCGTGACGGGCCCGAGCGGCTCGACCTCGATGGGAGTCCGCAGTCCCGCGCGCGTTGCGCCGTCGATCAGGATCGGGCGATCGGCGATCTTGGTATGCGCTTCCAGGCGCGAGGCGACGTTCACCGTGTCGCCGATGCACGTGTACGTCGCGCGCTGGTTGGTGCCGGTGTAGCCGGCCACCATCTCGCCCGACGCGATGCCGATGCCGACGCGAATCATCGGCTTGCCGGCCGCCTGCTGCTCGACGTTGAACAGGTCGATCAGCTCGGTCATCTCGAGGGCCGTGCGCACCGCGGCATCGCTGTGATCGGGCAGGGGCAGCGGCGCACCGAACACGGCCATCAGGCCGTCGCCGACGATCAGACTCACCACGCCGCCGTGGCCGCTGATCGCATCGAACATGAGCGTGTAATAGGTGTTGAGCAGCTCGATCGTCTCCTCGGGCGGCTGCGATTCGGCGAGCGGCGTGAACCCGCGAATGTCGGAGAACAGCACCGAGCCGTGCACGCGCTTGCCGCCGAGCGAAAAGCCCGATTCCTGCAGGTCCTGCGCCACCTCGGGTGTCGCGAAGCGGCGCACGAGCTCCTTCTGCTGGTCGCGCAGCCGCTTCTTCTCCAGGCTCGCGCCGATGCGCGCCCTGAGCAGCGCGGGGTTCACCGGCTTGGTGAGATAGTCCTCGGCGCCGAGCTCGATGCAGCGCACGATGCTGTCGAGGCCTTCGAGGGACGACGTCACGATCACCGGCAGGTCGCGCAGCCTGAGATCGCCGGCGAGCTGCTCGAGCACCTGGAACCCGTTCATCTGCGGCATCTCCATGTCGAGCAGCAGCAGGTCGAACGGCTGGCTGCGCAGCATGTCGAGGGCGACGCGTCCGTTTTCCGCGGCCGCCACGTCGTGGCCCATCAGCTCGAGATTGCGCACCAGCAGCAGGCGGTTGACCTTGTTGTCGTCGGCGACCAGCAGGCGGCCGCTGGACTGGCGGCGGTCACGCACCCTGAAGCTCCCGCAGTGCGGCGGCGACACGCGTGTACTCCTCGGCGAGACCGGTCATCGCTTCGCCGCCGTGCTCGCTCGCGCGCGCGATGCCGCCGAGCTCCAGCTCCTTCGCGAGCGCACCGAATTCGAGTGCGCCGAAGGTGTTGCCGTTGGACTTCAGCGAATGCGCCGCACGGCGAAAGCGCGTGGCGTCGCCGGCGGCCAGCGCGCTCCGCAAGTCGTCGAGCATCTTCGGCGCCTCGTGGAGGAAGGTGTCGATGAGGTCGCGCACGAAGTCGGCGCCGGCGGATGTCTGCAGCGCCTCGAACGTCGCGTGGTCGATGGTGGGCATGCTCAGTGCGGCGCGCGGCTCGCGACCTGACTCAGGACCTCGACCAGTCGTTCGACGCGGATGGGCTTGGTGAGGTAATCGTCCATGCCGGCGGCGAAGCACATCTCGCGATCGCCCTGCATGGCGTTGGCCGTCATCGCGACGATGCGCGGCCGCTCCTGCGGGCCCCACCGCGCGCAGATCGTGCGCGCGGCGTCGAGGCCGTCCATCTCGGGCATCTGCACGTCCATCAGCACCACGTCGTAGGCCTGGCGCCGCACCGACTCGACGGCCTCGATGCCGTTGGAGGCGAGGTCCGCCCGATAGCCCATCTGCTGCAGGATGCGCAGCGCGAGCTTCTGGTTCACGACGTTGTCCTCGGCGAGCAGGATGCGCAGGGGATGCTGCGCGGCCATGTGCGCATCGAGACGCGTCGCCGCGGGCGCGACCGGCACCGGCTTCTGCGCGATGTCGGGCATCAGCAAGCCGGCGAGCGTGTCGAAGAGCTGCGACTGGCGCATCGGCTTGGCGAGATACGCCGCGAACAGGGCGTCGTCGTCGCCGACCTCGCGCCGGCCGAGCGAGCTGAACAGCACGAGCGGCAGGGCGGGGCGCCGCTCGCGAACGTTCCGCGCGAGGTCGACACCGTCCATCTCGGGCATGTGCATGTCGAGCACCGCGAGGTCGAACGCGCGGCCGTCCTCGAGCCACGCGAGCGCCTGCCGCGGCGACTCGGTCGCCTCGCACACCATGCCCCATTTCGACGCCTGCAGCGCGAGCACGCGGCGGTTGGTCGCGTTGTCGTCGACCACCAGCACGCGCTTGTCCCGGAGCGCCGGCTGCACGCCGATGAACTCGCGATGCCGCGCCTGCGGCAGCTCGCCCGCGGGCACGGCGATGCTGAACGAGAACGTCGCGCCCCTGCCGGCGCCTTCGCTGTGCGCCCACATGCGGCCGCCCATGAGCTCGGCGAGCCGCTTGCTGATCGCAAGCCCGAGGCCGGTGCCGCCGTACTTGCGCGTGGTCGACGAATCGGCCTGCGAGAACGACTCGAACAGCCGGCTCATGCCCTCGTGCGACAGGCCGATGCCGGTGTCGCGCACGGAAAACACGACCTCCACCCTGCCGCCCGGCAGCGGCTGCGACGTGACCGTCAGCACGACCTCGCCCTGGTCGGTGAACTTGACCGCGTTGCTCAGCAGATTGATCATCACCTGCCGCAGCCGCGTGACGTCGCCGATCACCGCGGGCGGCACCTCGCCCTCGAACAGGTACGCCGTATCGAGCTGCTTCTCGACCGCGCGGGGCGTGATGAGATCGAGCGCCGACTCGACGCACTCGCGCAGGTCGAAGGGCTGCGCCTCGATGTCCATGCGCCCGGCCTCGATCTTGGAGAAGTCGAGGATGTCGTTGATGATGGTGAGGAGCGCGTCGCCCGACTCGCGGATCGTCTGCACGTAGTCGCGCTGCTCGTCGTCGAGCTTCGTGTCGAGCAGCAGGCCGCTCATGCCGATCACCGCGTTCATCGGCGTGCGGATCTCGTGGCTCATGGTGGCGAGGAACGAGCTCTTCGCCTCGTTCGCGGCTTCGGCGGCCATGCGCGCCTCCTGCGCCTGGCGGAACAGCCGCGCGTTTTCCATCGCCACGGTGGCCTGCCGCGACAGCCCGTTGACGAACTTCAGCTCGGCGGCGTCGAAGGGCGCGCCGCCGGTGCGCCACACGGCCATGGCGCCGTGCACGCGCGTGCCGGCCATCAGCGGCGCGACCATCAGGCGCTCGTTCTCGCTGCGCTGGGTGCCGGCGATCTGGACGCCGCGCGGATCGGACCCGGTGTCGTTGATGAACTCCGCGCGCCCGGCCTTGAGCAGGCTTCCGATGATCCCGACGCCGGCCTCGATGGTCGTCGCCTTGATCTGCTCGGCCACCTCGCCGATGGCCACGATGGCGCGGTAATGGCCGCCGGATGCGTCGGGAATGAAGATGGCGCTGTTGTCCGCGCGCAGCAGGTCCCTGGCGTGATGCGCGATGCGGTCCATCACGCTCGCGAGGTCGAGCGTGGACGAGATGTCGCGGCCTACCTCCGCGAGGGCCGCCGTCTCGCGCGTGCGCCGCTGCGTCTCGTCGAAAAGGCGCGCGTTCTCCAGCGCCACGCTGAGCGCGTTGGCGAGCGTGCCGAGCAGGTTGACGTCGCTGTCGTGGAACGCGTCCTCGTGGTTGGCGTAGAGCGCGATCACGCCCAGCACCTCGTCGCCCTTGAGGATCGGCACGCCGACGTACGAGGTCTTGCCCATCGGAACGCTCTCGTCGCCGATGAGCCTGCCGCCCATTGCCGCCGCGCGCTGCATCACGTCGCGATTGATCATGAGCGGCTCGCGGCTGCGGATGACGTGCCCCGTCATGCCGCCCGCCAGCGGCGTCGTCTCGACCGGGAAGCGATCGCCATGCTCGAGGTAATACGGCATGGAAATCGTGCCGCCGCGCTTGTCGTAAAGCGCGATGGACATGTCGGCCACGCCGAAGATCTCGGCGATCTTGTCGCCGACCAGGTCGATGATCGCCTGGAAATCGAGCTCCTTGGCCACGCCCTGCTGGATGCTGTTGATGACCGCCAGTTCGGCGTTGCGCTGCTCCGTTTCCTTGAGCAGCCGCTGCGTCTCGTCGAAAAGACGCGCGTTGTCGAGCGCGGCGCCCATGCTGGCCGCGACGGTGCCGAGCAGGCGCACCTCGGCCTCGCCGTAGGCGTGCGTGCGCTCGTAGCTCTCGAGGATGATCGACCCGAGCACGCGATCGCCGCCCATGATGGGCACGCGCACCGAGGACAATCCCTCGTCGGTGCCGGGCAGCGCAACGAGCCCCATCGCACGCGCTTCCTCCGGCGTGTTCACGACCACCGGCTTGCGCATCTCGGCGAACTTCCACCACATGGGGTTCGGCACGAGCGGACCGATGTCGAGGCGCACGCCGTGCTCGTACTCGTACGGGCAGAGCAGCATGCCGGACCTGGCGTCGAACCAGCGGATGCCGATGTCGCCGGTCTTGAACACGCGGCGCAACTGGTCGCCGACCAGATCGATGATCGACTGGAAGTCGAGCTTCTCCGACATCCCGCCCTGGATGCCGTTGATGACCGCCAGCTCGGCGGCGCGCTGCTCCGTTTCCTTCAGCAGCCGCTGCGATTCGTCGAAAAGGCGTGCGTTGTCGAGCGCGGTGCCGAGCGACGTCGCGACCGTCGTCATGAACGCGACGTCGGCGTCGCTGTAGGCGTTCTCGCGCAGGAAGCTCTCGACGCCGATCAAGCCGACGACGCGATCGTGCGAAAGGATCGGCACGCGCACGACCGCCTTGGCGAGGTCGGTGCCCGGAACGAGCCCACCCGGTACGCTCGACGCGTCGGCGACGTAGGGCGCCCGGGTCTTGCGGATCGTCTCGAACATCCCGCCGGGCGTGGGCGGGCGGGGCTCGAGCGTGAGGCGCCGGCCGTGCTCGGTCACGTACAGGTAATGAATGAGGTTCGCGCTTTCTTCGTACCAGCTGATCGAGAGATTCGGCGTGTCGAAGATGCGCCCGAGGCGATCGCCGACGCGCTCGACGATGGCGGCGAACGTCTGCCGGCCCGCAATGCCGTTCTGGATCGTGGCGAGGACGTCGAGCTCGGCCGTGCGGCGCGCGAGCTCGTCGTCGGCGCTGACCGGACGCGCCGGTGCCCGCGTCGGCTTTGCCAGGCGCGCGGGCGGCTTGGCCTTGGGTGGCGCGGTCTTGCGCCGCACCGGTGTGCGCACGGCGCGTCCCTTGGCCGCCGGTTTCGCGGCCCTGGTCCTGCGGCCGTTGCGTGACTTCGTTTTCGCTGCCCCGGCCATCGCGCTCCTCGCCCCGCTGCCGTCGGTGCGCGCGAGTCTACAGGCTGAAAGACGCAGCGGGGAGGGGAAAGTCCCCAGGTCGGCCGTTCAGGCGACGGACGTGCACCGGGACATCGCGTCGCGCGCGGTGCGGATGCACCACCCGTCACGTAGGAGCACGCTCACGCACCCTCGCGACGTCGTCCGATACCAGCGCGACGCAGGCGACCGCAGACTGCATGTCTTCAACAGCTCGGGAGAGCGCGATGGCCGACAATCCGAACATCCGCGGGCCGCAGGATCGGCAACGCATCGACATTCATCAGGAGCACGAGGTCCGTTACTGGACCCAGAAGCTGGGCGTGACGCCCGACGAATTGCGCGAGGCGGTCGAAGCGGTGGGTCCGATGGCCGACGCGGTGGAGCAGCGCGTGCGCGGACGCAGCGGCCGGGGTACGCGCTAGCGTCGCTCTCGTCGGCAGCGTCGAAGTGCCGGACCACGACAGGATCCCGCCGGCCGACCTCACGCGCGTCGCCGTCGAGAATCCGTACGAGATTCGCCGCTGGTGCCAGCGATTCGTGTGCACCGAGACGCAGCTGCGGCGTGCCGTCCAGAAGGTCGGCAACGATCCAGGCGCCGTCAGGGCCGAGCTGCAGCGGCAATCGCGCTAGCGGCGGCGCTGCGCAGATGCGCGACCGATGCGGCTTCGTCGGCGTCTTCGGGTGAGGGATAGTTGTCCAGCCATCGCGCTACTTGCGCGAGCCAGGCGTGGGGCGGGGTGTGTCGTGCGGCCGCGGCGACGTTGCGCAGCGCCCGAAGCCGTGCTACGGCCTGCGTGCGCTGCTCGATAAGCTGGGTGAGCTGCTCGTCGCATCGCGCGATGGGCGTGGGATAGTGCGCGACTTCGTCGATGAGCGCGGCGGTGCGCCGCGCGAGCGCGCCCTCGAACGCCGCGAGCGCATCGCGCAGGTCGATGGTGGCATCGGGCCGCAGCGAGGTGACCATGCGGCGTATTCTATGCTGCCGTCCCGCCCACCGCGAGAAGCCGCATGATCGAGCTGGTCATTCCCACGCGCCGCCGCGACCTCGGCGGCTTCGAGGTGGCGCGCGTGCTGCCGTTCGCGCAGCGCCGCATGGTCGGGCCGTTCGTGTTCTTCGACCACATGGGACCGATCGACTTCGCGCCCGGCATTCCGCGGTCCGTCGACGTGCGCCCGCATCCGCACATCGGGCTGTCCACCGTCACCTACCTCTTCGACGGCGAGATCATGCATCGCGACAGCCTGGGCTCCGAACAGCCGATACGACCCGGCGAGGTGAACTGGATGACCGCCGGGCGCGGCATCACGCACTCGGAACGCTTCGAGCGCGCGCGCCGTGAAGGCGGGCGTATGCACGGCATCCAGGCATGGGTCGGGCTGCCGCGCGAGCTCGAGGAAACCGAGCCCGCGTTCGATCACTACGCCGGTGCCGATTTGCCGGAGCTCGAGTCGGGCGGATTGAAGGCGCGCCTCGTGGCGGGCGAGGCATTCGGCGCGCGAGCCAGCGTCCGGACGCATTCGCCGATGTTCTACGTGCACTGGGTGCTCCAGCCGGGCACGAAGGCAGAGCTCGAGGCGCGCTATCCCGAGCGCGCGGCGTACGTTGCGAGCGGATCGGTCGAAGTGGCGGGCGAGACGTTCACGCAGGGCCACATGCTGGTGTTCGAGCCGGGCAAGCCGGTGCCATTCGCCGCGCTCACGCCCGCCATGGTGATGCTCCTCGGCGGCGAGCCGATCGGCGAGCGCCACGTCGAATGGAACTTCGTGTCCTCGTCGAAGGAGCGGATCGAGCAGGCGAAGGCCGACTGGCGCGCCGGCCGCATGAAGCTGCCGGTGCACGACGACGCCGAATTCATCCCGCTGCCGGGCGATCCGCCGCCGCCGCCGAATCCGATGTCCTGAGCGCGGCCCGGTCTATTCGGCCGTGATGTGCGCGTCGCGCACGACCTTGCCCCACTTCTGCGTCTCGCTGTCGATGTAGCGTGCGAGGGCTTCGCGTGTGCCGGGCGCCGGGTCGAGCCCGTGCCTGGCCAGGTCGGCGTGCACCCTGGGGTCCTGCAGCACCTTCACGAGCTCGCGATTCCAGTAGTCGAGGATCTCGGGCGGCGTGCGCCCCGGCGCGACGAACGCGTACCAGTTGGTCGCCTCGAACCCGGGATAGCCCGACTCCGCCACCGTCGGCACGTCGGGCATCGTGGGACTGCGCGTCGCGCCGGTCGCAGCGAGCGCGCGCAATTGTCCCGCGGCGATGTGCTGTTCGGCCGTCGACGGCACGGCGGGATACATGTCGACGCGTCCGGCGAGCAGGTCGGTCATCGCCGGAGCGCCGCCTTTGTAGGGCACGTGGACGAGGTCGATGCCCGCGCGCTGCTTGAACAGCTCGCCCGCGAGATGACCGGCGCCGCCCACGCCGGACGACGCGTACGTCATCCGGCCCGGCTTTTCCTTCGCGAGCGCGACGAATTCGGCCAGCGTCTTCGCCGGCGAGCTCGCCGGCACGACGAACACGTTGGGAAACATGACGCCCATCGTGATGGGCGCGATGTCTCGCTTCGGGTCGTAGGGCAGCGATTTCATGAGGTGCGGGGCCACGGTGAGCGGGCCGACCGACGACAGGTGGATCGTGTAGCCGTCCGGCGCGGCGGTCGCGATGTGCTGCGCGGCGATGTTGCCGCCGGCGCCCGCACGATTTTCGACGACGACGGGCTGCCCGATGTTCTGGGATAGCTGCTGGGCGACGATCCGCGCTGCCGTATCGGTGCCGCCGCCGGGTGCGAATCCGACCGTCAGGGTGACGGCGTGACTCGGAAACGTCTGCGCGCCGGCCGACGCTGCGAAAACCCACATGGCCGCGTACGCGAGCCACCGAAGCGTGCGTTTCATGTGCCCCTCCCGCGGCCACCGCGTTGCCGCGTTGCATAGAATGCGGCAAGTGGACGCTTCCCGGCAATACGACGTGCTCGTGATCGGCGGCGGCAATGCCGGCCTGTGCGCGGCGCTGTCGGCACGCGCACTCGGTGCGCGCGTGCTCGTGGCGGAGTCGGCGCCGAGGCATTTTCGCGGCGGCAACAGCCGTCACACGCGCAACATGCGCACGATGCACGACGGCCCGCTCGGCGTGCTGGCCGACGCCTATACCGAGCACGAATACTGGGACGATCTTGCGAAAGTCACCGGCGGCCGGACCGACGAAGCGCTGGCCCGATTGACGATCCGCCACACGCCGGCGCACGTGCCGTGGATGCGGCGCCACGGCGTGCGCTTCCAGCCGGCGCTCGGCGGGACGCTGCAACTGGCGCGCACCAATGCCTTCTTCCTGGGAGGCGGCAAGGCGCTGCTCAATGCCTATTACGCGGCAGCGGAAGCGCAGGGCGTGGCGATCGTTTACGACGCGGAAGCGGTTCGAATCGATCTCGCCAATGGACGTTTCCAGGGCGCCGAGGTGTCGCGGCACGGCGAGCGCGTTCAGGTGCGGGCGAAGGCGGTGGTCGCCGCCTGCGGCGGCTTCGAGTCGAACCGCGAATGGCTGCGCGCGGCGTGGGGTCCTGCCGCCGACAACTTCCTGGTACGCGGCACGCCGTACAACCAGGGCACGGTGCTGCGCATGCTGCTCGACTACGGTGCGCGTACGGTCAGCGACCCGACGCAGGGACATTGCGTGGCGATCGACGCGCGCGCACCGCGCTACGACGGCGGCATCGTGACGCGCGTCGATTGCGTGTCCCTCGGCATCGTCGTCAACCGCCACGCCCGGCGCTTCTACGACGAAGGCGAGGACTACTGGCCCAAGCGCTACGCGATCTGGGGCCGGCTGGTGGCGGCGCAACCCGGGCAGATCGCGTTTGCGATCGTCGACGCCAAGGCGATCGGCCGCTTCATGCCGCCGGTGTATCCGCCGATCGTCGCCGGCTCGATCGAGACGATTGCGCAGAAGCTCGAGCTCGACGGCGACGCGCTGGCGCAGACCGTCGGGCAGTTCAACGCCGCGGTGCGGCCGGGCCGGTTCGACCACACCGTGCTCGACGATTGCCGCACGGAAGGCGTCGATCCGCCCAAGAGCCACTGGGCGCGCACGCTCGACACGCCGCCGTATTACGCGTATCCGCTGCGCCCCGGCATCACGTTCACGTACCTCGGCGTCGCGGTCGACGCGAGTGCGCGCGTGCTGTTCCAGGATGGGCGCGAGGCTTCGAACGTGTTCGCGGCGGGCGAGATCATGGCGGGCAACGTGCTCGGCAAGGGCTATCTCGCCGGAATCGGCATGGCGATCGGCACGACGTTCGGACGCATCGCGGGCGAGGAGGCCGCGCGCGTTGCGCGGGCGTGAAGCAGCGCCGCTCTCCGACCTCATCGCCGAGGCGCAGCGCGTGCTCGCCATCTGCAACGCCTGCCGCTATTGCGAGGGCTACTGCGCCGTATTTCCGGCGCTCGAGCGGCGCCTGACCTTCGACACGCCGGACGTGCACTATCTTGCGAACCTGTGCCACAACTGCGGTGCGTGCCTCTACGCATGCCAGTACGCGCCGCCGCACGAGTTCGCCGTGAACTTCCCCCGCCTGCTGGCCGAGGTGCGCGGGGAAACCTACCGCACCTACGCCGTGCCGCGTGCCCTCGGCGCGGCCTTCGAGCACAACGGTGCCGTGGCATGCATCGCAACGCTGTGCGGCGCGGTGCTGGTGATCGCGCTCGCCGTCTGGCAGGCCGGCGTCCCGGCGCTGTTCGCGGCGCATCGCGATGACTCGGGCGCGTTCTACGCGCTGCTGCCGCACGGGATCATGGCGACGATGTTCGGCGTGGCAGGCGTTGCCGTGCTGCTGGCGCTTGCGCTGTCGTACGCGCGCTTCTGGCGCGACACCGGCGAGCGAACGCGCGCGTCG
This sequence comes from Casimicrobiaceae bacterium, assembly GCA_036406955.1. Taxonomy (GTDB): domain Bacteria; phylum Pseudomonadota; class Gammaproteobacteria; order Burkholderiales; family Casimicrobiaceae; genus VBCG01. Next base: position 88,888 of record DASXAF010000102.1, read on the forward strand.
CTGCATCCCGCCGCGGTGGCGGGCGCAACGGCCGATGCCGCGACGCTGCGCTATCTCGACGGCGGTGGCGACGGTTGCACCTATCCGACCGCGCAGCCGTCACATGCGCGCCGCAATTTCCACCATCTCACGTTCTACGGGTTCCTGCTGTGCTTCGCCGCGACCGTCGCGGGGACGTTCGAGCACTACGTGCTGGGCCTCGCCGCGCCGTATCCGCTGCTGAGCGTACCCGTGACGCTCGGTGTGCTGGGCGGGATCGGCCTCATCGTGGGCCCCGCAGGCCTGCTCGCGCTCGCCGCGCGGCGCGACCCCGACCTCGCAGACCCGGGCCAGCGCGCGATGGAGCGGACGTTCCTGTGGCTGCTCCTCACGACCAGCGCCAGCGGGCTTGCGCTGCTTGCGCTGCGCGAGACGCCCGCCATGGGCGTCGTGCTGGGCGCACACCTGGCGCTGGTGCTGGCGCTGTTCGCAACCTTGCCGTACGGCAAGCTCGTGCACGCGCTGTACCGTTTCGCCGCGCTCGTGCGCTATCACCTCGAGCGCAGGCGGCCGCTACCCGAGCAGGCGGCCGAATAGCGTCACTGCGGTGATTGCGCGAGCGCGAGCAGCATCGCGTTCATCCGCTTGACGAAGCCGGCGGGATCGTCGAGCACGCCGCCTTCGGCAAGCTGCGCCTGATCGAGCAGGAGCTCCGCCCAATCGGCGAGCTTCGCGTCGTCGGGTTTCAACTGCTGCACCAGCGGATGCCCGGGATTGAGCTCGAGGATGGGCCTGGCCTCGGGCGTCTTCTGTCCCGCAGCCTTGAGCAGGCGCGTCAGGTGCTGGCTCATCGCGTCGCGATCGACGACCACGCAGGCCGGCGAATCGGTGAGGCGGAGCGTGACGCGCACGTCCTTCACCTTGTCGCCCAGCGCGCGCTTGATCGCCGCCACGAGATCCTTGTGCCGATCCGCTACCTTCTCCTGCGCTGCCTTCTCTTCGGCATCCGCGAGGTCGCCGAGGTCGAGGTCGCCCTTCGCGACCGAGAGCAGCGGCTTGCCGTCGAACTCGTGGAGGAAGGAGAGCATCCATTCGTCCACGCGGTCGGCGAGCAGCAGCACCTCGACGTCCTTGCGCCGGAATACCTCGAGATGCGGGCTCGCCTGCGCCGCCTCGAGCGAGTCGGCCGTGAGGTAGTAGATCGCCTTCTGCTTGTCGCCGTGCTTTTCCTTGGCACGCGCGACGTAATCCGTCAGCGACACCGTCGCGGCGCCGCCGCTCGCCGTCGACGCGAAGCGCAGCAGCCTGGCGATGCGCTCGCGATTGGCGTGGTCCTCGCCGACGCCTTCCTTCAGCACCTGCCCGAACTCGCTCCAGAAGCTGGCATAGTCGTCCTTGCGGTTCTCGGCGAGATCCTCGAGGAGGCCGAGCACGCGCCGCGTCGAGCCTTCGCGTATCGCTTTCACGTCGCGCGACTCCTGCAGGATCTCGCGGCTCACGTTGAGCGGAAGATCGGACGAGTCGACCACGCCGCGGACGAAGCGCAGGTACGTCGGCAGCAGCTGCTCGGCGTCGTCCATGATGAAGACGCGGCGCACGTAGAGCTTCACGCCATGCCGATGGTCGCGATCCCACAGGTCGAACGGCGCCTTCGCCGGCAGGTACAGGAGCTGGATGTACTCGGTCTTGCCCTCGACGCGGTTGTGCGTCCACGCGAGCGGGTCGCCCGGATCGTGCGCGACGTGCTTGTAGAACGCCTTGTACTGCGCGTCGCTGATTTCGGCCTTCGGCCGCGCCCACAGCGCGCTCGCCTGGTTGACCGTCTCCCATTCGTCGCGCAGCACGAGCTCGTTCTTCTCCTTGTCCCAGTCCTCCTTGCGCATGCGGATCGGGGTGGCGATGTGGTCGGAGTAGCGCGTGAGGATGGACTTGAGCTTCCAGTGCGACAGGAGCTCGTCCTCGCCTTCCTTGAGATGCAGGATCACGTCGGTGCCGCGCCGGGCACGCGTGGCGGGCTCGACCGTGAAGTCGCCCCCGCCGTCGCTTTCCCACCGCACGGCGTCGCCCTCGGGCAGCCCGGCGCGACGTGAAATCACCGTGACGCGATCGGCGACGATGAAGCTCGAATAGAAGCCGACGCCGAACTGGCCGATGAGCTGCGCGTCCTTCTGCTGGTCGCCGGTGAGCTGGGCGAAGAACTCGCGCGTGCCGCTCTTGGCGATCGTCCCGAGCTGGAGCACGGCTTCGTCGCGGCTCATGCCGATGCCGTTGTCCGACACCGTGATGGTGCGTGCCGCCTTGTCGTAGATGACCTCGATGGCGAGATCGCCGTCGCCTTCGAGGAGCTCGGGCCTGCCGATCGCCTCGAAGCGCAGCTTGTCGCAGGCGTCGGAGGCATTGCTCACCAGCTCGCGCAGGAAGATCTCGCGATTGGAGTACAGCGAATGGATCATGAGGTGAAGCAGCTGCTTCACCTCCGCCTGGAAGCCGAGGGTCTCGCGCGCACCCTTGGCCGCGGGGGTCGTGGTGTCGTTCATGGAGCATTCCGTCGGATTGGACTTTCCGCGCCCGATGATAGGGTCGCCCGGCAGGAATTCAAGGCCCCGTTGCGGGCGCGGAAGTAGAATGGACGGAAACGACCGCAGGAGCCCCGCACATGAAACATCTTCCCGTCAAATCCATGAAGAACCCGGTTCGCAAGGTCGACGGCGCCGCTGCCCTGCGCGTCGACGAGGCTTCGGCCGCGGGCCCCTTCGTGAGCTTCCGCTACACGCGCACGGAGATCACCGGAGGCGATCGCGGTGCGAGGGTACGCTCGGCCACGACGCGGCTGGAAGACGGGCGCATCAGCCACGAGAGCTTCGAAGGCGAGCTGTCGCCTCGCGCGTACGGCGAGGTCGTGGAGCAGGCGCAACGGCTCTTCGTGAGCCAGGCGGCATTGGCGCTGGGGTGGGTCGGCATGCTGCTGCCGGGCGCCGGGCGCAAGCGCTCGGCCGACGATTGATCGAGCGACCCCACGGCGGCGCGTTCCCGCATTCACGGCGGGCCGCATGGGGCGCGCGCGCGAGTGATGCCCTGATGCCGGATTTGCGAGATTTCCCATGAACCTCGACCTCATCGATCGCCTCGCCATCCGCGACCTGATCGAGAACTGGGCGGTATGGCGCGACGCCGGCGACTGGGAGCGTTTTCGAACCTGCTGGCACGACGACGGCGTGATGATGGCGACGTGGTTCCAGGGACCGGCGGAGGCGTTCGTTCGCGTCACCCGGGAAGGCTGGGCGCGCGGCGTGAGCATCCTGCATTTTCTCGGCGGCATGTCGATCGACCTCGCCGGCGACCGCGCCATCGCGCAGACCAAGATGACGATCTCGCAGCGCGGCGACGTGCACGGCATCGCCTGCGACGTCGTGTGCACGGGCCGCTTCTACGACTTCGTCGAGAAGCGTGACGGACGCTGGGGCCTGGTGCTGCGCCAGCCGATCTACGAGAAGGACCGCATCGATCCGGTCGACCCGGCGGCGCGCCTTTCGCTCGACGCGACGAAGCTCGAGCAATTCCCTCGCGGCTACCGCCATCTCGCGTACATGCAGGCGCTGATCGGCTACGAGGTGAAGCGCGACATGCCCGAGCTCACGGGGCCCGAGGTCGAGCGCCTGTACGCGAAGGGCAAGTCCTGGCTCGCGGGCGCCGCGCTGGGCGCGGCCTGAGCGGCCGGCGCGCGGAATAGCGGGCATCGGCGTCCTGTTCTGCGCGTCACGATGTTCCTCAACGGCCTCGGCACCGCGCATCCGCCGCATCGCTACACCAAGGCGCAGTGCTGGGAGGCGTTCCGGCGCTCGGAGTGGTTCCGCACGCTCGACCGGCCGGCGCATCGCATCGCCGAGACCGTGCTCTTCGGCGACAACGGCATCGAGGCGAGGCATCTTTCGCTGGCGTCGCTCGACGAAGTCTTCGCGATCGACCCCGACACGCTCCATGCGCGGTTTCGCGAGCATGCGCCGGCGCTCGCCACCGCGGCCGCGCAGCGAGCAATCGAGCGTGCGCGCGTCGACGTTCGCGCGCTCGACGCCGTCGTGGTCAGCACGTGCACCGGTTATCTGTGCCCGGGCCTGACCAGCTACCTCATCGAGCGGCTTGCGTTGCGACCGGATGTCGCCGCGTTCGACCTGGTCGGGCAGGGCTGCGCCGCCGCGCTGCCCAACTGGCGCATGGGCGACGCGCTGCTGCGAGCAGGCGGGTGCGACAACGTGCTGTCGGTGTGCGTCGAAGTGAGCAGCGCGGCGATGTACCTCGACAACGATCCGGGCGTGCTGATCAGCGCGTGCCTGTTCGGCGACGGCGCGGGCGCGGCGGTGCTTTCACGCGAGCCGGGAGGCGGCCGACGCATCGAGGCGCGCGCATTCGGCTCGTTGACCGAGCCGGCCCATCGCGACGCCCTGCGCTTCGAGACGCGCGGCGGCATGCTGCGCAACGTGCTCACGCGCCCGGTGCCGCGCCTTGCCGCCGAGCACGCGCGCGAAGTCCGGGCGAGCGTTTTCCATGCGGCGCGCGTCGAGCCATCCGACATACGCGCGTGGATCATGCACGCCGGCGGACGCGACGTGCTGGTCGCGCTGGCGCGCGAGCTCGAGCTTGCGCCGGACGATCTGCGCTACAGCGCCCGCATGCTGCGCGAGCACGGCAACCTGAGCAGCGCGTTCGTCTACTTCGTCCTCGAGGCCGCTCTGCAGGACGCCGCACCGCCCGGCGCATGGTGGATGTCCGCGTTCGGCGCGGGCTTCAGCTGCCACGGCGCGCTGCTGGAGGTTGCATGACCCTGGCGCGCCACGTCGAGATGGAGTGGCTCGACGCGCTCGACGCCGACGACGCGCGTGCGCGCCGATCGCGCGAGGACCTGCGGCGCATCAACGTGGCGATGGGCAGCCTTTCGATTGCGCTGGCCGCGCTCGATCGGACGGTCGGACGCTCGCCGCCTCGCTCGATGCTCGAGCTCGGCGCAGGCGACGGAACGCTCATGGCCCGGATCGCACGGCGACGCGCGGCGTGCTGGCCGGGTGTGCGCGTGACGCTGCTCGATCGTCAGCGCGTCGTGTCTGCGGACGCGCTCGAACGCATCCGCGCCGCCGGATGGCAGGCCCGCGCGGTGACGCACGACGCGCTGGAATGGCTCCAGCATCCGCCTGCGCAGCGGTTCGACGTGATCTTCGCGAACCTGTTCGTCCATCATTTCAACGGCGAGGCATTGACGCGGCTGCTGCGCGGGATCGCCGCGCATGGCCGGGCGTTCGCGTGCTGCGAGCCGCGCCGCGATCGGACGTCGCTGGCGGCCAGTCGCCTCGTGGCTTTCATCGGCGCCGGCGCCGTGGCCCGGCACGACGCCGTGGCGAGCGTGCGCGCGGGATTTCGGGAGCGCGAGCTTTCAGCGCTCTGGCCCGACGCGCCGGCATGGTCGCTTCGCGAATACGCCGCAGCGCCGTTCACGCATTGCCTCGTGGCGACGCGCGCGGCATGACGCAGGAAACGCTCGATGCGCTGGTGGTCGGGAGCGGGCCCGCCGGGGCAACCGCAGCGATCCTGCTCGCGCGCGCCGGCTGGCGCGTCGCCATGGCCGAGCGCGCGACGTTTCCACGGCGCAAGGTATGCGGCGAATTCGTCTCGGCGCCGTCGTGGCCGCTGTTGCGAGCGCTCGGCGTCGACACGCCGAGCGCGGGGCCGCCGATCGAGCGTGTCGCGCTGTACGCCGACACCGCCGTCGTGACTGTGCCGATGCCGTGGGCGCGCGCCGGACGCGGACGCGCGATCGCCCGCGACGTGCTCGACACCGCGTTGCTTGATCGTGCTGCGCAGTGCGGCGCGCGAGTGCTCCAGGGTCGTATGGTGACGTCGGTGGAGCGCGAGGCCGACCTGCAGGTCTGCACGACCGAAAACGGCGACCGCATCGCCTCGCGCGTCGTCATCGCGGCGCACGGGTCGTGGGAACCGGGCGCGCTGCCGACGCAGGGGCGCGCGAGGCACGCGGCGAGCGACCTTCTCGCCTTCAAGGCGTATTTCCGCGACAGCGCACTCGATGCACGCACGATGCCGCTGCTGCTCTTTCCCGGCGGTTACGGCGGCATGGTGACGGGCGACGGCGGCCGCGTAAGCTTGTCGCTGTGCATACGACGCGACCGCCTGGCGCAGTGCCGGCGCCGCGCGCCGGCCCTGCAGGGCGCCGGCGAAGCGGTGCTCGCGCACATCCTCGCTTCGTGCCGCGCGGCGCGCGACGCGCTCGCGGGCGCCTCGCGCGAGGGTTCATGGCTCGCCGCGGGCCCGATCCGTCCCGGCATTCGGCGCCATGCGCCGCCCGGATGGTTCCGCGTCGGCAACGCCATGGGTGAAGCGCATCCCATCGTCGCGGAGGGCATCAGCATGGCGATCCAGTCGTCGTGGCTGCTGTGCTCGCTGCTCGTGCGACATCGCGCCAACGCGCGATCGGCGCAGTCGCTGCGCGCGCTTCAGGACGTCTACGCGGCGGCTTACCGCCATGCCTTCGCACCACGCATCGACGCCGCCGCGCTCTTCGCCACGCTCGCGGTGCACGAGCCGACGCGCAAGCTCATGAAGCATGCCGTTCGCCACGTGCCCGCGCTGCTCGCCATGGGGGCACGGTGGAGCGGCAAGACGACGCCCGCGCCGGCATGAACACGTTCGAAAAGCTGCACGGCATCCTGCGCAACAGCTTCGGCATCGAGAGCGTCGCGCTCGCGCGCGACACCGCGCTCGAGTCGCTCGGCATCGACTCGCTGAAGACGATCGAGATCCTGTTCGAGGTCGAGGATGCGTTCGGCATCCGCATTCCGTCGGTGCAGGAGCAGCCGATGCAGCAGCTTCGCACCGTGGGTGACGTGGTCGACCTCATCGACACGCTGGTCGCGCAGAAGGCCGCCCCTGCGTGAGACGCGTCGTGGTCACCGGCGTCGGCGTCGTCGCGCCCCTCGGCAGCGACCCGGGCAGCTTTTTCGAGCGACTGGCGAGCGGCGAGTCGGCGATTCGCCGCCTGGACGTCGGACGTGGCGAGCGGCGCATACGATCGCTCGGCGCCACCGTCTCGTTCGAGCCGCCGGCGCAGTGGCCTGCGGCCAAGCTGCGCATGCTCGACCGCGTGTCGCAGCTCGCGCTGGCGGCGGCGGCGCAGGCGGTCGAGGATGCCCGCGAGCCGTTCGACGATCGCGCGCGCGCCGGCGTCTGCGTCGGTACGGGCATGGGCGGCAGCGCGACCATGGACGACGGCTACTGGTCGCTCTACGCCGAGCGCTCGGATCGCGTGCTGCCGTTCACCGTGCTGCTCAGCATGACGAACGCGGCGGCATCGTGGATCGGCATCGAGCACGCCCTGTCGGGACCGAACGTGACGTACTCGACCGCGTGCTCCTCGTCCGCCGTGGCGATCGGCGAAGCGGCGCGCCGCATCGCAGTGGGCGATGTCGACGCCATGATCGCCGGTGGCGCCGAGGCACCGCTCACGTTCGGCACGCTCAAGGCCTGGGACGCGCTGAAGACGCTCGCCGTGGAGGATCCGCGCGACCCGGGCGCATCGTGCAAGCCGTTCGCGAGGGACCGTACGGGGCTCGTGCTCGGCGAAGGCGCGGCCATGGTCGTGCTCGAAGCGCGGGACCGGGCGAAAGGCCGCGGCGCGCGCATGTACGCGGAGGTCGCGGGCTATGGCCTGTCGACCGACAGCGGCCACATCACGCGCCCGAGCGTCGAAGGGCAGGCGCAGGCGATGCGCCTCGCGCTCGCCTCGGCCGGCATGGCGCCCGAGGTGATCGGCTACGTCAATGCACATGGCACGGGAACGCTCGCCAACGACGCGGTCGAAACGGCCGCGCTTCACGCCGTGTTCGGCGCGCACGCCGGGCGCCTGCTGGTGAGCTCGACCAAGTCCATGCATGCGCATCTGCTCGGTGCGGCGGGCGCGCTCGAGTTCGTCGCGTCGCTGCTCGCGCTGCAACGCGGCGTCGTCCCGCCGACGATCAACCTGCACGCGCCCGACCCGCAATGCGACCTCGACTACGTGCCCAATGCCGCGCGGCGCGGCGTCGACCTCGAGGCGATCATGTCGAGCTCGTTCGCGTTCGGCGGCACCAACGCCGTGCTGATCGCGCGCCGGCCGCTATAATGGCCGCCGTTTCCGCAGGGCAGGCATGGCACGATCCGTCGACGAGCTGTCGATCGAGGAGATCCGGCAGCGCTATCTCGAAGGCCGCGAGCTCGTCTCGGCGCGCCTCCTGACCCGCCTGCAGCGCGACTCGCGGCAGGGTGTCCGCAAGCTGCACGCCGCGCTCAAGAAGCGCTACGAGCGCCAGCGCGAGGAGCGCACGCGCCTCGACGCCATGCGTCATTTCGAGCTCGTGCTGTGGAAGTCGGGCGTGCGCGACATCGCCGGTGTCGACGAAGTGGGCATGGGCCCGCTGGCCGGTCCGGTCGTCGCCGCGGCGGTGGTCTTTCCACCCGAGACGGACATCGCGCGCGTCGACGACTCCAAGCGGCTCGACCCGATCGTTCGCGCGGAGCTCGCCCTCGAGATCCGCGCCAAGGCCAGCGGCATCGGCCTCGGCATCGCCTCGGTCGAGGAGATCGACCAGGTCAACATCTACCACGCGGGTCTGCTCGCCATGCGGCGCGCCGTGGAAGCGCTGCCGTGCAGGCCCCAGCACGTGCTGGTCGACGCGCGCACGATTCCCGGGGTCGAGGCGCCGCAGAACACCTTCAACAAGGGCGACGGCATCAACTTCAGCATCGCCGCCGCGTCGATCATCGCCAAGACCGAGCGCGACGGCATGATGCAGGCGCTCGATCGCGAATATCCCGGATACGGCTTCGCGAGCCACAAGGGCTACAGCACGCCCGAGCATCGCGACGCGCTCGTGCGCCTCGGCCCTTCCGCGGTCCATCGCATGTCGTTTCCCGTGCTTCACGAGCTGCAGGGCGAGTACTCGGCGCTGTTCTACGCGCTGAAGAGGCAGCTCGACGAGGCGCGCACGCGCGTGGCGCTGGACCTGTTCGAGAGCGCGCTGCGCGTGCAGGCCGAAGCGCTGGCGGAGCAGGAGTGCAGGAAGCTCCGCCTGCTCGTCGCGCGGCGCTGGAAGGTGATCGGCTAGATCGAACAGGCGTGCATGCCGTGGACCGGCGGCGCTTCCTGACGCGGGCTTCCGGTGCGGCGCTGGCAGCCGTTGCGCACCAAACCGCGATGTCGCAAACCGAAGCGCCCGAGATCACGCTGTTCGTCTGCGGCGACGTGATGACGGGCCGCGGGGTCGACCAGATCCTTCCGCATCCCGGCGATCCGCGCCTGCACGAGCGCTACATGGGCTCGGCGCGCGGCTACGTCGATCTCGCCGAGGCGCACGGCGGCGCGATCCGCAAGCCGGTGGATTACGCATACGTCTGGGGCGACACGCCGGCCGAGATCGCGCACGCGGGCGCCCGCATGCGCATCGTCAATCTCGAGACGGCCGTCACGACATCCGAGGATGCGTGGCCTGGAAAGAGCATTCATTACCGGATGCATCCGGACAACGTGCCGTGCCTCACCGCGGCGCGCATCGACTGCTGCACGCTCGCGAACAATCACGTTCTCGACTGGGGCTACCGCGGCCTCGCGCAGACGCTCGCGACGCTGCACGCCGCCGGCATCGCGACCGCGGGCGCGGGCAACGACCAGGCGCAGGCCGAGGCGCCCGCCGTTCTGCGAGCCTCCGGCGATGCGCGCGTGCTCGTGTTCGCGTTCGGCACCGCGAGCGCAGGCGTCCCGCGCGAATGGGCGGCGCGCGGCACGCGAGGGGGCGTGAGCTATCTCGACGATCTTTCGATGCGCACGTTGGACACCGTCGCGCAACGCGTCGCCGCGCACAAGCGCGGGGGAGACCTGGCGGTCGCATCGATCCACTGGGGAGCCAACTGGGGCTACGAGGTGAGCGACGAGGCACGCGCCTTCGCGCACGCGCTGATCGATCGAGCCCGGATCAGCCTGGTGCTCGGTCACTCGTCGCACCATCCCAAGGGCATCGAGATCTACCGCGGTCGGCAGATCCTCTATGGGTGCGGCGACTATCTCGACGACTACGAGGGCATCGGCGGCCACGAGTCGTTCCGGCCGGAGCTCGCGCTCGCGTATTTCCCGACGTTCGACATGGCGAGCGGCCGCTTCGCGCGATTCATCGCGACGCCGATGGAAATCCGCAACCTGCGCACGGTGCGCGCGAGCCGCAACGACGCCCGGTGGCTCGCGGATCGGCTCGACCGCGAAAGCGCGCCGTTCGGCACCGTCCTCGCCCGGCGCGAGGACGACCGGATCGCGGTGCGCGGACCCTAGGCGCCGCGCACGCGAATTCGACCCGGCCCCTGCAGATCGCCCGTTACCCGGCCTTGCAATTCCCCGAGCTCACGCAGGCCTGCACCAGGGAGCACGTCGTCTGCACGCCGTCCATGTAGCACGTGCAGGTGCTGCTGAACGTGCTGCACCACCAGCCCTGGCTCTTCGCCATGTCCTTGTATCCCTCGGACGACGACGTGACCCGCGTACCGGTCGCAGCGCAGCCCGCCAGCATCGCGCCCAGAACCACCGCCACGAACAAACCGCTCCTGGTCTTCATATCAAGCCTTGTTCTCCATGGTCGTGCACACCAAACCCCACGCGGGACGCGGGGTTCCCCGACGTTTGACCGGCCCGCGCGCACAAATTCCCGCGGCGGCGGCTGCATCCGGCGCATCGCGGCGGTAAGCTTTGCATTCGACTGCGAACCGGAGGACTTTCATGCACGACGACGCTCTGCAGGCGACGATTGCGGACCTGACGCGACCGGCACGCGGCATCCTCGCGGCCGACGAGAGCCAGCCGACGATCACCAAGCGATTCAAGGCGCTCGACATCGAGTCGACGGAGGAGACGCGGCGCCAGTACCGCACGCTGCTCTTCACGACCCCCGATGCCGGCCGGTACCTGTCGGGCGTGATCCTGTTCGAGGAGACGCTCGGCCAGCGCGCGGACGACGGCACGCCGCTCACCGAGGTGCTGAAGCGCCAGGGCATCGTGCCCGGCATCAAGGTGGACAAGGGCACCACGGCGCTTGCCAATGCGCCGGGCGATCTCGTGACACAGGGGCTCGACGGCCTCGCGGAGCGGCTCGCGGGCTACCGGGAGCAGGGCGCGCGCTTCGCCAAGTGGCGCGAGGTGTACGGCATCACCGACCGCAATCCCACGCCGCTCGGGATCGAGGCGAACGCGGAGGTGCTCGCGCGCTATGCCGCGATCTGCCAGCAGGAGCACATCGTGCCGATCGTCGAGCCCGAAGTCCTCATCGACGGCGACCACACCATGGAGCGCTGTCGCGAGGTGAGCGAAGCGGTGCTCTCGGCGGTGTTCCGCGCCGTCTCGCGCCACCGCGTGCGCCTGGAGGGCATGGTGCTCAAGCCGAGCATGGTGCTGCCCGGCAAGGCGCATTCGACCAAGGCGAGCGCCGAGGAAGTTGCGCGCGCGACCGTCGAGGTGCTCATGCGAACGGTTCCCGCCGCGGTGCCGACGATCAATTTCCTCTCCGGCGGTCAAAGCCCGGAGGAGGCGACCGCGAACCTCAACGCGATGAACGCGCTGTATCCCGGCGCGCCGTGGGTGCTGTCGTTCTCCTTCGCGCGGGCGCTGCAGGACCCGCCCATGAAGGCATGGGGCGGCCGCGCGCAGAACGTGCGCGCCGCGCAGCAGGCGTTCCATCGGCGCCTGGAAATGAACTCGCTCGCGCGCGACGGCCAATGGAAACCGGAGATGGAGAAGGCGGCATAGAGCCATGACGATCGAGGCGATCGATCCCGCGACGGGCGAGGTGATCGGGCGTTACGACGAGACGCCGCCGGGCGACATCGACGGGATCGTGCGCGCGGCGCACGCGGCGTTCCTCGACTGGCGGCGGCGCTCGTACGCCGACCGCGCCGTCCCCATGCGCGCCGTGGCGGAGCTCTTGCGCGCGCAATCGCGCAAGCTCGCCGAGCTCATGGCTCGCGAGATGGGCAAGCCGGTGCGCGACGGCATGGCGGAGGCAACGAAGTGCGCGACGGCCTGCGACTACTACGCCGAGCACGCCGAGCGCCTGCTCGCGCGCGAGACCGTGCCGACGGAAGCGCGCAAGAGCTTCGTGACGTTCAATCCCCTCGGCGTCGTGCTCGCCGTGATGCCGTGGAACTTTCCGTTCTGGCAGGTGTTCCGCTTCGCCGCACCGGGCCTCATGGCGGGCAACGCTGCGGTGCTCAAGCACGCGTCGAACGTGCCCGGCTGCGCCGCGGCCATCGAAGGCCTGTTTCGCGAGGCCGGCTTTCCCGCCAATCTGTTTCGTACGCTGATGATCGGCAGCCGCCAGGTCGAAGCGGTGATCGAGCATCCGCTCGTGCGAGCCGCGACATTGACCGGCAGCGGCCCGGCGGGACGCGCCGTTGCGCGCAAGGCGGGCGAGCTCCTGAAGAAGACCGTGCTCGAGCTCGGCGGCAGCGATCCTTACCTCGTGCTCGACGACGCCGACCCGGAGCTCGCGGCGGACGTGTGCACGCGGGGGCGGCTGGTGAATTCGGGCCAGAGCTGCATCGCGGCCAAGCGCTTCATCGTGATCGACGGCGTGCGCGAGCGCTTCGAGCGCCTGTTCGTCGAGCGCATGGCCGCCAAGCGCATGGGCGATCCGATGCGCGAGGACACCGACATCGGCCCGCAGGCGCGCCGCGATCTGCGCGACGCGCTGCATCGCCAGGTGGAAGCGAGCGTCGCGAAGGGCGCGCGGTGCCTGCTCGGCGGCAAGGTTCCGGAGGGCCCGGGCGCGTACTACCCCGCGACGGTCCTCACCGACGTGCGCAAGGGCATGCCCGCGTTCGACGAGGAGCTGTTCGGTCCCGTGGCGGCGGTCATCGGCGCCAGGGACGAGGCGCAGGCCATCGACCTCGCCAACGACTCGACGTTCGGACTGGGCGGCGCGGTCATCACGCGCGACCTCGCGCGCGGCGAGCGCATCGCCGCCGAGGAAATCGAAAGCGGCTGCGTGTTCGTCAACGACAACGTGAAGTCGGACGTGCGGCTGCCGTTCGGCGGCGTGAAGGAAAGCGGCTACGGGCGCGAGCTGTCGGGGTACGGGATCCGGGAGTTCGTAAATATCAAGACCGTGTGGATCGCATAAAGCAAACGGGGCGCCGGAGCGCCCCGTTTTCGCTGCGGGCGCGTTCCTACTTCGGCTGCGAAACCGTCCGCAGGTACGGCTTATGCGTTTTGAATCCCTGCGGATACTTCTTCTTCGCGTCGTCGTCCGACACCGACGTCGGGATGATCACGTCCTCGCCGGGCTTCCAGTTCACCGGCGTGGCGACGCTGTGCTTGGCGTTGAGCTGCAGCGCGTCGAGCAGGCGCAGCACCTCGTCGAAGTTGCGGCCCGCGCTCATCGGGTAGATCAGCACCGCCTTGACCTTCTTGTCGGGCCCGATGATGAACACGTTGCGCACCGTCGCGTTGTCCACCGCGGTGCGCGGGCTGCCGCCGCTCGCGTTGGGATGGATCATGTCGTAGAGCTTCGCGACGTGAAGGTCGGCGTCGCCGATCATCGGGTAGTTCACCGCCGCGCCCTGCGTCTCCTCGATGTCCTTGGCCCAGCGCGTGTGGTCGCTGACCGGGTCCACGGAGATGCCGATGATCCTGGTGTTGCGCTTGTCCCACTCGGGCTTGAGCCTCGCCATGTAGCCGAGCTCGGTCGTGCACACGGGCGTGAAGTCCTTGGGATGCGAGAACAGAATCGCCCAGCCATTGCCGATCCACTCGTGGAAGCGGATGCGTCCCTGGGTCGTGTCGGCCGTGAAATCGGGTGCTTCGTCCCCTATGCGTATCGCCATGTAGAGCCTCCATTCGACTTCATGCGAATGCAATCCCGCCGCGCATCGCGCGCGGGCGGGTGAGGAGGACATTATAGGACCGGCGTTCAGCGCGCATGCCGGCGCGCGCGCGCCAGGGCCGCGATCGCGAGCACGATGAGCGGCAGCGTGGCCGGCTCCGGGACGTGGATGGCGGCGAACAGGCCATCTTCCTCGTCGTTCAGGCCGGCCGTGATGTAGAGCACGTCCGGCCGCCCGCCATTGCCGCCGTTGCCGAACTGCAGCGCCCACAGGCCGTCGTTCTGGATGGGCTTGCCAGTGCGATCCCGGAGGGTGCCGAGGAACGCGCCGGTACCGGGATCGAAGGCGTTGATCAGGCCGTTGCCGAAATTGCCTACGAGCAGGTCGCCGGCGAACTGCCCGAAGCCGGCGGGCGCGATGGCGAGTCCCCACGGCGAATCGAGCGGGCCCCTGCTGATCAGCCGCTGTTGCAGGTGGCCGTTCGTGTCGAAGACGTCGACGAACCCGTTACCGAGTCCCGGGTCGTCGTCGATCGTCCCCGGCTTCTGACGCGCGTACGTGACGTACAGGGCGCCGTCGATGTTGCGAATGCCGAACGGTGCGAAGCCCTTGGGCACGTTGGGATCGTCGAAGAACTTGCCGGACACCGGGGCGAACGATGCATCGAACACGTCGATCGTGCCGTTGGTGAAGTCGGTCCCGTACAGGAAGTCCCCTTCGGACGTCGTGCCGCCCGCGAGGCCCTTGTAAACGGCGCCGGACGGCGAGAGATCTGCAGCCACGGTGGCGGTGGTGCCCCCGCTCCATGCGGCGATGACGCCGTCCTCGGTGGCGAAGACGAACGACGCGCCGCCGAACGCACCGGCGTTGTCGTTGCGGATGATGCCCGTCGGTGAGCCGAGCGTCCCGGCGGGCGCGCCGGGCGCCGGCGGTATGGTCACGACGCGCGGCAGCGGCATCCCGGTCGTGTTGTACAGCGTCGACAGGCCCGTATGGTTGTCGGAGATCCAGAACGGGCTGCTGCCGCTTTCGGCGATACCCCACGGATTGCGAAGATTCGCGTCCGTGTGAATCGCGAGCCCCGGGATGTTGGAGACCAGGTTGGTCTGGATCAGCGGTGCGGCGGCAGCGCCGGGCACCACTGCAAAGAGGAGCGCCGCCAGCACACAACGGCGCACCCTCGCTTGCGGAAGCGCGAGAGGGACCTTCATGGGACCACCTCGAAAGGCGAGTACAGCGCGCGGCTCTGTTGCGAAGCACAACGTGTGCCCCGTCCGCAGCTGCCACGAAATTCCAGCTGAATCAGTCGACTAGCGCGAATCCTTCAAGCGCCTGTCCATGCCGGTGCAAAGCATGCCGACACTGGTGCGCGTGCTGATCGTCCGACCGCGCGTTCGATTCACCCAAGGCCGCCGGGGTACAGGCCCCGTGCTGCGAGGAAATCCCGGTTGAACAACCGGCCCATGTAGAGCGAGCCGCGGTCGCACAGCAGCGTGACGACCGTGTGGCCGGGGCCGAGGTCGCGTGCGACGCGAACGGCTGCGGCCACGTTGATACCCGTCGAGCCGCCCACGAACAGCCCTTCGTTGCGCAGCAGCCTGTATACCGTGCCGACGCATTGCGCGTCGTCGATTTGCACCGCATCGTCGATCGGCGTGCCGGCGAGGTTGGCGGTGACCCGGCTGGAGCCGATGCCTTCCGTGATCGAGCTGCCCTCCGATTGCAGCGTGCCGGTCTTCACCCATTGGTACAGCGCGCTGCCCATCGGGTCGGCGAGCACGATGCGCACGCCGGGCGCCTGCGCCTTCAGGTAGCGCGCGACACCTGCCAGCGTGCCGCCGGTGCCGGTCGCGCACACGAAGGCGTCGACGCGGCCGCCGGTGTCGTGCCAGACCTCGGGCCCGGTGGTCGCGAAGTGCGCGTCGCGATTGACCGTGTTGTCGAACTGGTTGGCCCAGATGGCGTTGTCCATCCCGGCTGCGATTCGGCCCGCGATGCGCACGTAGTTGTTCGGGTCGGCGTACGGCGCCGCGGGCACGGGCCTCACCTCCGCACCGAGCGTGCGCAGCAGTTCCATCTTCTCCGGCGACTGCGTCTGCGGGATGACGATGACGCAGCGATAGCCGCGCGCATTGCAAATGTGCGCGAGCCCGATGCCGGTGTTGCCCGCGGTCCCTTCCACGACGGTGCCGCCCGGGCGCAGCGCGCCGCGGCGCTCGGCGTCCTCGATGATCCAGAGCGCCGCGCGATCCTTCACCGATCCGCCGGGATTCATGAACTCCGCCTTGCCGAGGATCTCGCAGCCGGTTTCCTCGGAGAAGCTGCGGAGCCGGATCAGCGGCGTGTCGCCCACGGCGCCGGCAAAGCCGTCCCGTATCGCCAAGATGCCCTCCTGCGAGTGGCGTCCTCTAGAATAGTGCACGACGCGGGCCGGCACGCGCGCGCCGCGTTCCCGCGCCTTGGCATCCACAGGCACGCGACCGATGTCGCGGCCGCTCACGCAGGGAGATTCATTGCACGCCGAATCCGGTTCGACCGCGGAGGCGATCGCCCGTGCGCTCGCGACCGCGCGCGCGCATCACGAGGCCGGCCGCCTGCGCGAGGCCGAAACCCTCTATCGCGACGTGCTCGCCCGCGCCCCGGACGAGGCCGATGCGCTCCACCGCCTCGGGATCATCGCGTGGCAGGGCGGAGGCCGGGAAGCGGGAATCGAGCTGCTGAAGCGGGCGATTGCCGTGCGTCCCGCGGACGCCGAGATGCATCACGATCTCGGCAACGTGCTGCAATCGGGCGGGCGCCTCGACGAGGCGCTGGCGTGCTATCGCCGCACGGTGGAGCTCGAGCCCGGCCACGCCGATGCGCATTTCAACGCCGGCACGGTGCTGCAGCAGCAGGGCCGCCTGGATGAAGCCGCTGCGTGCTATCGCGAGGCGCTCGTGCACGCGCCCGATCTCGCCGATGCGCACGTCAACCTCGGCACGCTCGACGAGCGGGCCGGGCGACTCGAGCAGGCGGTCACACGCTACGAGCGTGCGCTCGCGCTCTCGCCCCGTTCCGTGCACGCGCTGTACAACCTCGGCAATGCCTTGCGCATGCTGGGCCGCTTCGACGAGGCGGCGGCACGCTACCGCGACACGCTCGCGCTCGATGCGAGCCATGTCATGGCGCGCATCAACCTCGGCGGCGCGCTGCTGGCACAGGGCCTCGTCGAGGAAGCTTCGGCCATGTACCGCGAGGCGCTGGCGCAGCGGCCCGACCTCATGACGGCGCACTACGGCCATGCTCGCGCGCTGGAAGCGCAGGGCCGCGTCGACGATGCGATCGGCCGCTATCGCAAGGCGCTGCGCCTCGCGCCCGGGCACGCCGGCCTGCACAACGACCTCGGCACCGCGCTCGCGAAGCAGGGACGCACGCAGGACGCGTGTGCCGAGTTCCGCGCGGCGATCGCGTTGCAGCCGCAACTCGCCGAGGCGCACAACAACCTCGGCCACGCGCTGCACGCCGTCGGCGATCTCGCCGGCAGCGTGGCGAGCTACCGCGCCGCGCTCGCGTTGCGCGACACGCCCGAAGTGCGCGCGAACCTCGCGCAGGGTCTGCGCGCGATCGAGCACGGCGCCGACGTACCCGAAGCGGATGCATTGCTCCTGCAGGCGCTCACCGAAGGATGGGCACGGCCGGAAGACCTCGCGCGCGCGGTCGCTCGCCGCATCGAGCAGGCACGGCCCGCAGCCGACGACGTGCGCGCGCTCACCGGCGATGCGCTCCTGTGCGCGTTGCTCGAGCGGGCCCCCGTCACGACGCCGTCGCTGGAGCGGTTGCTGACCGACGTGCGCCGCCGGCTCCTCGAAGCAACCGCGGGCGACGACCCCGCCGACGAGGCCACGCTCGGTTTCGCCTGCGCGCTGGCACGCCAGTGCTTCATCGGCGAATACGTGTTCGCCTGCGACGACGCCGAAGCCGCGCAGGTGCAGGCGCTGCAAGCCCGGGTCGCGGGCGCGCTGAGCGGGGGTCAGGCGGTGTCACCGAGCTCGCTTGCCGTGCTCGGCGCGTACGTGCCGCTGGGCGCCGTGCCGGGCATCGAGCGCGCCCAGGGCCGCGCGTGGCCCGCACCGTTGCAGGCAGTGCTCACGCAACAGGTCGAGGAACCGCGCGACGAGCGCGAACGTGCGGGACGCATCGAGCGGCTCACCGACATCGCCGATCCGGTTTCGCTCGCCGTGCAGCGGCAGTACGAGGAGAATCCGTACCCGCGCTGGAGCGGCGTGCCGCGCGAGACGCCGGCGCACAGCGTGAACGCGTGGCTTCGCAGCCGCTTTCCCGCCGCGAGCATCCGGCCGTCGGAGCGCAGCGGCACGCCGGGCATCCTGATCGCCGGATGCGGCACCGGACGCGAAGCCATCGAGACGGCGCAGCGCTTTCCGGGCGCCGACATACTCGCCGTCGACCTCAGCCGCGCGAGCCTCGCGTACGCGCAGCGACGCAGCGACGCATACGGCGTCGCGAACGTGCGCTATGCGCAGGCCGACATCGCGGCGCTCGGCGCGCTCGCACGGACCTTCGACGTCGTTTCGTCGGTCGGCGTGCTGCATCACATGGCGGACGCGGAAGGCGCGTTGCGGATCCTCGCGTCGCTGCTGCGCCCGGGCGGCTTCGTGCAGGTCGGGCTGTACAGCGAAGCCGCGCGCCGCCATGTCGACGCGGCGCAACGCTTCGTGACCGCGCAGGGTTATCCGGCCACGCCGGACGGCATCCGGCGCGCGCGTGCGGCGCTGCACGCGGATGCGCGCTTCGGCGACGTCACCGCGCTGCGCGATTTCTACACCACCAGCGAATGCCGCGACCTGCTGTTCCACGCGCACGAGACGCGATTCACGCTGCCGAGGGTGCGTGATCTCCTCAACGCGCTCGGCTTTCGCATGCTGGGCTTCGTGCTCGACCCGCAGGTGCTCGCGCGCTACGGAGCGCGCTTCCCCGCCGACGTCGCGAAGACCGACTTCGATTCGTGGAGCGCGTTCGAGGCCGAGTCTCCCGACACGTTCGCCGGCATGTACGTGCTCTGGGCGCAGAAACGCTGACGCTCACGTCTCGAGCTTGTAGCCGACGCCGTACACGGAGTGGATGAGCTCCTCGTTCGGCGCGACGGCCTGCAGCTTGCGCCGAAGGTTCTTGACGTGGCTGTCGACGGTGCGATCGGTGACGACGCGATGGTCCTCGTAGAGCCGTTCGAGCACCTGCGCGCGCGTGAAGATGCGCCCCGGCTGCGATGCGAGCAGCGACAGCAGGCGAAACTCGACCGGCGTGAGGTCGAGCGGCTTGCCGTCGAGCGCCGCCGTGAACTGCGCGCTTTCGACGTGCACGCGTGCGGCCGCGGCCACCGGCTCCGCCTGGGCGCGGCGCAGCACGGCGCGCACGCGGGCGACCACCTCGCGCGGGCTGAAGGGCTTGCAGACGTAGTCGTCCGCACCGAGCTCGAGGCCGAGCAGGCGATCGATCTCGTCCACGCGCGCGGTGACCATGATGATCGGCGTGGCGGTGAAGGCGCGCAGCTCCCGGCAGACGGCCAGGCCGTCGCGCCCCGGCAGCATCACGTCGAGCAGCACCAGATCGGGCCGCCATTCGCGGACCTGCGAAACGACGTCGAGCCCGTTGTCGACGTGGTGCGTCGCGTAGCCCGAGGCGGCGAGGTACTCGGCGAGCACCCTGGCGAGCTTGACTTCGTCCTCGACGATGAGGACGCGCGGGACCCCGTCGGCGATCGCCGTCACGTTTCGGCGAGCGGCAGGCGCAGGCGGATGCACAGCCCGCCGAGCGGCGAGGCGTCCGCCGAGATCTCGCCGCCGTGCGCCGCGGCGATGCTGCGGCACACCGCGAGGCCGAGACCCGCGCCGCCGCGCGCGCGATTGCGCGATCGGTCGACGCGGTACAGGCGCTCGAAAATGCGCGGCAGCGCCTCGGGCGGCACGCCGGGCGCCGAGTCCTCGACGTCGAGCTGCGCGAACGCGCCCCAGCGCGCGAGCGCCACGCGGACCCGACCGCCGGGATCGGTGTAGCGCAGCGTGTTCTCGAGCAGGTTGTTGAGGAGCTGGGTCAGGCGCTGCGGATCGCCGTCGACCATCACGGCCGCGTCGAGCCCTTTCGTCTCGACCGCGAGCCTGCGCTCGGCCAGGCGATCGGCGAAGGCGTTGAGCGCGGTGTCGGTCAACGCCGCCAGGTCGAGCGTGCGGATCGCGTAGGCGAGCGAGCCCACGTCCGCGCTCGCGAGCTGCTGCAGGTCGTCGATGAGCGTGCCGAGCGTGGCCGCCTCGGCGCGCAGCGATTCGATCGCGGCCGGCGTCAGCAGGCGCACGCCGTCGTGCAGCGCCTCGAGCTCCGCCTGCAGCACCGCGACCGGCGTGCGCAGCTCGTGCGACACGTCGGCGAGAAACTCGCGCCGCGTCTGCTCGGTGCGCTCGAGCGTGTGCGCCAGCGCGTTGAAGTCCTGCACGAGCTGCCCGAGCTCGTCGCGCGAGCGGTACACGACGCGCTCGCCATAGTCGCCGGCAGCAAGGCGATGCGTCGCGCGCGCGAGCCGCCTGACCGGCGCGAGCAGACCGCGCGCCAGCGCCATGGCGGCGAGTGCCGCCAGCAGGATCGCGAGCCCGGCGATCGTCCAGGTGACGGCGGACTGCTCCCGCAGGAACCGCAGATCGGGCGCGGCGAGCCGCGGCTCCTCGCCGAGCAGCCATCCCACGGTGCCCGCGTTCGCCACGATCGGCACGCGCAGCGCGTTCGCGCGCTCCACGTTCGCGCCGACCACGCGCCGTTGCTGCGCATCCACCACCATGGTGGGCGCCGCCGGTGCGGCATCCACGCGACGCTGCCCGGGCGGGCGCTCGCGCGGCTGCGGCAACATGAACCCCGGCCGCACCGGCGGCGGATCGACGGCTGCGCGCGGCGGCGCCTCGGCGGCGCGGCGCGTCGAGCCGCCGAGGGGACGGTTCGCGGCGGTGTACATGTTCCACAGCGTTCCGTTGTCGCGCAGGAAGGCCCAGTTGCCGTGCTGGTCGTAGGCCTCCGCGAGCGTGGCGGAGAGCATCTCGAGGCGATGCGCCTCGCGGTCACGCACGTAGTCGCGAAAGCGCGCGTTGACGCCGAGCTGAAGCGCGACCACGAACGCGACCGCGACGACCGCGTTCGTGGCGAGGATCGCGACGAAGAGCTTGGAGGTGATGCCGAACTTCACGCACGCGGGCAGGGAGCGGGCAGACCGCGATTGTGCGGACCGAGGCGGGGACGGACAAGGCGCCCCCGTCGCGCGGGGTCAATCTCCCCAATGTCTCCACAATGCGCCGGCCCGGGCCTGGCGCGATGCGTGGCTGCGGTGCGGGCCGTTCGCCGCGGGTGCGAGCGTGCTCGCCGTCGTGCTGGCCGCGATCGCGACCGCTTCCGAGACGAGGCCTGCGGGCAGGCGCCCGGCCGCTCCGAGTGCCGCGCCAGCGAGCGAGACGCACAGGACGAACGCCAGCAGTGCCGCCTTCGCGCGGCCCTGCGACGATCCACCGAGCATGTGACCCATGAAACGCTCCTCGATGCAACGCGGACAGGATGCACGCGAGGCACGTGCGCGGGCGTCCGAGCAATGCCCGCAATGGATGACGAATATTCGCGTTCGGGGGCGGAATACGCCTGGCGGGACGGGGCGCGACGCCGTAAGAATTACAGGGTCTGTGTATTCGATGCCGATGAGGCGAAGGGCTGTGTGCGTCGGTCGTGCGGCCCCGCACCCCGGCCCTCTCCCGCACGCGGTAAGAGGGAGATCGCCACGAAGCGGCGAGCGGGTCAGGGCGCGCCGCCGAGCAAAAGGGCACGTTGTTTGCTCGACATCGAGCGTGTTCGTTGTCGCACAAGGAGACCGACATGCCTGAACGCAAGACCATCGAGCGCGCGCGCAAGGACAGGCGCGAGGGCAAGGCGCCGAGCACGCAGGCCGGCGAATTCGTGCGCGAGGAAATGGACCACATCCGCGAGGGTAGGCACGGCGCCCGCTCCACCAAGCAGGCCATCGCCATCGGGCTGTCGAAGGCGCGCCGCGCGGGCGTCAAGCTGGCGCCGCCGAAAAAGGGCGAGGCGACGGAGCGGACGCGCCGCAGCGCCGAGCGCGCGATCGAGGCGGGCAAGCGTGGCAAGCACACGGTGTCGCGCACGCGCTCGCGCGCCGTCGAAGGAGCGCTCGAGCGCGAGGGCCATTCGGCCGCGTCGAAGTCGTCGCTCGCCCGGCAGGCGCGCGCGGCGGCGCGCCGGCGCAGCGCCGCCGACCGCTCCGCGGCCGCGAAGAAGGCAGCGCGCACCAAGGGTCCGTCCGAGCGCTCGGCTGCCGCGCGCAAGGCGGCGCGCACGCGCGCCCGCAATCGCAGCCGCACACGTCGATCGTGAAACGCGGGGTCAGGGTCGGAGCTCGCGCTCTTGCTCCGACCCCGATCGTCGGCTCTTACTCCGACCCCGGTCGGCCAGGGGCTGCGTTGTGCGAGCGGCCGCCCGGCACGCTAAGATAGGCCGCCGGCCCCGAACCGACGCTCGGCGCGCACGCCGGCCGCGATCGTGCGCGATCGAGCCTCCCTGGAGGACAGCATGATGCCGTTGCTTCGTACGCTCGTCGCGCTCGCCGGCGCGCTGATGATCGCAGCGACGGCGGCCGCGCAGCAAAGCGCGCCGCTGCTGATTCGCATCGGCGCCGCGAATGCGACCGATCACGCCGCCGCGTTCATCGGCGTGGAGAAGGGCATCTTCGCGAAGCACGGTCTCGACGCCAAGATCGTGATGTACCAGACGGGTCCCGAGATGATCAACGGCCTGCTGAACGACGCGCAGGACGTCAACATCATGGGCTCCGTTCCGTTCCTCGCCGGCGTGTCGCGCGGCCAGCCGCTGGTGCTGATCGGTCACCTGCACGGGGACGCCACGCGCCAGTACTACGCCGACAACAATTCCATCGTCGCGGCGGCGAGCTCGGGCGCGAAGGCAAACGACGTGCATTCGCTCAAGGGCATGAAGATCGGCATGCCGCGCGGCACCGGTGCGGAGGGCTATCTGCTCGGCGTGCTGGCCGAGAACGGCATGAAGGACGGCGACGTGACGCTGATCAACCTTAAGCCCTCCGACCAGGCCACGGCCTTGCGGCAGGGCGACGTGCAGGCGATCGCGGCATGGGAGCCGTGGGCGACGACCGCGGTCGATCGCGTGCCCGGCGCGTTCCGCGTCGTTTCGGGCGGCTGCAACGGCTGCTACGACCCGGGCAGCATCCTCACCACGCGCCATGCGATCGAGGCCAAGCCGGAGGCGCTGCGCCGCTTCATGGTGGCCTTCGCGGAAGCGGAGCAGTGGCTGCGCACGCATTTCGACGAAGCCGCCGAGATCAACATGCGCTGGGTGACCGGCGTCGACGCGGACGTGATGAAGGCCGCGATCCGACGCTCGCACTACGACCTTCGGCTTTCACGCAACACCATCGACGGCTACGACAAGAAGGCGATTCCCATGCTGGTCGCGGACAAGCGCATGGCGAAGGCCGTGCCCGCGGCGTCGGTGATCGACCCGCAGTTCTATCTCTACGCGGAGCGCACGGCGCCGCAGTTCTTCAGCGACCTGCCGCCGATTCCGGCGGACCGGCATCTGTAGGTCGCGCGCGCCCTTGGCGCGCGACCACCGCGAGGATCACGCGCGCTGCGGCAGAACGATCGCGGCGTCCGGGTCGAACGCGACGCCCGCGGCTGCGCCGCGCGCGAGGGGCCGCCCGACCTCCGCGTCGAACAGCAGCAGCTCGCCCCACGGCGTGGCGAGCACGTACTCGATGCGGCTGCCGAGATAGGCGATGCGCTTGCATTCGGCGGGCAGCAATCCGGCGCCTGCGGGTGTCAGGCGCAGTCGATGCGGGCGCACGGCGAGCGTCGCGGGACCGGGCGCGAGCCCGTCGCGGCGCACCGGCACGCTGACGTCGCCGGCGGTGAACGTCAGCCCGTCGCCGGACGCGCGGAGCTCGCCTTCGACCAGATTCGCGTCGCCGATGAAATCGGCGAGGAAGCGGCTCGCGGGAGATTCGTAGAGCTGCGCGGGCGTTCCCTGCTGCGCGATGCGCCCCCCCTCCATCACGATGACGTGATCGGACACGGCGAGCGCTTCTTCCTGGTCGTGCGTGACGTAGAGCACGGTCAGGTGCAGCGATTGCTGCAGCTCGCGAATGTCCTGGCGAACGCGGCGGCGCAGCTTGGCGTCGAGGTTCGACAGCGGCTCGTCGAACAGCAGCACGGCGGGCTCGAGCACCAGCGAGCGCGCCACCGCGACGCGCTGCTGCTGGCCGCCCGAGAGCTCGGCGGGCAGGCGCTGCTCGAGGCCGGCGAGGCCGAGCATGGCGAGCTTGGCGTGCGCGACTTCGCGCGCCCTGGCCTTGTCGACGCGCATCGAGATCGGCCCGTAGCAGACGTTGTCGAGCACGCTCATGTGCGGGAACAGCGCGTAGGACTGGAAGACCATGCTGACGTCCCGCTCGCTCGCCGAGCGCGACGTGACGTCCGTTCCGCCGAGGAGAATGCGCCCGCGCGTGACCGACTCGAGCCCTGCGACCATGCGCAGCGTCGTCGTCTTGCCGCAGCCCGAGGGACCGAGGAGCGTGCACAGCGTCCCCGGCTCGACCGTGAAGGAAACGTCGTCGACGGCCGTAACGTCGCCGTAGCGCTTGGTCACGGCGTCGAACCTCACACCCTGCGACACGTTGGTCATCCTAGAGCCCCGCCGCGGCGACGACCGCAGTGCGCCGCCCGAGGCGCGCCTCGCCCACGAACCGGCGCAACGCCAGCAGCACGATCAGCATGAACACGATCAGCACGCACGAATAGGCGATCGCCAGCGGATACTCGCCGGCCTCGACGCGATTGATGATGTACACCGTGGCGAGATTGTATTGCGCGGTGGCGAGGAAGATGACCGCGCTCACCGCCGTCATGGCGCGGGTGAAGCTGAACACCAGCGTGGTGAGCACGGCCGAGCGAAGCAGCGGCAGGATGACGGCGCGCAGCGTTCGCCACGTCGACGCGCGCAGCGTCGACGACGCCTCGTCGAGCGTGCGGTCGATCTGCGCGAGCGACGCGATGCCGGCGCGCACCCCGACCGGCATGTTGCGGAACACGAAGCAGAGCACCAGTATCGCGAGCCCGCCGGTCAGCTCCAGCGGCGCGACGTTGAACGCCACGATGTACGACACGCCGACCACCGTTCCGGGGATGGCGAAGCTCACCAGCGTCAGGAACTCGAAGGAGCGCCGTCCCGCGAACCGATGGCGCGCGATCACGTAGGCGGACGCGAGCCCGATGATCGCGGTGAGCGGCGCGGCGACGGCCGCCACTTCGACCGTGTTGAAGAGGCTGCTCCACGCCGAGCCCGTCCACACGAGCCCGAACCGGCCCCAGTCGACGCTGAACGCGGAGGCGAAGTGACGCACCGTGATCGTCATGTCGCCGCGGCCGATGTCCTTGACGAATCCGCCGGTGATGATCACCGCGTAGCACGCGAGCGTGAACACGATCCACGCGGCGGCGATCCCGTAGCAGGTGAGCCACAGGCTGCGCGGCAGCGGCGCGGGCATGCCGCCGTCGCCCTTGCCGCTCACCGTCACGTACGAGGCGCGGCCGAGCCAGCGTTGCTGCAGCCAGAACGCGACCAGCGTGAAGGCGAGCAGCACGCACGCGAGCACGGCCGCGCGTCCCGGGTCGAACTGCGCGCCCGCGATCGCGAAATAGATCTTGGTCGACAGCACCTCGTAATTGCCCGCGAGCACGATGGGATTGCCGAAATCGGCGAGGCTCTCCACGAACGCGAGCAGGAACGCCGCGGCGAGCGCGGGGCGCAGCAGCGGCCAGGTGACGGTGCGGAACACGCGCCCGCGCGACGCGCGCAGCGTCTGCGCCGCTTCCTCGAGCGCGGGGCTGATCGCGCGCAGCGCGCCGTGCAGCAGCAGGAACGCGATGGGCGCGAACGTGAGCAGCTGCGCGAGCGCCACGCCCGGGAGCCCGTAGATCCAGCGCGATCGTCCGATGCCGAGCAGCGCGTCGAGCCAGCCGGTGACGATCCCGGTGCGCCCGAACAGCACCACCAGCGCGAGCGCGAGCACGAAGGGCGGCGTGATGACCGGCAGCATCGACATCACGCCGAGCACGCCTGCGTAGCGTCTGCCCCCGCGCTGCACGACGAGCGCGAACACCAGCCCGAGCAGCGTGGAGAACACGCCGACGATGACGGCGAGGATGGCCGAGTTGATCGCCACGCCGCAGCGCGTGCCGCCGCCGAGGCAGCCGAGCCCCCAGATGTCCTCGTTCAGCAGGCGATCGGCGGCGAGCGCGGGCGCGAAATGGCCCTGGCTGTCCTGCACCGCGGAGAGCAGCGCCTTGGCGATCGGATAGAACACGAAGATCAGCAGCAGGCCCGCGCTCATGACGACGATCGTCGCGATCGTGACGTCGCCGCGGAACGCGCCGAGCCGCGCCACCGCGCGCGAAAAGCACACGCCGAGAAGCGCGAGGCCGACGGTCGGCGCGTAGCTCCACGAGGGCCCGTTCGTCCCGGCGTCGAACGCGCTGCCGAACGCCCACGCGAGCGCGAGCGCGCACGCGAGCGCCGCGTAGCGGTGTGAATGGCGCCAGGCGAACCACGCTGCGGCGGCGGTTGCGATCAGCACCGGCGCCAGCGCAAGCGCGGGCGGGAAAGCGGGCCATTTCGCCTGCGGCGCCCCGAGGAGCCATGCGAGCGCGCCCGGCGTGCCGCTGCCCCACGGCAGGAGCGCGAGCGCAACGAGCGCGGCGAGCGCGAGCATCGGCGTCGTCCAATCGCGCGCGGCCGTGACGACGGCGACGGGGGCGAAGCCTGCCGGCGAGGCGGGTGTGGCCACGGTCGTTGCGAGGGGTGATGCCGCGGCGCAGGGGCGCCGCGGCCGCGTTGCGACGCGCTACTTGGGCAGCGTCGACACTTCCTTGTCCCAGCGCTTCAGGAGACGCGTGCGCTCCTCGGAGGAGCCGTACTTCGCGAAGTCGTAGTTGATCAGCTTGATCTCGGAGAACTTCGGCGCGAGCGGGGACACCGGCGCGTTCTTGTTGGAGGGAAGCTGGTACGAGACCTTGGCGTTCAGCCCGATGGCCTGCGCTTCGGGGGAGAGCGCCCAGTCGTACCACTTCTTCGCGTTCTCCATGTTCTTGGCGCCCTTGATGATGCTCATGCTGCCGATCTCGTAGCCGGTGCCTTCGCACGGCGACACGATCTTCATCGGCGCGCCGCCGAGGATCTGGTACAGCGCGTCGTGCTGGAACACGATGCCGACCATCGTCTCGCCGGTCGCCACCGCGCGCGCCGGTGCCGCGCCGGACTTCGTGTACTGGTTGACGTTCCTGTGCAGCGCCTTGAGGTAGTCGAACGCCTTGTCCTCGCCCATGATCTGCACCAGCGTCGCGAGCATGTTGTACGAGGTGCCCGACGAGTTCGGGTTGGCGACCTGCACCTCGTCCTTGAACTGCGGCTTGATGAGGTCGGCCCAGCATTTCGGCTCGGGAACGTTCTTCTTCTTGAGCAGCTCGGTGTTGTAGGCGTAGCCGAGCGCGCCCGCGTACACGCCGATCGTGCGGCCCTTGGAGACGTCCCACACCTTGACCGCCCAGTCGTGCAGCTCGCTCATGCGCGGCGACTTGTACGCCTCGGTCAATCCTTCCTCCGCCGCCTGCAGGTGCGGGTCGCCCGTGCCGCCCCACCAGATGTCGCCACGCGGATTTGCGGCCTCGGCCTTGAGCTGGGCGTAGAACTCGCCGGCGCTCTTGCGCGTCATCGCAACCTTGATGCCGGTGGCCTTCTCGAAAGCCGCCACCATGGGACGGCACCATTCTTCCTGGACGGTGCAGTAGACGACGAGCTCGCCCTGCGCCGCAGCGGCGAAGGGCAACGCGAGCGACAGCGCGCACACGAGGCCGCGCAGCAGTGCGATGGGGCGCATCGAAGTCCTCCTTGAGTGGAAGGTCTTGATCGGGGTACCGACTTCGGCGGCGAGTGTAACGCATCGTCCCGCGCCGAGCCGCACCGCAGCCTGCGCCTTGGACGGGATTCGCGGTGACGGTGCGCGTCGGCGCAGGCGCCCGCGCCGGCTCCGATCAGGAGGCACCCCATCGTCCGACGGTGTGGATCCGTTCCGCCGCGATCAGGAAGCGCGGCGCGCCGGCCGACGGGACGTCGCCCGCGAACGCCGAGGGCAGCGCCGCACGCAAGGCGGCCGCCGCGTCGGGATCGGCCATCGCCTGCGCAAACGCATCGGGGTCGCGCCACGCCGGCTCGCCGTGCTCGATGCGCAGGCAAATGCGACCATCCGCGCGCGCGGCGAGGTTGACCTGCGGCATGCGGTCGATGCACTCGCGCAGGAAGCCGCTGTTGCGGGCCGGGGCGAGCGCAGGCACGTCGGGAAACAGGTCCTCGGGCCGCGTCGCGTCGACGTTCACGCGCCGGTAGCGCTCGATGTCGACGAGGCCGCGCACGTCGAGCACGTTGAGCGTGTCGTTCCAGCCGAACGCCACCGTCAGCGGACGCTCGCCCTGCGCGACGCTGTTGTCCAGGAATTCGACGTGCACGCGCTTGTCGTGACGGCGGGCCCAGATGAAGAACAGCTCGGGCATGCCGGCGTACGCCTCGACGCCATGCGCCAGCGTGTCGTCGACGGGCTTGTAGCGCCCGACCTGCAGCCCGCGATTCCACGCACGCTCGACCAGTTGCGCGGGCGGCGTGACGAGCAGGAACAGGTACACCACCTGTCCGAAGCGCGTGAGCAGGTTGCTGCCGGCTTCCTCGGAGTCGACCGCGAAGCTGTCGAAGCGGAACCGGTCGATCAGCAGGTGCGGCAGATCGTCGCGCGCGGCCTTCGCCGCCATGTAGCGGTCGAGCTTCTGGTCGACGATGGCGAGCTCGTCGCCCGTGAACGCGCCGCCGTAGCGATAGTGCGGGCCGAGGCTGCCGTAGTCGAGGAGCTGCTTGCGCCAGATGTCGGGGCTGATCAGCGCGAAGTCGCTCCAGCGCACGCCGATGTTGCCGGCGAGCGTGCGCTGCAGCGGGCGTATCGTGCTCTTCCCCGCGGCCGACGGGCCCTTGGTGTTCATCACCATCGGCCGCTCCTGCGCGTGCAGCACCGCGTAGCCCTCGCGCGCCGCGGCCTCCGCGACGGCGGACGCGATGCGCATGCCGATCACGTCGGCCCCGGCGTCGTTGCACCCGATGTCCGTGGCGAGCCGCGCGAGCAGCCGCGCGTCCCCCCACGCGCGCCCGTGGCGCACGATGAGCGCCGAGGCGACCCGCAGCAGCGCGCGGTACGCGGCGCGCTCGGTCGCATCGCGCGCTTGTGCCAGGCGCGTTTCCCAGCTCGCGACGACGCGCGCCTCGCGTGTCGCGGAGTCCTCGATCGGAAGCACGTCCGCGCGCCGGCGCCCGAACAGCGCGAAGCGCGTCGTGCGCGGGGCGGCCGGCAGCGAAGGCGTGGCGAGCAGAGCCGCGAGCTCGCGCTCGACGTGCGACGCGATGCCTTCGCGCAGCGCGTCGTACGCCGTCACGATGCCGTCCATGCGCGGCAAGACGTAACGCTCGAGAATGCTCGTGGTGATCGCGCGAAAGTTGATGCCGAGGTCCTCGATGCGCGGGCCGTCGGGCACGGAGAGATCGGCGGTGACGCGCACCAGCAGCTCGTGCAACGCGAGCCGCTGCGGCCGCAATGCGGCGATTTCCGGCATCGGCAGGCCGGTCAGGTCGTGCAGCTCCTCGGCGTCGCGGTAGCTCGTGAAGGCATGCTCGGGACGGAACAGCGTGATGAGCGGCCGCAGCTCGCGCGGCACCGGCGAGACGATGCCGGGATTCCACGGTCCGAGCGTCGCGGCTTCGGCCAGCGGCGTCATGGACGCCTGCGCGGCCGCACGCCGCGCCTTCGCGCCGCCGCGTCGACGCGCGTGAGCGAGCCGATCAGCGTGGCGCCGTCCTGCAGCAGGAACCGCTTGAACGCCGCGGCGACCGGCGGAAGTCGCTTGTTGCGCAGATGCACGACGTACCAGTTGAGCATCAGCGGGAATCCCTGCACGTCCAGCACGCAGAGGCTCCCGACCTTGCGCTCCAGCGTGACGGTGTGCGCGGACAGGAACGTCACGCCCATCCCCGCGATGACCGCCTGCTTGATGGTCTCCGTGCTCTTGAGCTCCATGGCGATGGCGAGGCGCGGCAGCCAGTCGCCGAACGCCTCCGCCATCGACGCGCGAGTGTCGGAGCCGCGCTCGCGCACGAGGAACGTCTCGCGGGCGAGCGTTTCCATGGGAATGCGTCGTGCACGCGCAAGCGGGTGATTCGGGCGCGCGACGATCACGTAGGGGTGCGGCGAGAACGGCTCGTTGACCGTGTCCATGTCCTCGGGCGGCCGTACCATGATCGCGAGATCGGTGAGGTTGTCGGCGAGCTGGTGCAGCAGCTCCGCGCGGTTGTGGACCGTGAGGTTCAGTATGACCCCCGCGTGCCGGCGCGCGAATTCGGCGAGCAGGCTGGGGAAGAAATAGTCGCCTGCGCTGATCACCGCCACGTTGAGGCGCCCGCCGCGGATGCCCTTCAACTGCTGCATCGCCTCCTCGGCCTCGCGGAACTGCGCAATGATCGCGCGGCTGTGATGCAGCAGCTCGTCACCCGCCTGCGTCAAATACACGCGGCGGCCGAGCTGCTCGAACAGCGGCAGCCCGGCGTGCCGCTCGAGCTCCTTCACCTGCGTCGACACGGCGGGCTGCGTGAGATGGAGCTCCTCGGCGGCGCGCGTGAAGCTCAGGTGGCGCGCGACGCTCTCGAAGACCTTGAGCTGCCGCAGGGTGGCGTTCTTCACGGGACGACCCTTGCATCCATACACCGTATCTTATGCTTGCAATAAAAAACTTCAACTATTCCTGATGGATCCGCGGACCTAGGATGCCCTCCAGCGAGCGCCGACAGGCGGAATGGAGGATCGCATGCATCACGTTGCCGGCACGACGGCATTCGAACGTCTCAGCACACGGCCCGCGTCCTATCGCTGGATGCAGCTCTTCATGGGCATCGTCTGCATGGCGATGATCGCGAACCTGCAGTACGGCTGGACGCTGTTCGTCAACCCGATCGCCGACAAGCACGGCTGGACGAAGGCGGCCATCCAGGTCGCGTTCACCATCTTCGTGCTGACCGAGACGTGGCTGGTGCCGATCGAGGGCTGGCTGGTGGATCGCTTCGGGCCGCGGCCCGTCGTGCTGGCGGGCGGCGTGCTGTGCGGCCTCGGGTGGGTGTTGAACGCGTATGCGAACACGCTGCCCCTGCTGTACGTCGCGGCGGCCATCAGCGGCATCGGGGCCGGCGCGGTGTACGGCACGTGCGTCGGCAACGCGCTCAAGTGGTTTCCCGACCGGCGCGGCCTCGCCGCCGGCCTCACGGCCGCGGGGTTCGGCGCGGGCTCGGCGCTCACGATCCTGCCGATCTCCGCGATCATCAAGGCGAGCGGCTATGAAGCGGCGTTCCTCTACTTCGGCATCGGCCAGGGGCTGGTCGTCTTCCTGATCGCGCTCGGGTTGACCGATCCGCGCCACGTCGCAAGCGTCGCGCTGGCGAAGAAAGCGTCCACGCCATCGCCCGTGAGCGCCGTGCCGCAATCGCGCGTCGATTTCTCACCCTTCGAGATGGTGCGCAAGCCCGTGTTCTGGGTGATGTACGCCCTTTTCGTCATGGTGGCAGCCGGCGGCCTCATGGCCACCGCGCAGCTCGGGCCGATTGCCAAGGATTTCCAGATCGCCGACACGCCCGTCAGCCTCGCCGGCATCGTGCTGCCCGCGCTGACGTTCGCGCTCGCGCTCGATCGCGTGCTGAACGGCCTCACACGCCCGTTCTTCGGCTGGGTCTCCGACCAGATCGGGCGCGAGACGACGATGTTCATCGCGTTCGGGCTCGAGGCGATCGGCATCCTCGCGCTGTACCGCTTCGGTCACCATCCCGTCGCGTTCGTGATCCTGACCGGGCTCGTGTTCTTCGCGTGGGGCGAGATCTACAGCCTGTTCCCCTCGACCTGCACCGACACGTTCGGCGCCAAGTATGCGACGGCGAATGCGGGGGCGCTGTACACGGCGAAGGGCACGGCGTCGCTGCTCGTGCCGCTGTCGAGCGTGCTGACCGCGATGACGGGCAACTGGCACGCCGTGTTCCTCGTGGCGAGCGCGCTCAACGCGGTCGCTGCGCTGACCGCGTGGTTCGTGCTGCGGCCGATGCGCCGCGCGCACATCGAGGCCGCGAACCGGCATGCGGCAGCGGCGGGCGACGGGTCCGCTCAGCCGGCGAACCCGCTGTCCGCCAAGGCGGCGCTCGCGGCGTAGCGCGCGAGGAGACGAGCGTGAACGTGCACGAGTACCAGGGCAAGCAGATCCTGCGCGAATACGGCGTGGCGACGCCGCGCGGCGTGCCGTGCTTTTCCGCCGACGAAGCGGTGGAAGCGGCGCGCAGCCTCGGCGGCAGCGCCTGGGTGGTGAAGGCGCAGATCCATGCCGGCGGCCGCGGCAAGGGCGGCGGCGTCAAGGTCGCGAAATCGATCGACGAGGTGCGCGAGCACGCCTCGCGCATCCTCGGGATGCGCCTGGTCACGCATCAAACCGGGCCTGCCGGCCGCATCGTCAGGCGCCTCCTTGTCGAGGAAGGGGCCGACATTCGCCAGGAGCTGTACGTCGGCATGGTCGTCGACCGCGCGACCCAGCGGGCGACGCTCATGGCGAGCCCGGAAGGCGGCATGGACATCGAGGACGTCGCCGCGCGTGCACCGCACCGGATTCACAGGACCGCGATCGATCCGAGCGCGGGCCTCACGGATGTGCAGGCCGAGGACGTGGCGCACCGGATCGGCGTTCCCCAGGCATCGATCGCCGAGGCAGCACGCTTCCTGCGCGGGCTCTATCGCGCGTTCGACGAGTGCGATGCCTCGCTCGCCGAGATCAATCCGCTCGTGATCACGGGCGAGGGCCGCGTGCTCGCGCTCGACGCCAAGCTCGCCTTCGATCCGAACGCGTTGTTCCGGCATCCCGAGATCGTCGCGATGCGCGACTTCGACGAGGAGGACCCGGCGGAGGTCGAGGCTTCGAAGTTCGAGCTGTCGTACGTCTCGCTCGACGGCAACATCGGCTGCCTGGTCAACGGCGCGGGCCTCGCGATGGCGACGATGGACGTCATCAAGCTGTTCGGAGGCGCGCCGGCGAACTTTCTCGACGTCGGCGGCGGCGCCACCGTCGAGAAGGTCACCGGCGCATTCAGGATCATGCTGCGCAATCCCCAAGTGAAGGGGATCCTGGTGAACATCTTCGGCGGCATCATGCGCTGCGACACCATCGCCGAGGGCGTGATCGCCGCGGCGCGCCAGGTGGACCTCGACGTGCCGCTGGTCGTGCGCATGAGGGGCACCAACGAGGAGATCGGCCGACGCATGCTGGCGAGCTCGGGCCTGCCGATCGTCGGCGCGGACAGCATGGCCGATGCCGCGAGGAACATCGTCGCGGCCGTGCAGCACGAGCGCGTCGCGGAGCTGCAGGCATGAGCATTCTCGTCGGCAGGGACACGAAGGTGATCACGCAGGGGATCACCGGCAAGACCGGCGCGTTCCATACGCGCATGTGCCGCGATTACGGCAACGGGCGCAACGCGTTCGTCGCCGGCGTCAATCCCAGGCGCGCGGGCGAGACCTTCGACGGCATTCCGGTCTTCGGCTCGGTTCAGGAAGCGAAGGAGAAAACCGGCGCGACGGTCTCGGTCATCTATGTGCCGCCGGCGGGCGCGGCGGCGGCGATCGACGAAGCGGTCGACGCCGGGCTCGATCTGGTCATCTGCATCACCGAGGGCGTGCCGGTGCGCGACATGGTGCGCACGCGCGAGCGCATGCGCGGCCGGCACACCACCCTGATCGGGCCGAACTGCCCGGGCGTCATCACGCCGGACGAGATCAAGATCGGCATCATGCCGGGCCACGTTCACCGCAAGGGCCGCATCGGCGTCGTGTCACGCTCCGGCACGTTGACCTACGAGGCCGTCGGCCAGCTCATGGAGCAGGGGCTCGGCCAATCGACGTGCGTCGGCATCGGCGGCGATCCGGTGAACGGGCTCCAGCACGTCGACGTCATGCGCATGTTCGACGACGATCCCGACACCGACGCCGTGATCATGGTGGGCGAGATCGGCGGCGACGCGGAAGAGACCTGCGCGCGCTGGGTCCGGGACCACATGCGCAAGCCCGTGGTGGGCTTCATCGCCGGCGTCACGGCGCCGCCGGGCAAGCGCATGGGCCATGCGGGCGCGATCGTCTCGGGCGGCAAGGGCACGGCGCAGGAAAAGCTCGCCGTGATGGAAGACTGCGGCGTCAAGGTCACGCGCAATCCCGCGGACATGGGCCGGCTGCTGCGCGCGGTGCTGTAGGAGGCCGGGCGATGTAGCGGACGGTGGAGCGGTGGCGCGCGAGGCGTGCACGCGTTGACGGACCTTCGAGGAAGGAGTGAGTCGATGAAGATCGCGATCATTGGCGCCGGTGCGATCGGCGGCTACGTCGGCGCGAAGCTCGCGCTTGCGGGCGAGGAGGTCACGTTCATCGTGCGCGGCGCGAACCTCGAGGCCATTCGCCGCGACGGCATCCGGCTCGTGACACACGACGGCGTCGAGCGCAGCGCACGCAACGTCGCCGCGACCGACGACTACGCGCGCGCAGGCGCCCACGATGTCGTCGTGCTGGCGCTGAAGGCGCACCAGGTCGAGGCCGTCGCGCACCAGGTTCCGAAGCTGTTCGGCGCGGACACGACGGTGGTGACGATGCAGAACGGCATCCCGTACTGGTATTTCCATCGACACGGCGGCGACCTTGCCGGCAGCGTCCTTCGCAGCGTCGATCCGCACGGCGCGATCGTGAACGCCATCGCGCCCGAGCGCGTGATCGGCTGCGTGGTGTACCCCGCTTCGGAGCTCGTCGCGCCGGGCACCGTGCGGCACATCGAAGGCGATCGCTTCCCGCTCGGCGAGCTGGACGGCAGCGTCAGCGGGCGCGTCACGCGCGTGTCCGAGTGCTTCACCCGCGCGGGCTTCAAGGCCCCCGTGCTCACCGACATCCGCGCGGAGATCTGGCTCAAGCTCTGGGGTAACCTCACCTTCAACCCGATCAGCGCGCTCACGCGCTCGACGCTGGTCGACATCTGCCAATACGGACCGACGCGCGACCTCGCCGCGGCGATGATGAGCGAGGCGCAGGCGGTCGCGGAAAAGCTCGGCATCACCTTCCGCGTGAACCTCGAGAAGCGCATCGCGGGCGCCGAAAAGGTCGGACGGCACAAGACGTCCATGCTGCAGGACGTCGAGGCGGGCCGCGAGCCCGAGCTCGACGCGCTGGTGGGCTCCGTGGTCGAGCTCGGACGGCTCACGCGCACGCCGACGCCGAACATCGACGCCGTTTACGCGCTCACCAACCTGCTCGCGCGCACGATTGCCACGCCGCCGAGCGCACCGGCGCCGCGCGTCGAGCATGCCTGCGCGCCGGCCAGCGCGCTGCCCGCCTGAGTCCATCATGCCCGCGCCCTGCCAGCCGACCAAGATCGTCGCGCTGTGGAACAACTTCCACGCGCTCGCGGCGAAGCTCGGCAAGCCGCTGCCGCTGCACCCGCTGTTCCTGGTCAAGCCGTCGACCTCGGTGATCGGGTCGGGCGAGGCGATACGCCGGCCTGCCGGGTACGCGGGGCGCATCGCGTTCGAGGGCGAGCTCGGCGTCGTGATCGGCAAGCGCTGCAGCGGCGTGTCGCTCGCGAGCGCGGGCGAATACGTCCAGGGCTACACGTGCGTCAACGACGTGACCGCGGCCGACGTGCTGCACGAGGATGCCGCCTTCGCGCAATGGTGCCGCAGCAAGGGCTACGACACGTTCGGATGCGTCGGCCCGGTCATCGCGGCGGACGTCGATCTCGAGCGCGCCCGCGTGGTCACGCGCGTCGACGGCGTCGAGCGGCAGAACTATCCGTTGTCGGACATGGCGCTCACGCCCATGGAGCTCGTGAGCCGCATCTCGCACGACATGACGCTCCTGCCGGGAGACGTGATCGCATGCGGCACCTCGCTCGGCGTCGGGTCCATGAAGGACGGCGCGACCGTGGAAGTGACGATCGACGGCATCGGCTCGCTGGTCAATCGTGTGGAGGCGACCGGCAGCGTGCACGTGCGCTGCGCCGCCTGAGGGAATAGAGACAACTCGGAGCGAATCGGAGAACACTCATGGCAGTGATGCGCGCAATCGAAGCGGCGGTGCAGGTGCTCCTCAAGGAAGGCGTGACCGCCGCGTT
This sequence comes from Casimicrobiaceae bacterium, assembly GCA_036406955.1. Taxonomy (GTDB): domain Bacteria; phylum Pseudomonadota; class Gammaproteobacteria; order Burkholderiales; family Casimicrobiaceae; genus VBCG01. The sequence goes on from DASXAF010000102.1 coordinate 125,139, forward strand.
CGGCCTGCCGGGGGCCGCGATCAATCCGCTCTATGCGGCGATGCGCTCGCTCGGCGGGATCGACCACGTCCTCGCGCGGCACGTGGAGGGCGCGTCGCACATGGCCGAGGGCTACACGCGCGCCTGCGCCGGCAACATCGGCGTGTGCATCGGCACCTCCGGACCGGCGGGCACCGACATGATCACCGGACTGTATTCGGCGTGGGCCGACTCGATCCCGATCCTGTGCATCACGGGACAGGCGCCGCGCGCGCGCCTGTACAAGGAGGACTTCCAGGCGGTCGACATCGAGTCCATCGCCAAGCCGGTGACCAAGTGGGCCGTGACCGTGCGCGAGCCGGCGCTCGTGCCGCGCACGTTCCAGCAGGCGTTCCACGTGATGCGCTCGGGGCGCCCCGGCCCGGTGCTGATCGACCTGCCGTTCGACGTGCAGATGGCCGAGATCGAGTTCGACCCCGACACGTACGCATCGCTGCCCGTGTACAAGCCGACCGCGACGCGGGCCCAGGTGGAGAAAGCGCTCGCCATGCTGAACGCGTCGCAGCGTCCCCTGGTCGTGGCAGGCGGCGGCGTCATCAACGCCGACGCGAGCGCGTTGCTCGTCGAGTTCGCCGAGATCGCCGGCGTGCCCGTGATTCCCACGCTCATGGGCTGGGGCTCGATTCCCGACGACCATCCGCTGATGGCGGGCATGGTGGGACTTCAGACGCAGCATCGCTATGGCAATGCCACGATGCTGGCGTCCGACTTCGTGCTCGGGATCGGCAACCGCTGGGCCAACCGCCACACCGGCTCGGTGGAGGTGTACACCAGGGGCCGCAAGTTCGTGCACGTCGACATCGAGCCCACCCAGATCGGGCGCGTGTTCTGCCCCGATCTCGGCATCGCGTCCGACGCCAGGTCCGCGCTGGAGCTGTTCGTCGACGTCGCGCGCGAGCAGCAGCGCGCCGGACGCGTGCCCGACCGCAGCGCATGGGCGCGCCAATGCCGCGAGCGCAAGCGCACGATGCTTCGGCGCAGCGATCACGACGACGTCCCCGTGAAACCGCAGCGCGTCTACGCCGAGATGAACAAGGCGTTCGGGAACGACGTGTGCTACGTGAGCACCATCGGCCTGTCGCAGATCGCGGCGGCGCAATTCCTGCACGTGCAAAAGCCGCGGCACTGGATCAACTGTGGCCAGGCGGGGCCGCTGGGCTGGACCATTCCCGCGGCGCTCGGCGTATGCGTCGCCGATCCCGGACGTACCGTCGTCGCGCTCTCGGGCGATTACGACTTCGAGTTCATGATCGAGGAGCTCGCGGTCGGCGCGCAGTTCCGCATCCCGTATCTGCACGTGGTCGTGAACAACGCTTACCTCGGGCTGATCCGGCAGGCGCAGCGCAACTTCGACATGGACTACTGCGTGCAGCTCTCCTTCGACAATATCAACGCCCCCGAGGTGAACGGCTACGGCGTCGACCACGTCGCGGTCGCCGAAGGGCTCGGTTGCAAGGCGATCCGCGTGTTCAGGCCCGAGGAGATACAACCGGCGTTTGCGCAGGCCCGGGCGTGGATGGCACAGTATCGTGTGCCGGTCGTGGTCGAGGTGATCCTCGAGCGCGTCACCAACGTCGCGATGGGCACCGAGATCGACCGCATCACGGAGTTCGAGGACGTCGTCGACCTGCCGTCGCCCGCCGAGGTCCGGCCCGAGGAAGCGCTCGCCTGAAGGAAGCGCAATGCCGCGTTTTGCCGCCAACCTGACCCTGCTGTTCAACGAGGTCGATTTCCTCGATCGCTTCGCCGCCGCGCGCGAAGCGGATTTCGAGGCCGTCGAATACCTGTTTCCCTACGGCTATCCCAGGGAGGAGCTCGCCGCGCGGCTGCGCGACAACGCGCTCACGCAGGTGCTGCACAACCTGCCCGCGGGCGACTGGGCCGCGGGCGAGCGCGGCATCGCCTGCATCCCGGGACGCGAGCGCGAGTTCCGCGAGAGCGTCGATCGCGCGATCGACTATGCGACCGCGCTCGAGTGCAGGCAGCTCAATTGCCTCGCGGGCATCGCGCCGCGCAATGCCGATCCGCGGCAGGTGCGCGAGACGTTCGTCGCCAATCTACGCTACGCGGCGCCCAAGCTCGAGGCCGCGGGCATCGCGCTCCTCGTGGAAGCGTGCAACGACAAGCGCGACATCCCGGGCTTCTATCTCAACCGCTCGGCGCAGGCGCTCGACGTGATCGAGGCCGTCGGCTCGAACAACCTCTTCCTGCAGTACGACATCTATCACATGCAGGTCATGGAGGGCGATCTCGCGCCGACGATCGAGCGCAATCTCGCCCGCATTCGCCACATGCAGCTCGCCGACAACCCCGGGCGACACGAGCCCGGCACCGGCGAGATCAACTATCCGTTCCTGTTCGACTTCATCGACCGCATCGGCTACGCCGGCTGGATCGGGTGCGAGTACAAGCCGGCCACGACGACGCGCGAGGGGCTGGGCTGGCTGCGATCGGCGCGTTCTCGTCAGGGAGCCTGAAGCGATGAGCAACGTGGGATTCGTCGGACTCGGCATCATGGGCCGCCCGATGGCGGGGCATCTGCTCGCCGGCGGGCATCGGCTGTGGGTCCACAGCAACAAGCCCGCGCCCGCCGAGCTCACCGGCAAAGGCGCGATCGACTGCAGGACGAGCAAGGAGGTGGCGCGCAACGCCGACGTGGTCATCACGATGGTCCCCGACACCCCCAACGTGGCCGACGCGCTGTTCGGTCCCGATGGGGTGGCGGGGGGCCTCTCGCCCGGCAAGGTCGTCGTCGACATGAGCTCGATCTCGCCGGTGGCGACCAAGCAGTTCGCGCAGCGCATCAACGCGCTCGGCTGCGAATACCTGGATGCGCCGGTGTCGGGCGGCGAAGTGGGGGCGAAGGCCGCCTCGCTGACGATCATGGTCGGCGGCAGCGAAGACACCTTCGCGAAGGTCAGGCCGCTGCTCGACCTCATGGGCAAGAACGTCACGCTCGTGGGCGGCAACGGCGACGGCCAGACGTGCAAGGTCGCGAACCAGATCATCGTCGCGCTCAACATCGAGGCCGTCGGCGAGGCGCTCCTGTTCGCCTCGAAAATGGGGGCCGATCCTGCCAAGGTGCGCCAGGCGCTGATGGGCGGCTTCGCCTCGTCGCGCATCCTCGAGGTGCACGGCGAGCGCATGATCAAGCGCACCTTCGACCCGGGTTTTCGCATCGAGCTGCACCAGAAGGACCTGGGCCTCGCGCTGTCGGCGGCGCGCGCGATCGGCATGTCGCTGCCGAACACCGCGACGGCGCAGGAGCTTTTCAACGCCTGCGCCGCGCACGGTGGCGCGAAGTGGGACCACTCGGCGCTGGTGCGTGCGCTGGAGATGCTCGCAGGGCACGAGGTGGCGAAGGGCTGAGCGCAGCTCGCTCGCGCCCGCGTGCCGCCCCTGCGACGTCATGCCCGTCGCCGGAACACGTCGAGAAAGCTGCCGAGCTTGGCCCGCGCGGGCAGGCGCTCGTCCGACAGCGCCTCGAGGAAATCCGACAGCCGCTTGGATTTCACGATGGTGTAGAAGGTCAGGACGATCGTCGGGATGAGGACCGCGAGGAAGTACAGCAAGCGCTCGTGGAGCGGAGTCTCGGCGAGCGCGAGCAGGTTCATGCCCAGGAAGCCCGTGACGATCGTGCCGATCAGGCCGAAGACCGTCACCACGGTGAGGCGAACGACGGTGTTCGCCTGCCGCCGCAGCGTGTCGGATTCGAGGTACGCGCTCATGTCCTCGATCTCCTCCCGGATCTCGGAATACAGCCGATCGGTGCCGAGATAGCTCGACGTCATGCGATACAGCTCGCGCGCCTGCGGCTGGTCCGACACCTCGTGGAACCAGTAGCGATGCGTGAAGCGCAGGAAGATCTCGAGCAACTGGCGAATCGAGCGCTTGAAGCGCTTCACCGATTCCGCGTCGTGGATGTCGAGCCGATTCAGCGCGTCCGCCATGCGGTCCGACAGCATCAGCAGCGTCGCCTTGTGGATGTGCGGGATCAGGAAGAGCAGGAAGTACTGGTGGCGGAACTGCGCGAGCAGGCCGCCCTCGCAGTCGACGAAGAAGCGCTCGCGCGCGTCGCCGACCATCGTGAAGGCGTGCCCGCAGGACATCGTGCGCGAGCCGGGACGCTCCGGGCGCTGCTCGTTCCAGAACTGGTCGTAGCAATAGCGCTGCTCGAAGTCGCGGATGTACCAGGGCGAGTAGGGCAGTGATTCCGATGCGCCGGGTGCCGTGACCAGGCCGATGCGCACGAAATCGCCGCGGCTCAACGTCCGCACGTCGTCCATCGCGAGGTAAGCGAGGACGGGCATGCGCCCGTACTCCACCTGTCGATAGCGGATGGTGCCGGCATCGCCCGAGTAGTCCGGCACGAGCGGCTGAAGCAGGAAGCGCCAGTGCGCGGCGAAGCAGGGTGCGCGGTGCTCGCCGACGTAGCCGAGGTACTGTTCCTTGCGCTCGTAATCCGACGTCGCGAGCACCTCGCCGGTCCCCGACAGCCACTCGGCGCGCTCGAGGCAATGCCCGCCGTGGCCGTCCTCGCCCCAGTAGGTGGGATACGCGCGGCCGAAGCGATACATCGTGTCCTGCGCGAGCTCGAGACCGAGGTTGTCGCGGCAGATCTCCACGACCAGGATGACGACGTCGATGTCGTAGAAGAAGCAGAGGTCGACGTGTGCGACATTGAACGTGACCGGCGTCGACGCATGACCGGGGAAGGTCATCCGCACCTTCGCGACGTCCTTGCGCCGGAAGACGCGGATGGGTGACTCGCACGCCAGGCCGCTGCCGCCGCGCGGATGGCCGTAGAGGAAGCGGCGCACGTACGGGAGGAAGGTCACGAACTCGCCGTAGTGGCGCTCGGCGAACGCGCTCGCGCCGCCGCGAAACTCGTCGCGCACTTCGTTCCACGGATTGTCGGCGCCGGTGCGCTCAAGCAGCGACCAGTGCTCCTGGATCTGCGCGCCCGCTCGTATGGGCGCGAGCTGCAGCGGCCACAGCAGGATCTGGCGGAAGTGCCGGACGATGCGCCCGTGCTCGCGCGCCGGTGCAGCCGCGCCCTGCAGCGTGTGCTGCGGCGTGTCCTGCGGTGCGATCTTCAGGTCGTCCATGGGTATCGCGCGCGCCGTCGTCCCGAGCCCGCTGCGATGCGTCCATTGTGCCTCGCGGCGCGCGGCTCGCGCGAGCTGCATGCGAGGCGTCAGTCAGCCGTAAGCGATCGGTCAGTCCCGCCGACGCGGTTCCCTTCGGCGGCGACGACGACCGGGGCAAATGAACGGACGTCTTGCGGTAAGCGAACCAAATAGCGCGTGCTATCAACGAGTTACCGCAGGAGGCGCGTCCGGCTGCGCCGCTGCGCCACGCGCAGGACGCGACGCGCCCATCCGTCAGCGATCGTCCAGCACCCGCGCCTCACAGTGCGGTCCGTGCAGACGACGACAACAAGCATCGGGGAGCAGGACATGCGAATCACATGGATGCGCCGGCTGGAAATGGTCGGTGGGCTGTTGCGCAAGACCGGGCCCTACCTGGCGCTCGAGCTGCTCCTGCCGGGCGGCACGCTGTTCGCGCTCGCGCTGTTCGTCTACCAGCGCCGCCGCGAGCCGCGTTTCGCACGGCCGTTCAACCGGATGCGGCGTTGGATGCAGGGCACGGTCGCGATGTTCATGCCCTCCGCGCCCGCGCGTGCCTCGGTACGCATGCTGGGCCGCACGCGGGCGACGGTCTGACGGAACGCGGCGCCATCCTTGTGTACTATGAACGAAGGCCGTAACGGGCTCGAATGCCCGGCGCGGCGGCCGGAGAGCATGCACGATGGCGGGGGCGGACGTGCGCGGTGTGGTGGTCACGTACGCGTGCTCGGGACGCGACCCTCTCAGTCACGAGAGCGTCACGCGCGACGGCGTCGCGCGTCGCCTCGCGCCGATGCTCGGCTTCGAATTCGCCGGCGAGTACGATCCGGCGCAGCGCTATCCTGCGCGCGTGTATTTCGTGCCGAGCGACACCATCGTCGGCTGCGCGCGCGCGACGAGCCTCGGCATCCGCGGCGCGCAGGACATCTTCGGTGCGGTCGTGTCGCATGCGTTCGTGGCGACCAAGACGATCACGCATCCGCTGGTGGACTCGCAGGCGCGTTCGCCGGCGGGCTGGTCGAGCGGCTTTGCCGAAGCCGTGCGCGACTGCGTGCTCGACGGCGTGGCGGCGTTCGACCGCGGCGACGCCGTTCGCGGGGGGCGCGCACTGCTCGCGAAAGGTGAGGTGAGGATCAAGCGGGCGCTCGGCATCGGCGGCACCGGACAGTTCGTCGTGCGCGATGCCGCCGAGCTCGATCGCGTGCTGACGGACATCGGGGACGACGAGCTCGAGCGCTATGGCGTGGTGGCGGAGCAGAACCTCGCCGACGTCCGGACCTACAGCGTCGGCCGGGTCGAAGTGGGGGGCATGGTCGCGACCTATTGCGGAACGCAATCCCTCACCCGCAACAATCACGGCGCGGAGGTGTACGGAGGCTCCGATCTGCTGTTCGCGCGCGGCGATTTCGACGCGCTGCTCCGTCTCGACCTCTCGCGGCCGCAACGCGACGCGGTTGCGCAGGCGTGCTGCTACGACGCCGCGGCGCATGCCCATTTCCCCGGGTTCCTGGCCTCGCGACGGAACTACGACGTCGCCGAAGGCATCGATACCTGTGGGACTCGCCGCACGGGGGTGCTGGAGCAGTCGTGGCGCATCGGCGGGGCGAGCGGCGCGGAGGTGGCGGCGCTGGAGGCCCTCGCGGCCGATCCGGCGCTCGCTGCCGTGCGCGCGCGCTGCGTGGAGCGGTACGGGGATGGGCACCAGACCCCGGACGGCGCGACCGTCTACTATCGCGATGTCGATGCACGCGTGGGAATGCTCACCAAATACACGATAGTCCACCGAGATGCCGACACGCGATGAGGTGATCGACATCCCCGTCGAGGACGAGCTCATCGCGGGCACGCTCGTCACCCCCGGAACGCTCGTACCCGGCGTGCTGCTGGTGCACGGCTGGGGCGGCAGCCAGCAGCAGTACCTTGCGCGGGCGCGGGAGGTCGCGTCGCTGGGCTGCATCTGCCTCACCTTCGACCTGCGGGGCCACGTGCGCACGCGCGCGAAGAAGGAGACGGTCTCGCGCGAGGACAATCTCGAGGACGTGATCGCCGCGTACGACGTGCTCGTGCACCAACCGGGCGTCGACCTGTCGTCCATCGCGGTGGTCGGCAGCAGCTACGGCGGCTATCTCGCGGCGATCCTCACCTCGCTTCGGCCGGTGCGCTGGCTCGCCCTGCGCGTACCCGCCCTGTACAAGGACAGCGACTGGGACCTCCCGAAGGGGCAGCTGCGCAAGCAGCAGGAGCTCGAGGCGTACCGCCTGCAACCCGTGCGTCCGGAGGACAGCGTCGCGCTCAAGGCATGCGCCTCGTTCACCGGCGACGTGCTGCTGGTCGAATCCGAGCACGACTCGACCGTGCCGCATCAGGTCATACTCAACTATCGCGACGCGTGCGCGAGCGCGCATTCGCTGTCCTATCGCGTCATCAAAGGCGCCGACCACAGCTTGAGCGATCCGCGCTGGCAGCAGGCGTACACGACGCTGCTCGTGAACTGGTTTTCCGAGATGCTCGGCGGCGCGCGCGGGCACTGGGAGGCGCAGCCCGATGGACGCGAGTCCGACCTGCTGAAGCGCGTCGCGGCGGACCGGCACTGAAGGCGACACGGCGAGCGCACCGCCGGCCATCGCGCGCGCGGCCGGCATGCGTTGCGCGCCGTGCGCGACCGGTCTAGACGAGCTTGTCCAGGGTGATCGGAAGCTCGCGCACGCGCTTGCCGCTCGCGTGGTACACCGCGTTGGCCACCGCCGCGGGAACGCCGGTGATGCCGATCTCGCCGATGCCGCGCGCGCCCAGCGGGCTGAACACCGTGTCGTTCTCGTCGACGAACCGCACGTCGATCGTGCCGACGTCGGCGTTCACGGGCACGTGGTACTCCGCGAGATTGTTGTTCGCGAAGCGGCCGTAGCGCTCGTCGAGCAGGCTCTTCTCGAACAGCGCCATGCCGAGGCCCCACACGATGCCGCCCTCGAGCTGGCTGCGTGCGGTCTTGGCGTTCATCAGGCGCCCCACGCTGTACGTCGCGACGATGCGCGGCACGCGCACCAGCCCCAGCGCGGGATCGACCCGCACCTCCGTGAACACGGCTCCGAACGAGCGGCTCGCGTAGCGCTGCTCCGCTTCGCCCGGCCTGGCTTCGGCGCGCGCTTCGATGGGATCGCCGCTTCGTGCGGCGAGCGCCTCGATCGGCTCGCGCCGGCCCGGATCGCTGCGCACCACGACGTAGCCGCGGTCGATCGCGACCGCCTGCGCGTCCGCGCCATGCACCGGCGATCGGTTGTCCTGCGTCGCCTGCGTGACGATCTTGTCGCGCAGCGCGCGGCACGCCGCCTGCACGGCGGGGCCCACGCTCGCGCTGGTCATCGATCCGCCCGACACCGGCGCGCGGGGCATCGCGGTGTCGCCAAGCTCGAAGCGCACGCGCTCGACCGGCACGCCGAGCGTCTCGGCCGCGACCTGCGTCATGATCGTGTAGGTGCCGGTGCCGAGGTCCTGCGATCCCGACTGCACGAGCACCGAGCCGTCGGGCATCAGGCGCGCGAGCGCCTGGGCGGGCATGCGGTGTGCGGGATACGTGGCTGTCGCCATGCCGTATCCGACGAGCCAGCGGCCGTCGCGCATCGAGCCGGGTGTCGGATTGCGCCGTGACCACCCGAAGCGCTCCGCCGCGTCGCGATAGCATTCCAGGAGCTTCTTGCTCGACCACGGCTTGCGGCTGTGCGGCTCGTGATCGGCATGATTGGCGATGCGCAACGCGAGCGGGTCGATGCGCAGGGAATACGCGAGCTCGTCCATGGCCGATTCGATGGCGAACGAGCCGCTCGCCTCGCCCGGCGCGCGCTGGAACGTCGCGACACCGACGTTCAGCGTCGCGAGCCGATGGGTCGTGCTGCCATTGGGACATGCGTACAGCGCCCGGGTCGGCGAGGCGGCAGGCTCGACGAAGTCCTCCATCTCCGACGCGTGGCAGACGACGTCGTGTCGAACGGCGGTGAGGCGACCGTCCCGCGTCGCCGACAGCACGACGTGCTGCTCGGTCTGCGGCCGTCCGCCCACCGGCCCGAACATCTGCGGCCGCGCCAGCACGATCTTCACCGGCCGGCCGACCTGACGAGCCGCGATCGCGGCCAGCACGACGTGCGACCAGGTCGAGCCCTTGCAGCCGAAACCGCCTCCGACGAACGGATCGACGACGCGCACGCTCTCGACCGGAATGCCGAGCGTCTTCGCGACCGTCTCGCGCACGCCGGAGACGTATTGCGTGGCATCGTACAGCGTGAGCCGCTCGCCTTGCCAGTGCGCCACGGTGGCGTGGGGCTCCATCGGGTTGTGATGCTCCATGGGCGTGGCGTAGACGGCATCGACGCGCACGTCGCCGGCGGCCGCGCCCGCATCGTAGTCGCCCCATGCCACGTCGCTCGGCGAGAAGCCTTCCTTCTTCACCTTGTGCGGCGATCGCTTCGCCTCCTCGAAGCGCAGGGCAGGGCGTTCCAGTTGGTACGCAACACGTACCAAATGAGACGCATGGACCGCCCGCTCGAACGAGTCGGCCACCACCACGGCGATCGGCTGGCCGTTGTAATGCACCGCGTCGTCCTGCAGCAGCGACAGCGTGCGGCCCGCGGGCGGGTTGACCGCCGCGAGGCCGTTCTGCGGAAGCCGGGGTGCGTTGCGATGCGTGAGCACGAACAGCACGCCGGGGGCGCGCTCCGCGTCGCCGGTGTCGATGCGCACGATGCGACCGCGCGGCACCGTGCTCTGCACGATCGCGCCGTAGACCAGCCGGTCGGGCGCGAACTCGGCCGCGTAGCGCGCGCGACCGCAGATCTTCTGCACGCCGTCGACGCGGTCGATCGGTGCGCCGATGATGGAGTCGTCGTTCATGGGCCGCTATGCCCCTGCCGTTTCGACGGCGCGCACGATCGCCCGCTGTGCCAGCGGGACCTTGAAGGCGTTGTCGCGCACCGGCTGCGCGCCTTCGACCGCGGCGCGCGCCGCCTCCTCGACGGCGGCCGGTTCCAGGCGGCTGCCGACGAGCCGCCGCTCCGCCGCGGGCACGCGCCAGGGCTTGTGCGCGACGCCGCCGAGCACGATGCGCGCATCGCGCACCGTGCCGTCGGGTGCACGATCGAGCGCCGCCGCGACCGACACGAGCGCGAAGGCGTAGCTCGCGCGATCGCGCACCTTCAGATAGTGCGCGTGATCGGCGAAGCGCGAAGGCGGCAGGTCCACTGCGACGATCAGCTCCCCGGGCGCGAGATTGGTGTCGCGCTCGGGCGCGTTGCCGGGCAGGCGATGGAAGTCCTGCATCGCGATACGCCGCTCGCCGTTCGGGCCGCGCGCGACGACCACCGCATCGAGCGCGGTGAGCGCCACGGCCATGTCGGAAGGGTGCACGGCGATGCACTGCTCGCTTGCGCCGAACACCGCATGCTGGCGTGCATGGCCCAGGCGCGCGGCGCAGCCGGAGCCCGGCTTGCGCTTGTTGCACTCGCCGTAAGCCGTGTCGTAGAAGTAGTGGCAGCGCGTGCGCTGCAGCAGGTTGCCGCCGACGGTCGCCATGTTGCGCAACTGCGGCGACGCGCCTGCCACCAGCGCCTGCGACAGCAGCGGATAGCGCGCGCGCACCCGCGCGTCGTTCGCGGCGTCGCTGTTGCGCACGAGCGCGCCAAGGCGCAGCCCGCCGTCGGGCAGCTCGGTCGTTTGCGCGAGCGGCAGATGCGTGATGTCGATCAGCACGCTCGGCTGCTCGACGTCGCCCTTCATGAGATCGAGGAGGTTCGTGCCGCCCGCGAGCAGCCGGGTTCCCGGCCGCCGCAGGCCGGCCAGCGCGTCTTCGACGCCGACGGCGCGCACGTAGCTGAACTCGCGCATCGGGCTCCTCTCCGTTACGCGCTGCGTTTCGCCGCGTCGCGCACGGCGGCAACGATGTTGACGTACGCGCCGCAGCGGCAGATGTTGCCGCTCATGCGCTCGCGGATCTCCTCGTCGGTGAGCTCGACGCTGCGCGCGCGCACGTCGGGTGTCGCCGCGCTCAGCGCGCCGGCGCGCGCCTCGTCGATGCATGCCACCGCCGAGCAGATCTGCCCCGGCGTGCAGTAGCCGCACTGGAACGCGTCGCGCGCGAGGAACGCCTGCTGCACCGGATGGAGCGTCGTCCCGCGCGCGAGGCCCTCGACGGTGACCACGCGCGCGCCCGATGCCGCGGCGGCAAGCGTGAGGCACGCGTTCACGCGCCGCCCGTCGAGCAGCACCGTGCACGCGCCGCACTGGCCGCGATCGCAGCCCTTCTTGGTGCCGGTCAGCGCCAGGTGCTCGCGCAGCGCATCGAGCAGCGTGACGCGCGAGTCGAGCGTGAGATCGAAGTCGCGGCCGTTGACGTCGAGATGCACGCGGTTGGCCGGCGTGCCGCCCGGCGCGACGGCCGCGCGGTCGCCCACGACCGGCGCCGCCGCCGCGAGCCGGTTCGTCGCTGCGAGGCTGCCGGTCATCACGCCGGTGCCGATCAGGAAGCGTCGGCGCGCCGGCGAGTGCGCGTACTTCATGGGCAACGCGTCCCGGGCGCGCTCAATGGCTCGTCTGCGAGTGCGCGCCACCCTCGCGGGAGATGCTCGCGAGCGTGCGGCCTGTCGTGCGAGCGTCCTCCGACTGCGCGAGATCGCCGACCGAAAGGATGCCGACGAGCCGCTTGTCGCGATTGACCACCGGCAGCCGGCGCACCTTCATCTGGCTCATGTTCTTCGCGACCTCGTCGAGATTCTGGTCGTCGAAGCAATAGAGCACCTCGGCGGACATGACGTCGCGCACCCGGGTATCCGGCGACCTGCCTTCGGCGACCGCCCGAACGGCGATGTCGCGGTCGGTGATCATGCCGACCAGCCGGTCGTTCTCGCCCACCGGCAGCACGCCGGCATCGATGCTCGCCATCATGCGCGCCGCGTCGCGGATGGATTGATCGGGGCTCGCGACGTTCACGTCGCGCGTCATGCATTCGCTGACCTTCATGGCGTGACCCTCCGGAAGTTGCAGGTGCCGAAAACGCCGGCATGGCGCTTGCTAAGCACCCGCGCGTCGTTCGTCTGGGGTAGAGCCGCCTAGTGCGCCAAAGTTTCGCCGCGCGCGCGGTCGCCGTTCGCCGACATCAGCGCGTGCACTTCCTCGTCCGTGGTCTGGTCGAAATTGCGGTACCAGAGACCGACGGCGCGAAACGGCTCGGGCGTGACCATGCACACCACCTCGTCGGCGTCGCCGCGAAGGCTCGTGCACGTCTCCGACGCAGCGACGGGCACTGCGACGACGATGCGGCGCGGATGTTGCTGGCGCACGGCGCGCGCAGCGGCGCGCATGGTCGACCCGGTGGCGAGCCCGTCGTCGACCAGGATGACCGTGTGACCGCGCACGTCGAGCGCCGGACGATCGCCCCGATATAGGCGCTCCCGCCGCGCGAGCTCTGCTTGCTCGCGCGCGGTGACCGCGTCGATCACGGCTTGCGGGATGCGCATGCCGGCGACATCGCTGTTCATCACCCGCACCCCGCCGCTCGCGATCGCGCCCATCGCGAATTCCTCGTGCCCGGGAAAGCCCAGCTTGCGCACGACGAAGACGTCGAGCGGCGCGCCGAGCGAGCGCGCGACCTCGTACGCGACCGGCACGCCGCCGCGCGGCAGGCCGAGCACGATCACGCCGGGCTGTCCGCGATACGCCGCGAGCGCTTGCGCAAGCAGCCGACCGGCCTGGCGGCGATCCTCGAGCATCTCCTCACTCCGCAGACGAGGGAACGGGATGGTGCGCGAACCCGCACGCCGCGTGCGGGGCCGCGGCCTCGAGCGTGCGCAGGTTGCAGAATCGGCACGACGCTTGCTGGTGCGTTGCTCTCCCGTGCAGAGGTGCAGCTACGATGGTGACGCCGCAGGACGGCGATCGTTCCCCCGCGCGACCGCGCATCGCAAATCCTGCAAAGCGACTGGCAAAAGGTACCGCTGTCGCCGCGCTGGCCGCCGTGGTGGTCTTCGCGTCGACGGCGCTCGGCGCCGCGCGCGAGCCCGCCGCGCGAGCCGATGCAGCGTCCCCCGCGTCCTTCGACCCGGCGCTCGTCGCGACCGGTGCGAGCCTGGCGGCCGTCGGGGATTGCATCGGCTGCCACACCGCGCCGGACGGCAAGCCGTACGCCGGCGGACGCGCCTTGCAGACGCCTTTCGGCACCGTGTACGGCAGCAACATCACGCCCGATCCCGACACCGGGATCGGGCGCTGGTCCGAGGC
>DASXAF010000103.1:0-69568 GCA_036406955.1 Casimicrobiaceae bacterium
GGCTCGTCAGCTTTATGCAGTACGACTTGGGCTACTTCGACGACGAAACATGTCGCCTCGAACCGGTGGCTAACCCGTTCGAGGCGAAAGTGTTACCTATGTGCCCGGAATAAAACGTTACCTATCTGTCCGGAACAGACATCGAATGATTGGCGCGCCCGGCAGGATTCGAACCCACGACCCCCTGGTTCGTAGCCAGGTACTCTATCCAACTGAGCTACGGGCGCGAAGCTGCGATTCTACCATGGCAGGCGTCCTCGAAGCCCACGCGCCCTGCCGGCTCACGGCTTCTCGACGATATCCTTCTTGAGCGAGCCCAGCGCGCCGAGCACTTCGTCTTTTTCCTTCATCGGCACGGTGAACTTGTCCAGCGTGGCGACGAGGTGCTTCACCGAGACGTCCCAATCCTTTTCGGTGATGCCGAGTCCGCCGTGCACGGTCTTCATGTCGCGGCCGATGTACACGCACGGTCCGCCGGTGGCCGTGCACAGCTGGTCGACGATGTGCTGGCGGATCTTCTTCAGCGAATCGCTGCTGTGGCCGCCGAAGAAGCGCGCGAACTGCGCATCGCCGACCATGCGCTGCAGAAAATCGTCGGTCACGGCGGCGAGAGCGTCGTAACCGCCGAGACGCTTGTAGAGTGACGGCGCGGTCGGTGCGGCGCTCGCTACCATTGCCGACGGAGACGACGGTTGAGCGATCGCCGTCGACCCGGCGACGATGGAGAAGAGACAGGCAGTCACGACAGGCGCAAGCTTCACGTTGAGCTCCTCGCGTTTGGGTGGATGACGCTTCGCCAATACGCAGACACGCGCCGTCCGGATGCAGGTGGCTCTCGTTTCAAGACCATTTGAATACCAGTCCTACGACTGGTATCCTTCGCCTCCGACGGTGCTCGCGCCTCCAATGATCGTATCTCCTTGAATCCTGCGTCTTCTCCCGCCGTTCGCTACCTCATAGGCATCGATGGCGGCGGTACGGGCACGCGCGCGTGCCTCGTCAACGCCGAGGGCACCCCGCTTGGCCGCGGCGAAGCGGGGCCCTCCGCGCTCGGACAAGGCATCGACCAGGCATGGGCCAACGTGTTGAGGGCGATCGACGGCGCGTTTCGCGCAGCGCGCGTGCCGCGCTGGGAGCCGCCGGAATGTGCCGTCGGCCTCGGGCTGGCGGGCGCGATCGTTCCAACACAACGCGGCGATTTTCTCGCGCGCGGCAGCGCATTCGGTCGCCTCGCGCTTGCGAGCGATGGCTACACGACGCTACTCGGCGCACACGCCGGCCGACCGGGCGCGGTGGTTGCCGCGGGTACCGGCAGCATCGGCGAAGCGCTGCGCCACGATGATGAGCACGTCGTCGTCGGTGGATGGGGCTATCCCGTCGACGACGAAGGCAGCGGCGCATGGATCGGCATGCGCGCCGTACGCGAAGCGCAGAACGCCGTCGACGGCCGTGCACCCGAAGGCTCGCTGGTGCGCACGGTGCAGAGCGTCATCGGCAACGATCGCGATGCGATCCTGCTGTGGTCGCGACGAGCCGGGCAGCACGCGTACGCGGCGCTCGCGCCGCTCGCATTCGACGCGGCAGCGTCCGATCCGTTCGCGGCGAAGCTGCTCGACGCCGCGGCACGCGCGCTCGACGACATCGCGACCGCGCTCGACCCCGACGGTGCGCTGCCCCTCGTCGTATCCGGCAGCGTCGGCTCGCGTCTCGCCGATCGCATGTCGGCCAAGGTGCGCGCGCGGCTCGTGAAGCCCGCAGGCGATGCGATCGACGGCGCGCTTCGGCTCGTGCGCGCCGCGCTGGACGGCAAGGCGACATCATGAGCGTCGTCGCGGGCTGCATCCTCACGCCGCGTGGCTTCGTCGACGGCACGCTCGAGATCGGCGATGGCCGCATCGGCCGCATCGAAGGCAACGCGCTGCGCGACGATCGCGTGCGCGAGGAAGCGCGCACGTTCATCCTCCCGGGGTTCATCGATTCGCACGTGCACGGCGGCGGCGGCGCCGACACGATGCAGGGCGGCGACGCGATCGAGCGCATCGCGCGAATGCATGTGCGCCACGGCACCACGGCGTTGCTCGCCACGACGATGACCTCGCCGCTGCCCGAGCTGCAACGCGCGCTGGTCGGTCTCGGCCGCGCGAGCCGCGCGCGGTCGCGCGGCACCGCGCGCGTGCTCGGCGTGCATCTCGAAGGACCCTACATCAATCCCAACAAGCTCGGCGCGCAGCCCGACTTCGTGCGACCTGCATCCGTCGACGAGGTGCGCGCGCTGCACGCGCTCGCGCCGATCGTTCTCATCACGCTCGCGCCCGAGCTGCCGGGCAACCTAGACGTCATTGCCGAGCTGCGCGGCGCCGGCTTCCGGGTGCAGATCGGCCACACGCTCGCCACCTACGAAGACGGCGTGGCTGCGCTCGAACGCGGTGCGGGCGGGTTCACGCATCTTTTCAACGCGATGTCCGGCATGCATCACCGCACGCCGGGTATCGTGGGCGCGGCCCTCGCGCACGCGCAATACGCCGAGATCATTCCGGATCTGCTGCACGTGCACGCAGGCGCGCTGCACGTCGCGTTTCGCGCGATCCCGCGCCTGTTCTGCGTGACCGATTCAACGGCAGCGGCCGGCATGCCGGACGGCGAGTACCAGCTTGGCTCGCACCGCGTGCGCAAGTGCATGGGTGGCGTGCGCCTGCCCGACGGCACGCTGGCCGGCAGCACGCTCACCATGGACCAGGCGCTGCGCAACCTGGTGACGCTCGGCATGCCACTGCGCGAGGCGTCGATGCGCGTTTCGACGTACGCCGCCGATTATCTCGGTCTCGCCGACCGCGGGCGCATCGACGTCGGCTGCCACGCCGACCTCGTCGTGCTCGACCGCGACCTTCGCCTGCAGCGCGTCGTCGTCGAGGGAGAGGACATTGACCTCGCGGATGCTCGCTGAGTCGCTCGACGCACCCGAGGCCGTCGCGCGACTGCTGTCGGCCCGCGACGGTGGCTACGCTGCGCTCGGCGCCGACCTGCGCGAAAATCCGCCGCAGGCGCTGCTCACCATCGCCCGCGGCAGCTCCGATCATGCCGCGCACTACGTCGCCTACCTGATCATGGCGCGTCTGGGGCGGCTGGTGACCTCCCTGCCCATGTCGCTCGTCACGCTGTATCGATCGCGCCTGCGCTGCGACGGTCTCGTGTCGATCGCGGTGTCCCAATCGGGCCGGAGCCACGATCTCGTCGTACCGACCGAATTCTTTCGCAACGGCGGGGCGCGTACCGTCGCTTTCGTGAACGACGTGCGCTCGCCGCTGGCCGACGCGGCGCAATGGGTGTTCGACCTCCGTGCCGGACCGGAGACCAGCGTCGCGGCGACCAAGAGCTGCATCGCGCAGCTCGCGGCGGGAGCGCGATTGGTCGCATCGTGGCAAAACGACGATGGGTTGCGCGCGGCGCTCGACGATCTTCCCGCACGCCTGCGCGAAGCCGCGCAGGCAGACTGGCGGCGCGGTGTGGAAACTCTCGCCCACGTCGATCGCCTGTTCGTGATCAGCCGCGGGCTCGGCTTGCCGATCGCCCTCGAAGCCGCGCTCAAGCTGAAGGAAGTCTGCGGCATCCAGGCCGAAGCGTTCTCCAGCGCAGAGGTGCGCCACGGTCCCGTGGCGCTCATCGAGCCCGACTATCCGCTGCTCATCATCGCCCCGCGCGGGCCGGCGCAACCGGGATTGCTGGCGCTCGCCGACGACATGCGAAAGCGCGGCGCACGCGTGCTGCTCGCCGCAGCGGATGGCGGCGACCTGCCGCTCGTGACCTGCGCCGACGCCGATCTCGATCCGATCGCGGCGCTGCAGAGCTTCTATCCCATGGTCGAGGCGATGGCGCGCGCACGCGGGCTCGATCCCGATGCGCCGCGCCATCTGACCAAGGTCACGCTCACGCATTGAAGCTGCCGCCGTTCCTCGCACTGCTCATGGCCTGCGTGCTGCTCGGGTGCGGCGACGCGCGCACCGGCGGGAAGGTTCACGTCGAGTTCTGGACGATGAGTCTCAAGCCCAAGTTCACCGAATATTTCCGGACGCGCATCGCGCAGTACCAGGCGGCGCATCCGAGCGTCGAGCTCGAATGGGTCGACGTACCGTGGGACGCGTTGCAGACCAAGCTCACCGCGGCGATCGTCGCGGGCTCCGCGCCGGCGCTCGTGGAGCTCAACGTGCCATGGGCGTACGACTACGCGCTCTATGGCGCGCTGCGTCCCATCGACGATCTCATCGGCGACGATCGAAAGCAATACACGGCCGGTGCGCTCGCCGACGTCACCTTCAACGGACACATCTACGGCTTTCCGCATTACAGCAGCGTGAACGTGATGGCGTACAACCGGGCGCTGTTCCAGCAGGCCGGCATCACGCACGTCCCGGTCACGCGCGACGAGCAGCTTGCCGCGGCGAAGCAGATCAGGGCGCGCACCGGCCGGTACGGCTTCTCGCCCGCGCTCGGCAAGATCGCCGGGGTGTTCCTCGAGGAAGGCCTGCCGCTGATCGAGCATGGCAAGGCGGTATTCAATTCGCCGGCGCACGTCGCGCTCATCGCCAAGCTGCGCGATGCGTACCTCGCGGGAGGGCTGCTCAAGGACAAGCTCTTCTCGGAAGACAACTATCCCGCGTCGATCGATGCGTACAAGTCCGGGCGCATGGCGATGCTCGAGGCACCGCCGAGCGCGCTCACGCGCGTTCGAGACGATGCGCCGGACATCTACGCAGTGACCGACGTCGCGCCCGTGCCCATCGGCGCGCCCGGTGTTGCTGCCGGCGGCTGGCTGTTCCATTTCGCGATGCCGAAGGGCACGCGCGGCGATGTCGCCACCGAAGCGGCGCGCTTCGCCAAATTCCTGACCGACGACGACAACGAGCTCGCGTTTGCGAAGCTCGCAGGCGCGTTCCCGGCGGCACGCGAGGCGGCGGCCGACCCCTACTTCCGCGAGCTTCGCAGCGACGCCGGCGCGTACGAAAAAGCGATGGCGCTCGGCGCCTCGCGCCTCGACGTCGTGCGCACGCTCTACGTCGCCGGAGGGCCCGGCTTCGAGCGCCTGAACAAGCGCCTGCAGGATGCCGTGGAAGCGGCGATCATCGGCCGCCGCGACATTCGTGAAGCGCTCGACGACGCGGTCGCGTTCTGGAACAGCAAGCTCTCGCCATGAGCGCCGCCGGGCCGCCGGATGCTGGCAAAAGCACGGGCCGCCTTCGGGCGGCGGTACGGCGGCCCGTCGGCGCTGCCCTCGCTCTCGGCGGAGGCGACGCGCAGCGGCGCTTCTGGGGGAGGCATACCGGCGCAGTCGACGTGCCGATCGCAACCGACGCTGGCGAGCGAACGCACGCACGGGCCTCCCCCCAACGCCTTCGTACGACGCTGCGCCCGTGGCTTTTCCTCACCCCGGCGCTGGTGCTGCTCGCCGTGTTCACCTTGTGGCCGGTGCTCGCGGGCACCGCGCTTGCATTCACGGAATACAACTTTCTCGCACCGCCGAAATGGGTGGGCCTCGCCAACTTCGAGGATCTCGTCGCGGACCCGGTTTTCTGGATCAGCATGAAGAACTCGCTGCTGTATCTGCTGATCGTGCCGGCGATCCAGATCGGTGCCATCGTGCTTGCCGTGCTGGTCGACAATTCGCTGCCCGGCATCCGCATCTTTCGCGCAGCGTTCTACATGCCGGTGGTCACGTCGGTGTCCGTCGTGGGCATCATGTGGGGCTGGATGTACAACGAGCAGGGACTCGTCAACGCCGTGCTCGAGGCGCTGCACGCCGTCAACGAGCCGATCGGCTGGCTCTCCGACGACCGCATCGCGCTCTTCTCGCTCATGATCGTGACGCTGTGGCGCGGCCTCGGCTGGTACATGGTGCTCTATCTCGCTGCGCTGCAGTCGATTCCGCGGGACCTCGAGGAAGCGGCCACGCTCGACGGGGCGACGCGCGTGCAGCGCTTCTGGCGCATCACCGTGCCGATGATCATGCCCACGATCCTGCTCTGCACGGTGCTGTCGACGCTTTCGGCGATGAAGGTGCTCGAGGAAGTGCTCATCATGACTAAGGGCGGCCCCGTCAGCTCGACCTACACCGGCTTGTACTACGCCTACGATCAAGGCATCCGCGCCTTCAATTTCCCGCGCGCCCTCGCGGCGAGCCTGGTCGTGAGCGTGTTCTGCATCGCGCTCGCGTGGGTCAACTTCCGCGTGCTCCGCCCGCGCCATCGGTAGCATGCATCGCAACGCGCTCCTCACCGCGCTGCATTACGCCACGCTCGTCGTCGTTGCGCTGGTGTGCGCCTTTCCGTTCCTCTGGACGCTGTCGGCCGCGATCGGCACCGAGGGCAACGTGTTCGCGTTTCCCTCCTCGTTCATCCCGCGGCGCCCGTCGCTCGCCAATTTCATCGAGGTGTTCCGTGTCATCGACATCGTCCGCTATTACTGGAACTCCGTCTGGATCACCTTCTGGACCGTGGCCTGGACGGTGCTCGTGTGCGCGCTTGCCGCCTTCCCGCTGGCGCGCTATCGCTTTCGCGGCCGGCGGCTCGTGTTCGGCATCATCCTCGCGACCATGATGCTGCCCACCGAAGTGAACTTCCTGGTGAACTTCATCACCGCGGCGCACCTCGGCCTGGTCAACACGCACCTGGCCGTCATCCTGCCGGCGCTCGCCGGCGCCATCGGGATTTTCATCATGAAGACGGCGTTCGAGGAGGTTCCACAGGACCTGCTCGACGCCGCGCGCGTGGACGGCGCCTCGGAGCTCTATATCTTCCTGCGCATCATGCTGCCGCTCGCCAGGCCGCAGATCGCGGCGCTCGTGATCCTGACCGCGGTCACGACGTGGAACCAGTTCCTGTGGCCGAGCGTGGTGCTCACCAAGAGCGAGCTCATGCCGCTCGCGGTCGGCATACTGGAGCTCTCCGGCACCTTCGGCAGCTCCACGCGCGTCATCGCCGCGGGTGCCGTGCTCACCATCGCGCCCGCGCTCATGGTGTTCTTCTGCACGCAGCGTTACTTCATGCGCGGAATGGAAGGAGCGGTGAAATGATTTCGGCGGCCGGGCGCCTGGTCATGGTGAGCATCGAGGGTCGCGCGCTCGACAGCGCACGGCGCGCGTTCCTGCGCGAGCACGGGATCCGTGCCGTGGTGCTGTTCCGCGACAACCTCGGCGACGAAGCCTCGGTGCGCGACCTCGTGGCCGATCTGCGTGCCACGCTCGGTCCACGGGCGCTCATCGCGATCGACCAGGAAGGTGGCGCGGTGGTGCGCGCGACGTTCCTCCCCCAACCGCCGGCCGCCATGGCGCTCGGCGCCGCCGGTGACCCCGAGCTCGCGCAACGGGTCGGCGCGGCCGTCGCGCGGGGGCTGCGTTTTCTCGGCTTCAACTGGAACTTCGCGCCGGTGCTCGACGTGAACAACAACCCTGCCAATCCCGTGATTGCCGAACGCAGCTTCGGCGCCGAGCCGGAGGCCGTGGCTCGGCTGGCCGGTGCGTGGATGCGCGGAGCGCTCGGCGAAGGCGTGGCCTGCTGCGTCAAGCACTTTCCCGGCCACGGCGATACGCATGTCGACTCGCACCTCGACCTTCCCGTCGTCGACAAGCCGCGGGCCGCGCTCGACGCCCTCGAGCTCGCGCCCTTCCGCGCACTGCGCGACGAAGCGCCTGCCACGATGACCGCCCACATCGTCTATCCGCGCGTCGACCCGGAGTACCCGGCGACGCTGTCGCGCGCAATCCTGCACGGCATCCTGCGCAAGCAATGGCATTACGACGGCGTGGTGATCACCGATTCGCTGTTGATGAAGGCCGTCGGCGATCGCTACGGTCATGCACGCGCGAGCGTGCGCGCGCTCCACGCCGGCGCGGACATGGTCATGGCGCTCGGCAGCCAGGACGAGCAGGCGCGCGCCGTCGAAGCGATCCGTGCAGCGATCGAAGCCGGCGAGCTCGACGCCAATGCGCTCGAGCGCGCGTGCGCGCGCCTCGACGCGCTGGCGACTCGCTATCCTGCCGAGCCGCGCGAGTACGAGCCCGCCGCGCGCCACGAGGACGACACCCTGATGCGCGCTGCGTGGGCACGCGGCCTGACGGCGCTGCGCGGCGCGTCGGCGCCCCCGCGCGATCGGCCGCTGCGCGTCGTGACGCAGCGCGACGTCCCGAGCAACGGCATCTCCGAGGCCGGCGTCGCGAGCGACGCGGTGGCGGCGCTGTTCCGCGCATTCGCCGACGTGCAGATCGAGCGCGTCGACGACCTCGCGACGTTCGACCTCGCACGGCTTCCACGCGACGGCCGCATGGTGGTGCTGGCATCGAACGCGCGCGCACGCTACGCCGTTGCGCGGGGGAGCCCACCGGACCTGCATCTCGTGCTGTGGAATCCTTTCCAGGCGCTCGATTTCGAGGCGCCGACCGTGGTGACGTATGGCTACGCCGACGGGGCGCTCGACGCGCTGCGTGCGTGGCTCGAGGGACGCGCGAGCGCGCGCGCCCGCGCGCCCGTGCCGCTCGGCTAGAACGCGCTCAGCTCGGCGACGAAGTCGTACGTGTCGCCGCGATAGAACGACTGCGACAGCTCGATGGCGCGGCCGTCGCGCAGATAGCCGAGGCGCTCGACGAAGAGCCCTGCGTCGCCCAGCCTGGCCTTCAGCAGCTTGGCCTGCTCGGCATTGAGCAGCATCGCATGCAGGCGCTGCAAGGCGCGCACGGGGCGGTTGCCCGCGCGCTCCAGCGCGTCGTAGAGCGAGTCCTCGACCGCATCGAGCGATGGCAGGCTCGACGCCGCGATCGTGGCCATCTCGATCGACATCGGCTCGTCGTCCGCGAGGCGCAGGCGATGAAAACGGTACACGAGCGAGCCGGGAGAGAGCGCCATCTTGAGCGATTCCTCCGGCGTGACGGTCCCTTCGGAGCGCTTCAGCCACACGCTGCGCGGAGTGCGGCCGCGCGCGCGCATGTCCTCGGAGAACGACGTGAGCTTGGCGAAATTCTTCTCGATGCGGCGGCTCACGAAGTTGCCGCTGCCCTGCCGGCTCACCAGCAGGCCTTCCGCGGCAAGGCCGTCGATGGCCTTGCGCACGGTGATCCGCGAGATGCCGAGGTCTTCGGCGAGCTGACGCTCCGAGGGCAGCGCGTCGTCGGGCCCCAGGATCCGCTGCTCGATTGCCTCGCGCAGTCCCCGCTGGAGCTGCTGGTACAGCGGCAGGCTGTCGTCGGGGTCGAGGTTGCCGAGGACCTGCGCGAGGTTGGTCACGCACGGCTCCCGCGGTCGCTCCCGCCGCCGATGCCACGCGTGCACGTGAGGAATCGCCTGAACATCCCGCCCCTAACGCGTTGAATAGTCAAATTACATCGCATTCGCGATCATACCAGTGGCATACCAGTTCCAGCTCGCCCAAGGCCGGAAAGCGCTATTTCCCCAGAGCGGTTTTCGTCCGAAAAGCAACACCAGCGGCGCGCATGGTACCAGACAACTCAAAAATTGGTACTGCATTGGCGCCAAGTGGTAGCATACTGGCATTGACTTCAGGAACCAGGGAGCAACGCCTCGACCAAGGCACACGAATCCCGTTTTCGACACTTGCGACGTGAGGGTGACATCCATTCAAGGGGGAGATTCATGAATCTCAGAAAGACGCCGATCGCATCCGCTGTGGCAATCGTGCTGATGAGCGCCGTTTGCCCGGTACACGCGCAGCAGGACGAAAAGTCGTCCATCACCACCCAGAAGACCCCGGCGCCCGAGACCGGGCAGGCGGCGAAGAAGAAGAAAGCGGCGAAGTCGTCGCAGTCTACCGAAACCCAAGCCAAGGCCGAGTTGGCGGATCCGATCGTCGTGGCACAAGGGGCCACACCGCCACCGCCTCCCGCGCAGCCGGCACCCGAGTCGATCGGAACGGTGACCGTGACGGGCATCCGTCAATCGGTCGAGCGCTCGCTCGAAAGCAAGCGCAACGCCGATGCCGTGACCGAAGTGATCACGGCAGAGGACATCGGCAAGCTGCCCGACAAGAACGTCGCCGACGCGCTGCAGCGCTTGCCGGGCGTGACCATCAGCTCGTCGGCCGGCGGCGAGGGCGGCTTCGACGAGAACGATCGCGTCAGCCTGCGTGGCACGAGCCCGAGCCTCACGCAGACGCTCATCAACGGCCACTCGGTGGCGACCGGCGACTGGTTCGTCCTCGATCAGGTCGGGCTCGTGGGACGCAGCGTCAGCTTCACGCTGCTGCCCGCCGAGATCGTGAGCCAGGTGATCGTGCGCAAGACCGCAACCGCCGACCTCGTCGAAGGCGGCGTTGCCGGCGCGGTGGACATCATCACGCGCAAGCCCCTCGAATTTCGCAAGCAGGTGACCGGTGAAGCGACGATCCAGGCCGTGTACGCCGACTTGCCGGAGAAGACCGATCCGCAGTTCAACGCCACGCTGAACTTCAAGAACGACGCGAACACGTTCGGCGTGATGATCCAGGGCTTCTACGAGAAGCGCCACCTGCGGCGCGACGGCCAGGAGATCCTCGGGTACTCCACCATCGCGCCCGGCAGCGCGCTCGCGACGGCGCATCCGGACCTCGCGAACGTCGCGTATCCGACGCTCATCGGGTCCGCGTTCTTCGAGCAGGAGCGCGAGCGCCAGGGCGGCCTGATCGATTTCCAGGCCAAGCCGACGACGGATCTCACGCTCGACTTCAACGCGTTCTACTCGAAGCTCAAGGCCTCGAACTACAACCGCAACTGGATGTTCTGGGGCGCGCACGTCATCAACGGCGGCGCGGGCGAGACGCCGACGTCGTACACGGTGAACAACGGCACGCTGACCTCGGCCGTGTTCCCGAACCTCGGCTCGCCGGGCAGCAACCACCAGTACGCCATCGTCGACCAGATCCTGCGTCCCGACGCGTACTCCGACACATCGTGGTACAACTTCGAGGCGTCGTATCGCGCGAGCGACCGGTTGAACTTCAGCGGCCAGATCGGATACACCAAGGGCAACGGCAAGACGCCGAAGCAGGACGTGTTCGAAGGCGACGTGTTCAACACCGGCGCCACGTACGCGATGCACGGCATTGGGTCGGGGACCGACGTGGCGTTTCCCAGCGGCAATCCGTCCAATTTCGCCGGCACGACGCTCGACTTCATCTTCGGCGCAAGTCCCGCCAGCACCGAGGACAAGGAGACCTACGGCCGGCTCGACGCGAGCTACCTGCTCGGCATGGGACCGTTCACCACGATCAAGGGCGGTATCCGCTATGCCGAGCACGAGCGCAGCACGCATCAGGTCGCGCAGGGTCCGAACGGCGCCCTGGATCCGTTCAACCCGGCCAATCTGCCGGCATGGAACGGCCAGACGTATCCGAGCAACTTCGCGAGCGGCATCGGTGGCAACTTCCCGCGCCAGCCGTGGATGCTCGATCCGGGCGTGCTGGAATCGTGGGGTGACACGTTCTCCAACCGCGACCCGGTGACGCGCCGCTTCTGGTCGGGCGAGTTCGAGATCAAGGAAAAGACGCCGGCGGTGTACATCATGGCGAACATGGACGGCACCAACTGGAGCGGCAACGTGGGCCTGCGCTACGTGCAGACCAAGGAGCGCGTGCTGGTGAACGTCGCCATCCCGGCGAGCGAATGCCCGGTGCAGCAGCCGTGTCCGCAAGTGCCGGGCGCCATCACGACGTCGGCATTCGGGTCGTTCTACCAATCGCCCGTCGAGCACACCTACAACGACCTGCTGCCGAGCCTCAACCTCCGCTGGGACCTCGCCAAGAGCCTCGTGGGACGCTTCGCCATTGCACGGACGATGGCGCGGCCCGACTACAGCGCGCTCGGCGGAGCGATCACCGCCGACGACATCACGCTCACCGGCAACGGCGGCAATCCGGACCTGAAGCCCATCCGCTCCACCAACATCGACGCGGCGCTGGAGTGGTACTACCAGCCGCGCGCGCTGCTGGCGGCGAACCTGTTCTACATGGACCTCACGAACTACGTCGGCTTCGGCACGCACCCGCAGGAGCTGCTGAACATCCGGACGGGGCAGTTCGCGACGTACACGATCTCCTCGCCCGTGAACAGCAGCGGCAAGGTGAAGGGCATCGAGGTCGCGTGGCAGCACGAATTCCCGCTGGGCTTCGGCATCCAGGCCAACTACACCTACGCGGACGCCTACGAGACCGGCGGCCATCCGCTCGTCGGCGCATCGCAGAACACGTACAACGTCATCGGCTACTACGAGAACTACGGCTTCAGCGCGCGGCTCGCGTACACCTTCCGCTCGCACTTCTTCGTGGGCCTCGACCGCAGCACGCCGCAGTTCCAGGACGACACGGGCAACCTCGCCGCATCGCTCAGCTACACGATCAACGACAACTTCGCGATCACGTTCGACGCGCTGAACCTCAACGACGAGACCCTCAAGTACTACGCCGCGAACACCGACCAGCCGCGCGCCTTCTACAAGAACGGACGGCAGTACTATGCCGGGGTACGCGTGAAGTTCTGACCCGATCCTCTTCCCCGCGCCCGGATCGCCCAGAGGGTCCGGGTGCCCGGCGGGGCAATCGCCGTGCCCCGCCGGCGATTTCTTCCGTGGCGCTGCTCGGCTGCGCCATGCTCGCCGCGTGCGTGCCGCGCGTCGACTCCGTTCGTGCTCCGACCTCGCGCTTCGTGTACAGCCCGTACAAGCACGTCGCCGTGGGATGGCGCGACGATGCGCCCGCGGTGGCGACGGCGGTGACTGGAGCATGGACGCCGCTCGCGGAGGACGCGCGCTCCCACCTGCCCGCGGGCGTGAACGCCGTGACGCTCGCGTTCGCCACCGGCGAATGCGGCGCCGAGCGCTGGGACGACGTCGACGCGGCCGACGTCGCGCGCGCCATCGTGCCGGCATTCGTGCGCGCCGGCATCGACTACGTCGTATCCACGGGCGGCGAAGCGGGCACCTTCACCTGCCAGAGCGACGACGGCATGGAAGCGTTCGTGGCGCGCTACGACTCGCCGCGCCTGATCGGCTTCGATTTCGACATCGAGCGCGGCCAGTCCGATGCCGTGCTCGACGCGCTCGCGCAACGCATCGGCGCGGCGCAGCGGCGCCATCCCGCCCTGCGCTTCAGCGTGACGCTCGCCACGTGGGCCGGCAGCGACGAGACGCGCGCGAGCCTCAACACGGACGGCATGCGCGTGCTCGATGCACTGCGCCGCGCCGGCGTCGCCGACTACCTCGTCAACCTGATGGTGATGGACTACGGCGAGGCGCGCCGAGGGAATTGCGTGCTCGACGGCGCTGTTTGCGACATGGGACGCTCCGCCATCCAGGCGGCGCGCAACCTGCACGACCGCTTCGGCGTACCGCTCGCCCGCGTCGAACTCACGCCCATGATCGGAGTCAATGACGTGGTGTCCAACGTGTTCACGCTCGACGATGCCCGCACGGTTGCGCGCTTCGCGCGCGAGGCGGGACTGGCCGGCGTGCACTTCTGGTCGCTCGACCGCGACGTCGCGTGCCCCGGCAACGCGCACAGCGTGTCCTCGCTGTGCCACGGCATGCCGGGCCTCGCGCCATTCGCGTATGCGGTGACCTTTCGCGATGCGCTGCGCTGATCCAGGGCCGTAAGGCGCCGCGCGACAACCGGTGGAGACAAACATGCGCACGTCGATCGCCCTGCTTGCCCTGCTGTTCGTATGCGGCTGCGCCACGCCGGAGCAGCGTGCCGCGCAGATTTCGCGCGAGGTCGACGACATGGTCCGCGTCTACGGCCCCGGGTGCGAGAAGCTCGGCTTCAAGAGCGACACCGATCCGTGGCGCGACTGCGTGCTGCGGCTCGCGACCAAGACGTCGCTCGAGCGACGCGAGATCATGACCACGAACTGCATCGGCAGCCGCGGCTTCTTCCAGTGCAGCTCGTTCTGAAAGCGGCGCCTTCTCTGTAAACGGGGTCGGAGTGAGTGCCCAGGCACTTACTCCGACCCCGAGCCTAGCGCTGGAGCTGCTGCACCAGGAAGGCCTTGAGGTTGCGCGCGACATCGGGCGGGATGTCGCCGAGGATGCCGCGCACGTGCTCGGGAATGTGGGCGAAGGTCGCGTCGTCGGCGTCGAAGACGTAGTACTCGAAGAGGCGCTTCCACACGTTCCGATGCTCCGGCGGCAGGTGGCGCAGCACCAGCAGGCAATGCAGCAGGCAGCCGAGCGCCGAATCGCCAGGCGCCTGGGCGCCCACCGCGCCCTTCCACCAGTAGTTGACGAGCACGTTGTACTTGTCGAGCGACTCGACGTGGTGCCACCAGAGCATCGGGATGTAGAGCGCGTCGCCGGGCTCGAGCTCCGCCACCCGCGCATGGGCGAGCGCCTCCCGGAAACGAGGGAAGCGCGCGAAATCGGGCTCGGCCACGTCGACGAGGCTGATCGGGGTCCCGGTCGGCGCATGCCCGAGCGGCCCGACGTAGAGGTTCGGCGTCTGCTCCGGCGGGAACAGCGTGAAGCGTCGCCGTCCGGCGACCACGCATGCGACGTTGTTGGATTCGTCGAAATGCGCCGGCGTGGTCATCGCGCTGCCGAGCCACATGCGCGGCTAGACCGAGGCGTCGAGGATGCGGAGCACGTTCTCCTGTTCGAAGCCCGGCAGGCATTCGGAGATCAGCGCGTGCTGCGCGGCCAGAGCCGGCCGCCGCTCGAACTTCGCGTTGCGCAGCAGCCGGTCGTTCACCTCCCGAATCGACGCCGTGCTGCGCGAGAAGTTGAACCCGCTCATGTCGTCGTTGTAGAACATGCGCCCGCGCACGTGCGGCGGCATGACGACGATGTGCACTTTCGCGGCGTTGTCGAAGCGGTCGAGATAGCGGCAGGCGGATTCGATCGACGTCCGCGCCTGCGCCACTGCAGGCCAATCCGCGACCACGCCGCGGAGCACGGCGGGCTCGTAGCGCGGCGCGATCTCGTCGCGAAAGCGCATGGCATCGACGTCGCGCCACTCGCGCATCGGCGTTGCTCGAGGCGTCATGTGCGCCCTCCTCCACCGCGCAGATCGTCGACGTCCACGACGGGATAGCGGCCCGCGCGCGCGTCGCGGCGCAACGCATACGCCTTCGCCGCCCAGGCGGCGCCGAACCAGATCGCGATGACGGCGAGCGGCCACGCGAGCACGCGGGGCCACAGCGCGGCGATCAGGCCGACGACCACCGCGGTCACCGACATGATGAACAGCAGCCCCGCTTCGGCCGGGCCGAGCGCGCGCCGGTCGGTCAGCGCAGCACCGAGCGCGCTGCCGACGCTCACCGCGCCCGCCGCCGCGCGACCTGCGCTTCCGGACGGAGCCCGCCGTGCCTGCCCGCGGCGTGTCGACTGGACGGATTCCATGGGCGCGTCGGCGCGGCGCACGCGATTGCGCGGGGTGAGCACGATTTCGGTGGAATTGGTCAGGTCCTCCTCGTATTGCGCGGCGAGCCGCTCGGCGAACGAGCGATCCTCGACGGCGACGTCGAGCTCGTAGTTCGACAGCCAGCTCGCGAGATTGAGGTTGGTCGAGCCCACCCGCGACCATATGCCGTCGGCCACGGCAGTCTTGGCATGCAGCATCGTGCCATTCCATTCGAACACGCGCACGCCCGCCTCGAGCAGCGGCCGGTATTGCGCGCGCGACAACGGCGACAGCGCGGGGATGTCGCTCGACCCGGGGACGAGCAGGCGCACGTCCACGCCGTCTCGCGCGGCCGCGCGCAGCGCCTGGACGTACGGCGTCGTTCCGACGAAATACGCGTCGGTCAGCCAGAGGTTGCGCCGCGCGATGGAGGCGACGATGAGGTCCATGCGAAACGTTCCCGCGACGTTCGGCTCGTTGGCGACGACGTGCATGCGCACGTCGCCCGCGCGCTTCATCGCATCGGCCGGCGTCATGAGCGCCTCGGGAAACGGCGCGCCGCCGCAGCTCCCGTAGACCTCCGCGAACGCCGCCTCGAGCGCGGCAATCGCGGGACCGCGGATCTCGATGCCGGTGTCGCGCCACGGCTCGAGCTTGCGCGCGGGATCGCCGACCCAGAGCTGGCTCACGCACAGCCCGCTCACGAACCCGATGGTGCCGTCGACGACGATCGTCTTGCGGTGATCGCGCGACAGCCAGCCGAGCGGGCTCGAAAGACGCGGCGGATTGAACACGCGCACCTGGCCGCCGGCCGCGCGGACGTCGTCCCAGACGCGCAGCGAGGACCACGAGCCGAGCCAGTCGACCACCACGGCCACCTTGACGCCGGCGCGCGCACGCTCGGCGAGAAGCGCCGCGAACTCGCGGCCGATCGGGTCGTCGGCGAAGATGTAGCACTCGAACAGGATCGAGCGCTGCGCGCCTGCGATCGCGCTCTTCCACGCGGGGAAGTTCTCGGCCGCGTCGCGCAGCAGCCTCGCCGCGTTGCCCTCGATGGCCGGGCCGCCGGCCGCGCGCGTCAACGCGAGCCCGGCCAGCTCGACGGCGTCGAGCGGCTCTTCAACTCCGGGTGCGCGCTGCAGTCGAACCTTGGCCATCGGGCGCCCGCGAGCGCAAGGATCGCACGCGCGACGCGCCGATTATCGCCGATCGGGTGCGAAGAGCCACGCGACGACCGCGTCGGCCACCATCGTCGGCTGCTCCATCGTGCACATGTGACCGCAGCGGTCGATCACCGCGAGTCGCGCGCCCGGGATGCGTGCCGCCATGTCCTCGTGCCGCGCAAGCGGGCTCCATCCATCCTCGCGCCCGCACAGCACGAGCGCGGGCACGCGGAGGGCCGCGAGGACGGACCACGCATCGGGACGGGTGAGCAGCGCCTGGATCTGAGCCGCGAACTCGACCGTGTTGCGCCGCTCGACCATGTCGAGGATCGCGTCGATGAGCGCGGCGTCGTCGAGCCGATCGGGATGCACCATGCGTTGCACCCAGCGGCGGCCCATCGCCCGCATGCCTTGCGTGCGCGCGACCTCGAGCATCTCGAGGCGCCCCGCGCGCTCGCGTGCCCCGGCTTCGCCTTCCTCGAGCGGCTCGTAGCCCGTGTCGAGCAGCGCGACGCGCTCGACGCGTTCCGGGGCGCTTCGCAGGATTTCCAGCGCGACGCGGCCGCCCATGGAATGGCCGAGCAACGCGAAGCGCTCGGGCGCGCCGTGCAGCGCGCGCTGCGCCATTGCGGCGAGCGAGCGCTCGTCGTGATAGTGCGGGATATGGCACTGCGCATGCGTGGCGAGCGCCGGCAGCATCGGCTCGAACACCGCCCGGTCGCAGAGCAATCCGGGCAGCAGCACCAGCGCGGTCATCTACCGTGCGCCCGGAACGTTGCGCGTCTCGAGGAACCTCTCGAGCGTCTCGCCGCGCATCGACGCATACACTTCGGGGTTGGAGAGCTTCACCACGCGGGCGAACTTCTCCAGCACGAAGAAATTGACGCCGTAGCGCACGAGGCCGAGCCAGTCGCGACGCCGCACGAGATCGCGCTCCTCGGAGCTGAGGCCCTCGCTTTGGTACAGCGCCTCCTCGTCCTCGGCGAAGCGCGCGCGATACGCCGGGTCGGTCATGCGCCAGAAGAAGCGGTTGACGTGCAGCGTGCGCACGCTGGCGGCGAGGTCGAACACGTACGTGCCCGGGATGCGCTCGACGCCCTCCAGTTGTGGATTCAAGTGTTGGCTCCCGCCGAAGGCGGCTCGACATTGCGCCACTCCCGCAACGCGGCAGTGGGGGAAGGGGTGAGGGCGCAATTCATGCGGCGCGCGCCAGCGCTTCGCGCTGCCCCGGATCGATCGACTCCGACCGCGGCTCCTCGTAGAGCGCGACCGCCATCGCGGTGGTCATGGGAAGGTAGTAGTTCTGATGCAGCTTGCGGATGTCGTTCGACAGCGCGCCTCGCATCGCGAGCCACATGATGACCTCCACCCCCTCGGCGCCCCCGAGCTCGACATATTCCGCGTGGCGCATGCGCGCAAGCTGCATCGGATCGCGCTCGATCAGCTCGAGGAAGCGCATGTCCCACTCGGTGTTGTTGTAGCCGGTGCGCTCGCCGTGGATCTGGTGCGACAGGCCGCCGGTGCCCACGACCACGACCTTCAGGTCCTCGGGGTACGACAGGACCGCGCGGCGCACCGCCTGGCCGAGCTTGTAGCAGCGCATCGCAGTGGGCAATGGATACTGCAGCACGTTGATCTCGATCGGCACCAGCGCGCCCGGCCAGTCGGGCTCGTGCGGCCACAGCAGCGACAGCGGCGAATTGCAGCCGTGGTCGAGCGGGCGCTCCTGGAACACGGCGAGGTCGAACTCGTCGTTGACGAGCGATTCGGCGACATGGATGGCGAGGCCCGGATGGCCCTTGATGCGCGGCAGCGGACGCCGTCCCGCGCCTTCGTCCGGCAAGTCGAACTCGGCGCTGACGCCCAGCGCGAACGTGGGGTACAGGTCGAAGAAGAAGCTCGTCGCGTGATCGTTGTAGAAGAACACGAGCACGTCGGGCCTGCGCTCCGCGAGCCACCGCGCGACCGGCTCGTAGCCGGCGAAGAGCGGCGCCCACGCCGGATCGTTCTGCTTGCGCTTGTCGTACGCGACGCCGATGGTGGGAACGTGCGAGGTGCCGATGCCACCGATGATCGTTGCCATGTGCATTCCTCAGTGCGTTGCGCCGCTCACCGCGAGGTAACGGTCGAGCGTCGCGGCGTCGGCCTGCAATGCGGCGCTTGGCGCGCTGTGCACGACGGTGCCGCGCTCGAGCACGATTGCCTCGTCGGTGATCGGCAGGATGCGTGCCGGATTCTGCTCCACGAATATCGCCGAAAGGCCTTCCTCGCGCACGATGCGCGTCAACGCCGCGAGCAGCTCCTCGACGATCAGCGGCGCCAGCCCCTCGAGCGGCTCGTCGAGCAGGAGCAGGCGCGGATTGAGCACCAGTGCGCGCCCGATCGCGAGCATCTGCTGCTCGCCGCCGGAGAGCTGCGTGCCGAGATTGCGCTTGCGCTCGGCGAGACGCGGGAACATCGCGTAGACGCGCTGCGTCGTGTACGCACCGGGCCGCGCGATGGCCGTCAGGTTCTCTTCGACGGTCAGCGATTTGAAGATGTTCCGCTCCTGCGGCACCCAGCCGATGCCGGCGGCGGCGCGCTGATCCGGCCGCAGGCGCGTGAGATCCACGCCGCCCAGCGCGATGCGGCCCGCGCGCCGGCGCGTGACGCCGACCAGCGAGCACAGCAGGGTCGTCTTGCCGGTGCCGTTGCGCCCGAGAAGCGCCATCGACTGGCCCTCGCCGAGCGCGAAGCCGATGCCGTCGATGACGATCGCCTCCGCGTACCCCGCGCGCAGGCCCTCGACGCGCAGGAGCTCAGGCATGGCCCGCCTCGCCGAGGTACACCGCCTTGACGCGCGGGTCGCGTGCGATGTCGGCCGGCGGTCCTTCGGCGAACAACGCGCCGTTGACCAGCACCGACATGTAGGTCGCGAAGCGGAACACCAGGTCCATGTCGTGCTCGATCAGCAGCACGGTCACGTCGCCCGGCAGCGCGGCCAGCGTGTCGAGGATCTCGCGCGACTCGCCGGCGGGCACGCCCGCGACGGGCTCGTCGAGCAGCAGCACCTTCGGCTTCGCCGCGACTGCGATCGCGATCTCGAGCAGTCGTCGCTTGCCATAAGCGAGCACGCGCGTCTTGCGATGCATCGTGTCGGCGAGGTGGAAACGCTCGGCCACCGCCGCCGCCTCCTCCACCTGCGCGGCGTGGCGACCCAGCGCGCGCCAAGACCGCGCACCCAGCCCCTCGCGCTGCGCGATCACGAGCGTCAGCGTCTCGAGCGGCGTGAGGTCGGCGAAGAGCTGGTTGATCTGGAACGTGCGTACCAGGCCGCGCCGCACGCGCGCATGCGCGGGCACGCGCGTGATGTCCTGGCCGTGGAGCTCGATCGCGCCGCCCGAAGGCTCCAGCACCCCGGTCAGCAGATTGACGAGCGTCGTCTTGCCGGCGCCGTTGGGACCGATCAGCGCGTGCCGCGCGCCGGAGCGCACGGTGAGCGAGACGTCGTGCGTCGCGTGGATGCCGCCGAAGGACTTGCGCAAATGCTGCGTGCGCAGCGCGGGCGCGTCGGCAGTGGGGCTCATCGCGGGACCGGCTGCCCGGGCACGGCACGGCGGCCGAACAGGCGCTCGAGCGCGTGGAAGGGCCGCGCGAGCCGCTCGTGGCCGACGAGGATGATGATCACCAGCACGAGCCCCAGCCAGAACTGCCAGTACTGCGTCGTCATGTTGGACAGCACGTCGTACATCACGCGGAACAGCACCGCGCCGATGAGGCCTCCGTAGAGGTAACCCGTGCCGCCGATGACGACCAGCAGCATCACGTCGGCCGAGCGATGGAAGTCGAGCACGTCGAGCGACACGAAGCTGGTCGTCTGCGCGAGCAGCGCACCCGCCACGCCGGCATACGCGGCTGCGAGCGTATACACCGCGGCGAGCCGGCGATTGACGGGAATGCCGATCGCGGTGGCGCGCATGCGGTTGTCGCGGATGGCCTCGAGCGAGTAGCCGAACGGCGAGTGCACGATGCGCCGCGCGATCAGGAACAGGATGAACAGCACTGCGAGGCTGTATGCGTAGGCCGTCAGCCCCGACAGGCCGAAGGAGAAGCGCCCGAGGAGCGGCTTCATCACGACGCCCTGCAGCCCGTCGGCGCCGCCGGTGATATTGTCGAAGCGATTGGCGAGCTCGTAGAGAATGAGCGCGACACCGAGCGTGACCATGAGGCGCGTGAGATCGCTGCCGCGAAGCACCAGCGGGCTGGTCACGAGGCCCAGCAGCGCGGCGAGCGCGGCCGCGACGAGCAGGCCCGACAGCGGCTCGCCGGTGACGTACTTGGCGAACAGCCCGGCCGCATACGCGCCGAGGCCGAAGAACGCGGCGTGCCCCAGCGACACGATGCCGGCGTAGCCCAGGATGAGGTCGAGCGACACGGCGAACAGCGCCAGGATCGCGATCTCGTTCGCGAGCGGCGCGTAGCCGGGAAGGAACGTGAACAGCACGAGCGCGCCGAATGCAACGCCCCACACGGCGATCTCGAACGGTCGCACGCGCGTGCCGTGCACCAGCGGCTCGATCGATGTCGGGTTGGCGGCCATCAACGCCCTGCCGGCCGGGCGAACAATCCCTGCGGCCGCACGACGAGCACCAGGATCATCACGCAGTAGATGATGAAGGCGCCGAGCTTCGGCACGTAGTACTTGCCCGCGACGTCGGCGACGCCGAGCAGCAGCGAGGCAAGGAACGGCCCCATGATGGTGGTCGTGCCGCCGACCGCGACGACCACGAGGAAGTAGATCATGTATTTCAGCGGGAACGTCGGATCGAGGCCCAGCAGCTCCGCCCCCAGCGCGCCACCCAGGCCCGCGAGACCGGATCCGAACGCGAACGTCGCGAGGAACACCAGGTTCACGTTGATGCCGAGGCCCGAGGCGACGCGCGGATCGTCGACCGCGGCACGGAGCTGGCTCCCGAACCGCGTGCGCGCCATGAACCACTCGAGCCCGAACGTGAGCAGCCCGCACAACACGATGATGAAAAGCCGGTACGTGCCGACGCCGACACCGCCGATCTCGAAGCGTCCGCGCAGGAACTGCGGAAGCTTGACGAACTGCTGGCTGGCGCCGAAGTAATAGTCGACCGCGGCGACGGCCATGAACACGAGGCCGATCGAGAACAGCACCTGGTCGAGATGGGGACGGCGATACAGGCGGCGATAGAGCGTCGGCTCGAGCACCGCGCCGATGGCCGCGGCGAACAGGAATGCGAGCGGCAGCGTCGCGAGGAACGGCACGCCGAGGCGGCTCGACAGGATCGCCGCGAGATAGCCGCCCGCCATCGCGAACGCGCCGTGCGCGAGGTTGATGAAGTTCATCAGGCCGAGCGTCACGGCGAGACCGCTGGCGATGAGGAAGAGCAGCATGCCGTACGCGATGCCGTCGAAGAGGATCGTCAGCATGCTCGCCGCGGACTCACGTGAGAAGCACGTCCTTCGCTTCGCCCGGGATGACACGCAGACGCATTGTCGTCACGACGAAGGAGGGGCCCGCTCTTGCCGTCATCGGGACTACTTGTGCATCGGGTCCTTGACGTTCGGCACGGTGGCGAACTCGACGTTCCACAGCTCGCCGTCGACCTTCTCGACCTTGCGCAGGTAGACGTTCTGGATCGGGTCGCGCGTGGCCGGGTCGATCGTCACGGGTCCCCGCGGGCTTTCGAACTGCAGCCCCTTCATCGCGTTGACCAGCGCCTCGCCGTCGGTGCTGCCCTTGGTCTTCTCCAGCGCCATGTAGATCAGCCGCATGCCGTCGTACCCGCCCACCGAATGGAAGTTGGGCCGGATGCCGTTGAGCTTCTTGAACGCGGTCACATAGGCCTTGTTCGCCGCCGACGGATGCGCGGCCGAGTAGTGCATCGAGGTGATCACCCCGAGCACCACGTCACCCATGTCGTTGAGGATGTCGTCGTCGGTCAGGTCGCCGGTGGCGATGAGGCGCACCCCGCTCTTGTCGAAGCCGCGCTCGACGAACTGCTTGGCGAAGATCGATCCCACGCCCGAGGGCACGAACACGAACACCGCGTTGGGCTTCTCGTCCGCGACCTTTTGCAGGAACGGCGCGAAGTCGGGATTGCGCAACGGCACGCGCAGGCTGTCCGTCACCTGGCCGCCCTCGGCGGAGAAGCGCGCCTTGAAGGCGTTCTCGGCGTCGATGCCCGGCCCGTAGTCGCTCACCAGCGTAACGACTTTCCTGATGTTGTTCTTCGCCGCCCAGTCGGCCATCGGCTCGGTGATCTGCGGCAGCGTGAAGCCCGCGCGCACGATCATCGGCGATTTCTCGGTGATGACCGACGTGGCGGCGGCCATGACGATCATCGGTACCTTGGCCTGCGTTGCGACCGGCGCGGTGGCCAGCGCGAGCGGCGTCAGCCCGAAGCCCGCGAGCACGTTGACCTTGTCGTTCACGAGCTCCTGCGCGAGGCGACGCGTCGTGTCCGGCGTACCGGCGTCGTCCTTGACGATCACCTCGATCTTCTTGCCGGCCACCGTGGAGCCGTGCTCCTGCATCCAAAGCTTCACCGCGCCGTCGATCTGGCGCCCGGTGGAAGCGAACGGCCCGGTCATCGGCAGGATCAGGCCGATGCGAAACGTTTCCTGCGCGGCGGCGCTGCCCGCGAGCAATCCCAAGGCCAGTGCAACCGCCGCCATCCAGTGCTTCAGCATCGCAATCCTCCTCGTCGTTGTTAGACGTCGCCCCAGACTTCGCGGGCCGTTTCGATCACCAGCCGCAACTTGGCCGCCTGCGATTCCATCGCGATGTCGTTGCCGTGCACCGTGCTCGAGAAGCCGCATTGCGGTGACAGGCACATCTGCCCGAGCGGCATGAACCGTGCTGCCTCGTCGATGCGCCGTGCGAGGTCGTCCTTGGCCTCGAGCGAGCCCACCTTGGTGCTCACGAGGCCGAGCACGACGGTCTTGGTCTTAGGCACGTGGCGCAGCGGACGGAAGTCGCCTGAGCGCGGGTCGTCGTACTCGAGGAAATAGCCGTCGACCTCGAGCTCGTTGAACAGCACCTCGGCGACGGGCTCGTAGCCGCCCTCCGCGGCCCACGCGCTCTTGAAGTTGCCGCGGCACAGATGCACGCACACGGTCATGCCCGCCGGCCGCTCGGCGATCGCGGCATTGATCAGGCGCGCGTAGCGCCGCGGCAGTTCGTCGGGATCGTCGCCGCGCGCGCGGGCGCCTTCGCGCATCTTCTCGTCGCACAGATACGCGAGGTTCGTGTCGTCGAGCTGCAGGTACGTGCATCCCGCCGCGGCGAGGTCGGCGATCTCCTCGCGATACGCCGCTGCCACGTCGGCATAGAACGTCTCGAGGTCCGGATAGGCGTCGCGGCTGATGGCATTGCGCCCGCCGCGGAAGTGCAGCATGGTGGGCGACGGGATCGTGACCTTCGGTGTGCGCGAAGCGAGCGACTTGAGGAACTCGAAATCCGCGCGCTGGATGGGCTTCGCGTGGCGGACCTTGCGGGTCACCTGCATCACCGGCGGCGCGAAATCGACGTCGCCCGCCTTGCTGTGGAAGCGCACGTTGATGCCGCCGTGCGTCTCGACGCCTTCGAGCTGCGTCAGGAAGTCGATGTGGAAGTACGTGCGGCGAAACTCGCCGTCGGTGATGCCGCTCAGGCCCAGATCTTCCTGGAAGCGCACGATGCCGCGAATGGCCTCGTCCTCGACCTTGCGCAACTGCGCGTGGTCGATGGCGCCCGACTTGAACTGCTCGCGCGCGTCGAGGAGAAATTTCGGGCGCAGGAAGCTGCCGACGTGATCGGCGCGAAACGGCGGCCTGTTGCGCCGGCCGGGGCCCGCGGCCGCCGCAGCGCTGACTTCGCTCATGGTATCCCCCGCGTGTTGGTGGGGGATTATGCCATCGGGCCGCGTGCGGCCCGACGGCAAGGACGGTCAGGCGGCGAGCTCCAGCGGCTGCGGCGCGCCCTTGGGCAAGGCGACGCATTCGTCGACCAGCGAGCCCGGCACGGTCTCGTGCTCGAGCAGCGCGCCGACCAGCGCCTCGAGGCCGGCGCGATGCTCGGTGAGATGTGCCTCGCACCGCTTGGCGGCGGCGTCGAGCAGGTCGCGCGCTTCGCACAGCAGCTGATCGTGCAGGTTCGCCGGAATGGCGTCCTTGTTCAACGCCGCGTAGCTGAACGCGCCGAGCGTGCTGCCGAGGCCATACTCGCTCACCATCTTGTAGGCGAGCTCCGAGGCGCGCTTCAGGTCGTCCGATGCGCCGCTCGACGCCTCGCCGAGCACCAGCAGCTCCGCGGCGCGGCCGCCGAGCAGCATCTCGATGCGCGCGATCATCTCCGAACGCGTGTGCAGGAACTGCTCCTCGTCCTGCGTCACCAGCGTGACGCCGAGCGCACGTCCGCGCGGCATGATCGTGACCTTCTCCACCACGCCGCAGTCGGTGAGCTTGGCGATGATCGCGTGACCCGACTCGTGCACGGCGATGCGCCGGCGCTCCTCGGCACGCATGGCCTTGCTCATCGCTTCGACCGGTGCGCCGATGCGCTTCTGCTCGAGCGCGGTCTGGAAATGCTCGAGCGTGACCGCCGGGCTGCCATCCTGCACCGCGAGCACCGCGGCGGCATTGACGACGTTGGCAATCGTTGCCGGCGACAGGCCCACGGCAAGGCGGGCCAGCGCGCGGAAGAGCTGGTCGGGCGCCGCGGTCTCCCGCACCGCCAGCGACACGTTCTTCGCGTACATGCGGAAGAGCTGCTCGCGCTCCTCGAGGCTCGGAAGGCTCAGATACACCGTGCGGTCGAAGCGGCCGTCGCGCGTCAGCGCGGGATCGACGTTCTCCGCATGGTTCGTCGCACCGACGACGATCACGCCGTCGTTCGGCTTGAATCCGTCGAGCTCGACGAGCAGGGCATCGATGATGCGGTTGTTCTCGGTGTCGGCCGCGCTCGCCGCGTTGGCGGCACGCTGGCCGATGCCGTCGATCTCGTCGATGAACACCACGCACGGTGCGAGCTCGCGCGCCTTGCGGAACAGGCGGCGAACGCGCGCGACGCCCACGCCGAGGAACTTGTCGGAGAAGTCGCTGCCGGCGAGCGCGATGAAGTTCGCGCCGCATTCCCCGGCTAGCGCGCGCGCGAGCAATGTCTTGCCCGTGCCGGGCGGGCCCTCGAGGAGCACGCCGCGCGGCGGCTTGGCGCCGAGCGAGGTGAATGCCTTGGGAGACTTGAGGTAGCTGCAGATGTCCGCCAGAGCGGCCTTCGCTTCGGCGACGCCCAGCACTTCGCCGAAGCGCGTGCCGGGCGCCTTCTGCACCTTGAAGCTGTTGTTGCGATCGAGGAAGGGCGTGAGCGTCATGGCCGCCGCGCCGCAGAGCAGCAGCAGCACGAGCACCTGGTACGCGGCCTGTCCGGACACCTTGGCGAACGCGCTGGCGACCGGATTGCGCGGCGGCTGCACGCCTTCGATCGCGAACACCTTGAGCCCCTTGGCGCCGAGGTGCTGCGCGAGCAGCGTCGCGAGCGCCTCGTGGCCGGTGGGCACGTTCACGTAGTAGCGCGTATCGTCCGTGCGCGACACGAGCGCATAGCGCTCGCCAACGCCGATGGCCGCGACGTGTCCTGCGCGCAGGTCCGCACCGAGCGTCGACAGGTCTTCCTCATGATCGAACCACGCCGCCGAATCCTCCATCATGGATTTCGCGAGCGGCGAGCGGTCCTGGTTGCCCGGCGCGAGCGCGAGGACGAGCACGATCGCGCTGGCGAGCACGACGAGGAGCAGGATCAGCTTCTTGCGCAATGACACGATGAATCTCCATGGCAGGCTCGTGTTGCGCGGGACGCGCGCCTGCCGGCCGCGTCTCGCTCCTCTTCCCCTAGTGTTGTTCGCCGCGTCCTCGCAGGCCCGCCCGAGAATGCCTATCGGCACGCAAGGCCGCGCACTGAAGCCCGGCCGCGAAATGGCCGAAGCCGCCCTTCGCGCTCGAACGGCGGGTGCGACGCTTGCGACGCGGAAGTCGTTGTTGTGATGGGCAGGTGACGCGCCAGCCGGAGATGCCGGCGCCCGCTCGAAGGAGCGCGGTACCCCTCCGACGCACGCTTTCCGGGCGATTCACGGAAATGGCGCGCTGCACCAAGAGGTTATCACGACGCCATCAGCGTGTCAGCCAAAACCCGACACGAATGGCCGGTAAATCGTGCCGAATTGGCGAGCGGTCGCCCGCGCCGGTACAATGTCGTGCTTTCCGGAGACGTGGCCGAGTGGTCGAAGGCACTCCCCTGCTAAGGGAGCATACGGGCCAAAACCTGTATCCAGGGTTCGAATCCCTGCGTCTCCGCCACCGCTCAAAAAATGAACGACAGACCCGCCGAAGCGGGCCGGTTGCGGCGCGAAGCCGTTACCGCTTGCGCACGGGCGGTGGCTGTACGACCGCTCGCTACATCTCCCGCGCCAGCCACGCGAGCGCGTTCGTCTCGGACGTGAACACGTCCATCGAGAGGCCGAAATCGGAGGCGACCTTCACCCCGAACCTCTGGGGATGTATGTACTTGGGGTGCACGACCAGGGCGACCGACAGCATGCCCTGTGCTGCATCGGCCCAGTCCTCGACGGCCAGGAAGCGATCGATGAGGTTGGGTATCGGGACGCCGTAGATCCCGCGGGCGCTGATGAGCAGCGCCGCCAGCCGTTGCGTGCGGCTGCGGGCGATGGCGTGCTTCACGACCTCCACCGCCTCGACCAGCGTGCATTCGCCGACCGGGCGTGACATGCCGACGCCGCGCTTGACCTCGAACGACTCATGGATAGGCATGCCGCACCCCAAAGAGGCGGCCACGGCAGGCTTGGGCCGCAAGGTCGCTATGCTACCGAAGCGCGAAGCTGCGTTGGCGAAACCGGCGGGCCCACGACCCCGGAATCGCGATCACTCGCCCGACAGGCCGACGCTCGCGTCGGCCTCGGCAATGGCGCACCGGGACGCGGCGATCAGTCGCTCGCTCAGCTCGCGCAGGTGCTCGTGCTGGCGCGAATGCTCGCGAACGGAGAGCAGGAGACTCTCGGATCGGTCGATGCTCTGCCAGGTGTCGAGAACCACCTGGGAATAACTGTCGGGGGTGCGCATACCGGCGATTCAGCGGGGGCTGCAGCCGACAGTATGCACCGGGCCGCGGCCGGAATGCCATTGGCATCACCCGGTGTAAACAAAAAAAGGCGGTGCGACTGCACCGCCCTTCGCCGCATGAGGCTAGCGCCCGCCGCGCTGCTGCGAGCTTCCGCCCTGCATGGCGCCGCCGGCGCTCTGCTGGGAGCTTCCGCTCTCTTGCATGGAGCCACCGGCGCCCTGCTGCCCGCCGCCCATGCCCTGGCTGTGCATCTGCTGCCCCGAGCGCCCGCCTTGCTCGCTTTGCAGGCATTGCATCAGGAGCTGCTGGCCGCGATCGGCCGTCTGCCGCGCCTGCTGCTGCACGTCGCGGAAATACTGCGCGACGTCCTGGTGTCCGGCCTGCTGCGCATCCTGCGCGTACTGCTCGTACGTCTGGCAGGCCTGCAGCGTGTGATACAGCACGCTCACGAGGTTGTACGTGACGTCGCTCGCGCCCTGGCCCTGCGAGCCGCCCGCGCCCATGCGCGCGCCGCTCGCCGTCCCGCCGGTGGTACTGGTCTGTGTTGCCATTGGCTTCTCCTTCGCTGTGGCCACGACGGCACGCACCATCGAAGGCGGCTTCCATGGCGAGCCGCCCGTGCGCAGCCGACGAAGGAAGTGACCGGGCGGAGCAGCGGCAGTTCGCGTGCACCATTGCACGCGCAGGCAACGGACGCTATGCCGTCTGCGGCGCCTTCTCGAGCTCGAACGCCTTGTGCAGCACGCGCACGGCGAGCTC
Organism: Casimicrobiaceae bacterium; assembly: GCA_036406955.1. Lineage (GTDB taxonomy): Bacteria > Pseudomonadota > Gammaproteobacteria > Burkholderiales > Casimicrobiaceae > VBCG01. The sequence continues at coordinate 28,408 of DASXAF010000103.1, forward strand.
GACGTATTTCTCGTCGATCACCACCGCGATCTTGACCTCGGAGGTCGAGATCATCTGGATCTTGATGTTCTCGTCGGCGAGCGCCTCGAACATCTTCGACGCGAGGCCGACGTGCGAGCGCATGCCGATGCCGAGCACCGGATGTTCCCGTGTTCAATCGTGTCGCCATCGCGTTCTCCTTCGCCCGATTCGTTGCAATGCATCGACAGTGACGGAGAGTGCAGGCGCGACCCTGCGCCCGCACTCTCGTGCCACGTTCAATGGCCGACGAAGGACCGTGCAAGTTCGCGACACGACCGCGAACATCGACCGGAAGCGCCGGTCGGTCGTGCATCGCTAGTGCGACGACTGCCGTGCGATGAAGCCGTGCGAGCCGAAATCTGCATCCAGGTACACGCCCACGACGTCGCCCTTGTTGTTGATGCCCTCGGCAATGGTGAAGTCGGAACCGGGGAACTGGAGCAGGCTCGCATCCGGGATGGTGATCGCCTCATACGGCAGCCCGCGGACGCGAGTCACGAACGATTTGACACCCGTGTCGGTGTCGACCTGTCCGGCGATCAGCCCGGAATCGCTGAGACCGCGGGCACGCGTGTCTGCGCCGTTGACCCTGAAGAACGAGAACTCGCCGCGAGCGGTGCGCAAAAAGCTGTAGATGCCCTCGGGACACTGCGCGCACGCGACCCCGGCTTCGAGGAAGACGCTGCCGACCACATCGCCGCGGTTGTTGATGCCGTGCGCAACCGTTTCCGGGCTGGGCAGAAACTCGACGTAAGTATTGCTCCCAGGATCGAAGACGAATCCCACCAGCAGATCGCCGTCATCGGCGTTACCGGCGATGAGACCGCGCTCGTTGATCCCACGGAAATCGGTGAAGACCACCGAGCCCGGGCGCATGTATGCCCTGTACACGCCCTTGTTGCTGCGGATGTAAGCGGGCTGCCCCAGCTCGTTCAGAAAGTTTCCCGAGGTCGCGCCCTGATTGTTGATTCCCGAGGCGAACGTGCCGAATTCCTCGCCGAAGGCACGCGGGAGCCGCGTATAGGTGCCCTTCTTGGTGTCGTACACGAAGGGGAACGGGTGGATCTGAAATTCACTGAGCACATCGAACGCGAAGCCAACCGCGTCGCCCGAATCATTGATGCCGAACACATTCGTCTCGACCACATCCGCACCGGGGAAATCGATGGCCGTGAACTGCCACGCCGCGTGAACAGGCGTGCAGCACACGGAGGCCGCGACGATCGCGAGAATGCGCAGGTACCGCTTCATGATGGTTTGCATGGCCTTTCCTCATTGGTTGAGAGCGCAATCGAGGAAAGCGCTTCGTGGCGAAGCGCAGGGGAGCGGCCGCAGCGATCGCGACGCGTGGTGCGCGCGGCTGCAGCGACTGCCGGAGCGCGCCGGAGGAAGCGGACGAAAGACGTCCGCGTAACGCGCTCAAAGAGGTGGTGCTCGACGCAGGTTCGCCGGCTGTTGGGTCAGCCGGCCGATCCCGCAAAGCAACATAATGCGCTGAAACCGTTTCGGACGGCAAGATTCCGACGCGCCGCACCGCATTGGTGCAGCAAGCCGTCTCGACCCGGAGTGTTTGCGCTGGAGCGCTACGCGCTCGCTTTTTCGAGGGCGAACGCCTTGTGCAGCACGCGCACGGCGAGCTCGACGTACTTCTCGTCGATCACCACCGCGATCTTGATCTCCGAGGTGGAGATCATCTGGATGTTGATGTTCTCGTCGGCGAGCGCCTTGAACATCTTCGACGCGAGGCCGACGTGCGAGCGCATGCCGATGCCGACCACCGAGACCTTGGCGATGCGGTTGTCGCCGATGATGTCGCGCGCCTCGAAGTTGCCCGCCTCGCGCGCGCGCCGCAGCGCGTCGAGCGCCTTCTGGTACTCGTTCCGATGCACGGTGAACGAGAAATCGGTGTGGCCCGACGCGCCGATGTTCTGCACGATCATGTCGACGTCGATGTTGGCGTGCGCGATGGGTCCGAGGATCGCGTAGGCGATGCCGGGCCGGTCCTCGACGCCCATGACCGAAACCTTCGCTTCGTCGCGATTGAACGCGATGCCGGAGATGATTGCCTGTTCCATCGTCTCGTCTTCCTCGTAAGTGATCAGCGTGCCGGTAGAGGTCGATTCCGGTTCCTCGAACGACGAGAGCACGCGCAGCTTCACCAGGTACTTGCCCGCGAACTCGACCGAGCGGATCTGCAGCACCTTGGAGCCCTGGCTCGCGAGCTCCAGCATTTCCTCGAACGTGATGCGGTCGAGGCGGCGCGCCTCCGGAACGATGCGCGGGTCGGTGGTGTAGACGCCGTCGACGTCCGTGTAGATCTGGCACTCGTCGGCCTTGAGCGCCGCTGCGAGAGCGACCGCGGACGTATCCGAGCCGCCGCGACCGAGCGTGGTGATGTTGCCGGCATTGTCGACGCCCTGGAAGCCCGCCACGATCACGATGGTGCCAGCGGCGAGATCGGCGCGCATTCGCGCCTCGTCGATCTGAAGGATGCGCGCCTTGGTGTGCGCGCTATCGGTGAGGATGCGCACCTGCGCGCCCGTGTAGCTCCTCGCCTTGAGGCCCATGTCCTGCAGCGCGATGGCGAGGAGGCCGATCGTCACCTGCTCGCCCGTCGCCGCGACGACGTCGACCTCGCGCGGCTCGGGATTGACCGACAGCTGCTTGGCCAGGGCGAGCAGTCGATTCGTCTCCCCCGCCATGGCGGAGGGCACGACCACCAGCCGATGACCCTGGCGGTGGAAATGCTCGATGCGCCGCGCGACGCTGCGGATGCGCTCGATCGAGCCCACCGAGGTGCCGCCGTATTTCTGGACGATCAGCGCCATCGGGTGCTAGACCGCCCGGAACGCCAGCGTCGCGTTGGTGCCGCCGAAGCCGAAGGAGTTCGACAACGCCGCGCGCAGGGTCATCTTCCGCGCCTCGTTGGGCACGAAATCGAGGTCGCACTGCGGGTCCTGCCGGAAGAGATTGGCCGTCGGCGGGGCGATCTGGTCACGCAGCGCGAGCGCGGTGAAGACCGCCTCGATGCCACCGGCGGCGCCGAGCAGGTGACCGGTCATCGACTTGGTGGACGAAACCGCAAGCTTGTACGCGTGATCGCCGAAGGCACGCTTGACCGCGATGCATTCGGCCACGTCGCCAAGCGGCGTGGAGGTGCCATGCGCGTTGATGTAGTCGATGTCGGTCGGCGCGAGGCGCGCGTTGCGCAGCGCGTGCTGCATGCTGCGCGCAGCGCCGGCGCCGTCCTCCGGCGGCGCGGTGATGTGATGCGCGTCCGCGCTCATGCCGTAGCCCGAGAGCTCGCAGTAGATCTTCGCGTTGCGGTCGCGCGCGTGGTCGTACTCCTCGAGCACGAGCACGCCCGCGCCTTCGCCGAGCACGAAGCCGTCGCGGTCGACGTCCCAGGGCCGGCTCGCGGTCGCCGGGTCGTCGTTGCGATGCGAAAGCGCGCGCGCGGCGCAGAAGCCTCCCACACCGAGCGGCGAAACCGTCGCTTCCGAGCCGCCGGCGATCATGATGTCGGCATCGCCGTATTCGATCAGGCGCGCGGCCTCGCCGAGACTGTGGTTCGCGGTCGAGCACGCGCTCACGGTGGCGAGGTTCGGGCCGCGGTAGCCGTAGTGGATCGACACCAGGCCGGAGATCATGTTGATGATCGTGCCCGGCACGAAGAACGGCGAGATCTTGCGCAGGCCGCCCTGCTCGTACGCGTGATCGGTTTCCTCGATCAGCGGCAGCCCGCCGATGCCCGACCCGATGCACACGCCGACCATGTCCTTGTCCCCGGCGTAGTCGTCGAGGCCGGCGTCGCGCACCGCTTCCATCGTCGCGACGAGGCCGTAGTGAATGAACGTGTCGTAGCGGCGCGCCTCCTTCGCCGAGAGGTACTTCGATACGTCGAAGTCCTTCACTTCGCCCGCGATGCGCGAAGGAAACGCCGACGCGTCGAAGCGCGTGATCGCGGTGATGCCGGAGCGCGCGGCAAGGATGCTCGCCCACGCGGCCGGCACGCCGATGCCTACCGGGGAGACGATGCCGAGGCCGGTGACGGCGACACGACGGCGGGACATGACGGTGCGAACGCGGTCTGCGTGTGGAAGAGGAGCGTCGGGAACGACGGCGGTCGGGCGCGTGACCCGGACCGAGGCGCGGCGCGGGACTCGCCCGCCAGCCGCGCGGTCGGCTGCTACTTCTTCAGGTGCGAGGTGATGTAGTCGACGGCCTGCTGGACCGTGGTGATCTTCTCGGCTTCCTCGTCCGGAATCTCGGTCTCGAACTCCTCTTCGAGCGCCATGACGAGCTCGACGGTGTCGAGCGAGTCCGCGCCGAGGTCGTCGACGAAGGACGATTCGTTCTTGATTTCGGCTTCGTTCACGCCGAGCTGCTCGGCCACGATCTTCTTGACCCGTTGTTCGACGTTTTCCATGCGTCTCCTCCCCCAAGGGGATCAAAGATCCAAACCGGCGGATTTTACCAGAGGCGCGTCGCCGTACGGCGACGAATTCGGTGCAATGGCACCCCTCACCCTGACCCTCTGCGCGCTGCGCGGGAAGAGGGGATGCAGGATGAGATCACGCCATGTACATCCCGCCATTCACGTGCAGCGTCGCGCCGGTGATGTACCCGGCATGCGGGCTCGCGAGGAACGCCACCGCATGCGCGACGTCCTGCGGCGTGCCGAGGCGGCCCAGCGGTATGCGTGCGAGCAGCGCCGCACGCTGCGCTTCGGGAAGGTCCCGCGTCATGTCCGTGTCGATCATGCCGGGCGCGACGCAATTCACGGTGATGTTGCGGCTGCCGACTTCCTGCGCGAGCGACTTGGTGAAGCCGACGAGCGCGGCCTGGGCCGCGGCGTAATTCGCCTGGCCGGCGTTGCCCGACGATCCGACCACCGACCCGATCTGCACGATGCGGCCGAAGCGCTGCTTCATCATGCCACGCAGCACGCTGCGCGCGAGGCGGAACGCCGGCGTGAGATTCGTCGCGAGCATCGCGTCCCACTCGTCGTCCTTCATGCGCAACAGCAGGTTGTCGCGCGTGATGCCGGCATTGTTGACCAGGATCGTGACGGCACCGTGGCGTGCCTCGATCGAGGCGAGCGCGGCGTCGCACGCCGTGGCGTCGGTGACGTCGAGGCGCATGCCCTCGCCCCGTGCGTGAACGAGGGCCGCCGCGATGCGGGCCGCGCCTTCCTCGCTCGTGGCCGTGCCGATCACGATCGCGCCCTGCTCGCCGAGCGCGTGCGCGATCGCCGCGCCGATGCCTCGCGTGGCCCCCGTGACCAGCGCGACGCGGCCGGCAAGCTCGGCGCTGCTCATGCCGGCTGCACCGCGGCCAGCGCTTCGTCGATGGCCGCGCTGTCGGTCAGCGAGAACGTCTGCAGATCGCCCGCGATGCGCCGCACCAGCCCGCTCAGCACCTTCCCCGGCCCGCACTCGACCACGTGCGTCACACCCTGCGCCGCCATCGCGCCCACGATGCCGGTCCATTGCACCGGGCTCGCAGCCTGTCGCGCAAGCGCCGCGCGAATGGCATCCGGCTCGGGATGCGCCGCGACGTCGACATTGTGCAGCACCGGGATCGCAGGCGTGCGCACGTCGACCTCCGCGAGACGTGCCGCGAGACGCTCCGCGGCGGGTGCGAGCAGCGAGCTGTGGAACGGCGCCGACACGGGCAACAGCATCGCGCGCTTGGCGCCGCGCGCCTTCGCGGCGGCCATCGCGCGCTCGACGGCGCCGCGATGTCCCGCGATCACGAGCTGACCGGGTGCGTTGAAATTCACCGGCTCGACGACCTCGCCTTGCGCGGCTTCGCGACACGCCGCGACGACGGCGTCGTCGTCGCCGCCGATCACCGCCGCCATCGCGCCTTCTCCCGCCGGCACGGCGTCCTGCATCGCCTCGGCACGGAAGCGCACCAGCGGCACGGCGTCCTCGAACTTCAGCGCATCGGCTGCGACGAGCGCCGTGTACTCGCCGAGGCTGTGTCCCGCCATGACGGCCGGCGCCGGACCGCCCGCGGCGCGCCACGCGCGCCACACCGCGACGCCCGCGGTCAGCATCACCGGCTGCGTGCTGCGCGTGAGGTTCAGCGCGTCGGCCGGGCCGTTCTCGACCAGTGTCCACAGATCGTCGCCGAGCGTGGCCGAGGCGGCGGCGAACGTCTCCTTCACGACCGGATGCGCGGCGTAACCCTCCATCATGCCGATCTGCTGCGAGCCCTGCCCGGGAAAGACGAAAGCCAGCTTCATGTCGATGCGCCCGAAGAAATGACGAGGGTCACCAGCGCAGCAGCACCGAGCCCCACGTGAAGCCGCCGCCCACGCCGAGCAACAGAAGGTGCTGGCCCGCGCGGATGCGCCCGTCGCGCAGCGCGACGTCGAGCGCGAGCGGGATCGACGCAGCGGACGTGTTGGCGTGCTCGTCCACCGTGGAGACGACGCGCGCCTCCGGCAGCCCCAGCTTGTGCGCGGTCGCGTTCATGATGCGAATGTTGGCCTGGTGAGGAATGAGCCAATCGACGTCGACGGCGCGCAGGCCGTTCGCCTCCAGCGCCTCGCGCGCGACTTCCGCGAGCACGCGCACCGCGAACTTGAACACCCCCGGGCCGTCCATGTGCACGTACGGGCGGCCCGACACCTGGCCGTCGCGGATCTGTCCCGGGACGCACAGGATGTCACGATAACGCCCGTCCGCGTGCAGGTGCGAAGACAGGATGCCCGGCTCGTGCGCGGGCGCGAGCACCACGGCGCCGGCGCCGTCGCCGAACAGCACGCACGTGCCGCGATCGTTCCAGTCGAGGATGCGCGAATAGATCTCGGCACCCACCACCAGCGCGTTGCGCACCGTGCCGCTTGCGACCATGCCGTCGGCGAGCGCGAGCGCGTAGACGAAGCCGGCGCACACCGCCTGCACGTCGAACGCCGGCCCGCCATGCGCGCCGAGCCGTGCCTGCAAGGTGCAGGCCGTGGAGGGAAAGATCGCGTCGGGCGTGGTGGTCGCGACGATGATGAGGTCGACGTCCGCGGGCGCGATACCCGCCGCCTCGAGGGCCTCGAGCGAAGCGGCGAGCGCGAGATCGGACGTTCTCTCGTCGTCCGCGGCGACGTGCCGCTGGCGAATGCCGGTGCGCGTGCGGATCCACTCGTCGCTCGTGCTCACGCGCTGCGCGAGCGCGTCGTTGGTCATCACGCGCGCGGGCAGGTACCGGCCGGTACCTACGATGCGGCTACGCATGCGTGGCGGCCGGCCCCGTGGCGGGCGTGGGCGCCGCCGCAGGCATCGAGGTGATGCGCTGCGCGATGCCTTCGAGGACGCGATGACTCACTTCCGTGTACGCCTTGTCGAGCGCGTTGGCGAACGACGCGGCATCGGCGCCGCCGTGACTCTTCACGACCACGCCCTTGAGCCCGATGAGTGTTGCGCCGTTGTAGCGGCGCGGGTCGATGCGGCGCTTGAACGCAGCGAGCACCGGATACGCGAACAGCGCCGACGCGCGGGTGAGCGGATTGCGCGTGAACTCCGACTTGAGGAAGTCGTACAGCATCGTCGCGAGGCCTTCCGAGGCCTTCAGCGCGACGTTGCCGACGAAGCCGTCGCAGACGACCACCTTGGTCGTGCCGTTGTAGATGTCGTCGCCTTCGACGTTGCCGAAGAAGTTGAGTCCCGAGGCCTTCAGCAGCTCGGCGGTCTCCTTCACGAGGTCGTTGCCCTTGATGTCTTCCTCGCCGATGTTGAGCAGCCCGACGGTGGGGCGCTCCTCGCCTTCCACGGCGGCCACGAGCGCGCTGCCCATGGCGGCGAACTGCACGAGCTGCGCGGGCGTGCAGTTGACGTTGGCGCCGAGGTCGAGCACGGTCGTCTGCCCATGTCGCGTCGGAAGCTGCGAGGCGATCGCCGGGCGGTCGATGCCGGGCAGCGTCTTCAGCACGAAGCGCGCGATCGCCATCAGCGCGCCGGTGTTGCCGGCCGACACGCAGGCGTGCGCCTCGCCGTCGCGCACCAGGTTGATCGCCACGCGCATCGACGAGTGCTTCTTCTTGCGCAGCGCGTCGGCCGGGGGCTCGTCCATGTCGACGACCTCGCTTGCCGCCCGCGTGCGCAGCCGCGGGCGCACGCGCGCGCTGGCCTTCGCGAGCACGGCGCTCATCTCGGCCTCGCGGCCGACGAGTATCACTTCGGCATCGGCGTGCGCGCGCAGGAAGCGCGCCGCGGCCGGCACGGTGACCGCCGGACCGTGATCGCCGCCCATCGCATCGACGGCTACCGTGACGGGCATCGCATGTGCCTGTCATTCCCGGGGAAACGGGAAGCCAGTGGCGTGCACGTGACCAAAGTCACCGGGTCCCCGCTTGCGCAGGGACGACTATTCGTCCGCTTTGGTCTTGACGACCTTCTTGCCGCGATAGTAGCCGCTCGGGCTGATGTGATGGCGCCGATGCACTTCGCCGCTCACCGGCTCGACGGCGAGCGGAGGCGCGTCGAGATAGTCGTGCGCGCGATGCATCCCCCGCTTGGACGGTGACTTCTTGTTCTGCTGGACTGCCATGCTGCTCTCCTGTTGTGTGGATTCGAATGCGCTTACGTCACGGGCTGAGCGCAGGCGTCCTCGGGATGTCGCGGCGCGAACGGCACGGCGAGCAGGAGCTCGTCCTCCACCAGCTCCACGGGGTCCACCGGCGCGCTCGCCAGCACGACCTCGAGATCGCTCCGATCGTCCAGCGACGCCACTTCTTCCGCGGAGCGCCCGATCAGCACCTCCGTGTGCTGGTCCACCGGCCAACGATAGACGCCGAGGCAACGCTGGCACGTCAGCGGCAGCTCCCCCTCGATGTCGAGGTCGAGCGCCGCACGTCCCGCTTCGTCCACGGTCCCGCTGATGCGCCAGCGTATGGGCGCGGGCTCGTCCGCCAGACGATCCGCGATGCGCGGCAACGCGGCCGCGTCGAGGCTCCCCGAAAGCGTCTGCCGCTCGCGCACCAGACGAAAGGCGTCGAAGCGGCCACTGCCCGGCAAGACGGCGGAATCGCGCTGCATCCCACTGCGGGACGGGCGCTTCCCTGGGTTCCCGTCCAGCCGCAACGTAAACGTCGGATAATAGCGCGATAGCCGAACCCTGTCAAAAAACTTCGAAAAAACAATGTCGAAGCCGCTCGTCCTCGCCTCGTCCTCGCCGTACCGGCGCACGCTGCTCGAGCGCCTCGGGATCCCGTTCGCGGTGGCCGCGCCCGGCGTCGACGAGGCCGCGTTGCCGGGCGAGCCGCCGGCGGCAATCGCGGTGCGCCTCGCCGAGGCCAAGGCGCGCGCGGTCGCGCAAAAGCGCACCGAGGCGCTCGTGATCGGATCGGACCAGGTCGCGGAGCTGGATGGCCGGCCCGTCGGCAAGCCGATCGATCATGCCGACGCCGTGGCGCAGCTTCGGGCTGCGTCGGGCCGCACGGTGGTGTTCCACACGGGGGTCGCGCTCGTCGATGCCGCGAGCGGGCGCTGCCAGTCGAGGCTCGTCGACGTGGCGAGCACGTTCCGCACGCTGTCCGACGACGACATCGCGCGCTATTTGGCGCGCGAGCGGCCCTACGATTGCGCGGGCAGCGTCAGGTCGGAAGGGTTCGGCATCGCGCTGTTCGAGCGCATCGCCGCCGACGATCCCACGGCGCTGATCGGGCTTCCGCTGATCGCGGTGGTGTCGATGCTGCGAGCGGAAGGCTACGACGTGCTGGCGTCCGCATGACGGGTGCGCTGTACCTCGTGCCGAACCTGCTCGGCGTGGTGGAGCCCGCCCACGTGCTGCCCAGGTACACCCTCGACATTGCACGCGGGCTCACGCACTGGGTCGTCGAGACGCCGAAGGCGGCCCGCGCGTTCCTGAGGACGATCGACGTGGCGGGGCCGATCGCTTCGTTGCACATCGAAGCGCTGCCCGACCGAGGGCCCTTCGACGCACTGCTTGCACCGGCCCGTTCGGGCCGCGATATCGGCTTGCTCTCCGACGCCGGCTGTCCCGGCGTCGCCGATCCCGGCGCGGCGCTGATTGCGGCGGCGCATGCCGCCGGGCTGCGGGTGGTGCCTCTGGTCGGACCCTCGGCGATCCTGCTCGCGCTGATGGCCGCCGGCATGAACGGGCAGCGCTTCGCGTTTCACGGTTACCTGCCCGTCAAGCCCGACGCGCGGGTGCAGGCGCTGACGCGCCTCGAGCAGGCGTCGCGCAGCGACGATTGCACGCAGGTGTTCATCGAGACGCCGTATCGCAACGTCGCGATGATCGACGCGATCGCGCGCACGCTGCACCCGGCCACGACGGTGTGCGTCGCGGCCGACCTCACCTTGCCGGGCGAAACGATCGAGCGCCGCGCCGCGCGCGCGTGGCGCGATGCGGACGCGGCGCGCTTCGACAGGCGGCCGGCGATCTTCCTGCTGTATGCCGCTACGGCGCCGAGGTCTCGTCCTCGGGCCAGTTCTTGATGTACGACTTCAGCATGCGGTTCTCGAAGCTCTGTTCCTCGTAAACCGCCTTGGCGACGTCGTGGAATGACACCACGCCCTGGAGCGTTGCGCCTTCCATCACGGGCACGTAGCGCGCGTGCCGCTCCAGCATGCCCCGGCGGAGCTCCATCACGTCGAGGTGCGGCGTCGCCGTGAGCGGATCGCGCTGGCACAGATCGCCGACCTTGCGCTCGCCGAGCGAGCCGCCGCCGTCGGCCAGCGCCTTCAGCACTTCGGCGAACGTCAGGATGCCCGCCATGCGGCCGTGATCCATCACCACCAGCGAGCCGATGTCGTGCTGGGCCATCACCTTCACCGCCTCGAGCATGCTTCCCTCGGGCGTCGTCGTGAACAGCGCGTTGCCCTTGATGCGCAGGATTTCGCTGACCAGCATGGCTTCCTCCTGTGGCGCTTACGGCCCGAGATTAAGCCGACGGAGAGCGACGTGCAAGTGACGGCGCCTTGCGCCGTCATCCCCGCGAACGCGGGGACCCAGTGTCGTCGCACGCGCAGTCGCTGGGTCCGTGCTTGCGCAGGGACGATGGTTATCCCGCGAACGGCCGTCGCTCGCGCAGCGCCTGTGCCAGCGTCCCCGCGTCGACGTATTCGAGCTCGCCGCCGACCGGCACGCCGCGCGCGAGTCGCGATACCGCGAGCCCGCGCGCGCTCAGCATCTCGCCGATGTAGTGCGCGGTCGCCTCGCCCTCGTTGGTGAAGTTCGTGGCGAGCACCACTTCGCGCACTTCGCCGTCGGTGGCGCGCTTGATGAGCCGATCGAGATGGATCTCGCGCGGCCCCACGCCGTCGAGTGGCGACAACCGACCCATCAGGACGAAGTAGAGGCCGTTGTACGCCTGGGTCTGCTCGACCATCAGCAGATCGGCCGGCGTCTCCACGACGCAAAGCTGAGAGATGTCGCGCTTGCCCGAGCGGCACAGCGCGCAGAGCGTGTCCTCGGTGAACGTGTTGCAGCGCTCGCAGTGGCGCACCACCGCGGACGCGCGGGTCAGGGCCTGCGCGAGGCGGTGCGCGCCGGGACGATCGTGCTGCAATAGATGCAACGCCATGCGCTGCGCGGCCTTCGGCCCCACGCCGGGCAGGCAGCGCAGCGCGCTCGCGAGCTCGTCGAGGCTGCCGAGCGGCTCGCGCGCGGGAGCGCCGCGAGCGGCGCCGCGCGCCGCCGCCGGACGTTCTTCCCCGGTCACGTACGCGCCGTCAGAACGGGAGCTTGAATCCCGGCGGCATCGGCATGCCGGTCGTGAGGCCCGCCATCTTTTCCTGCGTGGTGGTCTCGACCTTGCGGACGGCGTCGTTGAACGCGGCGGCCACGAGGTCCTCGAGCATGTCGCGGTCCTCGCCGAGCAGCGAAGGATCGATCTGCACGCGCCTCACGTCGTGGCGGCACGTCATGACGACCTTGACGAGGCCCGCGCCCGCCTGTCCCTCGACCTCCGTCTGCGCGAGCTCTTCCTGCGCGCGCTTCAGGTTGTCCTGCATCTGCTGGGCCTGCTTCATCAGGCCGGCGAGCTGGTTCTTCATCATGGTGCGGAATCCTGCGATGGTGGAGGATTGGACGCGGGCAGCGGCTCGACGGTGTCGCTCTTGATGCGGCCGTCGAAGCGCGTGAGCAAATCGCGCACGAACGGCTCTTCGCGAAACGCCTGCTCGCCCTTGGCTTTGGCTTCCGCGCGCTCGCGACGTTCCTGGGCGGCGAGCGACGCGTCGGTCGTTTCGCCGACTTCGAACGCGAGCAGCAGTCGCCGGCCGACCGCCGCTTCGAGCGACGTCTTCAGCTTGTCCGCGTACGCCTTGTCGGCGAGATGCCGGTGCGACGTGGGCAGCGCCAGCGTGAGCGCGTTGCCGTCGACTGCACGCAGCTCCGATTGCGCCGCGAGTTGCGCCGCCATGCCGGTGAGCTTCAGCGCGACGACGAACGCGGGCCATTCCTCGGGTGTGGGCAGCGGCTGCGCCGGCGCGGCATGCGGGCGAGGCGGCGCGGACGCACGGGATGCGGAATCGGCCGCCGGGCGCAGCGATGCGACGTTGGACGCGCCCGGCGACGCCGTTGAGCGCACCGGTGTGGAGGCGGCGGCGCGCGCCGGTGCGGGGGCCGCGGCGGCACGCGCCGGCGCGGTCGCGCGTGCACTGCCCGCGCTGCTCGTGCCCGGCGCCGCCGTTTGCGCGCCGCCCTTGGCGGGCTCGAATGCGAGCAGCCGCAGCAGCGTCATCGCGAAGCCGGTGCGTTCGTCGGGGGCGAGTGGAAGATCGGTGCGGCCCTGCACGCAGATCTGGTACGCGAGCTGCACGGTGTCGGGCGCGAAGCGCGCGGCAGCGTCGATCACGCGCGCGCTGTCGTCGAAATGCGCCGCCGCCGCGGGCACGGTTTGCGCCACCGCCATGCGGTGGAACAGCGACGCCAGCTCGTCGAGGGCGCTCGAAAGCGACAGGCCGCGCCCGCCGAGCGCGTCGGCCTCGGCCAGCAATGCCGCGCCGTCATTGGAGGCGAGCGCATCGACGATGCGATAGAGGAATTCGCGGTCGACCACGCCCAGCATCGCACGCACGACGCTCTCCTCGAGCCTGCCGCCGCCGTACGCGATGGCCTGGTCGAGCAGCGAAAGGCCGTCGCGCATCGAGCCCTGCGCGGCACGCGCGATCAGATCGACGCTCGCGGCGTCGTGCTCGACGCCTTCGGCGTGCAGGATCTCGGCGAGGCGCCGCGCCACGAGCTCGGGGCCGAGGGGCTTCAGGTTGAACTGCAGGCAGCGCGACAGCACCGTGATCGGGATCTTCTGCGGGTCCGTGGTCGCGAGCACGAACTTCACGTGCTCCGGCGGCTCCTCCAGCGTCTTCAGCATCGAGTTGAACGCCGCCTTCGACAGCATGTGGACCTCGTCGATGAGGTACACCTTGTAGCGGCCGGCGGTGGCCGCGTAGCGCGCGTTGTCGAGGATCTCGCGCATGTTGTCGATGCCAGTGTTCGACGCGGCATCGAGCTCCAGGAGGTCGACGAAGCGGCCGGCGTCGATGTCGCGGCACGCGCCGCATTCGCCGCAGGGCGTGGCCGACACGCCGCGCTCGCAGTTCAGGCTCTTCGCGAGGATGCGCGCGATGGTCGTCTTGCCGACGCCGCGCGTGCCGGTGAGCAGGTACGCGTGATGCAGCCTGCCGTTCGACAGCGCATTCGCCAGCGCGGTGACGACGTGCTCTTGGCCGGTGAGCTCCGCAAACGCCTTGGGCCGCCACTTGCGGGCGAGGACCTGGTACGACATCGGGGTCAGAGTAACCTTCGCCAAGCGGGGTCGGAGTACGTTTCCCGAAAGTTACTCTGACCCCGAATCAGCATTGGGTGGCGAGCCGTTCCCCCGGCACTTGTCGGTACTCGCTGTGGCTGCTTCCTTCCGGACCTGACCAGGTTCACGAGCCGCCAATGCGGGGCGACCCGCCGTTGATCGGGGCGCAATGCGCGGACGGCCATTATACGCTCGCCATCCGACGAACCGTCGTGGGACGCGCGCGGATCGCCGGTATAATCGCGCGGTTTGCTTCGTCGACGGGGATAGTTTGAGCATATCCGATCCCGCTCGATGGCGACACGGCGTCGTGCGGCGGACCGCGGTCCTCGCCGGCGCCGGTGCGCTGGTGCTCTGCGGCTGCGGTCCCACCCAGGAGCCGCCTTCCACGACCGCAGGCAACGCGCTCATCGTCGTCGTTCGTCCCGGACCCACCACGTGGTTCGCCGGCGAGAACGACCGCCCGGCGGGCCTCGATCACGATCTCATCGAGCGCTTCGCGCGCGAGCAGAAGCTGCCGCTGATGGTCGTCGTCGCGCAGAATGCCACGCAGCTCATGAGCAAGGTCGCGCGCGGTGAAGCGCACATCGGCGCGGGCGGCCTGTTCCAGATGCCGCCGCCCGACGCGCGCGACGCGGGCGCGCGCGTGCTGTGGAGCGAGGGCTATCATTCCGTCGAGCCGGTGCTGATCTACGGCGGCGACGGCTACAAGCCGCAGTCGTGGTCCGATCTCACGGGCGCGACCATCGCGTACGCCGAGCACACCGGCCTCGAGTCCTCGATCGCCGCGGTGCGAAGCGCGCATTCCGAGGTGCGCTGGAAGCCGCTCGATCCTCCGTCGGCGGATGCGCTCATCGCACAGGTGTCGGAAGGCACGATCGACTACGCGATCGTCGCCTCGTCGGATGCCGCGGCGATGCGCAGCGTCTACCTCGACTTCGACGTCGCGTTCCCGGTGGGCGCGCCGCGCGAGCTGGCGTGGGCCGTCGCGCCCGGGCATCCCGAGCTGCGCGCGGCCGTCGACCGGTTCTTCGAGCGGCTGCGCTCGGACGGCACGCTGGCGCGCTACGCGGAACGCTACTTCGGCGCGCGCGACATCGAGCGCATCGACGCGGGCATCTTCCGCGATCGCATCGACACGACGCTGCCGCAGTATCGCCCGTACTTCTACGAAGCCCAGGCGCAGACCGGCATCGAATGGCGGCTGCTCGCCGCGGTCGCGTACCAGGAATCGCAGTGGGATCCGGTCGCGACCAGCGAGACCGGCGTGCGCGGGCTGATGCAGCTCACCGAGGACACCGCGCGCATGCTCGGCGTCGCGGACCGGCTCGACGCGAAGTCTTCCGCGCTCGGTGCGGCGCGCTACCTGCGCACGCTGAAGGACAAGCTGCCGGCCCGCATCGCGGAGCCGGACCGCACCTGGCTCGCGCTCGCCGCGTTCAACATCGGCATCGGGCATCTCGAGGATGCGCGCGTGCTCGCACAGCGCCAGAAGCTCAATCCGGATGTGTGGAGCGACGTGCGCAAGGCGCTGCCGCTGCTCGCGCAGCAGGATTACTTCCTGCAGGCCAAGAACGGCTACGCCCGGGGCGGCATGCCGGTTGCATTCGTCGATCGCGTGCGCGCGTATTACGACGTGCTGCTGCGTACCGAGCCGTCCTACCATCCGCGCCTGCGCGTGAGCCAGGCCGAGCAGACCGCCGCGCTCGCCCGCTGAACCCCGTCGTCGTCAATCGTCGCTCGCGCATTGCGCGTGCGATCGCCTAAGATGCGCGCCATGCCTCTTTCGCATCGCATCTGCGCCCGCGCGCTCGCGCTCGCGTGGATGCTCCTCGTGATGCCGCCCGTGAATGCGGCGCAAGCGCCTTCCGTCTTCGTCGACGAGCTCACCTCGCCGGAGCTCGCGGCGCGCGTGCATGCGGGCGCCACGACGATCCTCGTGCCGATCGGCGGCACCGAGCAGAGCGGCGCGCACATGGCGCTCGGAAAGCACAACGCGCGGGCGCGCGCGCTCGCGCAGCGCATCGCCATCGCGCTCGGCAACGCGCTGGTGGCGCCCGTCGTCGCGTACGTGCCGGAAGGCCGCGTCGATCCGCCGACCGCGCACATGCGCTACCCGGGAACCATCGCGATATCGGATTCCGCATTCGAGCAGGTTCTCGACGGCGCGGCGCGCAGTTTTCGGCGTCACGGCTTTCGTGACATCGTGTTCCTCGGTGACCACGGCGGCTACCGGAAGGACGAACAGGTCGTCGCGGCGCGCCTGAATCGCGAATGGGCTTCCGACGCGACCAGGGTGCACGCGCTGCCCGAGTACTACCGCGCCACGTCGTCGGGCTTCGCCAGGCTGTTGCGCGCGCGCGGCTATTCCGATGCCGAGATCGGCACGCACGCCGGGCTCGCGGACACCGCGCTCACGATGGCGCTCGATCCCGCATCGGTGCGCGACGGTGCACTGGCGCACGCCGCATCGGTGCCCGGCGTCCAAGGCGATCCCGCCCGCGCCACCGCCGCGCTCGGCGAGATGGGGGTGGACCTCATCGTGAACGAGAGCGTCGCGGCGATCCGGGCCGCGACGCGCCGCTGAATGACATCGCATACGTCTTCCTGGAAACCTACGTGAATCCGCATCGTCTCGCTTTGCTTTGCATCAGCGTGCTGTTCGCTGCCGCCAACGCGGCAGCGCAGGCACCGGGCCCGGCCCGCATCGCCGTCAGTACCGTTCCCGGCATGCCGCCGGTGGTCGACCCGTCGAATCTCTACAGCGAGGCCGGCGCGGGCAAGCTCTCGCCGGCGGTCGCGCAGGCGCTGCCGCGCGTGTACGTGCCGAACCTGCAGTCCAACGACGTCTACGTCATCGACCCCGCCACGATGAAGGTGGTGAACCGCTTTCGCGTCGGCGTCAATCCGCAGCACGTCGTGCCGTCGTGGGATCTGTCGACGCTGTGGGTGGCGAACAACGCCGAGAACCGCACGGACGGCAGCCTGACCCCGATCGATCCGGCCACGGGCAAGCCCGGCAAGGCGATCGCGGTGGACGATCCGTACAACATGTATTTCACGCCCGACGGCCGCTTCGCCATCGTCGTGGCGGAAGCGCTCGAGCGGCTCGACTTCCGCGATCCGAAGACGATGGCGCTCGCCTGGTCGCTGCCGGTACCGGGCTGCAAGGGGATCAACCACGCGGACTTCTCGATCGACGGCCGCTACGCGATCTTCACCTGCGAGTTCGCCGGCAGCATTGCGAAGGTGGACCTGGTCGAGCGCAAGGTGCTCGGCATGCTGAAGCTGTCGAAGGGTCACATGCCGCAGGACATCCGCGTCTCGCCCGACGGACGCAAGTTCTACGTCGCGGACATGATGGCCGACGGCGTGTTCGTCGTCGATGGCGAGGCGTTCACGGAACTCGGCTTCATCAAGACGGGCAAGGGCACGCACGGGCTGTATCCGAGCCGTGACGGCAGGAAGCTCTACGTCGCCAACCGCGGCTCGAACAGGATCCACGGAGCGTCGCACGGGCCCGGCAGCGTGTCGGTCGTCGATTTCGCGACGGACAAGGTCGAGGCGAACTGGCCCATTCCCGGCGGCGGCAGCCCCGACATGGGCAACGTGAGCGCCGACGGCAAGGCGCTGTGGCTATCGGGCCGCTACGACAACGTCGTGTACGTGTTCGACACGACCAGCGGCGGCGTCACCAAGATCCCCGTCGGCAAGGAGCCGCACGGGCTCGCGGTATGGCCGCAGCCGGGCAGGTATTGCCTGGGGCATACGGGGAATATGCGGTGAAGCCTATCGCCGGATGACCTCGACGCCGCCCATGTACGGCGCTAGCGCCTTCGGCACCTCGATCGACCCGTCCGCCTGCTGGTAGTTCTCCATCACCGCGACGAGCGTGCGGCCTACCGCGAGGCCCGAGCCGTTCAGCGTGTGCACGAGCTCCGGCTTGCCCTGCGCGTTGCGAAAGCGCGCCTGCATGCGCCGCGCCTGGAAAGCCTCGCAATTCGAGCACGACGAGATCTCGCGATACGCGTTCTGCCCCGGCAGCCACGCTTCCAGGTCATAGGTCTTTGCGGCGGCAAAGCCGATGTCCGCGGTGCACAGCGCGACGACGCGATACGGCAGCTCGAGGCGCCGAAGGATCGTCTCCGCGTGACGCGTGAGCTCCTCGAGCGCTTCGTACGATTTTTCCGGATGCGCGATCTGCACGAGCTCGACCTTGTCGAACTGGTGCTGGCGGATCATGCCCCGCGTGTCCTTGCCGTAGCTGCCGGCTTCCGAGCGGAAGCACGGCGTGTGCGCGGTCAGCTTCACCGGCAGCGCCTCGAGCGGCAGGATCTCCTCGCGCACGCTGTTGGTGAGCGTGATCTCGGAGGTCGAGATGAGGTACATCGTCTCGTCGCCTTCCGAGCCGCCCTTGCGCACGGCGAACATGTCGGCTTCGAACTTGGGCAGCTGCGTTGTGCCGACCAGCGTTTCGGCGGTGACGATGTACGGCGTGCAGCACTCGCGGTAACCGTGCTCGCGCGTGTGCACGTCGAGCATGAACTGCGTGAGCGCGCGATGCAGGCGCGCGAGGTCGCCGCGCAGGAACGTGAAGCGCGCGCCCGACATCTTCGCCGCCGTCGCGAGATCGAGCATGCCGAGCGCTTCCCCGAGGTCGGTATGGTCCCTCACCGGGAAGTCGAACGTGCGCGGCGTGCCATGGCGCCGGATCTCCACGTTGTCGTCCGCGGACGTGCCCACCGGCGTGCTCGGATGCGTCAGGTTGGGCATCTGCAGCAGGAAGTCGCGGAGCCTCGCCTGCACGCGCGCGAGCTCGCCCTCGAGGCGCTTCAGCTCGTCCCCCATCCCTGCGACGTCGGCGAGCAGCACGCTCGTGTCCTCGCCGCGGCCCTTGGCCGCGCCGATCTGCTTGCTCACGACGTTGCGCTTCTGCTGCAGCTCCTGGGTGCGCGTCTGGATGGCCTTGCGCTCGGCCTCGAGCGTCTCGAACGTCGCCGTGTCGAGCACGACACCGCGCTTCGCCAGGCCGGCGGCGACGCCCTGTAGATCGTTGCGCAGGAGGTTGATGTCGAGCATTCAGGGATCAGAGGTCAGGAATCAGGCATCGGCAACTTCAACGACGAGAATCTAGCATGACGCGTCACGCGTCATCGTCCGCGCGCCTGCGGCGTGCGGCCTCGTCGCGGCGGCGAAGGTCCTCCAGGCGCTCGCGGATCTTCGCTTCGAGCCCGCGTTCCGTGGGCTCGTAGAACGTGACGTCGGGCATGTCGTCGGGCAGGTAGCGCTCGCCCGCCGCGTACGCATCGGCTTCGTCGTGCGCATAGCGATAGCCCTTGCCGTAGCCCAGGCCCTTCATGAGGCGCGTCGGCGCGTTGCGCAGGCGCAGCGGCACCGCCCGCGTGCCGTCGTCCGCGATGAACGCGCGTGCGGCGTTGAACGCGTTGTAGACGGCGTTGCTCTTGGGCGCGCAGGCGAGGTAGAGGACGCAATGCGCGAGCGCGAGCTCGCCTTCCGGCGTGCCGAGCCGCTCGTAGGTCGCGACCGAATCGAGCGCGACCTGCAGCGCGCGCGGATCGGCAAGCCCGATGTCCTCGACGGCCATGCGGATCATGCGGCGGCCCACGTAAAGCGGATCCGCCCCGCCGTCCAGCATGCGGCACATCCAGTAGAGCGATGCGTCGGGGTCCGATCCACGCACCGCCTTGTGCAGCGCCGAGATCTGGTCGTAGAAAGCGTCGCCGCCCTTGTCGAAGCGGCGCAGGCTGCGGGCGATCGTCTGCTCCACGAACGCGACGTCGATCTCGCTGCGCCGCGCCTCGGTCGCGGCAATCGCGAGCTGCTCGACCATGTTGATGAGCCGCCGCGCGTCGCCGTCGGCGTATCCGACCAGCGCATCGCGCGCCGCGCGCTCGAACGAGGCGCCCGGCATGGCGGCCGCGACGGCGCGGTCCAGCAACGTCGCGAGCTCGTCCGGCGACAGCGGCTCGAGCACGTACACCGCGGCACGCGAGAGAAGTGCGCTATTGACCTCGAACGACGGGTTCTCCGTGGTCGCGCCGATGAAGGTGAGCAAGCCCTGCTCGACGAACGGCAGGAACGCATCCTGTTGCGCCTTGTTGAAGCGATGCACCTCGTCGACGAACAGGATGGTCGGACGGTTGAACTGGCCGCGCACCGCCTGCGCGCGTGCGACCGCGTCGCGAATGTCCTTGACGCCTGCGAGCACCGCGGAGATCGCGATGAACTCGGCGTTGAACGCGTCGGCCATGAGCCGCGCGAGCGTGGTCTTGCCCACGCCGGGCGGACCCCAGAGGATCATCGAATGGAGCTTGCCGGAGGCGAACGCGACCGCGAGCGGCTTGCCCGGCGCGAGCAGGTGGCGCTGGCCGATCACCTGGTCGATGGTGCGCGGACGCAGCCGCTCGGCGAGCGGGACGTTGGGCGCGGCGTCGGCGAAGAGGTCGGTCATTTTCGGCGGGCGTTGCGTCGCCCGAGCATTACGCCTATCTTGGGCGGCCCTGTCAAAGCGTGGCGATCATGATCGATTTCTACTACGGCTCGGGCTCGCCGTACGCCTGGCGCGTCTGGCTGGCGCTCGAGCACAAGGCGCTACCCTACGAGCTCCATGTGATGTCGTTCTCCTCCGGCGACCTCAAGACCGACGCGTACCGCGCGATCAATCCGCGCGGCCGCGTACCGGCCATCGTCGACGGCGACTTCAAGCTGGCCGAATCGGCCGCCATCCTCGAATACCTCGAGGACGCGTATCCGCAATCCGGTGCGCGGCTGTTCCCGGCGGACGTGCGGGCACGTGCGCACGCGCGGCGCATGATCCGCGAGGCGGACGAATACCTCGCGCATCGCATGGAAGCATTGCTCGACCTGCTGTTCGATCCGCCGCAGGCACCGGATGCGGCTACCGTTGCGCGCGCCCGCGAGGACTTGCTGGCCGAGGTCGACGTCTTCGAGCGATCGGCGGCGGCGCCGTTCCTCGCGGGCGACCTCGGCGCCGTGGACTTCACCGTCTACCCGCTCATCGCGCTGACGTTGCGCCTGCAGGATCGCAGGCAACCGTCGCTCGGCATCCGCGAAAGCCTCGGTGCGCAGCTCGCCGCGTGGATGCGGCGGGTCGAGGCGCTGCCGTACTTCGAGCGCACGTATCCGCCGCATTGGAAGGCGGCAAGCGCGTGAAGACGCTCGTCGCACTGGCGCTTGGCGCCGCGCTGAGCGCGCACGCCGCGGCCTTCGACGTCGAGGGCCATCGCGGCGCCCGCGGGCTCGCGCCCGAAAATACGCTCGCGGCGTTTCGCACGGCCCTCGCGCTGGGCGTCGCGACGATCGAGACCGACGTCGCGGTGACGCGCGACGACGTCGTGGTGATCTCGCACAACCCGCGCTTGAGCGCGGATCTCACCCGCGACGCCGGCGACCGATGGCTCGACCGCGAAGGCCCGCGCATCCGGGACCTCTCCTACGCCGAGCTGGCACGCTACGACATCGGCCGCCTGAACCCGCAATCGAGCTATGCCCGCCAGTTCCCGCAGCAGCAGGCGAGCGACGGCGAGCGCTTTCCCAAGCTCGAGCAGCTGTTCGATCTGGTGAAGGACCGCGACGTGCGTCTCAACATCGAGACCAAGCTGACGCCCGACCATCCCGAGGATGCACCGGCGCCGGATCCCTTCGCGCGACTGGTGGTGGAGCGCGTGCGTGCCGCGGGAGTCGCCTCGCGCGTCACCATCCAGTCGTTCGACTGGCGCACGCTCTTGGCGGTGAAAAAGCTTGCCCCGGAGCTTCGCACCTCGTGCCTCACCATCGAGACGAACAACTCCAACAACGTGGCGCCGCGCAACGGCGCACCGTCCGCGTGGACCGCCGGCCTGGACCTGCGGCAGGAGGCGTCCGTGCCGCGCCTGGCGAAGGCCGCGGGGTGCGACGTGTGGTCGCCGTTCTTTCGCAACGCCACGCGCGAGCGCATCGACGAAGCGCACGCGCTGGGCCTGACCGTGCTGCCGTGGACGGTGAACGACACCGCCGACATCGAGCGCCTCCTCGACGCAGGCGTCGACGGGCTGATCAGCGACTATCCCGACCGGCTCAAGGCCATCGTCGAGCATCGCGGCCTCAGCGCGCGGTGAGCTAACGGTTGCCGATGACGTCCGCGCCGGGCGGCGGCGTGAACCTGAACGCGTCGGGCGGCACCGCGGGATTGCGCTCCATCGTGTCGAACACGAGCTCGGTGGTCTGGCCGAACGCGTCCGTCAGGGTCATCGCGCGCGGCAGGTTGTCTCGAAAGCCGAGGCGTATGCGCTTGAACTGGGTCTCGGACGTTTTCGGCGCGGCGTCGACGTATTGGAGGCCGTTCGCCGCAGCGCCTTCCCCGATGTCGAAGCTGCGCTCGAGCGCATTGTCACCGGCGAGCAGCGCCGCGGGCGTCGACCCGAGCGCCGCGTCGAGCTTGCGCACCATCACCTGGTTCAGGTCCTTGTCGTAGACCCACACGTCGGTGCCGTCGCCGACGATCAGCTGATCGTACGGCTTGTCGTAGGACCAGCGGAACTTGCCCGGCCGCGCGAACGCGAACGAGCCGGAGCTCTTCTGCGTCGTGCGCCCCTGTGCATTCGTCACCGTCTGATGGAACGTTCCCCGGGCCGTCTTCGTGCCGTCGAGGAAGGCGTGGAGCTGGTCGAGGCCGCTTGCATGCGCGGTGGAGGCGAGAGCCAGCAAGCCGGTCGCGAGAAGAAGCGATCGCATCGCCGTTAGTCCGCGCAAGCGGGCCGCCGGTTTCATCAGCGCGGCGCGCCGAGCTCGGTGCCCGGGATGTTGGCGTAGCAGTTGCCGACCGGATCGAGGATGACGTAGGTGTGGGTGAGGCCACCGGTGTCGTGCGAGCCGCCGCGATCCTTGTACTGATGGAAGTAGATGCGCCAGCTCGACAGCGCGTATTCCGGGATCACGTCGCAACCCGACACGGATGCGCTGGGCCCGCAGAAATCGCGCGGCAGGAGCGTGCGCGCGCGCTCGATCGCCTGCTCCTGCGTGAGCGGCGCGGCGTTCGCCGGGCGGTCGCGCGGGCAGAACTGCGGGCCTTCGCGATAGACCTCGACCGGGCCCGCAGCGACCGGCAGCGCGAGCGCGAGCAGCGCAGCCGCGACACCCCGCCGGCGCGCGATCATGTCTCGGACTTCGCCGCCGGAACGAGGACCTCCCGGTTGCCGTTGGCCTGCATCGGCGACACGAGGCCGGCGCGCTCCATCTGCTCGATCAGTCGCGCGGCGCGGTTGTAGCCAATGCGCAGATGGCGCTGCACCAGCGATATGGAGGGACGGCGGGTCTTGAGCACCACGGAGACCGCCTGGTCGTACATCGGGTCCGCTTCGGCGTCCGGGCCCTCCACCGCAACGCCCGCCTCTTCCGCGTCGCCGGCCACGCCGCCTTCCAGTATGCCCTCGATGTACTGCGGCTCGCCGAGCTCCTTCAGGTGCTCGACGACGCGGTGCACTTCGGCATCGGACACGAAAGCGCCGTGCACGCGCAGCGGATAGCCCGTGCCCGGCGGCAGGTACAGCATGTCGCCCTGGCCGAGCAGCGTCTCGGCGCCCATCTGGTCGAGGATCGTGCGCGAGTCGACCTTGCTCGCGACCTGGAAGGCGATGCGCGATGGAATGTTCGCCTTGATGAGCCCGGTGATGACGTCGACCGACGGGCGCTGCGTCGCGAGGATCAGGTGGATGCCCGCCGCACGCGCCTTTTGCGCGATGCGTGCGATGAGCTCCTCGATCTTCTTGCCCGTGACCATCATGAGGTCCGCGAGCTCGTCGACCACGACGACGATCAGCGGCATCTCCTCCAGCGGCTCCGGCTGTTCCGGCGTCAGCGTGAACGGATTGGTGAGCGGCTTGCCGGCCTTCTTCGCGTCCGCGACCTTCTGGTTGTACCCCGCGAGATTTCGCACGCCGAGCGAGCTCATGAGCTTGTAGCGCCGCTCCATCTCGTTGACGCACCAGTGGAGCGCATTGGGCGCGAGCTTCATGTCGGTGACGACGGGCGCCAGCAGATGCGGAATGCCCTCGTACACCGAGAGCTCGAGCATCTTCGGATCGATCAGGATCAGGCGCACCTGCCGCGGCTCGGCCTTGTAGAGCAGCGACAGGATCATCGCGTTCACCGCGACCGACTTGCCCGAGCCGGTCGTGCCCGCCACGAGCAGATGCGGCATGCGCGCGAGATCGGCGATGACCGCCTTGCCGGCGATGTCCTTGCCGAGCGCGAGCGTGAGCGCGCCCGGCGCATCGTTGTAGACCGTCGACGCGAGGATCTCCACCAGCTTGACGATCTGCCGGCGCGTGTTGGGCAGCTCGAGCGCCATGCACGACTTGCCCGGGATCGTTTCCACCACCCGGATCGACACGACCGAGAGCGCGCGCGCGAGGTCCTTCATCAGGTTGACGATCTGCGCGCCCTTCACGCCCACCGCAGGCTCGATCTCGAAGCGCGTGATCACCGGGCCTGGATACGCGGCGAGCACCTTCACGGCCACGCCGAAATCGGCGAGCTTGCGCTCGATGAGCCGCGAGGTGAACTCGAGCGTCTCTGCGCTCACCGACTCGGTCGCGGCCGGCGCATCCTCGAGCAGCGACAGCGGCGGCAGCGGCGAATCGGGCATGTCGGTGAAGAGCGGCCGCTGCTTCTCCTTGATCACGCGCTCGGACTTCGGAACCGCGGAAGCCGGCGGCACGACCATCACGGGCTGCCGCTCGAACTCCTCTTCACGCAGATGCTCGACGACCTGCTCGCGCTCGGCGGCACGCTCCTCGCCGATGCGCCGATCGGCGCGCTGCTCGCGCCAGCGCCGCGCGGCCGCGACGAGATGATCGATGCCTGCGCCGATGCGCTCCATCACGCGCAGCCACGAGAAGCCGAAGAACAGCGACGAGCCCGCGGCCAGCAGCGCGAGCAGCAGAAGCGTCGCGCCGTTCAGCCCGAGCGCGGTTGCGAGCGCATTGCCGATGCTGCGGCCGATCGCGCCGCCCGCCTTGTCGGGAAGGGACAGCGATGCCGTGGAAAAGCGAAAGGCTTCGAGCGACGCGCTCGTGAGCAGCACCAGGCCGAATCCCACCATGCGCAGGCCGAGCGGATGCTCGCTCGCATGACCGGGGTCGCGCACATGGCGATAGCCGCCGACGACGAGCACCACGCCGGCGATCACCCACCACCACGCGGAGATCCCGAACAGGTACAGCAGGAGATCGGACAACCACGCGCCGACGACGCCGCCGCGATTGGCGATGGCATCGCCCATGCCGGACGTCGACCACGCGGCGTCGGCGCGCGTGTACGTGGCGAGGATGAGCGCGAGATAGAGGAAGGCGGCGACGATGACCAGCCAGAACGCTTCGCGCACCAGCCGGGCAAAGCGAGGCGACAGCGCCGCGTCCGTCGTGACGGCCCGGCGACGCCCGTTGCGCTTTCTATTGAAAAACACGCAGTTGGCGCGATGACCTCATCCGTCGCATTATAGCGTCTGCGCCCGCGTTTGGAATCGCCGGCAAGCGTGGGGATCGCTTGCACCAACGGCGACCGACCCCACCTGAACTACACTCGCCGGCACGATCGCCGTCCCGCCTCGACATGACGACCAAGCACGCTCGCCTGCTCATCGTGGGCTCCGGCCCCGCCGGCTACACCGCCGCGGTCTACGCTGCGCGCGCGAACCTGAAGCCGGTGTTGATCACCGGGCTCGCGCAGGGCGGACAGCTCATGACGACCACGGAAGTGGACAACTGGCCCGCGGATGCCGACGGCGTGCTCGGCCCGGACCTGATGATGCGCTTCCAGAAGCACGCGGAGCGCTTCGACACCGAGCTGATCTTCGACCACGTCAACCGCGTCGATCTCGGCGTGCGGCCGTTCCGTCTCTTCGGCGACAGCGGCGAATACACCTGCGACGCCTTGATCGTCGCAACCGGCGCGTCCGCGCGCTACCTGGGCCTGCCCTCCGAAGAGGCGTACATGGGCCGCGGGGTATCCGCGTGCGCGACGTGCGACGGGTTCTTCTACAAGGGCCAGGACGTGGTCGTGGTCGGCGGCGGCAACACGGCCGTCGAGGAGGCGCTGTATCTCGCGAACATCGCGAAATCGGTCACGGTGGTGCATCGTCGGGACAAGTTCCGCGCCGAGGCGATCCTCGTCGACAAGCTGATGGCGCGCACGCGCGACGGCGGCAACATCCGCGTGCTGTGGAGCCACGTGCTCGACGAGGTGCAGGGTGACGCCTCCGGGGTGACCGGCGTGCGGGTGCGCGACGTGCGAACCGGCGCGACGCAGGACCTATCCCTGCATGGCGTGTTCATCGCCATCGGGCACACGCCGAACACCCAGATCTTCGAAGGCCAGCTCGACATGGTCGGCGGCTACATCAGGGTGAAAGGCGGCTCCGAAGGCAACGCCACGGCGACAAGCGTGCCGGGCGTCTTCGCGGCCGGCGACGTGGCCGACCACGTGTATCGCCAGGCGGTCACGTCGGCGGGCACCGGATGCATGGCCGCGCTCGATGCCGAGGCCCATCTCGACGATCATCCGATCGCGGTGCCCCTCACCAGCGCGACCGAAGCCGTCGAGTCGTAGCGATGGCGAAGCTCGGCGACCTGAAGACGCTGTACGAGGCGGCGCGAAGCGCGCGCGCGGCCGCCACGCCGGCGCAAAAGCCGCACCGTCCCGCGACGGCGTCGCACACGCACAGCCACAAGCGTGACGTCGCGGCGAGCAAGCATGCCGACGGCGACATCGACCTCGGCAAGGCGTTCGCCGACGTGGAGCGCCTGGCGGTGCGCAACAAGGCGACGATCGCGCGGCCGCGCCCCGTGCCCGTTCCGTCGCAGCGGCTGGAGGACGAGCGCGAGGCGCTCGAGCTCTCCAAGTACGGTGCGGAGCCCGCGCCGCACTCGTGGGACATCGGCCAGGAGCTCGAAGCCGAGCAGACGTTCGTGCGGCGCGGCCTCGGCAGCGACGTGCTGACCAAGCTGCGTCGCGGCCGCTGGAGCGTCCAGGCGGAGCTCGACCTGCACGGCCTCTCGGCCGACGAGTCGCGCGATGCGCTGGCCGATTTCCTGCTCGAAGCACGCGCGCGTGGATTGCGCTGCGTGCGGGTGATCCACGGCAAAGGACTGACGTCCCCGAATCGCGAGCCGGTGCTCAAGGGCAAGGTGCGCAGGTGGCTCTCGCACTGGGACGACGTGCTCGCGTACTGCGAGGCGCCGCGGCACGCCGGCGGCGGCGGCGCGGTGCTGATCCTGCTGCGCGGCGCGGAGAAGCGCTGACGCCCCGTTTTCACGCGCCGCGGGCGCGCAGTCGCCCGCGGCGCGTGCTGCACTGAAACAGCGGACTACGTAGTCAAGGCGCGGCGCCAAGCGCCGCCGCACGCTCAGGCTGCGCCGACGAGTTCCATCAGGGCGTCCACGCGCTCGACGTATCGGGGCAACTCGAGATCGACGAAGAGCGCGCGCGCTTCCCGAAGTTCTCCTTGCGCGGTGTCGGCATTGCGGCCCGCAGCCGCGATGCGCCCGAGCTCCATTCGGGCCCGGGCGAGCTCGAAGCGCGCGCCGACCGAGGCGAGGCTTTCGACCGCGCCATGCAACTCGTTCAGCGCCGTCGAAGAATCGCCCTGCTCGGCGGCAATCATGCCGAGGACGCGCCTCGACAGGCCGACACCCAGCTCGAATCCTGCCTCGCCGCTCGTCGTGCGCGCGGCTTGCGCGGCGAATCGCGCGCGCTCGGTCTCGCCGTTCGCGACGCAGGCCTCGCCCAGCAGGGTCCTGAACCACGCGCGAAACTGAAGCGACCGCACTTCGTCGGCGATCTCGACCGCCTCCTGCAGGACCGCGACGGCGCGCGCGGTGTTGCCCGCGGCCAGTTGCGCGCGACCCGTGCACGCGAGCACGAATGCGGTCTCGAACCGGTCGGGCGAGCGCGTGAGCGCGCGCTCGCAGCACTCGACGGCTGCCTGCGCCTCGCCGCGGATCGCCTTCACCAATCCCGTGAGCATCGCGGCGTTCGCTTGCGCACGACTGGGCCCGCTCGAGCCGCCGAAGCCCGCGAGCTCGTCGGCGGCCCGCAGCGCGGCGTCGAAGCGACCCGCAAAGATGCAGCAATAGGATTGCGTGAAGAGCGCCTGGCAGAGCCAGAAGACGTCGTCCTCGCCGCGCAGGAGCGCCACCGCCTCGCGCGCATGCTCCACGGCGCTGTCGAGCGGCTGCCCGGAGTACACGGACTCCGTGGCGAGCGCGCGATGCACGCGCCCGATGATCGCGCGCGCGCCCGCGGCGGTTGCCCGCTCGAGCGCTCGCCGCAGGTATTCGGCCGCCTCCGCGCGGTGCCCGAGCCATCCTTGCGCGAATCCGAGCCAGAAGTCGAGCTCGGCCGCAAGCGCAGGTGTCGCCGCGCCCGCACGGTCCTCCTGCGCGGCGATGAGGTCGACGATTTCCCGGCGCCGCCCGGAAAGGTGCAGGGACTGCGCCTCGCGCACGACGAGCTCCAGCATTTGCCGGTCCCGCTCCGGCGCAGGCAGGCGTTCGGCGCACCAGCGCGCCTGCTCGAGTGACGCGATCGCTTCCGCGTGCGCGTGCAGCGCAACCGCGTTGTCCGCGCACCGCGCGAGATAGACGATCGCCTTTGCCGGCTCTTCCGCGCGTACGTAGTGGTGCGCCACGAGCTCCGGCTGGGTTCTCGCGATGTCCGGATAGCGCGCTTCCAGCAGGTCGCCCACCTGACGATGGTAGTAGCGTCGAGTGCGTCGCAGCAGCGACTGGTAGGCGGCATCCTGAACGAGCGCGTGCTTGAAGGTGTAGCGGGCCTGCGGCCGACGCCCGCGCTGGTAGAGCAGGTCCGCATCCACGAGTCGATCGAGGCCGTCCTCGAGCCTGCGCTCCTCGATGGACGCGATCGCCTGCAGCATTTCGTACGCGAATTCGCGCCCCAGGATCGAGGCCAGTTGCGCGACTTCGCGTATGGTGGGCAGGCGGTCGAGCCGCGCCATCAGCAGGTCCTGCAGCGTGGCCGGTATAGGAAGCTCGGACAACGGACGGGCGAGCGCGTAGCGGTCCTGCTGCTCGTGGACGAAGCGCGCATCGAGAACCTCCTTGGTGAGCTCCTCGACATAGAGCGGCACCCCGTCGGTCTTTTCCCCGATGTAGGCCGCGACCTCGGCCGGCATCGCCTTGCCGCCTGCCAGCGCGGTGATCAATCCTTCCACTTCCGCCCGGTCCAGGCGATTGAGCGTGATCGGCGTGATGTGAGAGCGCATCGGCCACGGCGGAACGAAATCCGGTCTGTAGGTGACCACGTTCAGAACGGCTGCCGTAGGCGCCTGCTCGACGCAGATGCGCAGCAGCTCGAGCGTGCTCGAGTCGGCCCACTGCAGGTCTTCCCACACGCGGACCACCGGCTTGCGCTGCGCTTCATCGAAAAGCCATCCGGCGAGCGCATCGAGCGTCTGCGTGCGCTGCTCTTCGGCGCTGAGTCGCGGCCCCGGAAGCGCGTCGTCGCCGGGCGCAAGCGACATCAACGCCGCGTAGAGCGGGACGGCACGCTCGAGCGGCAGGCTCTGCTCGCGCAACGCCGCCTCGAGCTTGGCGCGCCGCACGGCGGCCGTATCGTCCGCGGTCCATCGCATCACGCGCTTCAGGTGCTCGATCACCGGGTGGAACGCGCTGTTCGTGTGGTACGGCGAGCAACGCGTGACGATCCATGTGGGATCGTCGGCAGCGACGGCCGACTGCAGCGCCTCGACGAGCCTCGACTTGCCGATCCCCGCCTCGCCCTGGATGAGCACGACATGCCCGCGACCCGTCCTGCTCGCCTGCCAGGCGCGCACCAGCAGGCCGAGCTCCTCTCGTCGTCCCACCAGGGAGGCTGCACCGACGCGAGCGGGCGCGACGTCGGCCGTCTCGCGCTCGCCGAGCACGTGCCACACGCGCAACGACACGGGCAGGCCCTTGAGAGCGTGCTCGCCGAGGTCGCGAAATGCGAAGCTGGCGCGGGCCAGCCCGTGCGTCAGCTCTCCCACCACGATCTGGTTGGGCGCAGCCAGCGCCTGCAGCCGTGCTGCGACGTTCGGGGTCTCGCCGACCACGCTCGCATGCTCCGTCGTACCCTCCGCGACCATGTCGCCGACCACGACGACACCGGTGTCGATGCCGACGCGGACCTGCAGCGGCGAGCCCTGGCCGTCCTGGCCCGCTGCGATGATGCCGCGCACGGCATCGACGACGGCGAGCCCGGCCCGCACCGCGCGCTCGGCATCGTTCTCGTGCGCTTGCGGATAGCCGAAGTAGACCAGCACGCCGTCCCCGAGGTATTTGGCGACGTGACCGGCGTAGGCCTGCACCGCGCGAGCGGCGGCCGCATGGTAATCGCGGATCACCTCGCGCAGGTCTTCGGCGTCGAGACGTGAAGACAGCGCGGTCGAATCGACCAGGTCGCAGAACATGACGGTGAGCTGGCGCCGCTCGCCGTCGATGCGTGGATCCGCGGCCGCACGTGCCTGCCCGGGCCGTGGGGCCGCGTCGAGCGATGCGATGGCCCTGATCAGCTTCTTGCGCGGCCCGAGGGGCAGGCCGAGGCTGGCGAGGTCGTCTTCCGACAGGTCGCGAAGGACGTCGACGTCGATCTCGTTCTCGACGAAGCGCGGCGCGTACTTGGCGAGGCCGAGCTCGTCCAGCCATTGCGTGATATCGCGCTTCATCGCCTTCCCGCCGCTCAACGCAGCACGCGATGCTTCAGCGCCGGCAAGCGCTCGCGCACGTCCTTCATTCGCTCGTCGTCGACGTCGCCGACCACGACACCGGGGCCCGACGTGAGCGACGCGACGATCTCGCCCCACGGATCGACGAGCATCGAATGGCCGTACGTGCGACGGCCCCCTTCGTGCTCGCCGCCCTGCGCGGCCGCGAGGACGTAGCACTGGTTCTCGATGGCGCGTGCGCGCAGCAGCACTTCCCAATGCGCCGTGCCCGTGCGCTCGGTGAACGCGGCCGGGACGACGATCAGCGCGAGATCGCCGAGCGCGCGATAGAGCTCGGGAAAGCGCACGTCGTAGCAGATCGACAGGCCCACCTTGCCGAGCGGCGCGTCGAGGAGCTGCGGCGAGCTGCCGGGGCGGATCGTGCGCGCCTCGTCGTAGTCCTCGGAGCCGTGCGTGAATCGGAACAGGTGCACCTTGTCGTAGCGCGCCACGCGCCGGCCGCCCGGTGCGTACACGAGCAGCGACTGGTAGACGCGCTGCGGATCGCCCGACTCGAGCGGCACGCTGCCGCCGATGACATGGATGCCGTGCAGCGCCGCCATGCGCGACAGAAACGCCTGCTGCGGCCCGTCGCCGTCGGGCTCGCGCGCGGCGATCTTGTCGGCGGCGCGCGTGCTCATCAGCCCGAAGTTCTCGGGCAGCACGACGAGCGACGCGCCGCGTGCAGCGACCTCGCCGACGAGCGACTCGGCCTCGCGCAAATTGCTCTCGACGTCGGCGCCCGACACCATCTGCACAGCCGCGACGCGGTTCACGATCGCGTTCATCTGCGGCCCTCCTTGCACGTTCCCGCATTGCGCGACGCCGAGTGTCGGCCGGGGCAACATCGCGCGGCGCCGCTCGGCCTCCTTGAAGCCTCTTGGCATTCGCGGCGCTTGCGAGTCGGCCTCCGCGAGTTCGCTCGGCGCCGACCCTTCGGGTCTCGGCTCGCTCGTGCTCGCCCGCCTCGCTTCCCCGCCCTTCGGGTCTCGGCTCGCTGTCGCTCGCACGCCGCGCTCATTTGCCACTCTCCGGTTTCGCCGCCGCAGTGCGCGCGCTGAGGCGCTGCACCACGGGGTCGTCCCACGCTCCCGACACGCTGTACTCGTAGCTGAAGATCTGCTCGATCGGGTTGTTGAGCATCCGCTGCGCGAGCAGCGTTCCCGCGCCCACCGCCGCGCCGACCAGCGGATTGGCGAGGAACAGCGCGGCCGCGCCCGCCGACACGCTCGACGACAGCGACGGCTGCACGCGCACGCGAAGCTGCTGCGTCTCCTTCGCGAGGTCGACGTCGCCGGCGATGTCGACGTTCGCCGCCGGCCCGCTCAGGCGGAATTGATCGGCGTGCATCACGCCGTTCTGGATGCGCACGGTACCGACCACGTTGTCGAATGCATAGCCCTCGCTGAACACGTCACGGAAATCGAGCGAGATGCGCCGCGGCAGCGCCTGCAGCGACAGCACGCCGAGCAGCCGTCCGACACCCGGGTCGACCTTCAGGAATTGCCCGGACCCCGAGCGCACGTTGAAGTTTCCCGACAGCGTCGGGTAATCGAAGTCGCTGGGCGCACCGGCCCACGCGAGCTGGCCCTCGATGGTCGTCGGCGCGCCGCGGATCGCATCGGGCATGGCGAATTGCCTGAGGAACGCGCCCGACTCCTTCACGTCGACCTTGACGTCGAGCTGCGTCTTCGGTTCGCGTCCGCCGTGCCACATGCCTTGCGCGTCGATGCGACCCGCATCGTTCACCACGCCGAGCTTGCGGATCTCCCAGTCGACGCCCATGGGCTGCGCGAGCACCTCGAGCTTGCCGACGTCGCTGCCGCGCGTGAAGAAGGCGTCGGCCGAGATGTCGATCGCCGGCCACGGATTCGCGGCGCCTGCGGCGCGTGCGGGCTCGACGCCGCCCGCCCAGGGTGGCAGCTCGCCGGGCGCCGGCGGCGTCAGGCGCGTCAGGCGCGCGACCACGCGGCCGTTCGGCTGTGCGGGGGTCGCGCCCGACCATACCGCGTTGCCCGCGACGTCCTTGCCGTCGAGCGTGAGGCGCCAGTCCTCGCCCACGCGCCGGGCGCTCACGCGAAGCTCGTCGAAGCGGCGTCCGATCGCCTGCAGCATGTCGGCGCGCACGTCGACGCCGTCGAGCGCGAGGCCCGCATTCGCCGCGGAGGCGCCGCCGCCCGGGCGGGCGTCGATCTTTCGCTGGAATGCGAGCCAGTCGTCGACGTTGACGCTCGGCAGATCGGCGCGTATCCACAGGCCGCTGCGCTCCGGCTCGGCCGGGCGTTCCATGGCCTTGCCCACGAGCACGAGCGCGCGATCGACGCTCGCCGTGCCGGAGACGAGTTGCCGGTGCAGCAGGACGCGTGCCGCGCGTCCATAGTCGATCGTGAGCGTATCCTCGCGGCCGGAAGCCGCCTCCTGGCGCACGATGCGCAGCGGCGCGGCTTCGTCGGCCGCCTTGCCGAGCGGCGCCGGCAGGTCGACCGCCACGCCCTTGAGCGACGAATCGACCACCCAGCCCAGCGAATCGGCGCGGCGGTCGACCGCGAGCTGCCAATCGGCGCTTCCGCTCATGCGATCCATCAGCGGGACGTCGAACGCCTTCTGCAGCAGCGACACGTTCGACGTGCCGGCCGCGTTGACGCGCACGTGCCCTTCGTCCGTTTGCAGGCTCACCTTCACCGGGCCGCCGAGCGCCTGCCCCGCGATGTCGCGCGCCTCGAGCGTGCGCTCGGTGAACGCGATCTTGCCGTTGACATGGGTCATCGTCGGCGCACCGGCCCAGTGCACTTCGTTGTCGACGAGCTCGTACTCGCCCGACAGCGAATCGACGCGCCCGCCCGTGAGCGGCATCTGGAACTTCAACGCGAGCCTTCCGTTCCCGCTCGCCTGCGCGTTCTCGTGCGAGCGGCCGATCCATTCGCCGACCGGGCTGCGCGACACGAATGCGAGGAATTCGCCGGTCGGGCCGTCGGCCCGGCCTTCGACGTCGAGCACCGCCGGACGCGCGCGCATGTCGGGAATCTCCACATGCGTGCGGCCCACGCTCGCGCCGAGGATGCGCCCGTGAACGGCATCGATGGTCATGCGCACGCCTTCGAAGCGCACGTCGGCGTCGATGTCCTCGATCGGCGGCCACCCCTCCGCATAGTCGAGCACCGCATCGCGGCCCTTGATCGCGACGACGAAGTGTCCGTTGCGGTTCTGCGCGAATGGAAAGTCGTCGAGATTGCCCTTGAGCGTCATGCGCACGTCGCTGGAGGTGCCCTTGCGCAACGCGCGCGCGAGCCAGTCGCGCACGCCCTCGCTGAGCTGCAACGGCAAGTAGCGCGGCAGCGGCTCGACGCGTGCACGCGTGAGCTGTGCGCGCAAATCCACGCCGCCCGGACCGCTCGGCAGCGACCGCCAGGTCCCGGACGCCGTTCCGGCGAGGTCGGGATTGGCGAAGGTCGCGTCGTCGATGCGCACGCTGAGGCTATCCGCGCCGTGCGTCCACGATACATGCGCGGTCGCCGTGTCGAAAGCAAGCGGCGCGGTGAAGACATGCGGCAGCGCCACGACGAGATCCCGGCTGTCGAGCGTGACGCTGCCCCTGGCCTCCGTCGCCTCGACCCGGCCGCTCGCGCCCCGCAACCCCGGAAGCTTGTCCTGCGCGGTGACCCCGACGCGGGCGAATTGCGCGCTCGCGCTGTAACGCAGCGGTGCATCGGCCGGCCCGTTCCACGTGAGCTTGCCCTCGGTGAGCGTGCCCTGCGGCGCCAGGCGCGCGAGTTCCTCGCGCAGCGGCTGTGGCAGCGGCAGCACGGAAGAGAGCTCGGCCAGCGGACCGAGCTCGAGGCGATCGAACGCGAGATCGCCGTGCGCCGGCGTGTTGTTGCGCGCCTCGTCGTAGCGCAGGCGCAGATCGGTGCCGGGGAACATCGTCCCGTCGCGCGCCGAGAACGCGAGCGCGCGGGTGTACAGCTCGCGATGACCGGCTTCCTGGCGACCGCCGACGCGTCCGGCCACGCGCGCCAGATTGGCCGGCGGCAGGTCCGGCGCAAGGCGCGCCTTGAAATCGACGAGCTCCACGTCGGCCGTGATGGCGCGCGGCGTGCCGTCGGCGAAGTCGAACCAGAGGCGCAGCGCGCCCTTGCCGCTGTCGACCGCAACCGGAAGCGGAAGCCATTCACGCCATGCGGCGAGGTCCGCGTAATCGAGCCGCACGTACGCGCGCCCTTTGGCGCGCTGCCATTCGCGCAACGACGCCGCCGTGAACTCACCGCGGACGTCGATCGGCGCGGCGATGCCGGCGGGCGGCACGCCCGTCAAGCCGAATCGATGCTGCCCGAATCGCTGCTCGATGCGCAGGTCCACGTGATCGAGCACGAGCTGCGGCGCGCCGCGCTTCTCGTCGACCCACGTGACGAGCGCGTCGTGCACGACGATGCGCGGCTGGCGCAGGATCCAGTCGCTCAACCCGTTGTCGTCGCTGCTCGCCTCGGGATCGATCGCGATACCCGCGACATGGATCAGGCCATGCACGTCGCGTCGCACGAAGAGCCTGGGCGCCTCGACGGCGAGCTCGCGCAGACGCAGGTCCATGCGCGTGAGCGAAGTCCACGCGACGACGAGGTCGACCCGCGCCAGCTCGAGCACCGGCGTGGCCGCGTCGCGGTCCGCCACCGTGAAGTCGCGGATGGACAGGCGCGGATTCCAGCCGTCCCAGCCCGTCACGATCGCGCCGATCGCGACCGGCTGGCCGATGCGCTTCGACAACGCATCGGCGATGTCGTCGCGATGCGCCTCGATCCGCGGAAATGCGACGAAGCGGATGACGAGCAGCAGCGCGCAGCACGCGGCGACCAGCGCGACGATCGTATTCGCGAAGATGCGCAGCAGCCGGATCCCGAGCGGGACGTCAGCACGATCGGGAGCCGCGGAGCGCTCGGAAGGCATAATCGAAGGCTCTCGAGCCCTCACGGCATGAGCCTGCGCGGATTCTAACCCGCTGCGGCGCTTGCTCTTCGCACCGCGTGGATTTCGACCAGTCGCTTGCATACAGCCGCTACGCGGATCGCGCGCTCACCGTGCAGCCGGCGCTGCGCGAAGAGCTCGCTGCGAGCGTCGGCGCGCCGTTCGACTGGACCGCTGCCGCGGCCGATGTGGCGCGGGCCACGCAGGCTTCGCCCGAGGCGCTGGCGCATGTCCTGCGAGCGCTGCGCCGGCGCGTGTTCCTGCACACCATGGTGCGCGACCTGACCGGCGCGTGCGATCTCGACGAGGTCGTCGGCGCCGTGACGCGTCTCGCCGAGACTTCGATCCAGTCCGCGGTCGATTGCCACACGCATGCGCTCGCGCAGCGCTACGGCACGCCGATCGGATCGTCGAGCGGCGAGGCGCAGTCGCTGATCGTCGTCGGCATGGGCAAGCTCGGCGGCAGCGAGCTCAACGTCTCGTCGGACGTCGATCTCGTATTCGTCTATCCCGAGGAAGGCGAGACCGACGGCCCGCGCGTCATTCCCAACGGCGAGTTCTTCGCGCAGGTCGGCCGGGCGGTCGTCGGTGCGCTGCACGAGACGACCGCCGACGGCTACGTCTTTCGCGTCGACATGCGGCTGCGTCCGTACGGCGACAGCGGACCGCTCTGCGCGTCGTTCGAGGCGCTGGAGCGCTACCTGGTGAGCCAGGGTCGCGCGTGGGAGCGCTACGCGTGGCTCAAGGCGCGCCCGCTCACCGGGCATCGGCACGCCGAGCTGGCGTCGATGGTGCAGCCGTTCGTGTACCGCAAGTACCTCGACTACGACGCCTACGAGGGCCTGCGCGACATCCATCGCCAGATACGCGCGCAGGAGCGACGCGAGGACTACGACCGCGACATCAAGCTCGGGCGCGGCGGCATACGCGAGATCGAGTTCGTGGTGCAGGCGCTTCAGATCGTGCGCGGCGGGCGCGAGCCGTCGTTGCGCGTGCGCGGCACGCGAGCGGCGCTGTCGGCGCTCCGGGCGCGCGGCATACTGGCCGCAACGGCGTGCGCGGATTTGCTCGCAGCCTACGAATTCCTGCGCGATCTCGAGCACCGGCTCCAGTATCGCGACGACCGGCAGACGCAGCGCCTGCCCGATGCGCCGGACGAGCTGCGCCTGCTCGCCTCGACGCTCGGCTGCGACGACGCGCCGGGCCTGCAGCGCCGCCTCGCAGGGGAGCGCCGCGCGGTGCAGACGCAGTTCGACGCGCTGTTCGGCGCAACCGAGTCCAATCAAGGCGACGTCGAGGCCTACACCACCGCGTGGGAAGAGCAGAGTCCGGATAGCAGCACGCTGCAGGCGCTGGCCGCGGCAGGCTTCGACGATCCCGCCGCATTGGTGGGCATCCTGCAACGGACGCGCGCCAGCGCGCGCTATACGCAATTGCCCGCGCTGTCGCGGCAGCGCTTCGACGCGCTGGTGCCGCGGCTGCTCGGCGTGGTGACGAAGGAGCGCGTTCCGGGGGCCACGCCGCAGGCGGTGTTCCTGCGCCTGCTCGCGCTGCTCGAGGCGGTGAGCCGGCGCAGCGCCTACCTGGCGCTGCTGATCGAGCATCCGCCGTTGCTGCCGCGGCTGACACAGCTGATGGGCGCATCCGCATGGGCAGCCGATTACCTGACGCAGCATCCGGGGCTGCTCGACGAGCTGCTCGACGCGCGCGTGCTGCTCGAGGAGCCGAGCTGGCCGGCATGGCGCGAGGAGCTGTCGCGCCAGATGCGCGCGAACGAGGACGATCCCGAGCGGCAGATGGACGCTTTGCGTCATTTCCGCCATTCGCAGACGCTGCGGCTGCTGGCGCAGGACCTCGCCGGCCGGCTCAGCGTCGAGCGCCTCGCCGATCATCTGTCCGCGCTCGCCGATGCGACTCTCCAGGCGACGCTCGAGGAATGCTGGCGCCAGCTCTGCCGCGCGCAGGGTCGAGCCGTGACGCCGCCGCGCTTCGCAGTGATCGCGTACGGGCGCCTCGGCGGCAAGGAGCTCGGCTACGTGTCCGACCTCGACATCGTGTTCCTCTACGACGTCGACGCGACCGATCCGCAGCCGGATGCCGCGCGCGATCGCTATGCTCGGCTCGCCCAGCGCATCAACACCTGGCTCACCAGCACGACGGCCGCGGGTCAGCTCTACGACACGGATCTGCGCCTGCGGCCCGACGGTGCCGCCGGCCTGATGGTGTCGAGCGTGGAGGGATTCGCGCGCTACCAGCACGAGCATGCATGGACCTGGGAGCATCAGGCGCTCACCCGCGCGCGCTACGCGGCCGGCGATGCGGCGCTCGGCGAGGCGTTCGAACGCGAGCGTGTCGACATCCTGCGCATGGCGCGCGACCGCGAGCGCCTCGCGAGCGATATCGTCGCGATGCGCCGGCGGATGGCGGCGGGACATCCGAACCCCACGCCGGCGTTCGACCTCAAGCACGATCCTGGCGGCATGGTCGACATCGAGTTCATCGTGCAATACCTCGTGCTCGCGCATGCGCACGCGCACGCGTCGCTGACCGAGAACAAGGGCAACATCGCGCTGGTGCAGCGCGCGGGCGACCTCGGCCTCGTTCCGGCCGGCCTCGCGCGAGCGTCCGCCGACGCGTATCGCGAGTACCGTCGACGCCAGCACCAGGTCCGCCTGACCGGCGCGCGCCAGGCGCGCGTGGAGCCTGCCCCTTACGGCGATGCGCGTGCGGCCGTCGCGGCGCTCTGGCGCACGCTCTTCGGCGTGCCGTGGAGCGAGGCGTCGGCGCCCATCGGCTAGAATTCGCCGCTGGCACATCAGGAGAACGAGGCCGCCATGTCGATGGCCGACCGCGACGGATGGATCTGGTACGACGGCAAGATGGTGCCGTGGCGCGACGCCACCACGCACGTGCTGACGCATACGCTGCACTACAGCATGGGCGTCTTCGAAGGCGTACGCTGCTACAAGACCGCGCAGGGCCCCGCCGTCTTCCGGCTGGGCGACCACACCGACCGCCTCTACAACTCCGCGCGCATCTTCGGCATGAAGATCCCGTTCGAGCGCCAGCAACTCGTCGAAGCGCAGGTCGACTGCGTGCGGCGCAACGGGCTCGAGTCGTGCTACATCCGCCCGCTGGTCTTCTATGGCAGCAACGCGATGGGCGTGGCCGCGCGCACGAATCCGGTTCGCGTGGCGATCGCGGCATGGCCCTGGGGCGCGTACCTCGGCGCCGAGGGCCTCGAGAAAGGCATACGGGTGCGCACGTCGTCGTTCACGCACCATCACCCGAACATCACGATGTGCAACGCCAAGGCCGTCGCCAACTACGCGGTCTCGATCCTCGCCAACCAGGAAGCCACGCACGACGGCTACGAGGAGGCGATGCTGCTCGACCCGCAAGGCTACGTGTGCCAGGGCTCGGGCGAGAACGTGTTCATCGTGCGCGGCGGCAAGCTGCACACGCCCGACCTGTCCGGCGGCGCGCTCAACGGCATCACGCGCGACACGATCATCACGTTCGCGCGCGAGCTCGGCATCGAGGTGCAGGAGCGGCGCATTCCACGCGACGAGGTCTACATCGCCGACGAGGCGTTCTTCACCGGTACCGCCGCGGAAGTAACGCCCATACGCGAGTACGACAACCGGCCGATCGGAACCGGCACGCGCGGCCCGCTCACCACGAAGCTGCAGCAGATGTTCTTCGACACGGTGAACGGGCGCAACGAGTCGAAGCTGTCGTGGCTCACGCGGGTGTAGCGGTGGCCACCGCTCCTTCTGCCGAGCCGGTCACGGTGCAGCCCAAGGACCTGCCGGTGTTCTGTCCCAATCCCGGCATGCCATTGTGGAGCTCGCACCCGCGCGTGTTCCTCGACGTGGCGGAGACCGGCGAGGCGATGTGCCCGTACTGCGGCACGCGCTATCGCCTGAAGGGCGGGCCGCTCACCGGCGGTCACTGACGACACCGGCTTCACGGCGACCACGATGGCGGAGCGATTCCTGGTGGTCGCGCCGTCCTGGGTGGGCGACGCGATCCTGTCCGAGCCTTTGCTCGCCCTGCTGCGCGAGCCGTACGAGGAGCCGATCGTCGACGTGCTGGCGCCGCCATGGTGCGCGCCGGTCTATGCGCGCATGCGCGGCATCCGGCGCATCGTCGACAATCCTTTCGCGCACGGCGAACTGGCGCTCGCGAAGCGGCGCCGGCTGGCGCGCGACCTCGCCGCGCAAGGCTACACGCGCGCGTTCGTGTTGCCCAACACGTGGAAATCGGCGCTCGTGCCGTTTCTCGCGCGCATTCCGCGGCGCAGCGGCTACATCGGCGAGGCGCGCTGGGGACTGCTCACCGACGCGCGCGTGCTCGACCGCAAGGCGCTGCCGCGACTGGTCAATCGCTACGCGGCGCTCGCGGGTGCGCCGCGCGCGCTCATTCCGACGCCGCCTGCGCCGGTGCTGGTGCCGAACGCCGCAAACCGCGCGGCCGCGATGCGCTCCATGCGGCTTCGCGCCGACAAGCCGATCGCGGTGCTGTGTCCCGGCGCCGAGTTCGGTCCGTCGAAGCGCTGGCCGCCGAACTACTTCGCCGACCTTGGCGCGCAGTTTCTGCGCGACGGCCTGCAGGTGTGGATCGTCGGGTCGCCCAACGACAAGCTGTCCGCCACGGCGGTCGTGCAGGCAGCGGGCGAGATGGGACAGAGATTCCGGGACCTGACCGGACGCACGGACCTCGGCACCGCGATCGACCTGGTCGCGATCGCAACCGTGGTGGTCAGCAACGACTCTGGGCTGATGCACGCGGCAGCCGCGGTCGGCGCGCCGTTGGTCGCGCTGTTCGGCTCGTCGTCGCCGCAGTACACCCCGCCGCTGTCACCGCTCGCGCGCGTCGCGAAGATCGACATCGCCTGCAGCCCGTGCTTCAAGCGCGAATGCCCGCTCGGGCACTTCAAGTGCATGCGCGATCTTTCGCCCACCATCGTCTACAATCTGGCGCGCGTCTCGCTGCCCGAGCGCGACGAGTCGCCACCCGGCTGATCGCCCATGTCGAAGGCCCGCACGCTGCCGATCTACACCTCGCCTCAGGACGTCGCCCTGGCGTTCTACCAGGCCTTCGAGAACAAGGACCTCGACGCGATGATGGCCGCGTGGGCCGACGACGAGGAGATCGTGTGCGTGCACCCCGGCGGCACGCGGCACGTCGGCTACGAAGCGGTGCGCACGGCCTTCGAGCAGATCTTCGCGGGGGACGCGAAGATGCGCTTCCGGCTCGACCAGGTGGTCGTGCTCGAAACGGTCGGCCTCGCGCTGCAAAGCGCCCTCGAGCACGTGTACACCGGCGATGCGCTGCGCGGCGTCGTCGTCGCGACCAACGTCTTCATGCGCACGCCCTCGGGATGGCGGCTGGTGTGTCATCACGCGTCGCCTGCGCCGGCGCAGACGCAGACGGGGCCGTCGGGGCCGTTGCACTGAGGCGGCTCTCACGGTCGCTGCGCTGGGTCGCTGCACTGGGGTCGCTGCGCTGGGCTCGCTGCGCTGAGTGTGTCACCGCCGGTGCCTGAGCGCGCGGAAATGCGCTGCGCTCCGGCTCCAGGTGCTCGCAATCAGTCGGTCGGGCGGCGCGAAACCCGGCGCGCC
>DASXAF010000104.1:0-9739 GCA_036406955.1 Casimicrobiaceae bacterium
GCGCTGGCGGGCATCACGGGATCGGCGTCGGGCGGGATGAGCATCGCGCTCGCCGCCATGGCCGACACGTTCGTGCAGGCGGCGAACGCCGCGCAGATCCCCCTCGAGGTGCTGCACCGCGTCGCATCGATGGCGAGCGGCGGCATGGACACGCTGCCGCACAACGGCGCGGTGATCACACTGCTGGCCGTCACCGGGCTCACGCACCGGCAGTCGTACAAGGACATCTTCGCGATCACGTGCATCAAGACGCTCGCGGTCTTCGTCGTGATCGGCTTCTTCTACGCGCTCGGCATCGTCTAACCGCGAGCGGAGAGCATCATGCGCAACGCCGCCGTCCCCGCCGTCCTGAGCCGTGAGCAGGGCAAGATCGTCTCGGCCCCCGAAGCGGTGCAGCTCATCCGGGCGGGCGACACGGTCGCCACCGGAGGCTTCGTGGGCATCGGCTTCGCCGAGGAAGTCGCGGTCGCGCTCGAAACCCTCTACCGTGCCCCCGACGGCGACGTCGCCGTCGGCAAGCCGCGCGACCTCACGCTGGTGTACGCCGCGGGCCAGGGCGACGGCAAGACGCGCGGCCTCAATCATTTCGCGCTGCCGGGCCTGGTGAAGCGCGTCGTCGGCGGCCACTGGGGCCTCGTGCCGGGCCTTCAGCGGCTGGCGGTCGAGGACCGCATCGAGGCGTACAACCTGCCACAGGGCGTGATCACGCACCTGTTCCGCGACATCGCCGCCGGCAAGCCGGGCCATCTCACCCGTGTGGGCCTCGGCACGTTCGCCGATCCGCGCTTCGGCGGCGGCAAGCTCAACGCGCGAACCACCGAGGAGCTCGTCGAGCTCATGACGATCGGCGGGCGCGAATACCTCTTCTACAAGGCGTTCCCGATCGACGTCGGCATCGTGCGCGGAACGACCGCCGATCCCGACGGCAACGTCACGATGGAGCGCGAGGCGCTCACGCTCGAAGTGCTGGCCATCGCGATGGCGGCGCACAACTCCGGCGGCCTCGTGATCGCGCAGGTCGAGCGCATCGCCGACCGCGGCACGCTGCGCGCGCGCGACGTGAAGATACCCGGCGTGCTGGTCGACTGCGTCGTCGTCGCAAAGCCGGAGAACCACCACCAGACGTTCGCCACGCAGTACAACGCGGCGTATTCCGGCGAGGTGCGCGTCCCCGTGAGCTCGGTGCGGCCCATGGAGATGAGCGAGCGCAAGATCATCGCGCGGCGGGCCGCCATGGAGCTGCGCCCGAACAGCGTGGTGAACCTCGGCATCGGCATGCCGGAAGGCGTGGCCAACGTGGCCAACGAGGAGAAGATCCTCGATCTCATGACGCTCACCGCGGAGCCGGGCGTCATCGGCGGCGTGCCCGCCGGCGGGCTCGACTTCGGCGCCGCGGTCAACGCGCAGGCGGTCATCGACCAGCCGTACCAGTTCGACTTCTACGACGGCGGCGGGCTCGACGTGGCGTTTCTCGGCCTCGCGCAGGCCGACCGCGAAGGCAACCTCAACGTGTCGAAGTTCGGCCCGCGCCTCGCCGGCGCCGGCGGCTTCATCAACATCAGCCAGAACGCGCGCAAGGTCGTGTTCGTCGGAACGTTCACCTGCGGGGACCTGCGCGTCTCGGCGCTTGACGGCGAGCTTCGCATCGACAGCGAAGGGCGCATGCGCAAGTTCGTCCGCGAGGTGGAGCACCGCACCTTCTCCGGCCCGTACGCCGTGAAGGCGGGCCAGCAGGTGCTCTACGTTACGGAGCGGTGCGTGTTCCAGCTCACTGCGGAGGGCCTGGAGCTGATCGAGATCGCGCCGGGGGTCGACCTCGCCCGCGACATCCTGGAGCGCATGGATTTCGAGCCGATCGTGCGCCGGCCGCGGCGCATGGACGCACGCATCTTCAGGCCGGAGCCGATGGGTCTTCGCGACGACCTCCTGCGCCTGCCATTCGAGGCGCGCTTCACCTACCACGCGGACCAGAACATCCTGTTCCTCAACTTCGAGAAGCTCGAGGTCAAGACGCCGGAGATGGTCGAGGCCATCCGCCGGAAGGTGCGCGAGATCTGCGAGCCGCTCGGCCGGAAGGTCTACACGATCGTCAACTACGAGGGCTTCGTGCTCGACCGCGACGTCGAGGACGCCTACGTCGACATGGTGCGCGACGTGGTGGAGCGGCATTACCTCGGCGTGACGCGCTTCACCACCAGCTCGTTCATGCGTGCCAAGCTCGGCGAGGCGCTGTCGCGACGCGATCTCGCGCCCTACATCTTCGAGACCGAGCAGGA
This sequence comes from Casimicrobiaceae bacterium, assembly GCA_036406955.1. Taxonomy (GTDB): domain Bacteria; phylum Pseudomonadota; class Gammaproteobacteria; order Burkholderiales; family Casimicrobiaceae; genus VBCG01. Next base: position 2,277 of record DASXAF010000104.1, read on the forward strand.
GGCGCGCACGGGGCTGGCGTCGACGGGGCGGGCCAGCTCCACAGCGCCGTGACGGGCAAGGCAACGCACACCGCGCGCGCTCGCCTCGCGATGCCGGCGCTCCCGGCGAGCGCCGATGGATCGGAAGACCCGCGCAGCTTCTCGGTCGTTCTCGGCGGTCCGTTGTACCAGCTCCTGCGGCGCGCGCACATGACCGACGACGCGCTCCACCTCGTGCGCCGCCGCATCCTGGTCATCTGCGCCATCGCGTGGATGCCGCTGCTGCTGCTCGCCATCGCGGGCGGCGACGCGCTCGACGGCGCCGTCGCCGTTCCTTTCCTGAAGGACATCGAGGTCCACGTCCGATTCCTCGTCGCCATGCCGCTGCTGATCGAGGCCGAGCTGCTGGTGCACCTGCGCCTGCGCCCCGTGGCCGGCGAATTCCTCGCGCGGAACCTGATCGGGCCCGAATCGAGAGAGCGCTTCGACGCCGCGCTCCGCTCGGCCATGCGCATGCGCAATTCGATCCTTGCCGAGATCGCGATGATCGCCGTCGTATACGCGCTCGGCATTCCGGTCGTCTGGCGCGCTTTCACGGCACTCGACGTCGCGACCTGGTACGCGCACGCCTCGGCGCAGGGGACGCGGCTGACGCCCGCGGGAGTCTGGTACGTCTACGCGAGCGTGCCGCTGTTCCAGTTCCTGCTCCTGCGCTGGTATTTCCGCATCATCGTGTGGATGCGGTTCCTGTGGCAGGTATCCCGCATTCCGTTGAACCTCAGCGCCATGCACGCCGACCGCATGGGCGGCGTCGGGTTCCTCGCCAACACCGTCTTTGCATTCGTGCCCCTGGCCATGGCCCACGGGGCGCTCGTCGCAGGCACGGTGGCTAACCGCATTTTCCATCTCGGCGCACAGCTGAGCGACTCGGCAGTCGAGATCGTGCTCGTCGTCGCCTTCCTGCTCCTGCTCGTCCTGGGGCCGCTCACCGTGTTCGCGCCTCAGGTGGCCGCCGCCAAGCGAACGGCGTTGCGCCTCTACGGTCGCCTCTCGCAGCGATACGTGGGCGAGTTCGAGGGGAAGTGGCTGCCCGACGGCATGCCCGCTCGGGAATCGCCGTTGGGGAGCGGTGACATCCAGTCGCTTGCCGACCTGTCGAACAGCATGGAAACGGTCAAGTCCACGGGCATTGTGCCGATCACCCGTCAAAGCATCACCATAGTGGTCCTCGCCACTCTGCTGCCGATTGCGCCTTTGCTGCTCACCGTCATACCGGCCAAGGATCTCGCCAAACAGCTGCTGATGCTCGTCATTTAGCGCTGCGTCGATCTCGATCGAGCGGCGCGGCGACGGCTCCGGCGCTGTCGAGAAATGACAAGACGGGCGACGCAGCCTTCGCGCAGCATGGACACCGCGCAGGTGAAAGCGAGGCGCTGTGATGGACGCAGGACGACAGCTGGCGCACAGCCAGGACATCTCCACCAAGGTCGCGCTCGTGTTCCGCAAGCGCGCGCAGGTCGCGCAGGAACAGTTCTCGGACGCGCTGAAAAAGGCGTACGACGCGAACGGCATACCCGCGCTGCTGCGCGATCCGGCGGCGGCCGCGACGGTCTGGACCGACGCTTACGCGTATGCCGTGGACGCCGCGCAGCGCTCCGTTCTGTTCTGGGACACGATCCGCCAGCGCGGCAACACCTTCGTCGAGCACACCGTGGCGGGACTGCCGCCGGTGCTCCACTTCGCCTACGAGACCGTGATGGACGGGCGAACGCTCGCCCGCCCGGTCAACTACGCGCTGGTGCGCATCGTCCCGCCCGAGGGCGTGGAGATCGACGCCCTGCGGCGCCCTTACATCATCATCGATCCGCGCGCGGGGCACGGGCCCGGCATCGGGGGCTTCAAGGACGACTCGCAGGTCGGCGTCGCGCTGCGCGAGGGCCATCCGGTCTACTTCGTCATCTTCTTCCGCGATCCCGAGCCCGGCCAGACGCTGCTCGACGTGTGTGAAGCCGAGAAGCAGTTCGTGCACAAGGTGCGCGAGCTGCATCCGCGCAGCCCCAAGCCCGCGATCGTCGGCAATTGCCAGGGGGGGTGGGCCGCGATGATGCTCGCGGCCGCGGATCCGGACGACACCGGGCCGATCGTCATCAACGGCGCGCCGATGTCGTACTGGGGCGGTGCGTGGAGCGAAGGCGAAGGCGACAACCCGATGCGCTACTCGGGCGGCAACCTGGGCGGCACGTGGCTCGCGTCGCTCACCTCCGATCTCGGCGCGGGCGTGTTCGACGGCGCGCACCTGGTGCAGAACTTCGAGAACCTCAATCCCGCGAACACGTTCTGGGACAAGTACTACCACCTGTACGCGAACGTCGACACCGAGCCGCCGCGCTTCCTCGAGTTCGAGCGTTGGTGGGGCGGCTTCTACCTGATGAACCGCGAGGAGATCGAGTGGATCACGCGCAATCTCTTCGTCGGCAACAAGCTGTGGGCCGGCGAGACGAAGGCGCGCGGCGGCAAGGCGTTCGACCTGCGCGACATCAAGGCGCCGATCATCCTGTTCGCCTCGATGGGCGACAACATCACGCCGCCGCAGCAGGCATTCAACTGGGTGGCCGACGTGTACGGCTCGACGGATGAGATCAAGTCGCGCGGGCAGGTCATCGTCGGCCTCATGCACAAGACGGTGGGTCACCTCGGCATCTTCGTGTCGGGCAAGGTCGCGAAGAAGGAGCACGCGCAGATCGTCTCGGTGCTGAAGCACATCGAGGCCCTGCCGCCCGGCCTGTACGGCATGGACATCCGCGAGCGCAAGGGCAAGGACGGCGCGGTCGAGTACGAGGTCGAATTCCGCGAGCACCGCCTCGAGGACATCGTCGCGAAGCTCAACCGCTTCGACCGCTCCGACGAGAAGCCCTTCCAGGCCGTGGCCGCGGTGTCCGAGTTCAACCAGCGCGCCTACGAGCTGTTCCTGCAGCCGATCGTGCAGTCGATTTCGAACGAGTTCACGGCCAAGCTCAGCCGCCAGTTCCATCCGCTGCGCATGCAGCGCTGGGCCTTGTCAGACCTCAACCCGTGGCTCGCGTGGCTGCGGCCGGCGGCCGACATGGTGCGCGCGCGGCGCACGCCGGTCGACGACTCCAACACCGGGCGAAAGGTCGAGCGCGCGGCTTCGGCGGCGATGAGCGCATCGCTCGAGTACTACCGCGCGGTTCGCGACGCGGCGAGCGAGGCCACCTTCTTCCAGACCTACGGCAACGTGTTCTCGCTGTACATCGCCGACAGGCGCGAGGCCGAGGAGCGCGGCGTCGCGCCGGTCTCCGAGCCGCGCGAGCTGCCGTTCGTGCAGGAGGCGCTCGCCTCGATCGGCGAAGGCGGCTACCCGGAGGCGCTCGCGCGCGTGGCGTGCCTGCTCGCGCGCAAGGGCGAGCCGCTGCTGCTGTCGCGCCTGCAAATGAAGCAGGAGCTCGTGTCGGAATATCGCGACCTGTTGCCGGACCTGCCGCCCGATCAATGGCGTCGCATCCGCGGCGAGCAGGAGATCATCGTGCGCTACGAGCCCGGGCAGGCGCTCGCCACGCTGCCGAAGCTGCTCGCGAACGAGGACGACCGGCGGCGGCTCGTCACGCTCGTGCAGCGCCTGCTCGCCGACGAGCGCGTGCAGCGCGGCAAGCCTTCCACCGAGCAGCTCGCGATGGTGAGCCGCATCGGCGCCGAGCTCGACGTGCATCCCGAGGTGCGCGCGAACGCGGCACGCAAGCGATCGGGCCGGCGTGCGCCCCGGACCGCCAAGAGGTAGGCGATGGCGCGCGTGCACGAGAAATACCAGCGCCTGCTCGATTTCTGCAAGTCGCTGCCGCCCACACCCACCGCGGTCGCGCATCCCTGCGACGAAAGCTCGCTGCGCGGCGCGATGGATGCCGCGCGCCAGGGCCTGATCGCGCCCGTCCTGGTGGGCCCGCGCGCGCGCATCGAAGGGGTCGCGAAGCAGTTCGACATCGATCTCGGCGGCACGCAGATCGTCGACACGCCCTACAGCGAGGCGTCGGCCGCCAAGGCGGTCGAGCTCGTGCGCGAAGGCAGGGCCGAGGCCCTCATGAAGGGCAGCCTGCACACCGACGAGCTCATGGCCGCAGTGGTCAAGCGCGACACGGGCCTGCGCACCGCGCGGCGCGTCAGCCACTGCTTCGTGATGGACGTGCCGTCCTACGAGGAGACGCTGATCGTCACGGATGCCGCCGTGAACATCGCGCCGACGCTGGAGGAGAAGGTCGACATCGTGCAGAACGCGATCGACCTCGCGCATGCGCTGCGCTTCGCCGAGGTGCGCGTGGCGATCCTCTCCGCGATGGAGACGGTCAACCCCAAGGTTCCTTCCACCGTCGAGGCGGCCGCGCTGTGCAAGATGGCCGACCGCGGGCAGATCCGGGGCGGCGTCCTCGACGGGCCGCTCGCGCTCGACAACGCGATCAGCCTCGAATCCGTGAAGATCAAGCAGATCGACTCCCCGGTCGCGGGCCGCGCGAACGTGCTGGTCGTGCCCGACCTCGAAGCGGGCAACATGCTCGCGAAGAGCCTGTCGTTCCTCGCCGGCGCGGACGCCGCCGGCATCGTGCTCGGCGCGCGCGTTCCGATCATCCTCACCAGCCGGGCCGATTCGGTGATGACGCGCCTCGCTTCCTGCGGCGTCGCCGCGCTCGCGGCGCAGGTGCGGCGCGAGGTGGCGCAGAAGGCGGTGGCATGAACGACGCGATCGCCGTCCTGAACGCGGGCTCGTCGAGCTTCAAGTTCTCGCTCTACGCGCAGCACGGCGACGCGCCCACGCTGGTCGCGCGCGGGCAGGCCGAAGGACTGCACACGTCGCCGCGCTTCGTCGCCAAGGGGCCGGACGGGACGGTGCTGCAGGAGCACGCGTGGGGCGACGGCGTGTCGCTCGGCCACGAGGGCGCGCTCGAGCACCTCGTCGGGTTCCTGCGCGAGCGATTGAAGGATCATCGCCTGGTCGGCGTGGGCCATCGCGTCGTGCACGGCGGGCTCGCGTACGTCTGCCCGGTGCGGGTCGACGCCACGGTCGTCGCGGCGCTCGAGAAATTCGTCCCGCTCGCGCCGCTCCACCAGCCGCACAATCTCGCGCCCATCAAGGCGCTGCTCGCGCGCCTGCCCGACCTGCCGCAGGTCGCGTGCTTCGACACGGCGTTCCATCGCACGCAGCCCGAGGTGGCGCAGGCGTTCGCGCTGCCGCGCGCCATCACCGAGCGCGGAGTTCAGCGCTACGGCTTTCACGGGCTTTCCTACGAGTACATCGCGGGCGTGCTCGGCGAATACAGCGCGAAGGCGGCACGCGGCAAGACGGTCGTGATGCACCTCGGCAATGGCGCCAGCATGTGCGCGATGTCGCACGGGCGCAGCGTCGCGAGCACCATGGGCTTCACCGCCGCCGACGGTCTGCCCATGGGCACCCGCTGCGGCAACCTCGACCCGGGCGTCGTGCTGTACCTGATCGACGAGCTCGGCATGAACGCCCGCGAGATCGAGGACCTCATCTACCGGCGATCCGGCCTGCTCGGCGTATCGGGCATCTCGAGCGACATGCGCGTGCTCCTTGCGAGCGACGACGCGCGGGCGAGGGAGGCGATCGGTCTTTTCGTCTACCGCATCGGCCGCGAGCTCGGCTCGCTGGCTGCGGCGCTCGGCCATATCGACGCCATCGTGTTCACGGCCGGCATCGGCGAGAACAGCGCCGGTCTGAGGGAGAGGATCTGTCGCGACGCCGCGTGGCTCGGCGTGGAGATCGACCGAACGGCGAACGAGCGCCACGCGGCGTGCATCAGCACGCCGGCGAGCCGCGTATCCGCGTGGGTCATCCCGACCAACGAGGAGCTGATGATCGCGCGGCACACGCGCGAGCTTCTCGCTCCGCGATCAACCGCAGCACCCCTGAAGGAGGAAGTGCAATGAAGAAGCTCGTGATGCTCATTTCCGCGGCCGCGCTCGCGACGAGCGCTCCGCTGCTGCTCGCTCAGACGACGGACTCGTCGACCCAGGACGCCGCCAAGGCCGCCAGCAAGCCCGCCAGGCCCACGGCCAAGGAAGCGATGGACGACCAGATGAAGCTGCAGCAGCACAAGCCGAGCAAGACGGTCACGGAAAAGGAGAAGCAGACGCCGAAGTACCGGCCGACGGCCAAGGACTCCATGGAGTCGCAGATGAACCTGCAGAAGGCCAAGCCGAGCCCGCCGGTCAAGAACAAGACGTACGCCGAGAAGCCGAATGCCAGCAAGATGACGCCCGAGGAACGAGCCGAGTTCCGCAAGGACGTTGTCAAGGAATCGAAGCCCTGATGCCACAACCCTGACGGAGGCGGCATGCTCAAGGACCGGGTGGCGATCGTCACCGGCTCGACCAGCGGCATCGGGCTCGGAATCGCGCGCGCGCTCGCGGCCCAGAACGCGAGCATCATGCTGAACGGCTTCGGTGAGGCGAGCGCGATCGAGCAGCTGCGGGCCGGGATGTCCGCCGAGTTCGGCGTATCGGTCGCGGTGAGCGACGCCGACATGTCGAAGCCCGAGCAGGTGCGCGGCATGGTGCGTCACGCCGTCGAGACGTTCGGCGGCGTGGACATCCTGGTGAACAACGCCGGCATCCAGCACGTCGCGCCCGTCGAGGAGTTCCCAGACGACCGATGGGATGCGATCCTGGCGATCAACCTGTCCGCGTGCTTCCATGCGATCAAGGCCGCGCTGCCGCAGATGAGGCGCCGCGATTGGGGTCGCATCGTGAACATCGCATCGGCGCACGGGCTCGTGGCGTCGGTCCAGAAGGCGGCGTACGTCGCGGCCAAGCACGGCCTGCTCGGACTGACCAAGGTCGTCGCGCTCGAAACCGCGACGAGCGCCATCACGTGCAACGCCATCTGCCCGGGTTGGGTGCTGACGCCGCTCGTGCAGCGGCAGATCGACGGCCTCGCCGCGCGCGAAGCGTTGTCCGAGCGCCAGGCGCGGAGCCGCCTCCTCGCCGAGAAGCAGCCGTCGCTGGAGTTCGCCACGCCGGAGCAGATCGGCGCACTGACCGTGTTCCTGTGCTCGGATGCCGCCGCACAAATGCGCGGCGCATGCATTCCGGTCGACGGCGGGTGGCTCGCGCAATAGCGGCGCAGGCGAGCCTCCATTCTGCCGGGGCCATGAGGGCTCGTGATGCCGTCGGGGCGCTCCAGCTCGCCACACGCGCGGCGGTTGGCGCCGGGCTGTCCGTCGTGTCGTGCGCGATGCGGCCAAGCTCGCCGGCTACGTTTGCGCGATCGTGCTGCTCGAGCACGGCGACGACCCGTGGTGGCATGCGCTTCGTCGCCTCCTCGAGGCCATCGTCGGCATCGACGTCGCGGTCCTGGCGAGCCTGGTGCCCAAGCTGATCGCCGATCGCAACGCAGCGGAGAGAAGCCAATGAAGACGACGACACTCGAGGAAGCGGTCGAGCCCATCCCCCACGGC
>DASXAF010000105.1:0-130771 GCA_036406955.1 Casimicrobiaceae bacterium
CGGAAAGCATAAGCGATCCCGTTGCAGGCCGCGAGCGCTTGCGGAATGGCCGCAATTCAGTTGCCGCGCCGGCGCAAAGACCTACATCCCGTTTCCGAGCCGGCTGATACACGGCCGCGCGACGAAATCGCATAGTGCACGTAGTCGTTCCGGTCGCCGAGACGTGCAAGCGCGGAAGCGGCGGAACGCGCGTTCAACAAGCGTTGGAGAGTGGCAAATGCGAGCATCGCATGTGACGTCGAGAGCGGCCGCGGTGATCCTGATGGGTACGCTGGCCGGTTGTGCGACCTGGAACTCCATGGATCGGCAGGAAAAGGGCACCGCGGTCGGCGCGACCGGCGGCGCCGTGGTGGGTGCTGCCGTGGGCGGCCCGGTCGGCGCAGCGGTCGGCGCGGGCGTCGGCGGTTACGCGGGGCATTACGAAACCAAGAAGGGCGGCCTTGCCGCAGGCAACGACGCGAGCGGCGCAACGGCTGAATCGTCGCCGACCGTGCGCTCGGCGCAGCAGGCGCTCAACGCCCGCGGTTACAACGCGGGGGCCGTGGACGGCGTATGGGGCCCCGGCACCGAGAGCGCCGTGCGTGAATTCCAGCGCGCGCAGGGCCTCGGCGAGACGGGTACGCTCGACCAGCCGACCCTGGCGGCACTCGGGGTGAGCGGCAACGCCAGCGCACCGTCCACGAACGCGAATCCGACTCGCACGACGACGCCGGCGCGTTGATGCATTCGCGGTTGCCGCCGCACGCGCAAAGCGTGCGACGCGCAGCCGCAATCCAGCCGCTCAACGGAAGAGCGCGGCTGCCTTTTCCAGCGTGATCGAGACGCCCCAGGCGATCGGTATGCCGACGAGCAGCCACGCGACGGCGACGAGCCACTTCGGCGTCGGTCCGTGTTCGCGTCCCGCCGTGCGAACGTCGGCGGCACGCGCGGCTTCGTGCGCCAGGCGGCGCTCGGCCTCGAGCTCGGCCTCCGTCATGAAGTGCTTGTCGGCGACCGGCTTCACCAGCCAGTTGCAGATGAAGCCGATGGCGAGCAGGCCGCACAGGATGTACGCAGTGATGTCATAGACCTGCGCCCGCGGCACGCCGTGGTCGAGCTGGTACTCGCGCAGGTAGTTGACGATCACCGGCCCGAAGATGCCGGCCGCGGACCACGCCGTCAGAAGCAGCCCGTGGATCGCGCCGACCATCTGCGTTCCGAACATGTCGGCGAGATACGCAGGCACGGTCGAAAAGCCGCCGCCGTACATCGACAGGATGATGCAGAAGGCGATCACGAACAGCGCCACATGGCCGTAGTGTCCCGACCAGGGCGCGGACGCGTACAGCAGGATGCCGAGCACGAAGAACGTGTAGTACGTGAGCTTGCGGCCGAGGTAGTCCGACGCCGATGCCCACACGAACCGTCCGCCGATGTTGAAGAGGCTCAGCAGGCCGGTGAAGCCCGCCGCGATGGCCGCGATCGCGCCTCTTTGCGCGGCATTGAGCTCGTTGAACGTGAGGGTGTTGCCGAGGAGCTTGCCGGCGAACACTTCCTGCAGCATCGGCGAGGCCATGCCGATGATGCCGATGCCCGCCGTCACGTTCAGGCACAGCACCCACCAGATCAGCCAGAACTGCGGCGTCCTCGGCGCCTCTTTGACGTGCACGTGGCGCGTCGTCATCATCGCCTTGGTCGTCGCGGGCGGCGTCCAGTTCTTCGGCTTCCAGTTCGGCGCGGGGATCCGGTAGCTGAACGCGCCGCACGTCATGGAAACGAAGTAGATCACCGCCAGCGTGACGAAGGTCTCCCACACCCCGACCGAAGTCGACGTCTGGTAGTGCTTCATCAGGATGTCGGCCAGGGGCGCGCCGATCATCGCGCCGCCGCCGAAGCCCATGATCGCCATGCCGGTAGCCATGCCGCGGCGGTCCGGGAACCACTTGATCAGGGTCGATACCGGCGAGATGTAGCCCAGCCCGAGACCGATGCCCCCGATCACGCCGGACCCGACCCAGAGCATCCACACCTGATGCACGTACACGCCGAAGGCGGAGATCAGCAGGCCGCCGCACCAGCAGCAGGCCGCGACGAAACCGGCCTTGCGCGGACCCGCGCGCTCGAGCCAGCCGCCCCACACCGCCGCCGCCGCGCCGAGGAACACGAAGAACAGCGTGTACATCCAGCCGAGCTCGCTGATCTTCCAGTCGCAAGTCGTGGCGAAAACACGCGCGAAAAATGACATGTCGGCGGGACACGCAACCGATTGCGTGATGCCGATGGCGTGCGACAGCGGCAGCCAGAACACGCTGAAGCCATACGCCATGCCGATGCACAGGTGGATCGCAAGCGCTGCCGGCGGCACCAGCCATCGACTGAAGCCTGCCGCGGCAATGATTCGTTCCTTCGCAAGCAGGCCGTACTCGGGTACGCCGCCAAGTGTGGCTTCGGCCGTTCCGTTCGCCATGGTTCCTCCTTATATGCCCTGTAGTACTGTTGTTGGGACCTCGAGACACCCGCGCAGCGAAGCTAGAGCGGCATTTCACATGGCGCAACAATATGTTGCATAATGGATCGGATCGTGTGCCCCGACCCAATGACTTTATGAAGTCGATTGCATATGGCGCGCTTTGAGCTGCGCGCCGGATGGATGGTCGGCGACGGCACGGAAGAAGCGCGCTCGCTCGATTCCGTGATCGACCTGCTGACGCTGGTCGAGCAGGAGAGCAACCTGAGCCGCGCATGCCGCAAGCTCAACCTGTCGTACCGGCACGCGTGGGGACTGTTGCGGGATGCGGGTCGAAGCCTCGGCGGCCCGCTCCTGCATTCGGTGCGCGGTCAGGGCGCTACGCTCACCAAGCTCGGCGAGCGGCTCGTATGGGCCAACAAGCGCGTGCGCGCCCGGCTCTCGCCCGTGCTCGCGAATCTCGCCTCGGAGCTGGAAGCCGAGATGCGCCAGGCGCTTCCCGTTCAGACCGCGCCGATTCGCATTCATGCGAGTCACTCGTTCGCGCTCGACGCCCTGCGCGACCAGCTGCGCGAACAGGGCGTCGCGTCGGAAGTCCGCTATTGCGGCAGCGAGGACGCGTTGACCTCGCTGAGCCATCACACCTGCGACCTTGCCGGATTCCACACGCCGGTCGGCCCGCTCGAGTCGGTGGTCCTGGACCGATGGCGCAAATGGCTTCGTCCGCGCGCGTACGTGCTGCTGCATCTCGTGAAGCGCCGGCAGGGCATCGTGGTCGCGGCGGGAAATCCCAAGCGCATCGTGGGCCTCGCCGATCTGACGCGCAGCGGCATCCGTTTCGTGAACCGGCAGAGAGGCTCGGGAACACGGCTGCTGCTCGACCTGTTGCTCGAGCAGGAAGGCATCGACTGGACGCAGATCGCCGGCTTCGACAGCGCCGAATACACGCACGCCGCGGTCGCGGCCTATATCGCAAGCGGAATGGGCGACGCCGGCATGGCGGTGGAGACGGCGGCGCACCTGTTCGGCCTCACGTTCGTTCCGCTGGTCGAAGAGCGCTATTTTCTGGCTTGTCACCGCGATACGCTGGGCACCGTCGATCCGATACCCGACGTGCTGCGCAGCCGCGACTTTCGCGCGCGCCTGAGCCTGCTTCCCGGCCTGGCCGCAAGCTCGTGTGGCGAAACCATGTCGCTCCTGGAAGCGTATCCGCAACTGCGCGACGAACGCGTGCACGTCGCGCCGCGCAAGCGCCGGCGGGCAACGGCGGCGGCCTGAGCCGCGCTCGCTGCAACCGCGCCGGCCGCCCGGTCAGCTGCGCGGCCCGGGACGTCCCGCCGCCCGGGTATTGAGGAACACCGAGTAGAGCGACGTCGTCGCGCAGACGAACAGGCGGTTCATCCTGGGACCGCCGAAGCACACGTTGGCGACCGCCTCCCCGATCGCGATCGTTCCGAGCAGCGCGCCGTCCGGCGCATGGCAATGCACGCCGTTGCCCGCCGACAGCCAGAGGTTGCCGTGCACGTCGACGCGAAGGCCGTCGTAGAGCCCCGCCGGGCACGTCGCGAACACGTCGCCGCCGGAAAGCGACGCGCCGTCGGCCGAGACCTCGAATCGGCGGACGTGATGCGGCCCGTCGACCTCGTGCGTGACGCCGCTGTCGACCACGTACAGCAGCGACTCGTCGGGCGAGAACGCGATGCCGTTCGGCTGCACGAAGCTCGAAGCCACCATCGTGACGCGCCCGCTCGCCGCGTCGATGCGGTACACGTTGCGCGCGCCGATCTCGCTCGGCGCGACGTCGCCCTCGTAGTCGGAGTCGATGCCATAGCTCGGATCGGTGAACCAGATGCTGCCGTCGCTCTTCACGACGACGTCGTTGGGCGAGTTGAGTCGCTTGCCCTGGTAGCGGTCCGCGAGCACGGTGCGCGTGCCGTCCACCTCGGTGCGCGATATGCAGCGGCCGCGATGCTCGCACGTGACGAGACGGCCCATGGCATCGACGGTGTTGCCGTTGCTGTTCATGGCGGGCTGGCGAAACACCGACACCGAGCCGTCGGTCTCGTCCCAGCGCAGCATCCGGTCGTTCGGTATGTCCGACCACACGAGATAGCGGCCCGCCGCGAACCACGCCGGGCCTTCGGCCCAACGGCAGCCGGTGTACAGCTTCTCGACGTGGGCGTGGGCAAAGACGAGCGGCCGAAAGCGCGGGTCGACGATCTCGAACGTTCCGTTGAGCTCGAAGGGCATCTCTTGCACCCGCTATTCGGATTGCCTTGCTCCGCGACCGTAGACGAGCAGCATGGCGACGATCACGACACCATAGATGACGTGCCGGCCGAATTCCTCGATCTGCATCACGGAAAGGATCGACTGGAGCAGCGTGATCAGGATGACGCCCGCGACGGTGCCGAGATAGTTGCCGCGTCCGCCGAGGATCGACGTGCCGCCCAGCACGACCGCGGCAATGGCGGGAAGCAGGTACGGATCGCCCATCGCCTGCGCGGCCTTGCTCGCGTAGCCCGCGAGCAGCACGCCGCCGAACGCCGAGAGTCCGCCCGCGATCGCGAACGCCGCGATGACGACGCGCCCGGTCCGTGCGCCCGACAGATACGCGGCGCGCTCGCGGTTGCCGATGGCGTAGACCGTGCGACCGAACGTGGTGCGGGTGAGCAGGAAGAACGCGCCGGCGCCGATGAACCCCCAGACGATCAGCGCGTTCGGTATGCCGAGCAGCGTGTCGCCGGTCGCGAGGAAGCGCATCGCCGGCGACGACGAAGCCTGCGGCGAGAAGCCGCCGGTGTGCACGACCATGAGCCCCTGCGCGACCGCGTTGACGGCCAGGGTGACCACCATGGACGGCAGGCGCAGGATCGCGACCCCGAGCCCGTTCACCAGCCCGAGCGCAATGCCGCAGGCCACACCGATGGGAATCGCCATCGCTTCACCGAGCGGGCCCCAGCCGGTTGCCGCGGTCGCCATCATGCCGCCGACCGCGACCAGCCATGGCACCGACAGGTCGATTTGGCCGAGCAGGATCACGATCATCGCGCCGGTGGCGATGACGCCGAGAAACGACGCGACCTTGAGCTGCTGCAGCAGGTATTCGGGCGACAGGAAGCTGCGCGAATACAGGCTGCCGACCAGCAACACCAGCACGACGCAGCCGAAGGCCCAGGCGACCGCCGGGTCGACGCGACGGCGCGCGCCCGCCATCGTACGGCGCGAAGTCGCGCCGATGCCGGATGAAGAGACGTCAGCCATACAGCTCGAGGCGATTGCGGATGCGCAGCAGGCGCAGCGATCCCAGCGACACCGCGGCCATCAGCACGACACCCTGGAACAGCGGCTGCCACAGCGGCTCGACGTTGAACACGAACAGCAGGTCGCCGATCGTGCGGAACATCAGCGCGCCGAAGATCGCGCCGATCGCGCTCCCCGAGCCGCCGAACAGCGACACGCCGCCCAGCACCACGGCGGCGATCGAATAGAGCGTGTACGTTCCTCCGCTCGCGGCGGACGCCTCCCCGGAGTAGGTGACGAACGTCACGAACAACCCCGCCACCGATGCGAGCAGCCCGGAGAGCGTGTAGGCGACGAGCTTCGCGCGGCGGATCGGCACGCCCGACATGTACGCGGCCATTTCGGACGAGCCGACGGCGTACACCGCGCGACCGATCACCGAGCGCCGGAACGGCCACCACACGAGCGCGACCAACGCGGCGAGCAGCACGAGGCTCGACGGCACGATGCCGGCGATCCTGCCGGTGACGGCGTCCGCCAGCGTGGCGTTCACGTCGCCGCCGGGCACGGGGCGAAGCGCGAGCGCGGCGCCGTAGTACACCGCACCCGTCGCGATGGTCGTGACGATCGGCTGCAGCCGTCCGAAGATCACGATCAATCCGTTGATCGCGCCGCACGCCGCGCCCACCGCGAGCACGCCCAGCACGCCGAGCGACGCCGCGGGCGTGTCCCCGGCCGCGACGTGCGAGGCGAGGCAGTTCGCGAGCACCATCACCATGCCGACCGACAGATCGATGCCGGAGGTGATCACGACCAGGGTCTGCGCCATTGCGACGATCGCGAGGATCACGCCCTTGTTGGCGGCGGTCTGCACGACGTTGGCCGTGAAGCCCGCGGGATGGTTGCCGACGTAGAGCGCGAACATCGCCACGAACGCCGCAAACGCGGCCAGCGCGCCCTTGTTCTCGCCGAGCCAGTAGCGGGCGTCGCCGATCATGCCCGCGACTCCACGACGTTGCCGCCCGGCGCGACCAGGTTCAATGCGCTGCTCACGAGCGCGTGCTCGGTGATCTGCCCACCGGCGAGCTCGCGACGGACCGCGCCTTCCACCATCACCAGCACGCGGTCGCAGCAGCCGACGAGCTCGTCGACGTCGGTCGTGTAGAACAGGATGGCGGCGCCGCCGCGCGCGAGCTCGCGCAGGAGCTGATAGACCTCCTGCTTGGTGCCGACGTCGATGCCGCGTGTCGGATCGTCGAGCAACAGGATGCGCGGCGAGACCATCAGCCATTTGCCGATGACGAGCTTCTGCTGGTTGCCGCCCGACAGCGACCCGGCCGGCACGTGCGTCCCGTCCGAGCGGATCGCGAGCAGCCGCACGATGCGCTCGACCGCGTCGCGTTCCGCGCCACCGTCGATGACACCGAAGCGCGACAGCGATTCGAGCGCCGCGAACGACAGGTTGTCCCGCACCGACATCGGCAGCATCAAGCCTTCGGACTTGCGGTCCTCCGGAATGAGCGCCATGCCGATCGCGCCGCCCTTGGCTTGGCTCGGCCGGTCGATCCTCGCGGCCTTGCCGTCGACGGCGATCGTGCCCGTCGTCCCGCGCAGCACGCCGAACAGCGCGAGCAGCAGCTCACGCTGGCCCTGCCCGTCGAGACCGCCGAGACCGACGACCTCGCCGGCATGCACGCGAAACGAAATGTCGCGAAGCCGCTCGCCCCATGCCAGATGCGCGACGTCGAGCCGGGGCGGCGCGTCGCGTGCCGGCAGCGCGGGTCGTGCGGGGAACTCCGAAGCCAGCTCGCGCCCGATCATGAGCTCGACGATCTCGGCGTCCGACCTCGTGCCTGCCGCGTACGTCGCGACGTTGCGACCGTTGCGGAACACGGTGCATTCGTCGGCGAGCTCCGCGATCTCGTGCATGCGGTGCGAGATGTAGACGAGCGCCAGGCCTTCGCCGCGCAGGCGCTTCAGCACGGCGTAGATCTTGGTCACGTCGGCGGCGGTCAATGCCGACGTCGCCTCGTCGAGGATCAGGATGCGCGGCTTCCGCGCGAGCGCCTTGGCGATCTCGACCATCTGCCGGCGCGAAAGCGACAGGTCCTTCACCAGCGCCGATGCATGAACGTTCGGCGCACCGGCGCGCGTTAGCGCGTCTTCCGCGATGCGCCGTTGCCTGCGCCGGTCGATCAGTCCGAAACGCCTGGGCGGATCGCTGATCGAGATGTTGTCGGCGACCGACAGGTCCGGGATGAGCGACAGCTCCTGGAAAATGCAGGCGATGCCGGCTTTTTGCGCGTCGGCCGGCGACTCGAACGCGACCGGAGCGCCGTCGAGCACGATCGAGCCCTCGTCGGGTGCGACGACCCCGGCCATGATCTTGATCAGCGTGGACTTGCCGGCGCCGTTCTCGCCGAGCACGGCGTGAATGCGCCCGGCATGGATCGCCAGGTCGGCGTCCTGCAGCGCGCGCACGCCGCCGTAGCGCTTCGACACGCTGCGCATCTCCAGCAGGGGCGTGCGCGGGGACGGGGACGGGGGCGCGCTCGCCCCCGCGTCCGCGGTCACTTCACGTTCGCTTCGGTCTGCCCCATGATCTCCTGGGCAGTGAAGTTGATGCCGCAGGTCGGGAAGGCGTTGCCGACGAAGAAATTGTCGCCCTGGGCGACGTAGAAGTCGGTCCCGTCCTTCATGTTGGGCGTCTCCGCCTTGGCAAGCGGCAGCTTGATCGATTGCGGCACGACCTTGCCCTCGAGCGCCGCGATCGCGGTCTTGATCGCGACCGCGACTTGCGCCGGGCCCGTGCCCGCCGAGGCGCACTTCAGCCCCTGCGCGCCGTACTTGCCGCAGAACTTGCGGAAGCCGTTCTCGGTCTCGCCGCCGAACGGCACGAACGGATGCTTGGCGTCGATCATCGCCTGCACCACGCCCGTGTCGCCGCCCTGCGCGGTGATGCCGTCGAAATGCTTGTGCACGGCGATGGCGTCGGCGGTGACCTTCTGCGCGGTCGGGTCGTCCCACTTGCCGATCACTTCGACCACGTCCCACTTCTTGCCGGACGCCTTGAGCACCTCCTGGATGCCCTCGTGCCGATCACGGTCCACCGAGGTGCCCGACACGCCGCGCACCTCCAGGACCTTGCCGCCGTTCGGGACGTTCTTCACGAGCCAGTCGGCCCAGTACTTGCCGAGGCCCTTCTGGTCGACGTTGACGTTGATCGCCTCGTCGGTGTCCAGGATGTTGTCGAAGGCGACCAGCACGACGCCCGCGTCGTTGGCGCGCTTGATCACGGGCTTGAACGCGGCGGGATTCTGCGCGTTCACGATGATGGCGTCGTAGCCCGAGTCGATGAAGTTGTTGATCGCGGCGATCTGCGCCGCGACGTCCTCGCCGGTGGAGACGACCTTGAACTCCTTGAGCTTCGCGGCGACCTCCGGCTGCGCGGCGTAAGCCTTCGCCGTCTTGATCATCTGGATGCGCCACGTATTGGCGATGAAGCCGTTCGCGAGCGCGATGCGGTACGGAGCCTTCTTCGCGGGATACTGGAACAGCTTCGTGTTGCCGGCCCATGGCACGAAGCACTGCGGATCGGAATTGGGCAGCGTGACGACCTTGGGCGGCGCAGCCACGGCGAATCCGGCGGCAAGCAAGGTCGCGGCAGTGATGCAAGTCCGGTAGAGCATGACATCCTCCTTTCAAGGGCGTCTTGCCCGCGGCCGGCGCGCCGGGCCGCCGGTGCAGCGTTTCCTTCCACCGGCCGCGCGCGCGACGCCTCAGCAAAACCGCCGCCAGCATACCTTCGCGGCGGCGATCCTTCAAACCCGCGTCACGGCGCGGCCACCGCGTTCATCTCGGTGAGGTAACCGTCGGCCGCGATGAGTTGCGGCTGCGCGTCCGCGGAATGCGTGCCCGGCCCGTTGCGCATGCCGCCGACGAGCCATCGCCCGTCGAGCGACACGATCGTGCGGACCTGGTCCTGGCGCGGGCCATCGGCAAGGCTCACGCGTCGCGACACCGATGCATCCGCGTTCAGCAGAAGCAGCAGCGGCTGCGCTTCCTCGGAAATGCTCGCGCCGGCGGGGTTCTGCACGTATCCCGTCGTGCCGAGCGCGATGATTCGCCCGTCCGGCAACACGTCCGCGTCGAAGAGCACGTCGCCCCGGTCGACGTCGATCACGCGATACGCGTCGACGCTGCCGCCGGTCGACACGCTGGCGACGTAGGCGTCCCACCCCGAGCCATCGGGGCGCACAGCGGTGCGCACGCGACCCACGATGGCGAATCCGGCCGCCGTCGCCCGCAGGCCGTGCAGCTCGGCCTGCTCGCGGGTGTCGATGACGCTGCTGCCGAGCCGTCGACCATCGGCGCCGGCGACCCGCGTGACGAGGATGCCCGATTCGGCGGCGATGGGCTCTCCGAAATACGCGGCGTGCGCGGCGAATGCGTAGTTGCGAAACGGCGATTGGATCACGCCTACGGCGAGCGTGCCGTTCACGTCGCTGTCGGCGCGCACGCCGACGTGATTGGCGAGCTGCCCGAACGTGTCGAAGCTGCCGCTCTCGAGGAACACGCCGTCGATCGAGCTTCCCGGCTCGACGAGCGTTCGCCATGCGCGTACGTAGCCGCCGGACCCGTCGAGGTCCATGCGATAGGCGACGACCGCGTTACGGCCCGTTCGCAGCACCAGCGCCAGGCTCTCGCCGAGCGGTGCCACGCGCGCTGCGTCGTGCATGAGGATGGGCTGCAGCGACGCGTCGTCCTTCGGCGAGGAGTCGAATGGGATGAAGGGATCGTGCGCAGCTTCCGCATCGAGGAAGGGTCGATCGCTGCGCACGTTGCCGAGCCGATCCAGCCTGGCGATGCGGACGGCCTTGGCGGTCGTCAGCACGACCGACACGTCGCCCGAAGGATGAACGGCGAAATCCACCAGTGACCATCCCGCCGGTGGCACGTACGTCCGCGTGCTGCGACCGTCGGGCTGAGCCAGCGCGAGCGCGCGATCGGGCCCGTCCTGGAAGATCGACGTGAGCCGCTCCTCCAGCAGCGCGACGACGTTGCCTCCCGCCCGCGCCTTGATCACGGCGCGTCCGGCGACCGCGACGTCGACCATGGCGATGTCGCTTGCGGTCGGCGTGCACATGACGACCTGATCCGGGCCGTAGCCCTCGGCAGTCCAGCCGAGGTTCTTCATCTGCTGCCAGACCGCACGCTCGGTCGTGTAACGGTGGTTGCCGTCCACGCGATGGTTCCAGACTCGATACAGCGGCACCGTCGTCGCCGGGCATTCACCCGTCGAAGCATCGGGAAGCGCTACGGAGAACGCCTCACCGGTCTCTAGCACGAAGTCGGGGAAGCGCGCCCCGGTGTCACGACATTCGTCGGGCGAGGCGGAGAAGAAATGCGAGTCCCCGGCCGCGGGCGGAAGGTAGAAGCGGCAGACCGGTGTCGTTCCATCGCGAGGCGTTGCGTAGGCGTGGAACGAGCTTCCGGTTCGCCGCCAGCCGGGATGCAGTCCGGCGTCCAGGTCGGCAATCTCGGCTGCCGAAGCGGAGATGAAGTAGTGATCCTGCGATCGGTTGTAGAACTCGACGACCGCGACGACGTCGCCGTCCTTCGGCCGCAGCGACCCGCTGGAAATCCCCGCGGTGCCTCGCGTGGCGAGCGCCGTCGCGACCGGCTGCGCCGCGGCCTGAAACGCCGGCAGCCACATCGCGATCAGGATCAACCCATGGGAGACGAGACGTTGGCGTGGCCGCATTTCGGGTGTGGATCGACCCACCGCTAACCCGCGAGCGCCGCGCCTATTCCCTGCCCGGCCCGCGCGGCCTGTACGCTACAATTGACACGGTTGTGCCAAGCGTAGTACGGTCGCCTGGCCGGGACGCACCTGCGGTACGCCCCCGGCAACCGCCGCGGCGCGTTTCGTCACCCGCTCCGCGCACGGCAATCATCGTTTGCGGCGTCTCTCGCGCACCAACGCGCGCCCGACGCGGCTTGTGCGAAGCGCGCCGCCTGACGTGCGGGACCAAGGGCCCGCCGAGGAGGACGTTGAAAATGAGCCACTCATTCGCGCTTCGAGCGACTGTCCTGGCCGTCGCGTGCGTGCTTTCGCAAGCCGCGGCTGCCAAGCACCCACCGCCCGCGACCGCGGACACGATACGCGTGCGCCAGCAGTTCTTCGGCGCCGAGAACGTCAATGCGCGCACCGGCGAGGTCGACAAGCAGAAGGTCATCTTCTCCTGGACGACCAACGCCTCGTATGCGGTATCCATAAGGGGCCGCATCGTGCTGCTCGACACGTACGTTCATCGCGGCGAAACCGTGCCGGGACGCACGCCCTTCGTCGTGGAGGACCTCGTGACGCTGAGACCCGAGGCGATCTTCCTCGGGCACGGTCACGGCGACCACGCCGACAACGCGGCATTCGTCGCCGGCAGGCTGGGGATCCCGATCTATGCCTCCGAGGAGACGTGCGATGCCATGCAAGTGGATGCCGCCAACCTGGACGCGGCCGGAATCATCGACGTGCCGAGCGTCGACTGCCACGACGTCACGTCGGCCGGCTCGACGCCGGGCGCGGAGATCGTGAACATCCCGCAGCTCGAACCGGACGCGTGCATCACCGCGTTCCGTCACCTTCACTCCACGACGACGCCGCTCGATACCTCGATGCCGATCGCGCCGGTGATCAACGACGCCGATCCGCGCGACGCGACGGTCTACAACGGCAATCCGCCGATGTACCCGCCGGGCACGCCGCACTCGTTCCCGACATCGGGCGGGCCGGGCGGTCCGATCAGCATCTTCTATCAGTTCGTCGTGCGCGGAGGCAATCGCTTCACCTTCGCCTGGCACAACACGACCGGCGCGCTGAAGGAGGGCTGCGGCATCGACAAGTGCTGGGGTCCCGCGGTCGGGCAGCACCTGACCGACATCATGCATGCGCTGCCGCAGACCGACGTCGAGCTCGGCTCTTCGGTGAGCCTCGGCTTTCCGGTGAACGGCATGCGCGACGTGGTCCTGTACAACGAAGCGTTGCTGCCGAAGATCTACATACCGATCCATCAGACCAACGCGGCGCTGCCGACGTCGTCGCTTCGGTTCAAGATCGCCTACCTGCAGCAGCTCACGCAGATGGTGCCGCCGTTCCCGGCAGAGCTGCGACCGGAGGCTCGCTGGATGGTCGATCCCGACGACTTCCTGAAGCCCCTGGTCTACGACCCGAAGAGCGACCGATGGGACAAGCCGAAGCAGCACGGCACCGTCGGCAGCTGCGGTTGATGCGTAGCTGAGTCATCGTGGGATGCGCCGCCGTCGAAGCCGACGGCGGCGCGCTCGGGCGCGTCGCCTCCTGCGGCGACGTCAACGGATCCTGCGCAGCTCGACGTCGGCCCACGAGGCCTCGTCCTCGATGGGCTCCAGATGGATCAGGACATGCGCATTCGGCACGGCGTCGCGGATCTTCGCTTCGACGCGCTCGACGACGTCGTGTCCGTGCTGCACGGTCCACGCACCCGGGACGAGCAAGTGGAACTCGACGAAGCGTCGCGCGCCTGCCTGGCGCGTGCGCAGCGCGTGGTATTCGAGGCCCTGGTCGCGGCAGGCGTCGAGAATGCCGCGGATGGCGGCCTGCTCGGCCTCGGGCAGAGCGGCGTCCATGAGGCCGCGCGCCGAGCGGCGCACCAGGCTCAGGCCGGTCCACGTGATGTTGGCGCCGACGGTGAGCGCGATGAGCGGATCGAGCCGCGTCCATCCGGTCAGCGCGACCGCGCCAACGCCCACCACCACACCGACCGATGTCCATACGTCGGTCATGAGGTGGCGTGCGTCCGCCTCGAGGGCGATGGAGTGATGGCGCCGGCCTGCACGCAGAAGCACGCGCGCGACGCCGAAGTTCACGGCCGTTGCGACCACCGACACGGCGAGGCCCACCCCGACCGCTTCGGGCGCCTTGGGTTGCAGCAGGCGCTCGACGGCGGTCATTGCGATTGCGCCAGCGGCGACGATGATCAGGGCCCCTTCGAGCCCGCTCGAGAAATACTCGGCCTTTTCGTGCCCGTACGGATGACCTTCGTCCGCAGGGTGGGCGACCACCTTCAGGGCGAGAAGGGCTGCGCACGCAGCGACGAGGTTGACGATCGACTCCAGCGCATCGGACAGCAGCCCGACCGATCCCGTGATCCACCACGCGAACGCCTTGAGCGCGATGACGACCACCGACGCCGTGATCGAGAGCCACGCGAAACGCGTGAGCGAGGCATGTCGGCTGCTCGGCATGGATGCGCGGCTCGATCCTCTGCACGCGTCGGCCGGCACGGGCTTGCGTCCGGATCGAGCGCTCGTTTCGGGACGCGGCTACAGTACCCGACGTTGGCGTTTCATTGGCGACGACGGTCGACCGGAACGATTCGGGCAAGGGGCTTGGCGGCCTCGGTCGAAAGGTGGCATAATGCGAACAATTCTCATTTCACTGCACGTTCGGCTCTCCCCTCATGTACGTATGCCTGTGCAACGCCATCACCGACCGCGAGATCCGCGGCGCCGTCGCCCTCGGCGCACGATCGGTGGCAGACTTGAAGTCGACGCTGGGGGTCGCGACCTGCTGCGGCCGGTGCGAAGACTGCGCCATGCAGGTGGTGCAAGCGTGCGCGGAGACGCGTGACGGCGCCGGCGACGGCGATTGACGCCGCCTCCCCCGCGCGGCTCCTCGCTGCGGGAGCCGCGCCTATCGTTACGTCCGACCGCGGGAGAACGGCATGAAGGGTGATCGCACCGTCATCGAGCACCTCAACAAGGTGTTGCGCAACGAGCTCACGGCGGTCAACCAGTATTTCCTGCACGCCCGCATGTTCGACAACTGGGGCTTCGATCGGCTCGGGGAGCACGAGCGCCACGAGTCGATCGACGAGATGAAGCATGCCGACCGGCTGATCGAGCGCATCCTGTTCCTCGAGGGCCTGCCCAATCTCCAGGACCTCGACAAGCTGCTGATCGGCGAGAGCGTCAAGGAGGCGCTGGACTGCGACCTGACGCTCGAGCGCCGCGCGCACCCGATGCTGAAGGACGCGATCGCGTACTGCGAATCGGTCGGCGACTACGTTTCTCGCGAGGTCCTCGAGCGCATACTCGAGTCCGAGGAGGACCACATCGATTTTCTCGAGACGCAGCTCGACCTCATCGCTGAGATCGGGCTGCAGAACTATCTGCAGTCCCAGATGAAACCCGCGACGTCCTAGCGCTGCCCAAACGGCGCAAGGGCGATTCGTTCGATCCTGGAGGGAAAGCGCACATGGCTGGATCCAGCGCCGGTTACCACGAAAATCCCGACGACCTCAAAGCCGAGACACTCGACCGCCACCGTGCAATCGCGTCGATCATGGAGGAGCTCGAGGCGATCGACTGGTACGACCAGCGCGTGGATGCGACGCGCGACGGCGAGCTTGCCGCGATCCTGGCGCACAACCGCGACGAGGAGAAGGAGCACGCGGCCATGGTGCTCGAGTGGCTGCGCCGCCGCGATCCCAAGCTCGACGAGCACCTTCGCAACTATCTCTTCATAGAGCAATCCGTGCTCGAGAAGGAGCACGCGATGGAACATCCCGAGCAGGCGACGGCCGCCTCCGACGGCGACGGCTCGCTCGGCATCGGCAGCCTTCGCGAGCCGAGGGCGTGATGAACGACCTCCATCGCTCGCTGGCGCCCGTCTCCGATGCGGCATGGACGCAAATCGAGGCCGAGGCCAAGCGCTCGCTGAAGACCGCGCTCGCCGCTCGCAAGCTGGTCGATTTCATCGGACCGCTCGGCTGGGACAGCTCGGCCGTCTCGCTGGGTCGGACCGAGCCCGTCGGTCGCGCCCCGCGAGCCGGCGTCGAAGCGCGACTGCGCACGGTGCAGCCGCTGGTCGAGCTGCGTACGCCGTTCGAGCTGAGCCGCGAGGAGCTGGAATCGATCGGGCGCGGCGCACACGATCCGGACCTCGATCCCGTACGGCTCGCGGCGCACGAGGCTGCCCTCGCCGAGGACCGTGCCGTCTTTCACGGCTTTCGCGAAGCCGGCATTCGCGGCATCGCCGAGAGCGCTGCGAGCGCGAGGTGCACGATCGACGCGGATTACACCAAGTACCCCGCGCTCGTCGCGGAGGCGATCAATCGCCTTCGCAATGCGGGCGTGGACGGACCTTACGCCATCGCGCTCGGCCCGCGCTGCTACACCGGCCTCACCCAGAGCACCAGCGCCGGCTTCCCGGTCATCGAGCACGTCCGCCGCCTGCTCAACGGTCCCGTCGTGTGGGCGCCCGGCGTCGACGGCGCGATCGTGCTCAGCACGCGCGGCGGCGATTTCGAGCTGACCGTCGGCCAGGACTTTTCCATCGGGTATCTCGAGCACACGGCGAGCGCCGTGCGGCTGTACCTTCAGGAGAGCTTCACGTTCCGCGTGCTGTCGCCGGAAGCCGCGGTGCCGCTTGCCTACGACGCAGCCTGACGCGGCCCCTCCGCCGCCGACGGTTCAGAAAGTGAACTAGCAGGCGGGCGACGCCGACGCTAGCCTTTCCATGCCGACGTCTGGCACGTCGGTCGCGCCGCGTTCCATGCGCCGCGACGTCGGGGAGATCGGTCGATGACGCATGCCCAATCTGCATCGATTGCCGGCTTTCGCGGTCGCGTGCTCGCACCGCGCGATCCGGGATACGACGACGCCCGGCTCGTCTGGAACGGCGCCATCGACCGCAGGCCGGCGCTGATCGCCCAGTGCCTCGACGCCGCCGATGTCGCGGCCGCGATTCGGCATGCGCGCGAGCGCGCGCTCGTCGTGTCCATTCGCGGTGGCGGGCACGGCATCGCCGGCCATGCCGTCAACGACGGCGGCCTGGTGATCGACCTGCGCCCGATGAAGGACGTTCGCGTGGACCCGCTGAGGCGGGTCGCAACGGTCGAGCCCGGCGTGCTGTGGGGCGAGCTCGACGCCGCCACGCAGGCCTTCGGCCTCGCCACTACCGGCGGCATCGTCTCGCACACCGGCGTCGCGGGTCTCACGCTCGGCGGCGGACTCGGCTGGCTGATGCGCAGCCGCGGCATCACCGCCGACAATCTCATGGCCGCCGACGTCGTCGCGAGCGATGGCACCCTGCTGCGCGCGACTTCCGCCGACGACCCCGAGCTGCTCTTCGGATTGCGCGGCGCCGGCGGCAACTTCGGGGTGGTCACGCGATTCGAGTTCGCGCTGCACGAAATCGGAACGACGCTTCTCGCCGGACCGATCGTCTGGGCGATGGAGGACGCGCCGCCGGTGTTGCGGTTCTACCGCGATTTCGTGCGCGAGGCGCCCGACGAGCTCACCACCATCGTGCAGTTCCGCACGCTGCCGCCGTTCCCGCTGTTTCCCCCGCAGTTCCACGGCCGCAAGGTGCTGCAGGTCGCGCTGGTGTGGGCGGGACGCATCGCGGACGGCGAGCATGCGGTCGAGCCGCTGCGCAAGTGCGGCCGACCCCTGTTCGACCTCGTCTGCCCGCGCGCCTACCTCACGCAACAATCGGGGAACGACAAGGCGGTGCCTCACGGCTGGCACTACTACTGGAAGTCCGCGAACGTTTCCGAGCTCGACGACGCGACGATCGACACGCTCACCGAGCGCTCGCTCGCGATGCGCTCGCCGCGCTCGTTCACGATCGTGTTCCAGCTCGGCGGCGCGATTGCGCGTGTCGCCGAGCACGAGAGCGCGTATTCGCATCGCTCTGCGCGATACAACGTCAACATCAACGCCGTCTGGTGCCCGGGCGAGCCGCTCGCCGAAAGCGAAACGGCGTGGGCGCGCGAGTTCTTCGACCGCCTGGCGCCGCCGGGCGCGGTGTACGTCAACTTCCTGATGGACGAGGGCCAGGACCGCGTGCGGCAGGCCTATGGGGCCGCCAAGTACGAGCGGCTCGTTGCGCTGAAGGCGCGCCTCGATCCCGACAACGTCTTCCGCATGAACCAGAACATCGCGCCGCCGCCGCGCGTGCGATGAGGCAGCACGCGCGGCGTTGCCTTCCCGGGCTTCAGTCGTCGTTCGCGACGAGCCGCGACAGCCGGTGCTCGTCGTTGTAATGCCCGATGTCCCTGCCCATCCGCTCGCCGGCGTCCTGGTCGAAGCGGAAATGGATGCCGCCGTAGACGCGTGCGTCCGACACGTCCTCGACGATGGCGCGCAGATCCGAGTAGCGCAGGACCACGCCGGGCAATGCAGGCTCGACGTTCGTGAGCGCGTGATGCTTGCGCCCGTAGGCGCGCGCCAGCACGGCAAGCGCTGCGCCGGCGCCCACGCCGTGCGCCGAGGGGTAGCTCGGGAAGCACGGCGTCGTGACGAAGGGCCGGAAGGCGGGGTTCGGCGCCGTGCGGCGATTGTCGTCCTCGTTCGCGCGCACGATCGCCGTTTCCGGTCGCCACGTGCGATAGTGATACTTGGATTCGAACACGGTGACGTGCGCGTCGCTCATCGACATGTTGAGGATTGCGAGGGTGCGCGCGGTCCGCGTGATCTCGTCCGGGCCGCGCTCGGCGGCGAGCTGGCGGGCGACGAGGTTCCAGCCGCGATGGGGAGGCTGCGCTGCGTAGAAGTTCGCGACGTCGGAGCGGTCCGGCGGCCGTTGCGCGCTTTGCGCGTCGCCGACGGCCTCGACTTCGTTGACGTCGTTCGCGTAGTGGCCGTTGACCAATGCCGGCGGCGCCTTGGCGCGGAACTGCGAAGCGCTTTCCACGCCGAACGGCTTGACGAATTGCCAGTGCAGGAACAACCCGCGGCCGTTCGCGGGCGCGGTGTTGCACGAGGGCGTCGGCTGCCATTCGTACGGCTCGGTGCTCGCCGGCGTGTGGAACATCGGGGTTTGCGAGCCGTCGTTGGTGCGGTCCGCGATCATCGCGGCTGCCGCGACGCGACCGACCGCGACGCCGTGGTCCTTTTCGTCGCCGTCGGTCAGCGCGGCCAACGACTCCGCCTGCCTTTCGTCGAGAAAGCCCTGCTGCGCTGGGAACAGCCAGGCGAGCGTATCGTGCGCCGCCGCCACCGCGGCCGCTTCGGTCGATGCGCTCGAAACGGTTGCGACCGTTCCGAGATACGGCTGGTAGCGCCGCGTGATCGCGTTGACGGCCTCGAAGACCGCAACCTGCACGGTCGCCATCGCGCGCGTGGAAGGAAACGGCGGCGTGGCGCCGACGGCCTGGACGGCGATGTCGTTCCACTTCAGGATCACGGCATCCGTCGCGGCCCTGGCGTCGAATGCTGCAGTCGAGCATGCCGCGAAGATCGCCCAGGGCAGGATCTTGACGGCGCGTTGGCGCAACGCGAAGCGATGCGTGTGGATCAGCGGGTGTTGCGAAGCGTTCATCGTGACCTCCGTCGTGCCGATGTGGTCCGCGTCGGCGCACTGTGGCGTCGACGCCCGGCGTTCGAGCCGTTCGCGGAATGTGAAGCGCGGCGGCGCGCCACGCTAGTTCACGAAATGAACTTGCCCGCGCTCCCGCGCGGGGCTACGCTCCCGGCATGAAATCCGGGTTCGGACAGTTCTGCCCGATTGCCGTCGCCTGCGAAGTCTTCGCCGAGCGCTGGACGCCGATCATCCTGCGAGAGCTGTTCGCCGGATCGCAGCGCTTCAACCAGATCCACCGCGGCGTTCCGTTGATGTCGCGGGCGCTGCTCGCTCGCCGGCTGCGCGAGCTCGAGGCGGCCGGCGTCATCGCCACCGAATCGGCGCCGGGCAAGCACGGCCATCGCTACACTCTCACACCGGCGGGGCAGGAGTTCCGGCCGGTGCTCGAAGCGCTGGGCCGCTGGGGTCAGCGGTGGACCGTGCGCGTGCAGCGTCGCAACCTCGATGCCGGGTTCCTGATGTGGAACGTTCGCCGCCGCATCGACCGCGAACGGCTGCCCGATCACCGCGTCGTGGTTTGCTTCCGCTTCGGCGGCGTGCCGCGAACGTCCCGGGCCCCGCGCGTGTACTGGCTGATGCTCGAGCGATCGGGGGTGGAGATCTGCGTGGAGGACCCGGGCGCCGAGATCGACGTCGTGGTCGACGCGGATCTCGCCGCGATGACGGGCGTATGGCTCGGCGACATCTCCTTCGACGAAGCCGTG
This sequence comes from Casimicrobiaceae bacterium, assembly GCA_036406955.1. GTDB lineage: Bacteria > Pseudomonadota > Gammaproteobacteria > Burkholderiales > Casimicrobiaceae > VBCG01. The sequence goes on from DASXAF010000105.1 coordinate 19,802, forward strand.
CGCTCGAAGGCCGTGCAGGTCGTCGGGCCAAGGCGGCTCGTGAGCGCGTTCCCGACCTGGTTGATGCTCAGCAACTACGCCGGCGTCGCTCGCCCCGGCGGCGCGGGCGCAGAGGACGCCAGGGCCGCCTGAGGCGGCGGATGAGCGGCGCCCCATGGGACGGGGCGCCGACTCGACCCATCCTTGCGTTCCTTCTCGAGCTGCTCGACCTGATCGACAAGCGGCGCGGAGGCCCGATAAGCGAGGGTTATGGCCGTCCAACAAAAAAAGATATGAACCTCTGGGACTGGCTGCTAATCTTTTCTTCGCCCAGGAAGCCTCAGGAGGCGCTGTGCGGGATCGGCCATGGAACGCGAAACGTCCTCGATGCCGCTGGCCTCCCGCCCCGACCCTCGCACCACACCGCGCAGTGACACGCCGATCGCCGTTCGGATGACGGGGCCTCCGCGCGAGGCCCGCGGCGGGCAGCTCGTCCTGAGGGGCCTCGCCAAGCGCTACGCGAATCAGATCGCGGTCGAGGCGCTCGACTTGAGCGTCGCGGCCGGCGAGTTCCTCACGCTGCTCGGCCCGAGCGGCTCGGGCAAGACGACGACGCTGATGATGATCGCCGGGTTCACGGAGCCATCGGCCGGAGACATCCTGCTGAACGAGCGCTCCATCGCGGGCCTGGCGCCGGAGAAGCGCAACATCGGCGTGGTCTTCCAGAACTATGCGCTGTTTCCGCACATGAGCGTCGCCGACAACGTCGCGTTTCCGTTGCGGATGCGCCGACAGTCGCGTGCCGCGGTCGAGGGCAAGGTGCGCGCGGCGCTGCGACTCGTCCGCCTGGAAGGGCTCGAGGCACGAATGCCGCGGCAGCTCTCCGGCGGCCAGCAGCAGCGCGTGGCGTTCGCGCGCGCGTTGGTGTTCGACCCGGACCTGCTGCTGATGGACGAGCCGCTCGGCGCGCTCGACAAGAACCTGCGCGAGCAGATGCAGCTCGAGCTCAAGCGGCTGCACGGCGAGCTCGGCGTCACCGTGGTGTACGTGACGCACGACCAGGAAGAGGCGCTGACGATGTCCGACCGCGTCGCGCTGATGAACCACGGCGTGATCGAGCAGCTCGGCACCGCGCGCGAGCTCTATGACCGACCGGCGAACCGGTTCGTCGCGGAATTCATCGGCGAATCGAACGTGATCGAAGGCAGCCTCCACGCCGACGGCGGCTTCGTCGCGCGAAACGGCGTGCGCTTCCCGGCGCCGCCCCGCGTCGAGCTTCGCGCGGGCGATGCCGGGATGCTGGTCGTGCGTCCCGAGAAGTTCTCGCTCACGCGACAGTCGCCGTCGGAGCGCGGCGTACGCGGCCGCGTCGTGCAGCAGATCTACGTCGGCGATTTCATGCGTTATCGAATCGACGTTCTGGGCAGCTTGAGCCTGACAGTGAAGGTCCAGAACAATCGTAGTGCCGTGACCGTCCGGGAAGGCGACGAAGTGGAGGTCTTCCTCGACCCCGGTGACGCGCGGATCCTGAGCCACGCAACCGAGAGGGATACCCATGAAGAGACGTGACATCCTGAAGAGTGCGGGCGCCGTCAGCGCCGCGGCGTTGACGGGGCCGTTCTTCCACATCCGCCCCGCGCGCGCCGACAAGGGCGAGCTCGTCGTGGTGAGCTGGGGCGGCGCCTACGACGACGCAATGCGCGAGTTCGTGTTCCCGTCCTTCGAGAAGGCGACCGGCTATACGGTCAAGCTCGATGCGCCTCCGGAAACCGCGAAGGTGAAGGCGATGGTCCAGAGCGGAAACGTGAGCTGGGACGTGCTGATGACCGACACGCCGGCGATCCAGACGCTGGTGAAGGACAACCTGCTCGAGCCGATCGACTACGCCGGCATCGACAAGGCGAAGCTCGCGCACGTCCCGAAGGAGCTGCAGCAGCCTTACGGGCTGGGTCAGCGGATCTACTCGTTCAACATCGTCTACAACACGAACCTCATGCCGAAGAGCAAGCATCCGCACGATTGGGCGGAAGTGTGGGACGGCAAGAAGTTCCCCGGCGGCCGGACGTTCAACTTCCAGGGCGGCATCTCCCCGCAGCTCGAGGTGGCGCTGCTCGCGGACGGCGTTCCGATCGACAAGCTCTACCCGCTCGACGTCGAGCGGGCGTGGCGGATGATGGACAAGCTGCGTCCGCTCGTGACCAAGTGGTACACCTCGCACGCGCAGGCGATCCAGCTCCTGAGTGCCGGCGAAGTCGCCGTCGGCAACACGATCGGACCGCGCGGCATCACGGCGAAGAAGGACGGCGCGCCGATCGACGTCGATTACAACCAGGGCAAGCTCGCCGCCGACAACTGGTGCCTGGTGAAAGGCGTGCGCAACAAGAAGGTCGCCATGGCGTTCATCGACATGGCGCTCGACCCCAGGATGCAGGCCAAGATCGCGCAGAAGGTGCCTTACGGGCCGAGCAACACCGGCTCGTTCGAGTTCCTCTCGCCGCAGGAGGCCGCCGATCTGTCGACCTCGCCGGAGAACATCAAGAACCAGTTCTGGTGGAACACGGATTGGTGGGGCACGCCGGGCGCCGACGGCAAGACGCCCCGCGAGAGCCAGGCGGAGCGGTTCGCGAAGTGGATGCTGAAGGCATAGCGGCGCGTCGCCGGGGCCCGTCGTCCGGGCGCCCGGGTGACACGGCAATCGCTGCCGCGACGCCGGCACGCTTCTGGCGCTCGCGCGAGGGCGCGCTGGTGCTTCCGGCGCTGCTGTTCTACGCGCTCGTCTATGTCTATCCGTTGTCGCGCATCGCCGGCTGGAGCTTCTTCGACCAGGGCTTCACCTTCAAGTACTACGCGGAGGTGCTCGCCGAGCCGGCGTACTTCAAGGCGCTGCGCAATACGCTCGAGATCAGCGTGCTGGTCACGCTGATCTCGCTGGTCCTCGGCTATCCCCTCGCCTACCTGATGGCGACGACGTCGGCGCGCGGCCGGCGCGCGCTGACCGTGATGATCCTGATCCCGTTCTGGACGAGCGTGCTCGTCCGGACGTTCGCCTGGCTCGTCATCCTCGGCAGGAACGGGCTCGTCAACCGCGCGCTCATCGACCTCGGTGCGATCGATGCGCCGCAACAGCTGCTCTTCAACATGTTCGGCGTGCAGGTCGGGATGGCGCAAGTGCTGCTGCCGTTCATGGTGTTCCCGCTGTATGCGGTGATGTCGCGCATCGACCCGAACGTCACGCGCGTGGCGAGGAGCCTCGGCGCACCGCCGCGCAAGGTCTTCCTGCACGTGTTCCTGCCGCTGAGCCTTCCGGGCGTGGCGGCCGGCTGCTCGCTCGTGTTCCTCCTCGCGGTCGGCTTCTACGTCACGCCGGCGCTGCTCGGCGGGCCCGGGCAGACGACGTTCGCGACGATGATCGACATGATGATCACCACGTTCCTCAACTTCGGCTTCGCGGCGACGCTCGGCGTGCTGCTGCTGGTCGTCGTGGCTGCGATCTTCGTGCTCGCGAGCGCGCTGATGGGCGTGCATCGCATCGTGGGCGGCGGAGCGGCGCCATGAGCGTGGGCCGCGTCGCGCTGTGGGCGCTCGCCGCCCTGCTCATGGTCTTCCTGCTCGCGCCCATCGTCGTCATCATGATCACGTCGTTCAACGGCACGCCGTACATGGAGTTCCCGCCGCGCAGCCTGTCGCTGCGCTGGTACGTCAATTTCTTCACGTCGGCACACTGGTACGAGACCGCGCTCCTCAGCGTGCGGGTCGCCGTGATGACGATGATCGCGTCGACGGTGCTGGGAACCGCGGCGGCGATCGGAATCGCCAGGGGACGTTTCCCCGGCCGCCGTGCGCTCGAGGCCTTCTTCGTTTCGCCGATCGTCGTGCCGGTCGTCGTGATCGCGCTCGGCTTCTACTTCCTGTTCTCGGCGTACAAGCTGCTCGACAGCGCGGCCGCGCTGTTTCTCGGGCACACGGTCATTGCCACGCCGATCGTCATCGTGATCGTGCGGGCGGCGCTGCAGACAACCAATCCGGCGATGGAGTTCGCGGCGCGGAGCCTCGGGGCAAACTTCTGGCGATCGCTTTGGTACGTGACGCTGCCTTCGGTGAAGGCGGCGATCGGGTCCGCAGCGGCGTTCGCCTTCCTCGCTTCGTTCGACGACGTCGTCATCGCGATCTTCGTCGCGGGCCCCAATTCGACCACGCTGCCGAAGCGGATGTGGGAGACGATCCGCTTCGAGATCGATCCCACGCTCACGGCGATCGCGTCGCTGCTCACCGTGCTCGCGGTGCTCGTGCTGGTCGCCGCAGAGCTCCTGCGGCGCAGAAGCGCCGTCGATCGGCTCGAATAGGGGCGCGGCGTATTCATGGACGTCCTGCTCACCGACGCCCTGGTCGTCACCTGCGACGGCGCGCGGCGCATCCTCGATCGGGCCGCCGTCGCCGTGCGGGGCAACCGGATCGCAGCGGTCGGCGACACCCGCGAGCTGGAAGCCGCGCATCCCGACCTCGAGCGGCGATCGTGCCGCGGCCTCGCCATCTTCCCGGGCTTCATCAATGCGCACACGCACACCGCGCTGACGATCCTTCGCGGCTCGATCGAGGACTTCGACGGCGACGTGATCTACGGCTACATGTCGCCGGTGTCGTACACCATGAGCGCCGAGGAGCGCTCGGTGATGGTCACGCTCGGATGCGTGGAAGCGATCCGCTCGGGTTGCACCACGCTCGTCGATCCGTTCCGGCACGTGCCGACGTACGGCAAGGCGATGGCAGCGACCGGTCTGCGCCTTTGGCTCTCCGAGAACTGCGCCGACATCAACACGTTGCGCATTCGTCTCGGCGACTATACGGAGGACCGGGCGTTCGGGCAGGTCTTCCTCGACCGCACCGTCGAGATGATCGAGACGCTGCACGACACGCACGGCGGCCGTGTGCGCTGCCAGGTCGCTGCGCATGCGCCCGACAACTGCTCTCCCTGGATGCTGGGCGAGTTGATGACGCTCGCGCGCCGCTACGGACTCACGCGCACCGCGCACCTCGCGCAGAGCCTGCAGGAAGTGCGTGTCGTCGCGCAGGCGCGTGACGGCAGGACGCCCGCCGAGTACCTCGACAGCGAAGGCTGGCTCGCGCCCGACCTCGTCGGCGCGCACTGGACGTTCTGCACCGAGCGCGACATCGACCTGCTGGCAACCCGCGGCGTGCAGATGGCGCATTGCCCGGCGAACTCGTCACGACGTGGCCCGCACCGCGTGCTGATCGGAAGGATCGAGGACGCCGGCGTCAACATCGCGCTCGGCACCGACAACATGACCGAGGACATGTTCCACGCGATGAAGATCGGCCTGATCCTGCATCGCGGCGGCCGCGGGCGCGAGCGAGAGTACGGCGTCGACCCGCACCCGCAGGCGCTGCTCGACGGCATCACGCGCAACGCCGCGCGCTCGGTCGGCGCGCAAGACGAGATCGGCTCGATCGAGCCGGGCAAGAAGGCGGATCTCGTGCTGATCGACCTCAACGTGCCATCGATGCGGCCGTTGATCAACCCGGTGTCGTGCCTGGTCCACTACGGTCACCCCGGCGTCGTTCATAGCGTGATGACCGACGGCACCTTCCTGATGTACGACCGCAGGCTGCTCGCGCTCGACGAGGCTTCGCTCCTGCAGGAGGCGCAGGCAGTCACGAAGCGCGTGTGGACGCGCATGCTCGCCAGCAACCCCGACATTCCGCCGCCGCCGGGCGGCCTGACCTGGCACGACGTCTAGCGGCGTTGCGCGAAGCGACGCCACCGATCCGCAATCCCTTTGCTCACGTAGAACCCATGACCTTCTCGATCGTAGGACTCTGCGAGCGCAGCGGACAATTCGGCTGCGCGCTTGCCACGTCGAGCATGGCCGCCGGCGGCCGCGCGCCGTTCGTCGGCCCCGGCGTCGGCGTCGTGCTGTCCCAGGCGCGCTCCGATCCGCGGCTCGGCGTGCTCGGCATGAAGTCGCTCGAGCAGGGTCGCACGGCGACGGAAGCGCTCGCGGACATGATCGCGTCGACACCGCATGCCGCGTGGCGCCAGCTCGCGGTGCTCGATCGCAACGGCGGCGTTGCGTCGTTCACCGGTGACAAATGCACCGACCAAAAAGGCGCGCGCCATGGCGACGGCGCGATCGGCGTCGGCAATGGCCTCGCAAGCGCGGAAGTGCCGGCCGCGATGCTGCGCGGCTTCGAGTCGGCGCCCGCGAAGAGCCTCGCCGAGCGCCTGCTGTCGGCGCTCGAATACGGACTCGACGCCGGCGGCGAAGCGTATCCGTTGCGTTCCGCGTCGATGAAGATCGCCTACGTCGGCGTTCCGTTCGCGCCCATCGACCTGCGCGTCGATTTCGACGAGCGTCCGATCGCCGAGCTGCGTCGTCTCTGGGATCTCTGGGAGCCGATGATCGACGGCTACGTGACGCGCTGTCTCGATCCCGAGCATTCGCCGCCGGCGGCGGCGATCGAGGGCCATCTGCCGCGCTGAGCGACGCGCGTACGACGCCGGGCGGCTCGCCGCGGCGGGGTTGCGTCTACAATGCGCGAACTCCGCCCACGATGCGCCTGCGTCACGTCGAGGTCTTTCACGCGATCAAGCGTTCCGGCTCCATCAGCCGGGCCGCCGAGCTGCTTTGCATCAGCCAGCCGGCGGTGAGCCAGGCCCTCAAGCATGCGGAGCTTCAGCTCGGATTTAAGCTGTTTCGGCTCGAGCGCGGCCGGCTGCAGCCCACGCCCGAGGCGGACATGCTCGCGAGCGCCGTCGAGAAGGTGTTCCAGGATCTCGACGCGGTCAAGCAGGTCGCGATGAACCTGCGTCGCGGCGCGACCGGTCGCATGCGCATCGGATGCCTGCCGGCGCTCGGCCTCAACCTCCTGCCGCTCGCCATCGCGAGCTACCGCAAGCGCTATCCGGGCACGACGATCGAGATCGGCACGCGGCACTCGGCGGACCTCTATCGCGGCTTGCTGATGCACGAGTTCGACATTGCCGTCGGATTCGAGACCGAAGATCGGGAAAGCGCGCCGGCGGGACTGGAAGCCGTCACGCTGGGCCATTGCGATCTCGTCTACATCGACGGTGCCGACCGCCGCTCCGGCGACAAGAGCCGACGCCCCATGCGGCTCAAGGATATCGAGTTCGACCGCTTCCTCGCCATGTCGACCGAACCGTCGAGCACGGCGCTCGCCGCCGCGTTCGAGCAGCACGGCATGACGTTCGCGCCCAGCGTGCAGGTCCAGACGTCGTACGTCGCCAAGGCGCTGGTCGCGGTCGGCGGCGGCTGTGCGATCGTCGACGAATTCACCGCACGCGCCGCGAACGCCGCGCAGGTCGTCGTTCGCAGGCTCGCGCCGCCGATACGCCTTCGCGTGAACGTCTACCGCTCGGCGTTCCATCCCACCGCGGAGTCCGTCAATCACCTCACCCCTCACCTCGAGCACGCGTTTCGAACGGTGACGAAGGACTCGCTCACCGGCCGCAGCTAGCATTCGCCGGCGAAGCATTGCGGCAGCAGACCCGCAGCGCAGCGCTCAGCCGAGAGGCTCTCCCGCGCCGGTACGTTCCACGATCAGGCGGTAGTGCTCGGGTCGCCGATGCTTCGCGAAGTTGAAGACGTGCTGCCTGAAGGTGTCGCCGAGCGCGAGATCGCACGCGAACGAGACCACCTCGTCCTCCTCGGTGACGCTCTGCGCCGCGATCTCGCCGGTGGGCGCGACGATGCACGAGCCGCCGATCATGTGGAAGCCGTCCTCGGCCCCGCACTTTGCCGCGGCGCCCACCCACAGCGCGTTTTCGTGCGCATGGGCCTGAAGCAGCAACAGGTGCGTGAACATGCGCAGGTGCGGGGGCTCGGGCCAATGGATGTTGACCGAGGGCGTGTTGTAGCCGAGCAAGACGAGCTCGGCCCCCTGCAATCCCAGCACGCGGAACGTCTCCGCCCAGCGACGATCGTTGCAGATGCACATGCCGATCGTGGTGCCCATCGTCTTCCATGCGCGAAAGCCGAGGTCTCCGACCTCGAAGTAGCGCTTTTCCAGGTGCTGGAACGGCGCTTCGGGCTTGTGCTCGGCGTGACCGGGCAGGTGGACCTTGCGGTAGCGGCCGACGATGTCGCCGCGGTCGACGAGAATCGACGTGTTGAAGCGGCGTCCTTCGGGCGTGAGCTCCGCGTACCCCAGGTAGAAGCCCACGTCGAGCTTCCTCGCCTCGTCGAACAGGGGCCGGGTCGCGGCGTTCGGCATGTCGCGCTCGAAGTAGCGATCGATCTGCGTCGGCTCGGTCATCCAGTAGCGCGGAAAGAACGTCGTGAGCGCGAGCTCGGGAAACACGACGAGTTGCGCGCCCCGGCCCTTCGCTTCGCGCAGCATTTCCACCAGCCTGTGCACCACCGACTCGCGCGAGTCGGCGAGATGCACGGGACCCATCTGCGCAACGGCGAGGTTCAGCTTGCGGGCCATCGCATTTCTCAGGTGATGAGTGATTTGAACAGGCGCATGCTCGACGCCGGCTCGGCCTTCCGCTCGATGGGCCCCGGCGCACCGCGCGCGACGAATTGCCCGGAGCCGCGCGCGACGTGCAGCGTGCCCTCCGAAACCACGATGCGCCCGCGGTTGATCACCGTCTCGGGCCAGCCGGTCAGCGTTCGCCCCTCGTAGGGCGTATACCCGACGTTGTCGTGGAGCTGCGACCAGGTCACGGTGCGCCTGGCCTCCGGGTTCCAGATCGCGATGTCCGCGTCCGAGCCGACGGCGAGCGTTCCCTTGCGCGGATACAGGCCGTACATGCGCGCGTGGTTGGTCGCGGTGAGCGCGACGAACTCGTTCTGCCCGATCCGGCCCTTGCCCACGCCCTCCGAGAACAGCAGGGGCATGCGGAGCTCGATGCCCGGCACGCCGTTGGCCATCTCCTTGAACGTGGTGTTCGCGCCGCGCGGCAGCTTGCCCGAGGCGTCGAAGCGGTACGGCGCATGATCCGACGAGAACACCTGGAACGTCCCGTTCGCCAGTCCCGTCCAGATCGCTTCCTGCGAAGCCTTGTCGCGCGGCGGCGGGCTGCAGCAGAACATCGCGCCCTCGACGCCCGGAAGGTCGACGTCCGCCGCTTCGAGGAACAGGTACTGCGGACAGGTTTCCGCATAGACGCGGGCGCCGAGCGTCTGCGCCGCGCGGATCGTCTGCGCGGCTTCGATCCCCGAGACATGAACGATCAGGATGGGCACGTCGAGCAGCCGCGACATCGCGATCGCGCGATTCGCGGCCTCCGCTTCGGCGATCGGCGAGTGGCTCACGACATGGAAGCGCGGCGCCGTATGGCCGCGCTCGAGCAATCGCTTCGCGATCCAGCGGATCATGTCGTCGTTCTCGGCGTGCACCATGACGAGCGCGCGCTCGCGGTCGGCGACCGCCAGCACGTCGAGGAGCTGGTAGTCGTCGAGCTTCAGGCGCTCGTAGGTCATGTACACCTTGAACGACGTCATGCCACGCCGGATGAGCTGCGGCAGGTGCCGCTCGAGCGCCTCCTCGGTCGGGTCGGACACGATGAGGTGGAACGAATAGTCGATCACCGCTTTCGCGCGCGCCCGTTCGGCGTAATCGTCGACAACCGCGAGCAGCGAGTCGCCGCGATGCTGGCACGCGAACGGGATGATGGTCGTGTTGCCGCCGAATGCCGCCGAAACGGTCGCCGAGTGGAAATCGTCGGCGCACCTCACGCCCATGCTCGACAGCTGCTCCACGTGGCAGTGGCTGTCGATGCCGCCCGGCATCACCCACCGTCCGCCCGCGTCGATGTCGCGCTCGCCCGGTGGCAGGCCCTCGGCGATGTCGACGATGCGACCGCCGGCGACGCCGACGTCACCGTGGAACGTTTCGGCCGCCGTGACGATCGTGCCGTTGCGAATGGTCAGCTCATGCGAGGGCACGACGGCGCTCCCGCTCGACGCACGCATTGGCGCGATCGCGTCCGCTGCTCGGCGGGCCGAGCAGGCAGCGATCGAGCGCGCTCCGGAAGAGCTCTATCGGCAGGTCGCGGCCGATGAACACCAGCACGCTTTGGCGCGCCTCATGCGTCGGCCACAACGGACCGGCTTCCACTTGCAACAGGCTCTGTACGCCCTGCACGATCACCTGCTCGGCGCGGCCGGCGAGATGCAGCACACCCTTGTAGCGCAGCATGTCCGCGCCGTACAGATCGATGATCGCCGCGAGACACGCGTCGAGGCGCGCCGGATCGAAGGGACGCGACGCGCGGACGGCGAACGAGCCGATGCGTCGGGCATGGCCCGGCCCGACCCGGCTGGAGCATTCCGCGAGCCCGAGCGCCGCCTCGACATCGAACCTGCGGACGTCGAGGATGTCGGCGATCGGCGTGTCGCCGAAGTGCATGCGGGCGATCGGTGCGTGCGCGTTGAGCTTTGCAATGCGCTGACGAAGCCGCGACGCCTCGTCGTCCGGCACGAGGTCGCACTTGGACATCAGGATGCGGTCGGCGACCGCGACCTGCTCCTGCGCCTCCCTGAAATCGTCGAGCTGTCGCCCGCCGTGCCGCGCGTCGACGATCGTGACGATCGCGTCGAGCCTGTAGTGCGCGACGACCTTCTGATCGCGCGCGAGCGCCCGCACGAGCTCTACGATGCCCGAAAGCCCTGTCGTCTCGACGAGCACGCGCTCGAAGTCGACCGTACCGGCGCCGCGCTGCTCGTGCAGCGCGCCGAGCGCGTGCACGAACCCGTCGCGCGCGGTGCAGCAGACGCAGCCGCCGCTCAATGTGACGATCTCGGCGTTGCGCAACCCGCCGAGCAATCGATCATCCACGCCGACCTCGCCGAACTCGTTTTCGATGACGGCGATCGGAACGTCCGGCCGCTGCGCGAGAATGCGCTTCAACAACGTCGTCTTGCCGCTGCCGAGGAAGCCGGTGATGAGCGTCACCGGCACGGGCCGCATTGCGCTCATTCACCGTGCCAGTTCAGTTGCACGCGGCCGATCGCCGTTGCGACGGCGGCCTGGCACGGCTCGACGACAGGAATGCCGATTTGCTGCTGAAGCTGCGCTCGCAATGCCGCCATCCCCGCGCATCCCATCACCAGGACGTCGGCGCCGTGATCGTCACGCAATGCGTTGCCAACTTCGACCATCCGCGCGAGCGTGCGCCGGCGGTCGGCAAGCGCGGCGACCGGCATGTCGATCGCCAGCTCCGCGGCGATCCGATCGCGAATGCCCATCGCGCCGTAGTATCGCAAGTGACGCGGAATCGATACGGCGAGGATCGCGATGACGCCGACGCGCTGGCCGAGCGTCAACGCCGTCAGCAGGCCTGCCTCGCCGATGCCGATGACCGGCTTGGTCGTGATCTCCCGCAGCGAATGCAGGCCCGGATCGCTGAAGCAGGCAATGACGAACGCGCTCGCGGCCTGCGCGAGCGAAGCAACGCCGCGAATGAGCGGCCCGATGGCTGCGTCGGCGTCCTGCTGCGTCTGGATGCCGGGCGGGCCGTCGGCGAGCGTCATGCATTCGAGGATCGGCCCGTCCGCTCGGCGCAGCGGCTGCAGCGCCGCATCGATGTCTTCGGTCACCGAGTGCAGCGAGTTCGGATTGATGACGCAAATCTTCTGGATCATCGCCGCCGCCCGGCAAGGGATGGCGCGCCAAGGGTAGCAGCTACCTTCCGATCCGATGTATCGGTTTTTCGCGGATGCTCATAAGGGCACGTTATTCGACGGCTTGTTCGCGCTGGCTCCGTTGATGAACAATATGGCCGCGATATTGCCGCACGGAGCAACACGATGACGATCGACTGGACTGCCTTCACGCCTTGGGCCTCGCTGGCCGGCGGCGCGCTGATCGGCGTGGCCGCGGCCATGTTCGCCCTTCTCAACGGCCGGATCGCGGGCATCAGCGGTGTGCTGGGCGGGCTGTTGAGGCCGGCGAAGGGCGATATCGGCTGGCGCGTCGCGTTCGTGCTGGGACTGATCGTTGCACCCACGGCGTATGCGCTCGTCGCCGTCGTGCCCGCGTCGACGATCGACGCGAGTTGGCCCGCGCTCGTGCTCGCCGGATCGCTCGTGGGCATCGGGACGCGTTACGGCTCGGGGTGCACCAGCGGCCACGGCGTCTGTGGCATCTCCCGGCTTTCGCCCCGCTCGCTCGCTGCGACCGCCGCTTTCATGGTTGCCGGCTTCACCACGGTGTTCGTCATCCGCCACGTGCTCGGCCTCTGAGGAGCTCGCCATGCCGCTCGTCGCGTCCCTGTTGGCAGGCCTGATGTTTGGATCGGGACTCATCGTTTCCGGAATGGCGAATCCCGCGAAGGTGATCGGCTTCCTCGACGTCGCGGGCGCATGGGATCCCTCGCTGGCATTCGTGATGGCGGGCGCGATCGCGGTGGCAGCCGTGGCGTTCGCGGTTGCGCGAAGGCGCAGCGTCTCGTATCTCGCGCTGCCCATGAACCTGCCGAGTGCGCGTCACGTCGATCGGCGCCTGGTCGGCGGCAGCCTTCTGTTCGGCGTCGGCTGGGGCATCGCCGGCTTCTGCCCCGGACCTGCGCTCGTCGCGCTCGGAATGGGCTACGCGAAGGCCTTCGTCTTCGTCGCCGCGATGCTGGTCGGCATGGGACTGTTCGAGCTGCTGGAGCGACGTCCCGCGCCCGATCCGAAGGAAGCCTGAGGAATGGCGTCCTTCCCCATCGAGCCACCCATCGAGCCGATGCTCGCGCAGCTTGCCGACTCGCTGCCCGCCGAAGGCGACTTCCTGTTCGAGCCGAAATGGGACGGATTCCGCGCGATCGTCTTTCGCGGCCACGAGGACGTCCACATCCAGAGCCGCGACTTGCGGCCCCTCGATCGGTACTTTCCGGAGCTGCACGACGCGTTGCTCGCCAGATTGCCGGCAGGCTGCGTCGTGGACGGTGAAATCGTGATCGCCACACCGCACGGCTTGGATTTCGACGCACTGCAGCTTCGCCTTCATCCTGCGGCGTCGCGGGTCGCCAAGCTGGCCCGGTCATCGCCGGCGTCGTTCGTCGCCTTCGATCTGCTGGCCGTCGATGACAAGCGCATCGCGGAGCTGCCTCAGGCGGAACGGCGCGCACGCCTCGAAGCGTTGCTCGCGCACGCCGCTGCACCACTTCACCTGACACCGATGACGCGTGACCCCGCGCGCGCGGCACAATGGCTCGCCGAGTTCGAAGGCGCCGGACTGGACGGCGTGGTCGCCAAACCGGCCGACGCATCCTATCGACCGGGCAAGCGCGCCATGATCAAGGTGAAGCACGCGCGCACGGCGGACTGCGTCGTCGCGGGATTTCGCTGGTACAAGGACACGGACGACGCGGTCGGCTCGCTCCTGCTCGGGCTCTATGACGATCGAGACGTGCTGCATCACGTCGGCATCACGTCCGCGTTCACGGTGGCCAGGCGCCGGGACCTCGCCAAGCTGCTCGAGCCGCTGCGCAAGAACGCGCTCGCCGACCATCCCTGGCGCGACTGGGCCGACGAAGCGGCCCACGCCACCACCCGCATGCCCGGCGGACAGAGCCGCTGGTCGGCAGGCAAGGACCTGTCGTGGGAACCCGTGCGGATCGAGCGCGTGTGCGAAGTGAAATACGATCACCTGCAGGGGGACCGCTTCCGCCACGCGACGCAATTCGTGCGCTGGCGTCCCGACAAGCCGCCCTCGGCGTGCCGCTATGATCAGCTCGAGGTCACGACGCCTTACGAGCTGAAGAAGGTTTTCGGCGCGAGCGGACGCTAGCGCGCGCCGATTCCATGGCCGCTTCGGATTTGGTGGAACGGTCGCGCGACGGCTGCACGCGCTTCGGCTCCCCGGGCGCTTTCGCGTACTGCGGCGGCCACGGCGCATCGCCCAGGCCATCGCGCTCGTGTCGCGCGGACAGCTCGAGCAGGCTTTCGAGCGAATACGCGCGGTCGTCGATACCGCGATGCCGATCGCCGATGCGCGCAAACCGCTCGAGCATGGTGGTCAGCGTGAAGTCCGCCGGATCGGCGTCGGGTACCTCGCGCCAGTCGAGCGGTGCGGACACCCGGGCGTCCGCCGTCGGACGAATGGAGTAGGCACCCGCCACCGTGCGGTCCTTGGCGTTCTGGTTGTAGTCGATGAATACGCCGTGCCGCTCCTCCTTCCACCACTTGCTCGTCGCAAGTTCCGGCGCGCGCTGCTCGACGGAGCGTGCGAGCGCGAGCGCCGCACGGCGGACCTGCGGGAACGTCCACCGCGGCTCGATGCGCACGAGCACGTGCAGGCCGCGCTTGCCCGAGGTCTTCGGCCATCCTCGCAGGCCGTGGTGCTCGAGCGCCGCGTGCACGATCGCAGCGACCTCGCGCACCTGCGACCACGGCACACCGTCGACGGGATCGAGGTCGATGCGCAGCTCGTCGGGATGATCGAGATCGCTTGCGCGCACCGGATGCGGATGGAGCTCGAGGCACGCGAGATTCGCCATCCACGCCAGATCGGCCGCGTGTCGCGGCACGATCTCCTCGGCGGTGCGTCCCGACGGAAAGCTGATCGTCGCCGTGTCGATCCATGCTGGACGATCCTTCGGCGCGCGCTTCTGGTAGAAGAAGTCGCTGTCGATGCCGTTCGGGTAGCGCACCAGGACATTCGGTCGCTCGCCCGAGCCGCGCAGTGCGCCTTCCGCCACCGCGACGTAATAGCGAACGACGTCGAGCTTGGTATGGCGTGCGTGCGGAAACAGCACTTTGCCGGGGTTCGTGATCACGACGTCGAGTTCGTCGACGCGCAGCAGCTCGGTCGGTGTCGCCGGCATGGCGTGATTCGCTCGCAAGCGAGCCGAGGTGAGGTTGAATGTGTGGGGCGACCCACGTGCAGCATCGGCGCCGCGAACCGCGGCGTGCGACCGCACCCCGGCATTGTCCCCGAAACATCGCGCCCTGCGGAAGTCCTCCAGCCGGTCATGCCTGCCCGGGCACGCCTCGCGGCCCCGCGAACCGGCGTATCGTCGACATTCGGGACCTTGCGAGAATCCGGTGAACGACGCAACTTCGACGCTTCGCGTGCTGTCGATCAACGGTGGCTCTTCGAGCATCAAGTGCACGCTCTATGCAGTCGAGCCGCTCCGGGTGGTGCTGCGCGCGACCGTCGAGCGGATCGGCCACGGCACAGCCGGATTCGCGTGGATCGACGCGGTCGGGCGTCGCGAGGAGCTGTCCCGAATCGGCTCGCTCGATCACGCCGCTGCCGCCGCTTTCCTGCTGGACTGGCTCGAGCGGCAAGCGGGCCTCGGATCGATCGGGGCCGCGGGTCATCGGATCGTCATGGGCGGGCCGCGGTACCGCACGGCGCTGCGCGTCACGCCCGAGCTGATCGCCGAATTGCGCCGCATTGCCACGTATGCACCCGAGCACCTTCCCTCCGAGATCGACCTGCTCGAGCTTTTCGCCCGGCGGGCCCCGCACATGGTGCAGGTCGCCTGCTTCGATACGACGTTCCACCGCGACATGCCGCGAGTGGCGAGGCTGTTCGCGTTGCCGCGCCGCTTGCAGGCCGGCGGTGTCGAGCGTCATGGCTTCCATGGCTTGTCGTATGCGTATCTCGTGGAGGAGCTCGCACGTGTCGCCGGCCGCGCTGCTGCGCTCGGGCGCGTCGTCCTCGCGCATCTCGGCAATGGCGCCAGCCTGGCAGCGGTACGCGGCGGGAGGAGCCTCGATACCAGCATGGGATTCACGCCCGCCGCCGGCATTCCGATGAGCACGCGCTCCGGTGACCTCGACCCCGGGCTCGTGCGCTATCTCGCGCACGCCGAGCACATGACGGCCGAGCGGTTCGACGTGCTGGTGAATCGCGAGTCGGGGCTGCTGGGCGTGTCGGAAACGAGTGGCGACGTGCGCGACCTCCTTGCGCGCGAAGCGCAGGACGAGCGCGCCGCGGAAGCGCTCGCCCTCTTCTGCTACCAGGCGAAGAAGTGCATCGGCGCGTACGCCGCGGCGCTGGGCGGGCTCGAGACACTGGTGTTCTCGGGCGGCATCGGCGAGCATGCCCCGCAAATCCGCAGGCGGATCTGCGACGGGCTGCAGTTTCTCGGCCTGGAGCTCGACGTCGAGCGAAACGCCGCGGGTGCAGCCGTCATCTCGGCGCCGTCGAGCCGCGTCGTCGCGCGCGTCATCCGAACCGACGAGGAAATCATGATCGCCAAGACGGTGCTGGAGGTCCTGGATCCCGGGACGCGAGAGCACCGCGCCGGCGCGATCGAGGACCGGCAATGAACGACACGCCCTTGTCCACGGAGCTGCTGCAGCGGATGAACGCCTGGTGGCGGGCTGCCAACTACCTTTCCGTGGGGCAGATCTATCTGCTCGACAATCCCCTGCTCAAGCGTCCGCTGGTGCTCGAAGACATCAAGCCGCGCCTGCTCGGGCACTGGGGCACCACGCCGGGCCTCAACTTCGTTTACGTCCATCTCAATCGCGCCATCAGGCAATACGACCTGAACGCGATCTACGTCACGGGACCGGGGCACGGCGGTCCGGGGCTCGTGGCCAGCACTTATCTCGAGGGCACGTACACCGAGATCTATCCCGAGATCACGCAGGACGAGGCGGGCCTGAAGAAACTCTTCAGGCAATTCTCCTTTCCGGGCGGCATTCCAAGTCATACGGCGGCCGAAACGCCCGGCTCGATCAACGAAGGCGGTGAGCTCGGCTATTCGCTCATGCACGCATACGGCGCCGCATTCGACAATCCGGATCTGCTGGTGGCCTGCGTGATCGGCGACGGCGAGGCCGAGACCGGTCCGCTCGCCACGAGCTGGCACTCCAACAAGTTCCTGAATCCGGTGCACGACGGCGCGGTGCTGCCCATATTGCACCTCAATGGCTACAAGATCGCCAACCCAACGGTGCTCGCGCGCATTCCGCCCGCGGAGCTCGACGAGCTCATGCGCGGATACGGGTACGCGCCGTATGTGGTCGAAGGGCACGAACCGGCCATCGTCCATCAGCGCATGGCGTCGGTCGTGGATCGCGCCATTGCCGAGATCCGGCGTATTCAGCAGCACGCGCGCCGCCACGGGTTCAAGGAGCGGCCGACGTGGCCCATGATCATCCTCAAGACCCCCAAAGGGTGGACGGGCCCGAAGAAAGTCGACGGTCTCCAGACCGAGGGCTCTTGGCGCTCGCATCAGGTGCCGCTCGCGAATCTCGCCGAAAATCCGCAGCACCTCGCGCAGCTCGAGCACTGGCTGCGGAGCTACCGTCCCGAGGAGCTGTTCGACGCGACGGGTCGCCTCGTGCGGGACATTGCCGAGCTCGCACCCGCCGGCAATCGGCGAATGGGCGCCAATCCGCACGCCAACGGCGGCCTGCTGCTGCGCGCACTGACGCTGCCTGAATTCCGCGATTACGCCGTCGACGTGCCGGCGCCGGGCGCGCGCGTCGCCGAGACGACCGGCGTCGGCGGCGTGTACCTGCGCGACGTCGTGAAGCTCAACCTGCCGACGCGCAACTTCCGGCTGTTCGCGCCCGACGAGACCGCATCGAACCGCCTGGGTGCCGTGTTCGAAGCCACCGATCGCGTGTTCACCGGCATCATCGTGGACACGGACACCGAGCTCTCGCCGGACGGACGCGTGATGGAGGTGCTGAGCGAGCACCTGTGCGAAGGATGGCTCGAAGGCTACCTGCTCACCGGGCGCCACGGCCTGTTCTCGTGCTACGAGGCGTTCATCCACATCGTCGATTCGATGTTCAACCAGCACGCCAAATGGCTCAAAGTGTCGCGCAAGCTGCCCTGGCGCGCGCCGATCGCGTCGCTCACCTACCTGCTCACCTCGCACGTGTGGCGGCAGGACCACAACGGCTTCAGTCACCAGGATCCCGGCTTCATCGACCACGTCGTCAACAAGAAAGCGGACGTCATCCGCGTGTACCTGCCGCCGGACGGCAACACGCTGCTGTCGGTGCTCGATCATTGCCTGCGCAGCCGCAACTACGTGAACGTCATCGTGGCGGGCAAGCACCCGGAGCCGCAATGGCTCGACATGGACGCCGCCGTGAGGCATTGCACGGCGGGCATCGGCATCTGGACGTGGGCCAGCAACGACGAGGGCACCGAGCCCGACGTGGTCATGGCGTGCGCGGGCGACGTGCCCACCCTCGAAACGCTGGCGGCGGTGACCATCCTGCGCGAGCACGTGCCCGAGCTCAGGATCCGCGTGATCAACGTCGTGGACCTCATGACGCTGCAGCCGCACACCGAGCATCCGCATGGTCTCACCGACCGGGACTTCGACCTGCTCTTCACGCGCGACAAGCCGATCATCTTCGTGTACCACGGATATCCGTGGCTGATCCACCGGCTGACCTACCGGCGCACGAACCACGACAACATGCACGTGCGCGGCTACAAGGAGGAAGGCACCACGACCACGCCGTTCGACATGGCGGTGCTGAACGACATCGACCGCTTCCACCTCGTGCGCGACGTTGCCGAGCGCGTGCCGGCGGTCGGTCCGCGGGCCGCGTATCTCGCGCAGTTCGCGCGCGACAAGCTCGTGGACCACGCGCGCTACATCCGCGAGTACGGCCAGGACATGCCGGAGGTCCGCGACTGGCAGTGGGGCGCACGGGGTGCAGCAACGCGAGGCTCGGCCGCGACGTGACGCCTTCGCTGCAGAGGCTCTTCGTCGTGCGTCACGGCGAGACCGCCTGGTCGGTCACGAGGCAGCACACCGGGCGCACCGACCTTCCGCTGACCGCGCAAGGCGAGAGCGACGCCGAAGCGCTCGCCCCCTGGCTCGCGCAGTTTCGCTTCGCTGCCGTGCTCTCGAGCCCGCTACAGCGGGCCCGGCGCACGGCGGTTCTGGCGGGCTTCGGCGCCAGCCTGCAGCCGGACCCTGACCTTCTCGAATGGGACTACGGCGCGTACGAAGGGCGCCGGACGGTCGACATACGCCGCGAATATCCCGGCTGGCGCTTGTTCGAGCACGGATGTCCCGGCGGCGAGACGCCGCAGAACGTGAGTGCGCGCGCCGATCGGGCGATCGGCAGGATCAGGCGCATTGCAGGCGATGTTCTGGTGTTCGCGCATCAGGACATCCTGCGCGTCATCGCCGTCCGCTGGCTCGGCCTCGACGTCTCGCAAGGCCGGTTCTTTCCGTTGTCCACCGCGTCCGTCGGCATTCTCGGCTACGACCACGGCATCGACGAGCCCGCATTCAGGCTGTGGAACGCCGAGACCCGCCACAGCCTGTCTCGTTCGGCCGGCGGCGGCGGTATCCACTGATACATCCACGTCTCGGTGAGCGGCTCACTGCCCACACGCAGGTACATGCGCAGATCGATGGGTTCGACGCTGTCGTCCGCGAGCGCGAGATCGAACATCGCACGACAACCCTTGATGTCGAATTGCGGGCGGGCGGATACGAGCTCGACGCTGCCGCGCGAGGCCGCGATGACAGGCTCGATCATGACGTCCTTGCCGATCGTCGGCAGCTCGCCGCCCACGAAGTCGACCGCGAAGCGCCAGGAAAAATGCGTGCGCGGCTGTCCGACGACACCGCCGATGCCCGTGCGGGTCGCCACCACGCGGGCCAGCGAGATGGGGGAGTCGACCTCGAGCCCCCAACGCAACTGATAGCTGAACAGCAGCTCGTCGCCGGCGCTCGGCGCTCGCGCGGGGACCCACATCGCCGCGACATTGTCGATCGTCTCCTCGCGTGCAGCGTACTCGAGCAATGCCACGGACCCTTCGCCCCATGACGTTCCGGCGGGCGCACGCGTCGCAACCCACACGCTCGGCCGCAACTCGTAACGGGCGCCGTCGTCCTGGTAGTGGTCGAAGGTGCGATCGCGCTGCAGCAGACCGAAGCCGCGGGGATCGCGATCGACATAGGAATACAGGTGCACACCCGGCGGGTTCGTGAGCGGCCGCCAGATCCGCTCACCCGTTCCGCGCTGCATCGACAGGCCGTCCGAATCGTGAATCTCCGGACGCCAATCGTCGCCCATGCGCCGATCGTTCTCGCCGCAGAGGTACATGCTGGTGAGCGGCGCGACGCCGAGACGCTGTATCGCGGTTCGCGGGTAGAGCGCAGCGTCGATGTCCATGACGAGCGGCGCGCCTGGGTAGAGATCGAAGCGATAGGCGCCGGCGATGCTCGGCGAATCGAGCGACGCATAGAGCGTCAATCGTCCCGACCCCGCCTGCGGTCGCTCGAACCAGAATGCCGTGAAGTCGGGAAACTCCTCGGCGTGGTCCGAGCCCGTGCCGATCGCAAGTCCTCGCGCAGACGCGCCATATTGGCGGCTGTCGGAGCCGACGGCGCGAAAATAGCTCGCGCCGAGAAAGGCGGCGACGTCCGCGTCCCAGTTGGTGTGGAAGTGGATGCGAAACCCTGCGAAGCCGAGATCCGCTCCCAGGGCGCGTCCGTCGAGCCCCGACTTGCCGAAGTCGAACATGCGCGGGTCGTACGCGATCTCGCGCGCCTGTCCTTGCGTGACCTCGAACATCTGGACGCGCTTCGCGAACTTGTAGCCGCGATGGAAGAACTGGAGCTGGAATTCCAGCTTGTCGCCGGCCCACAACCCCTCGCTGGGCCGATAGCGGATCGACTGGAACGCGTCGTAGCCGAGCTGCGCGAGCGCAGGCGGCATTTCGGTGCTCGGCGGCCGGTAGGGCGCCTGCGCGAGCGCTCGAGCCCGTCCTTTCAGCGCGGCAAAATCGAACGCCGATGGCTCGTCGAGCGCCGCTGCCTGCGCGAGCGCGGTGCGGAACGTGCTTGCGATGGGTGTCGCAGCGAGTGCGAGGCCCAGCAACTCCCGGCGACGGATCATTGCTCGCTTTCTGACAGCCGGCGGACATCCGCGCTTGCGATGCTCTGCCAGTCGGGCGGCGGGAACCGCGCGCCGGGGTCTTGTATCTTATCCGATCGAGCGTGGGCCTTGCCGCTCGACTCGCCCGGCTCATGCCGATGGCCGTCACCTTGGGGAATGGATATCCATGTTGCGCACTGCGAGCGCCGCGATGTTGCTGCTGTTCGACGTCGATTCCCATGCGATCGTCGAGCACGATGACTGGCACACGCACGAGCACATGCCCGAGCGTCTGTCGCTTCCCGGCTTCCTCCGCGCCAGTCGCTGGGTTGCGCGAAGCGGGACGCCACGGTATCTCGTGATGTACGAGGTGCGCGATCTCGACATGCTCGTGGCGGCGCCCTATCTCGCACGGCTGAACGACCCGACGCCGTGGACCGCCAAGATGATGCGAAGCTACGTCGGAATGCGACGCGCGCTCTGCAAGGTGGAGGCGAGCGCGGGCGCGGGGCTGGGCCGGACGGCGCTGCTCGCTCGCTTCACGGTGGATGAAGATCGTGCCGGCGAGTCACGCGACTGGCTCGCACGCGAGATATTGCCGGCGCTGGCTGGCATGCCGGGCATTGCGAGCGTCGACGTCGTTGCGCAGGCGGTTGCAGCGCCCATGACGCGAGAGCAGCGGATTCGCGGCAACGATGCCGGGCTCGATCACGCCGTGCTGGTCACCGGATACGAGGCAGGAGCCTTGGCCGAGATTGCGGGCGACAAGCTTCATTCCAAGCATTTCGTCGCGCGCGGTGCCGCCGTCGCGGAAGACGCGATTGGCTTGTACGACCAGGCCGTTTCGATGACCGCGGGCGATATCTCCCGGCAATGAGTGCCGTGCGCGCCACCGTCGTTCGCGGGGCCGGACCGGCTCCCTTCACGAGAGCGATCCGGCGTCGTGCCTCACCCGATCTTCAAGCGGCGGTCATTTCGCCTTTGCTCAGTGCATCAGCGTGAGCGGGATCCTCGCGAAATACGTGTCGAGCACGGCCCCGCCGGGAGCATAGGGAAAGGCAACGAGGGCGAATTGATTGTTGCCCGTGATCCAGGTCGAGAAGTCTCCGCCGCCGTTGTTCAAGTTGTAGTCCGCGTGGTTCGGCGCGCTCGAGCCCATTGTGGTTGCAACGGGATACTTGGACGATTCCGGGCTGACCCTGATCGTTGTCCCGAACTGGTTGCCGTGCATGAGCGCCGCGAATGTGTCGAAGGCACCGGGGCCGCCGGGCACGGTCGGGTCGTCGGGCTCGTAGAAGGCGCGCCACACGACGAGAACCTTGCCGTTGCTGGTGTACCCGAGCCCGATCTTGCCGGCGCGTGCGATCGCGCGCATCTCGTCGGGCACCGGGCCCACCGTCGCTCGCTTCCAGGTGTGGCCGTCGTCTTCCGTGGCGAAGACCTGCACGGACTTGCGATCGGGTGTATAGGCTGCCACGGCATACTTGCCCGGAACGTTGGGATCGACCGCCGCGAAGGGATAGCGCGCGGTGTCGCCGCTGCCGCTGGAATTGAACTCGCCCGCTTGCGCAAGAAGCTGTGCGGTCCAGGTCGCCCCCTTGTCGGTGCTCGTCGCTACCGCGAGGCACGGGCAGGTCGCGTCGAGCGGCGTGGTGCTGGCGATGATCGGTGCTACGAGATGGTCGCCCGAGACGTCGATCTTTCCTCGGCTGAACGTCCAGCCTGGCACGTCGACCCGATAGACGGTGCCAAACGTCTGCGCGCGATCTTCGGACGCGACCACGTAGCCGCCGGCCATCGAATAGAACGTGGCACTGCGCGGTGCGGCAACGCCCATCGCGTTGTCCCACGGCGTATGCCATGGGTCGGTGCCAGGAGGAGACGAGATGCACGGCAGCAGGCTCGAGCAGCCAAGCCCTGTGAGGCCCGGCGCGAAGTTGGCGATCTTGATCCCCACCGTGGGCGGGGTCCACGTTCGGCCGTTATCCGTCGATGTCGTGATCATCGCGCGGCCCTGCTTGGGCGCGGGACCGATGTTCCCCAACGGCGTGAACATGGCTCCGCCGGCATAGACGGTGCGATCGTCGCCAATGGACACCCAGGACCAGTTGCAGTACCACAAACCGGGCGCGGGCTCGGTGGGCAAGTCGGGGTCGGTGTGCAGTCTCAGGATCGGCGTCAAATCCGTATCGGTGAAGGTCGTGCCTCCGTCCGTCGAGACGGCGACGTGGCATTCGGCGGTGCGTTCGCCGGGCCCCGCACCCGCGTTCGTGTTGATCGGCAAGCCGTACTTGCGCCACGCGACCGCCACGAGGTTGGGGTCGACGCGGCTCACCGCAACCTGTGGCACCGCTGTGGCATAGGACTCGGTCGTTTGGCTGATGTTGACGAGCGAGATTTCCTTGCCACCAGGATTGCCGGCCCAGACGCCATCGCAAATGGTTCCGAGCATCAAGAAAGACATGGCGGCCAACGATGCCAAACGGCCCGGTCGTCTGCCTCTGACGACCATCGTTTCGCACACATGAGAAAGCGCCGCCGTTGGAAGACCCGTGCCGTCGGCACCACCTTCCCGCTTCGGGCAACCCTGCGCCCTCGGGATCGGGTGCCGGGACGTTGACGCCTGATGCATATTTCCTCCGTTCCTGGTAGCGATGACGCCGAAGCTGCGCGAAGCGCCTCAGCAGGCACTCCTGCCGGTGCTCGCGCGACATGGCGACCGCTTCCTGAACGGCGTCAGTTGCGCGTGCTCGCCTACGCAGGCGCGGCACACACCGGGCAGCGTGAATTTGCCGCACATCAGGATGTCCGCCCTCCCGTCACGAGCCCCGGTGCGTTGAAATGATTGCACCCTGGACCCGCTCACCGACGGCAACCTCCGACGGATAGCCGATGGATCGCTTGCTCCGACTCTCGCGCGTGCCTTCAGCGAGTGTGAGAGAGCGATCGCGTTCTATCAGACAGTACGGCGTTCCATTTGTGTTTCGAGGATAGGTCGCGTCGACCGTAAAGTCAACACGCTGGATCGCAGCGCCGCCCGTGGAGTTCCCGCACAGCGGTCGCGTCGCCCCGCTGTCGGCCGGGCGCCACGAGCGCAGCGAAGAAGAGAAGACCGGCGATGCGCTGGTAGTGACGCGACGCAGCCTAGTCGGCCAGCGATTCGGGCTCCGGGCCGGACATCGCGATGCGACCGTCCCGAGCGACGACTCGGCCACGCTTGATCACGAGCCGCCGGGGCGGATGCGCGCATACGGCCTCTGCGGCGTTGTCGGCGTCCACGAGCACGAGATCGGCCGTCGATCCGACGTCCAGGCCGTAATTGCGCGCACCCAGCTCGCGCGCGCCACCGAACGTCGCCATCCGCAAGGCGAGCTCGATGCCTGCGTCGTCCCGAAATCCGCTGTTGTAGGCGATGAGATACGCGCGCTCCAGCATGTCGCCGGTGTTGAGCGGGGCCCACGCGTCGCGCACCCCGTCGGAGCCCGTGAACAGACGCACCCCGCGCGAGGCGAGCAGCCGCACCGGCGGGAACGGCGTGTAGCCGCTCGGCGCGTGCGTCATGATCGCGATGTCGAGTCGCCGCAGGCGCTCGATCAGCCGCTCGAGTCGCTGCGGCTCGAGCATGCCGAGGCAGAAAGCGTGGCTGATCGCGACTCGGCCGGCCAGGCCGAGCGCCCCGGTTCGTTCGCACACCATGTCCACGGTTCGCGCGCCCTGCTCGCCACGCTCGTGCAGATGGATGTCGATGCCGCAGCCGCGCCGTGCGGCAATCGCGAACAGTGCGTCGAGCTGGCCCGCGGCGTCGCCGTCGATGCCTGCAGGATCGAGCCCGCCCAGCAGATCGGCGCCCTCCCCTATGGCGGCATCGAGCAGCTCGACCGTCCCGGGCTCGCGCATCACGCCGGTTTGCGGGAACGCCACGATCTGCATGTCGATCCATTCCCGATACGTCTCGCGTGTCGCCATCACGCCGCGCAGGTGCGCGAGTCCCATCTCGGGCCCGACGTCGACATGCGTGCGCACATGCGTGGTCCCGCGCGCGATCATGTGCCGCACGAGGCGTGCGCTTTGCCGCGCCGGCGACGAGCCCAGCTCGCGCAGCACGCGCCGCTCGTTTTCGATGCGATCGAGCACGGTCGGCCCGGCGCCGTGCGAGTGCCACGGCATGCCCCAGAGCGTCTTGTCGAGGTGCGCGTGGGCGTCCACGAGGCCCGGCAGCGCGAGCGCGCCGCTTGCGTCGACGATCTGGTTGGCGGCCAGATCCGAGCCGGGTTCCCGCAGGGCCGCGATGCGCCCGGCGCCGATCGCGACATCGGCGACGCCGCCGCCCCACACGCGCACGCTTCGCAACAAGAGGTCGTACGTCATGAGATCGAGCGCGCCCCGTCGTCGGCCCATGGCAGCGAAGGTCGGAACAGCTGGTCGAGCGGCGGCTGGCCGAACGCGCGCAGACGCTGGCTTTCCATGAGCCTCTGAAATTGCCGGTCGGCGCGTGCCTGCAGCGCGTCGCCGTCGATCCCGCGCACCTCGAAGTCCTCCATCACGCATCGGCCGCCAATGTACGCCGCGCGACAATCGGTTCCACGGCCCGCCAGTATCAGGTTCTTGACGGGGTCGAAGAACGGCCCGAGATGATGACCATTGAGGTCGAACACGGCGATATCGGCCTGCGCGCCCGCGCACAGGCGACCGAGATCGTCGCGACGCAGCGCCCGCGCGCCGCCGAGCGTCGCGGCGTCGAACAAATCGGCGCTGGTCGTCGCTTCCGCCGTGCGCTCGAGCACGCGAGCGACATAGAGACCGATGCGCATGTTGTGCAGCAGGTCCGGTGGCCACGTGTCGGTACCGAGGCCGAGGTTGATGCCGGCGCGGCGGTAGCGGCCGAACGAATCGAGTGCCTCGCCCATGCGCGCGAACACGACGGGGCAGTGCACGATGGTCGCGCCGGATCCGGCGAGCCTGCGCCAGTCCTCATTCGATGGGTCGCTCGCTTCCGGTTGGCCGCTTGCGTAGATTCCGTGCGGCAGAATCGCGCGCGGCGTGAGCAAACCGAGCTCGTCGAGCCAGCCGAGCGGCGTGGCGTTGCGCAATCGCCGCACGGTCTCGAGCTCGTAGACCGACTGGCAACAGTGCAGTCGAACCGGGGCATCGAGATCCCGGCTCACCGCGGCCGTGCGCGCGAGCAATTCGGGCGTGCAGGTCTCGATGCGATCGGGAGCGAGCAGGCCACGCACCAGGCCGTTGCCCGCGCCGTCGAAATCGCGGAAGAACCGGATCGCCTGCTCGAGCCCCGCGAGCCCGGCCGGCTCGTCGAAGAACTGGCCGAGCGTTCCGTCGCGGCGCAGGTAGGTGATGCCGCTCATGTAGCAGGGACCCGTGTACACCCGCAAGCCGAGCTCGATGGCGATCGACGCGACGGCCGCGAACTCGTCGTAGTGCTCGGCCCACCGGCGGTAGTACATCGAGGTGATCGGCAGCGCCGTGGTGATGCCGTTGCGGACGAGTTGCGCGAAGGCGTAGCGGTACTTGAACCGTCCTTCTTCCTCGGTGTAGGCCTCCTGCGGTCCACGGTCGAGGTACTCTTCCGACCACAGGCGACCCGGCGCGCGACGGTCGCCGTTCTCGAACGTGAGCAGGCCCGAGTCGAGATCGCCGAGCGCGTCGAGGTCGATGAGGCCGGGGCTCACGAGAGCGCGGCCGTAGTCGACGGTGCGATCGACCGGACCGGCGAAGCGCCGACCGACGAATTCGATCGTGGCGCCGGAAAAGACCACTTCGCCGTCGCGCCACACTGCGTGACGTCCACCATCGAAGCCGACCACGTAGTCGGCCTTGAGCAGGGTGCGCACGGGGGACCGGGTCGCCGGGGCGGTCAGTAATGCGACGCGCGCCAGAGCCGCGGCGGCGGATCGAGCAATGGCGCCAGACCGGAGCGCTCGAGCATGCGGTCGGCCGCAGCCTGCGCGTGCTCCATCACGTCGTCCTCGTCGAGCGTCAGCACCCTGCGATCCTCCATGACGATGCGGCCGTCGACGATGGTGGTGGCCACATCCGCGCCGTTGGCGAAGCAGGTCACGCGATAGACCGGCATGTTGAGCGGGACGAGGTGCGGCTTGAAGAGATCCACCAGGATCACGTCGGCCTTCTTGCCGCGCTCGAGCGACCCCACCTCGCGCTCGAGGCCCAGCGTGCGCGCGCCGTCGATCGTCACCATCTCGAGGACCTTGCCGTGCGGCAGCACGCCGGCGTCGCGGAAATGGCGCCGATGGTAGTGCATGCACTGGAACATGTGGCGGAACATGTCGTAGCTGCGGTCCGGCGCGATGCCGTCCGAGCCGAGCGCGACCGTGATGCCGGCGTCGATGAGCTCCGGCACCGGGCAGCGCCCGCGCACCGACATGATGGCGCTCGGGTTGTGCACGATCTTCGTGCCGGTTCGCAGGCACGCCTCGATGTCGCCGGGCGTCAGATCGATCGAGTGCGACATGAACGCGTCGTCGCCGAGCAGGCCGAGCATCTCGTGCGCGAGCTGCAGCGTTCCGCTGCGGTGCCCGTCCTGCGTGAAGGCGAGACCGTGACGCCGCGCAAGCTCCCGGTATTGCTGCGCCTGCGCGCGAAAGACGTCGCGATAGCGCTCGAGCTCGGGATCGTGCTGGGGCTGGAAGACCGGCAGCGTGATGCAAATGCGCACCCGGTCGTCGGCCGAGCCGTGCTGGTCGCGAACGATCGCCTCGCACGTCTCGTACATCTGCTCGAACGGCACCTCGCGATCCCGCGCCCCCGATGCTTCCCATGTCCGGTACAGGCGCGGCGCGGGCGGGCGCGACGGACCGACCGCGAGAAACGAGCGCGTCCCCGCCTCCCGGATGGCCGCGCAGTGCCGCGCGGCATAGCGCGGGTCGTCGACGCGCATGATCGTGTCGCCGCCGCCGAACAGGCACACGCCCGTCGTGGTGCCGCACTTGATGCGCTCGAGCGCGGCAAGCCTTGCCTCGGCGTACCAGAAATCCTCGTCCGCGGCGGTCGTGTACACCACGCGGCACGCATCGGTCCACGCGTCGGCGTCGCCACCGCCGATGGTCTTCAGCAACCCGTGGCCGGCGTGCGCGTGACAGTCGATGAATCCGGGCAGCACGGCCTTGCGCCGGGCATCGAGCGTCCTGCGCGCGGTGTAGCGCGCCATGAGCTCGTCGGAGGAGCCGACATCGACGATGCGATCGCCGACGATGGCGAGCGCGCCGTTCTCGATGACGCGACGCTCGGCGTCGACCGTGATCACCGTTCCACGCACCACGAGCAGGTCCACCGGCCGCGTATCGTTCACCCGAGCCCTCCCATGGTGTTGGCCGACACGCGACGGCGCGGCGATGCGTAACTGCCCTGCTTGCTGGTGCGAAGTCCCAGCGCGACCAGCGCCTCGGCCAGCTTGACCGCCGCGGCCACGCCGTCGACCACCGGCACGTCGAGATCGCGCGACAGCCGGGCGGCGAGCGCGGCCATCCCGGCGCAGCCGAGGACGATCGCTTCGGCGCGGTCGTTGCGGACCGCCCGCATCGCCGTGTCACGAACGCGGCGATACGTTGCGGCCGACACGTGCGTCAGTCCGAGCACGGCGACGTCGGCTGCGCGCACCGCGGCGCAGCTTCCATTCGCGCCGTAGCGCACGGCGAGCTCCTCGATCACCGTGACCGCGGGACCTACCGTGGTGACGACGGCGAAGCGGCTCGCGATGATCACAGCGGCGCGCATGGCGGCCTCGGCGATGCCGATGACCGGGCCGGTGGCGATGCAGCGTGCCGCGGCAACGCCGGGATCGTCGAAGCAGGCGATCACGGTGGCATGGCAACCCTCGCGCTCGGCCCGCGCGACCTCCGCGAGCATCGCCGGCATGCATAGCGCGTGATCGTACGGCCCCTCGATACTGGCGGGGCCGCTGGCCGGGTTGCGGGCCACGACCTCCGTGTCGGGTTGCGCGGCGCTGCGCGCGACCGCGCCGATCGATCGCGTCATCGCTGCAGTCGTGTTCGGATTGAGGACGAGCAGCCTAGGCATGCGCCGCAATCCCGGGCAGGCCCATGCGCACGGTGACGCGCCGCTCCTCCACCGCGTGACACGCGACTTGTGCGCCGTCGAGCTCCGCGCGCAGCTCGGGGCGCTCCCTGCGGCAGCGCTCGTTGGCGTGCGGACAGCGCGGATGGAATGCGCAACCCGATGGAGGATCGAGCGGGCTCGGGATCTCGCCGGTGATCGGCGGTCGCTCGCGCCCCCGGGTGTCGAGGCGCGGCAGCGCTGCGAGCAGCAGCTGCGTGTACGGATGCTTCGGTGCCTCGAACAGCACGCGCGTCGGCGCCGACTCGACGAGACGGCCGAGATACATCACGCCGACCTCGTGCGAGACGTAGTTGATGACGGCGAGGTTGTGGCTGATGAAGAGGCACGTGAGCCTCAGCTCGCGCTGCAAGCGCCGCAGCAGGTTGAGAATCTGCGCCTGCACCGACACGTCGAGCGCCGACGTCGGCTCGTCGCACACCAGGAACGTCGGGTTGCCGGCCAGTGCCCGCGCGATGGACACGCGCTGGCGCTGTCCGCCGGAGAACTCGTGCGGAAACTTCGCCGCATCCGCCGGCGACAATCCGACCTGCTGCAGGAGCTCGTGCACCCGCGGCAGCACCGCCCGGGACGGCAAGAGCTTCTGGTACCGGATCGGCTCGGCAATCGTCGTGCCGACGCGGTAGCGCGGATTGAGCGACGCGTACGGGTCCTGGAAGATCATCTGGATGCGATGCGCCCGTGATCCCGCGTCGGCGAAGCGGACCTCGCCCCCGGTCGACCTGTCGAGGCCTGCGACGACGCGCGCCAGCGTGGACTTGCCGCAGCCCGATTCGCCCACGAGGCTGAACGTCTCGCCGCGCCGTATCCGGAACGTCACGCCGTCGACGGCCTTCACGCTGCGCTCGCCCTCGACGACGCGTTGCACCAGTCCGCCGCTCACCGCAAAGTAGCGCTTCACGTCGCGCGCCTCCAGGCACGGCTGCGTGCGAGGTCGGGCGCTGGACAACGGATCGGCGAGCGCGCTGGTCATGCCGTGACTGCCTGCGTCGCAACCCAGCACGCCACGCGGCGCGCACCCCGCGGCTCGAGCGCAGGGCATTCGGTCCGGCATTGCGCGATCGCCTCGGGACACCGCGGATGGAACGCGCAACCGGCCGGGCGCGCGTTGAGCCGTGGCATGGCGCCCTCGATCTGGGCGAGCGGACCTTCGCCTGCCTCGATGGACGGTATCGCGCCCATGAGCCCGCGCGTATACGGATGGACGGGCGCTCGGATCACCTGCTCGACGTCCCCGATCTCCACGATGCGCCCCGCGTACATCACCGCGACACGATCCGCCGTCTCCGCGATCACGCCCATGTCGTGGGTGACGAGCAGCATCGCGGTCCCATGCTCGCGGCAGAGCTTTTTCAGGAGCTGCAGCACCTGCGCCTGGATCGATACGTCGAGCGCGGTGGTGGGTTCGTCGGCCACGATCAGCCGCGGGTCAGCGCACAGCGCAAGCGCGATCACGATCCGCTGGCGCATGCCGCCCGAGAACTGGTGCGGGTAAGCGGAGAAGCGCGTCTCGGCGGCCGGAATGCCGACCGCTCGCATCAATGCGATCGCACGCCGTGCGGCTTCGGCGCCGGTGACCGGCAGGTGCGTGCGGATCGTCTCGACCAGCTGATCGCCGATGCGAAGGAGCGGGTTGAGGCTCATCAGCGGATCCTGGAAGACCGCGCCGATCTCCTTGCCGCGCACGCGTCGAAGCTCGCGTGGCGGCAGCGCGTCGATGCGCCGCCCGCGCAGCAGCACTTCACCCTTCGCGATTCGTGCCGGGGGATCGAGCAGGCCGAGCACCGCCATGCCGGTCAGCGATTTGCCCGCGCCCGATTCGCCCACGAAGCCGAGGATCTCGCCCGGCGCGAGCGCGAACGACACGTCGTCGAGCGCGAGCAGCACCCCGCGCCGCGTGGGGATCTCGACACGCAGGCCGCGCACCTCGAGCAAGGGTTGTCCTGGCGTCGCCATCATTTCAGCTTCGGGTTGAACACGTCGCGCAGCCAGTCGCCGAGCAGGTTGATCGCCAGCACGAGCAGAACCAGGCACGCGCCCGGCATCACGGTGACCCACCACTCGCCTGAGAACAGCACTTCGTTGCCGAGGCGGATCAGCGTGCCGAGCGAAGGCGACGTCGGCGGCACGCCGAGGCCGAGAAAGCTCAGCGTCGCCTCGGTCAGGATGGCGAGCCCGAGCGCGAGTGTCGCGATGACCAGCACGGGACCGAGCACGTTGGGCAGCACGTGCCGGAACAGGATGCGCAGCGGCCCCATGCCGATAAGCTTGGCGGCGTGGACGTAGTCCTTCGACTTCTCGACGAGGGTCGCGCCGCGCACGGTGCGCGCGTATTGCACCCACGTGGAGATGCCGATCGCGAAGATCACGACGAAGAGCGCGAGCTGCTCGTGGATCGCGCGCGGCAGCACGGCTCGCGAAAGCCCGTCGATCAGCAGCGCGACGAGTATCGTCGGAAAGCTAAGCTGCACGTCGGCCAGTCGCATGATGAGCTGGTCCACCCAGCCGCCCGCGTATCCGCTCACGAGCCCGAGCGTGACGCCGACCGCGAGCGCAAACAGCGTCGCGCAGAAGCTCACCAGCAGCGAGATGCGCAGGCCGTACATCAGCACCGACAGGAGGTCGCGGCCCTGCCCGTCCGTGCCGAGGGGATAGCGCATCTGCCCCCCGTCGAGCCACGCCGGCGGAATGCGCGCGTCGAGCAGGTTCACCGCCGCGGGATCGAACGGGTTCTGCGGCGCGATCCACGGCGCGAGCAGCGCCACCACGACGAACGCGAGCAGAATCGCCGCGGACACGATCGCGCCGGGCGTGCGCCGGAAGCTGTACGCGACGTCGCTGTCGAAGAGGCGCGCGAGCGCCGACGGCGGCAGCGCCGGCGCAGGCGCGGGCGCGGCGATCTCGTTCACGCGACGCGCACCCGTGGATCGACCCGGAAATACAGGAGGTCCACCGCGATGTTGATCGTCACGAACAGGAGCGCCACCAGCATCAGATAGGCCGCGATCACCGGGATGTCGCCGAAGGTGATCGCCTGGATGATCAGCAGCCCGAGGCCCGGCCACTGGAACACCGTCTCGGTGATGATGGAAAAGGCGATGAGCGAGCCGAGCTGAAGCCCCGCGACGGTGACCACCGGGATCAGCGTGTTGCGCAGCGCGTGGCGGAAATAGATCGATCGCTCGGCGATGCCGCGCGCCCGGGCGAACTTGACGTAGTCCGTGCGCAACACCTCGAGCATCTCGGAGCGCACCAGCCGCATGAACAGCGTGAGCTGAAACAGCGCGAGCGTGATCGAAGGCATCACCAGCGACTTGATCCCCGACACCGTGAGCAGCCCGGTGGTCCAGCCGCCCAGCGAAACCACGTCGCCGCGGCCGTAGGCCGGCAGCCAGCCGAGCATTACGGAGAAGATCAGGATCAGGATGATGCCGGTCAGGAACGAGGGGATGGAGACGCCGACGAGCGATACCACTTGCAGCGCCCGGGCAGCCAGCGCGTCGCGCCTTATCCCCGCATAGACACCCAGGGGAATGCCCACGCCCAGCGCGAGTACGGCGGCGCAGAGGCTGAGCTCGACCGTGGCCGGAACGCGCGAGAGCACGACCTGTGTCACCGGCTCCAGGTTTCGGTACGAAACGCCGAACTCGCCGCGTACGGCGAGACCGAGGTAGCGCGCGAAACGCACCACCAGAGGCTGGTCGAGGCCGAGCGAGGTACGCAGCGCCTCGCGCTGCTCGACGGTGGCGGTCTCGCCCAGCAGGTTGCTGACGGGATCGCCGACGTAGCTGAACAGCAGAAAGGCGATGAAGGACACCACGATCATCACCAGCGCGCCGTTCCAGAGTCGCGTCGACAGGAATCGGAACATCGGGTGCGACCTCCGTTCGCCTTCCGGTGAGCTCGTTGCGCCTGCCGACGATGCGCGAATGCGTCGCCGGCAGGCGCGCCTGCCTGCCTCAGTTGCCGGGCGCCTGCGTCACCAGCCAGAGCCGCAGATAGTTGTCCGGGCCCTGCTTCAGGTCGACGCCTTTCCTGGCCGCCCAGGTGATCGGCTGCTGGTGCAGCGGAATGTAGGCGAAATCGTCACGCGTGATGGCCACGGCATCGTGAATGAGCGCGCGGCGCTTCTCCGCGTCCAGCTCGGAGGCGATCTTCGGCAGCAGCGCGTCGAACGCCGGGTTGGAGTAGCCGCCTGCATTGAGACCTCCCTGCGACTTCGAGCGCGTCGCCACCACGTCGAACAGGATCGCGTACGCGTCGGCCATCGGCAGCCCGGCGTGGCCAAGCATGTAGAAGGACACGTCCTGGTTGTTGAGCCTGATGTTCCACTTCGCGGCCGGCTCGATCTGCGGGGTGATCTTGATGCCGACGCGCCCGAGCATCGAAATGACGGCAAGGCAGATCTGCTCGTCGTAGACGTAGCGGTCGTTCGGGCACTGCATGCCGACCGTGAAGCCATCGGGATAGCCGGCCTCGGCGAGCAGCTTCTTCGCGGCTTCCGGGTTGTACGGCAGCATGCGATCGTTGAGGCCCTTCGGCGCGCCGTTCAGGTTCGGCGACACGATCATGCCGGCCGGCCACGACACGCCGCGCATCACCGCACGCTTGATGGCATCCACGTCGATCGCCTGATAGAACGCCTTGCGCACCCGGATGTCCTTGAAGGGATTCTTGCCCTTGACGTCCGAATACAGCAGCTCGTTGCGGAACTGGTCCATGCCGAGGAAGATCGTGCGCAGCTCCGGCCCCTGCACGACGGTGAACGTGCCCGAGGCGTTGATCCGTTGCACGTCCTGCAGCGGCACGTTCACGGTGGCGTCGAGGGCGCCGGACAGCAGCGACGAGGTGCGCGTCGCATCCGACTTGATGGGGGTGAAGACGACCTCGGTCAGGTTGTGCCGGGGCTTGTCCCACCAGTGGGGATTCGCCTCGAGCACGGTGCGCACGTCGATCTCGCGCGACTTCAGGATGAACGGGCCCGTTCCGTTGGTGTTGCGGTTGGCGAAGTTCTCCTTCTTCTGCTGCAGGTCGCTCGCCTCGGTCGCGCCGTTGGCCTCGCACCACGACTTGCTCATGATGGTGAGGTTCAGGAGCTCGTTCAGGAGCAGCGGGAACGGCGCGCGCGTCTCCACGTCGATGGTGTAATCGTCGACCTTGCGCACGTCCTTGACGTCGCCGAGGTTGAGCTTCGCGATCGAGCCGGGCGACTGGATGCGCTTCCAGCTGAACACGACATCGTCGGCCGTGAACGGCTCGCCGTGGTGGAACTTCACGTTGCGGCGCAGCTTGAAGCGCCATAGCGTGGGGCTCGTGGTCTGCCACGACTCCGCCAGCGCCGGCTCGATCTGCAGCTTCTCGTTGAACCGCACCATCGCCTCGTAGACGTTGTTCATGAAGGCATTGGTGAACGAGTTGTTGGTCGAGTACGGATCCATGGACAGCGCGTCGAGCGACGCCGTCCACGTGAACGTCCTCGCAGCCGCCGAGCCGCTCCATGCCAGGAATGTCGCCGCCAGCGCAATCAGCGCGAGATGCCGCTTCATCGTGCCCTCCCTCCCTGTGACCGCGAGCGCGCCCGCGCGCCGCTACGGGTTCGACTGCTCGATCCATCGAGCGGACCCTCGCCCGCTCGCCTCGTCCGGCTGGCCGGCGCCACGCTGCCGAGGGCCCGCGCGAGATCGACGGGACGCGCCTCGACGTCCAGGCGCAATTGCCGCTCGCAGCCGCGCAGGTGCTCGTCCATCAATTGCTCGGCCTTGGCGAAGTCGCGCGCCTCGATGGCGTCGAGGATTTCCAGGTGCTCGTGAAACGAGCACGCGTTGGTGCCGGGCTCGTCGTACAGCGCCATCATCAGCGACGTCTGCGCCACGAGCCGTTGCAAGTGCCGCTCCACGGCGGCGTTCTTGGTCGCCGCGGCGAGATCGCAATGGAACTTGCCGGAAAGTCGGATGTAGCCCGCGTTGTCGCCCGCGCGCCTCGCCTCGCGCTCGGCGGCGACCTGCGCGCGTATCGCCTCGATCCACCGGCCGCGGCCTTCTTCGGCGAGGCAGCGGATCACGCCGGTCTCGAGCATGCGCCGAAGCTGGTAGACGTCCTGCGTCTCCTTGATCGACGGCCGTGCGACGAACGCGCCGCGATTCGGCTGCAGCTCGACGAGCCCGTCGCCGGCCAGGCGGGCGAAGACCGTGCGGATCGCGTTGCGCGTCGTCGCGAAGAGCGCGCACAGCTCGAGCTCGGGCAGCTTCGTGCCCGGCGGCAAACGATGCTCGTAGATCGCTTCGGCCAGCCGCCGGTGGATCTGCGCCTCGTCCATGCGCCGGGGCGCGCGCGAACCGGCCGCTTTGCGCGGCGGCGAAGAGCCGGGGGCGGAATCGCTCGTTTCCTTCACGGTCCTGGCACGCCTGTGGACGTATTGTCGACAATACTGCGCCGTTCCAGGTTATTTTGTCAACAATGCCGCGGCACGAGCGCGACCGGCCCGGCATGACATCCGCGGAAGAGGCCGTCGCGATCAGGAGACGCGACGGGGACTTTGCTGCGCCGCCTCGAGCATCCGCACCATCTCGGCGTAGCCGCGCGCGCGTGCCAGCGCGAGCGGCGTGTTGCCCTGCGCGTCCGCAAGTTGCAGATTGGCGCCCGCGGCAATGAGCGCGCGCAGGGTAGCCTGATGCCGCGGCCCGCCGTCGCCCAGCACGATCGCCTCGATGACGGCGGTCCAGTGCAGGTTGTTGACGTGGTCGAGCGGCGCGCCGGCGGCGATCAGTTGGTCCACGACGCCCGCGTGCCCGAGGTGCGCAGCGGCGATGAGCGCCGTGCCGTCGTAGCGACTCGTGACCAGTGTCGCGCTCGCGCCCGCAGCGAGCAGCGTGGAGAGCGTCTCTTCGTCGTCGGCCACCGCGGCGATCGTGACCGCGTCATAGCGATCGTGGTCGAGCGCGCCGAGGTTTGCGCCGGCGCTTGCGAGTGCGCGAACGACCGGGCGCTGTCGGGCGAACGTCGCCACGTGCAGCGGCGTGCGCCCCTGGTCGTCGCGAGCCTCGAGATCGGCGCCGGACGCGATGAGCCTGTCGGCTTCGGCGACGTCGCCGCGCGCCGCAGCGGCGTGCAAACCGCGATACGCGGCCAGCTGCGCGGGCGTCGGCGGCTCTTGAGCAAGCGCCGCATTCGTGCTCGAAAGCGCAACGACGAGAGCCGCTACGAGCGCGAGATTGCATGTCATGCCGGACGGTGAAGCTGCGGTGGCTGCCGCGTGAACGTGCGACGCCCGCGCTTCAGCCCGAACAGCGGCAGCGCGAGCTCCGACACGGCCTGCTCGGGCGTGGTGCAGTCGAGCACGACCAGGTCCGCTTCGCATCCGGCCTCGATGCCGTAACCGGGTGCACGCAGGATGCGCGCGGCGCGCCGCGTGATCATCTCGACGCATTCGCGCAGGTCGCGCTCCGCCGCGACGTGACACACGTTGGCGTAGAGATTGGCCATGCGGACGAGCGAGCAGTCGCCATAGGGGGTGAAGGGGTTGAGCACGTTGTTCGTGGCAAGCGAGCAGTTCACGCCATGCGCGACGAGCGCGTGCGCCGCCAGCACGCCCCGCACGGCGGAGCCGCCGCCCTGCCCGCGTCCCATGAGAAAGAGGTCCGTGGCAGGCAGCACGGTCACCGCGACCCCCGCATCCGCGAGACGCCGCGCAAGCGCATCGAACCGCTCCGCCGTCAGCAGCGACATCTTGGTGACGTGCCCGATCGTCACGCGGCCGCCGTAGCGATGACGCGCGGTCATCTCGCAGACGTATTCGGCGTCCATCCGCTCCGCGGAGTCCCCGAGGTCGAGGTGCATGTCGATGTCGACGTCGAAATCCGCGGCCATGCGGAACACGCGGTCGATCTGCCCGCGCGGATCGCTGTCCGTGTAGGGCGCGGCGCCCACCACGCGAGCGCCTTGCGCGAGCGCGTTGCGCATCAGCTCCTCGGTGCCCGGATTGTTGGTGAGGCCCTCCTGGGGAAAGACGCAGATCTCGACGTCCACGGCCCAGCGATACGCGCCGGCGAGCGCGCGAATGGCTTCGAAGCCGGTGAGCCCGATGACCGGGTCGATCTCGACGTGCGTGCGCACGCGCGTGGTGCCCTGCACGATCGCCTTGTCGAGGGCGCGGCTCGCGCGCGCCGTCACGTCGTCGTGCGTGAATGCGCGCTTGGCGCGCGCGACGTGCGCAATGGCCTCGTCCAGCGTGCCGCGCTCGGGACGGCAGCGATCGAGGATGCAGGCCTTGTCGAGATGCAGGTGCGTCTCGACGAAGCCGGGCAGCGCGAGCCGCCTGCCCGCGTCGACGCTCGGCGCCGGCGTCTCGAGCCGCGATGCGACGGCCGCGACGCGACCGTCGGCGATCCCGATGTCGACATGCCCGCCATCGGCGAGCACGGCGTTGCGAACCACCAGGTCCATCGGCTTTCAGCCCTGGCCGAGGTACGCGCGCTCGAGCGCTGCGTCGCCGCGCAGCGCCTCGGCGCTGCCGGTGTGCACGATCGCGCCGGACTCCATGACGTAGCCGCGATCGGCCACGGCCAGCGCGAGCGCGGCCATCTGGTCGACGAGCAGGATGGTCATGCCGCGGTCGCGCAAGTCGGCGAGCACCTGGAAGAGCTCGCCGATGAGCGCGGGCGCGAGCCCGAGCGACGGCTCGTCGAGCAGCAGCACCTTGGGACGCGCGATGAGACCGCGCGCGATCGCGAGCATCTGCTGCTCGCCGCCGGACAGGAGGCCTGCGCGGCTGTGCTTGCGCCGCTCGAGCGAGGGAAAGCGCGCGAGCATCGCGTCGATCTCGCCGGGCGCCACGTCGCGCCGCGTATAGGCACCGAGGTGCAGGTTGTCGATGACCGTGAGCTCGGGAAACACCTGACGCCCCTCGGGGACGAGCACCAGCCCCTCGGCCGCAATGCGGTGCGCGCTCTGCGCGCGGATGTTGCGCCCCGCAAACACGACGCGACCCTGCACCGGGCGCAGGATGCCGGACAGCGCGCGCATGAGCGTGGACTTGCCGGCGCCGTTCGCGCCGAGCACCGCGACCAGCTCGCCCTGCTGCACGGCCAGTGCGACGTCGTTCAGCACGGGGGCCGCGCCATACCCCGCGATCAGCTCCGCGACGTCGAGCAGCGGCGCGCCGACTCGATCCAGCGGCGCGGCACGCGGGCGCCCTTCGAGTCGCGCGGCGCCGAGGTACGCTTCGATGACCGCCGGATCGTTGCGCACCCGCTCCGGCGCGCCGTGCGCGAGCCGCCGGCCTGCGTCGAGCACCACGACCTCGTCGGAGATGCCCATCACGAGGCTCATGTCGTGCTCGATCAGCACGACGCCGACACCTGCATCGGCGATGCGGCGCAGCAGCTTCGCGAGCACGAGCTTGTCGCCGTGGTTGAGGCCGGCAGCGGGTTCGTCGAGCATCAGCATCGTGGGGCGCAGCCCGAGCGCGCGTGCGATCTCCAGCAGGCGCTTGTCGATGTGCGGCAGGTCGCCTGCCGGCCGGTGCACGCTGCCTGCCAGGCCGACGTAGCTCATGAGCGCGCGCGCCGTCTGGATCTCGGCTTCGTCGGGCTCGCGCAGCGGCGAGCCGAGGCGACCGCCCTCCATCGCCACGAGCAGGTTCTCCAGCACGCTCATGCGCTCGAACAATTGCGGCGTCTGGAAGGTGCGCGCGATGCCCGTGCGCGCCACGCGAAATGCCGGCGCGCCGGCGAGCTCCTCCTGTCCAAGCCGCACCGAGCCCGCGTCGGGGCGATAGAAGCCGCACACGATGTTGAGCAGCGTGGTCTTGCCCGCACCGTTCGGCCCGATAATGCTCGTCACCGCGCCACCCTCGACGTGCGCCGAGACGTCGCTCACCGCGCGCACGCCGCCGAACGTGATCCCGACGCCGTCGACGTCGAGCGCGCATCTGGGCCGTCCGGTCGCGAACAGGAGCTGCGCCGACACGGGTGCCGCAGCGTGCTCGTCACGGCGGCGCGCGAACCGGCGCGCGAACGCGCCGGCGATGCCGCCGGGCGCGAACAGCAGCACGGCGAGCAGCAGGATGCCGAAGAGCAGCACGCGATATTCCGCGAGCGCCGACAGCGCTTCCGGCACGCCCACGACGATGGCTGCGCCGATGACGGGGCCGTACGTGCGCTCGGCACCGCCGATCACGACGGCCAGCACGAACAGGATCGACTGGAAGAACGTGAACGTGCTCGGCGCGACGAACGTCGTGGCGGTCGCGAAGAACGATCCTGCGATGCCGGCCAGCACCGCGGAGACGGCGAATGCGAGCGTGCGCACGACCAGCGGATTGACGCCCAGCGACGCGGCGGCGGTCTCGGAATCGCGCACCGCCCGCATGGCGAGGCCCCAGCTTCCCTGCGCAAGCCGTTTGTACAGCGCGAGCGCGAGAGCCATGATCAGGATTGCCGCGACCGCGATGCCGCGCTCGCCGATCGACCATGCGGCGATCGACGGATACGGGATGTTCATGAGGCCGTTCTGCCCGCCGGTGACGCTTTCCCATTCGACGGCGGTGAACTCCACCACGAAGCCGAACGCGATGGTGACCATCGCCAGGTACGGCCCGCTCACGCGCAACGCGACGAGGCCGAGCAACGTGCCGACCGCGCCGGTCAGCAGCGCGGCGATCGGCAGCGTCCACCAGAAGCTCCAGCCGAGCTTGGTCGTCAGAGCCGCCGTGACGTACGCGCCGAGCGCATAGAACCCCACGTGGCCGAACGAGACCTGTCCCGTGAGGCCGATCAGCACGTTCAGGCCGACGCCGACGATCACGGTGAGCGCCGCGACGGTCAGCAGGTACAGGTAGTACGGGTTGGCGAGCAGCGCATACGCGACCCCCGCGATCACGAGCGCCAGCAGGATCGGATCGCGCAACGTCTTCATACTTTTTTCACCGCCGCCGCGCCCAGCAGGCCATGCGGGCGGATGGCGAGCGCCACGATGACCAGCAGGAACGCGAGGATGTTCGTGTACGCGGAGCCGAGCATCGAGGTGATCAGCGCCTCGACCACGCCGAACACGAAGCCGGCGAGCACCACGCCGCGCGCGCTGGCAAGGCCGCCCAGAATCGCGACCGCGAAGGCCTTGATGCCGAACAGCGTGCCCATGTCCGCGGACACCGAGAACAGCGGTGCGATCAGGATGCCGGCGACCCCGGCCAGCACGGTGGATGCGGCGTAGCAATACATCACCGCGCGCGTCACGTCGATGCCCATGAGGCTCGCGGCCTGCGGGTTCTGCACGATCGCGAGCAGTGCCTTGCCGTACCGTGTACGGCTCGCGAACGCGTGCAGGCCGAGGGCGAGGCCCGTCGCGACCACGAGGATGGCGATCTGCAGCGGCGAGATCGCGAGCCCGCCCAGCGAGAACGCCTCCCCGGAGACCGGCAGCACGAGCGAGCGCGGCTCCTTGCCGAACGTGAACAGCACGACGTTCTCGACGATGATGCCCACCGCCACGGTGGACATCAGCCACGCGTTGGAGCGCGCGCGCACGAACGGGCGCACGGCGACGCGCTCGATCAGCATGCCCCAGACTGCGCAGAGCGCGAGCGCGGCCGCGATCGCCGCCGCGATGGGCCAGCCGAGCGAGACCGAAAAGAGGTAGCACAGCACGGCACCCAGCGTGAGCGAAGTGCCCTGCGCGAAATTGACCGTGTTCGAGACGGCGTAGGTGATGTGGAAGCCGAGTGCGAGCAGGCCGTACATGCCTCCCATGCACAGGCCCGAGACGACGGCGAGCGACAGCACGTCACGACCTCCTTCAGCTATGCCGCGCCCGGCGCGTCGCGCGACGGCCGCGATCCATCCGGGGCCTAAAGCCCCACCACCGCGCCATCCGAGCGCGGATCGCTGGCGCCCGCGATCACGCCGTCGGCATGACGTACCAGCGCACCTGCGTGGCCGACCAGGTCCGACCAGGGCTCGACCTCCTCGACATCGTGGCCCGCTTCGCGCAGCGCGGCAACGATCGACGCATCCATCCGGCTCTCGATCTTCAGCGTCACGCTCATGTCGCCCCACGTGCGCCCGAGGAGCCACCGCGGCGCGCTGACCGCGTCCTGAAGCGCCTCGCCGAACATCGCGTAGCGACTGAACACCGCAGCCTGGCTCTGCGGCTGCCCGTCGCCACCCATGTTGCCGTAGACCATCTCGCGGCCGTCCGAAAGACGCGCCAGCGCGGGATTCAGCGTGTGGAACGGCCGCCGGCCCGGCGCCAATGCGACGTGCGAAGCGGGGTCGAGCGAAAAGCTCGCGCCGCGGTTCTGCCAGGTCACGCCCGTGTCCTCCAGGACCACGCCCGAGCCGAATTCCCAGTACACGCTCTGGATGTAGCTGACCATGCAGCCGTCCCGATCGCACGCGCCCATCCACACGGTGTCGCCCTTGAGCGCGGGCTCGGGCCACGGCTGTGCGCGGCGCGGATCGATCGCCCGCGCGGCGTCGTCGAGAGCCGCATTCGTGAGCCACGATTCCGGTGCGACGCGCATGACGTCCGGGTCCGCGACATGACGATTGCGCAGGCGGAACGCCTGCTTGGTCGCTTCGACCAGGCGGTGCACGTGGTCGAAGCTCTCGCCCTCGATACCGGCGCGCATGCGATCGAAGAGCGCGAGGATCATGAGCGATGCGACGCCCTGGGTGGGCGGCGGCAGGTTGTACGCGGTGCCCACCGACAGATCCACGCACAGCGGCGTGACGAGGCGCGCGGCATGCTGCGCAAGATCCGACTCACGTACCGGGCTGCCGAGGCGCCCGAGCTCCGCGGCCATCGCGTGCGCGACCTCGCCGCGGTAGAAATCGTCGAGGCCATGGCGCGCGAGACGCTCGAGCGTTGCTGCCAGCGCGGGCAGCTTCTGCAACGATCCAGCCGCCGGCAACGCGCCATCGCGCAGGAACGTCGCGCCAAACCCCGGTTGCGGTGCCAGCTCGCGCAGGAAGCGCGCGCTGTAATCGACCTGGCTCTGCGTCACCGGCGTGCCGTCGCGCGCGTACGACAATGCGTCGTCGAGCAGGCGCGCGACGGGCAGGCGGCTGCCCGACCATTTCAGCGCCGTCTCCCACCCCGCCACGGCGCCGGCCACCGTGTTGGCGGCGAGCGGTCCTCGCGTCGGAATGGCGTCGAGACCGAGCGCTCGATAGGCTTGCGGCGTCGCGAGCCCTGCGGCCCGGCCGCACGCCTCGATGCCGACGGGCGACATGCCCGGCTTGCCGATCAGCCAAAAGCCGTCGCCGCCGATGCTGTTCATGTGCGGATACACCACGGCGATCGTTGCAGCCGCGGCCACCATCGCTTCGACGGCATTGCCGCCGTCGCGCAACACCGACGCGCCCGACGCGGCCGCGAGATGATGCGGGGCCGTGACCATGCCGCGCGGCGCGAGGCGCGAGCGAGTATGGCTCCCCCCGAAGCGCCGCTGCGCGCCGCCTTCCCCCACAGGGGCGCACGCGCCTTGGGAGGGCCCTGCGGCGCTCGTCACGCGTCGACTCCGAGGCGACGCGCGAGCGCCTGCACGGCCATCGTGTAGCAGGCCATGGGCGTGCGCACGATCCCGGCGCCGATCTGTCCGACGCCGGCTTCACGATGCGCAATGCCGGTGGTGAGCACCGGCCGGATGCCATTGTCGACGACCTTGCGAATGTCGATGCCGCACGGCGCGCCGGCGAAGTCGAGCGCGGGCAGCGACAGCGCGGGATTGCGCGCCACCGCGGTGTCCTGCATCTCGCGCGAATACTGGATCGCCTCGGCGACGCTGCCGCCCACGAGCTGCACCAGCGCCGGAGACGCCGCGAGCGACAGGCCGCCGAAACCGGCCGTCTCGCAGATCGCGCTGTCGCCGAGATCGGGATTGCCGTCGGATTGCTGGAACCCCGGGAAATAGAGGCCGACCGGCTGATCGGAAGGCGCCTCGAACCATTCCCGGCCGAGCCCCGATACGCGGATGCCGGTGGTGACGCCGTTGCGCGCAATCGCCGTGACGACGCTGCAGTCTTCGACGCCATGCGCGGCATCCATGGTCGCCTTCGAGGACGCCATCGAAAGGTTGAGGAAGAATTGCGAATTGCCCGCGATGAACTCGATGCAGGCGCGCACCGCGCCGCGGTCGATCGGCGCGTCGGCGAGCGGCACCGCGACGGCGGCGAGGAACTGCAGCGTCGCGGCGGCGTTGCGGCTGTGCACCTCGTCGCCCATCAGGAGCGCCTGTGCCTGGATCGCGCGCAGGTCGATGCCGTCGCGCGCGCGCACGGCGTATCGCAGCGCGGGAGCCAGCACGCGTTCGATCCAGCGCAGCCGCTCGATCACGTCGGGGCCGTTGGCGCCGAAGCGCAGCACGCGGCCGATGCCCTCGCTCATGTTGCTGTAGGCGGTGTTGCCGAACGCGCGGTTCCGGACCACGAACAC
Organism: Casimicrobiaceae bacterium; assembly: GCA_036406955.1. Classification (GTDB taxonomy): domain Bacteria; phylum Pseudomonadota; class Gammaproteobacteria; order Burkholderiales; family Casimicrobiaceae; genus VBCG01. The sequence continues at coordinate 63,121 of DASXAF010000105.1, forward strand.
CGGCATCGAGGCGGATATGATCCCTGCCATCGGCCCCACCGCGCCGAAGTCATGGCATTGGGCGAACGCAATGTCGCCGCGTGCGAGCATCGCCTCGGCCGCCTCGGGCGTGTCCGCCCAGCCTTCGTAGAGCACCGCGCCGATCATCGCGCCGCGCATCGGCCCGCACATGCGCGGCCACTCGATGGGCGCGCCCGCGTGGAGCAGCGTGCGGCCCATGTCGGGCCAGACGTCGCGCGCGTGAAGCGCCACGTCGACCAGCACCGGCTGCGCGCCGGCGATGCGCTCGACCGCGACGGCATTCGCGCGGTCGATGCGCGCGCCGACGCACTCGCGCCCGTCGCGATCGGGCACGAGCTGCGCGAGCGTCCACGCGAGCGCCGGCTCGGCGCCGCCCGGCGGCTGCCAGTCGACCTGTGCGGCGCGTCCGCCCGCTTCGCGCACACTGCGCGTGAACGCCTCGACGCCGACGTTGAGAACCGCAAGCTTCTGCTGCTCGAGCAACGCAATGCTCATTGGTCTCCCTCAGGAAAGCGCTTCAGGCTGCCGGCTCGATCGCGGTTGCCCACGTGCCTGGCGTCGTCAGTTCGTCGCGAAGCAGTAGATATAGCCCGCGCTGCCCGTCCGGGCGAGCAGCGCGTCGCTGCAGCCCGCCGACTTGTGCGACGAATTCCACGACGCGTTCGCCACGGGGTCGGGATTGGTGCCCTTGCGGTCGGCGTGACCGAGCATGACGCTGCCGTCGCCGCTCTTCGTGTAGTTGCCGCAGGTCATGTCGTCGCCGGCGGGAAACGCGGTGCCGTCGCGTCGCGATCCGGTCAGGATGTCGTGCCGGTTCGGCGTGTCGCCGTAGCCGTTCACGACCTCTCCTTTTTCGGTGAGCGCCGTCTCCTTCGTCAGGTTGTTGTTCCCGTGCAGCTCGCCGATGCTGCTCGCGATCACGACGCCCTTGGCATTGCGCCAGGGACCGCTGCCGATGCGATCACGCGCATTGGCGGCGTCCGGCCCCTGCGTGCTGAGATACGCATGCCAGGTATGCCCGCCGGCACCAACGGCGCTCGCGAGCTGCTGGCAATGCCGATCGGCACCCGCAAGACCGCCGAAATCGGCGCCTTTGCCGGAGCCGGTGCTCGTGATGAAGAACGTCATCCGGGACTGCTCCTTGCCGGCCTCCGCGCCCGACATGCTGGTGCTGCCGAGGTTGCTGCACGCCGTGACGAGCGTGGCCAGAGCCGCCATTCCGATCGTGAATCGCCTCATTCGCTCCTCCGTTGTTCGTCGCCGGGTCTCAGCGCGCGAGCCATGATGTTCATCCGGACCGCTCCCAGTCAGTGGCGCCGGGCCGCCCCAGCCACTGACGCGCCCGCTTGAAGGGCTGCGCGCGAAGCGAGCGAGGGGGATGTTTCATCTTACGGGACGATGCGTGTGCCGGCGGTGCCGCACAGCGCGTCGTGCATCCGGTCGAGCGCCGTGATGATCACGTGCGTGCCGCCGCGCTCGAGATAGTCCAGCGCAGCGCCGATCTTCGGCCCCATGCTGCCCGGCGGAAACTGTCCCTCTGCCAGGTGACGGCGCGCTTCCTCGACGGTGAGCCGATCGAGCGGCCGCTGCGTCGGCTTGCCGAAATCGAGCGCGACGCGCTCCACACCGGTCAGCATGATCAGCGCATCGGCACCGAGCTCCGCCGCGAGCATCGCGCTGGTGAGGTCCTTGTCGACGACCGCCGACACGCCTCGGTAATCGCCGTTCTGCTGGCGCGCGACCGGGATGCCGCCGCCGCCCACCGTGATCGGAATGACCTCGGCCGCCAGCAGCGCGCGCACGGCGGGCAAGTCGAGAATGCGAACGGGCGGCGGCGAAGGCACCACGCGGCGCCAGCCGCGACCCGAGTCTTCGATGAACTGCCAGCCGTGCTCGCGCGCGAGGCGCTCGGCGTCCTCGCGGCCGAAAAAACGTCCGACCGGCTTGGTCGGCTGCGCGAACGCGGGATCGTCGGGATCGACCTCCACGCGCGTGACGATGGCGCTGGTCGCGATGTCGAGGCCATCGGCGGCGAGCGCATTGCCGAGCGTCTGCTGCAGCATGTAGCCCATGCCACCCTGGGAATGTGCGACGCACACGTCCATCGGCATGGGCGGCAGCTCGTTGGCGCTGCGCGCCATGCGGAACAGGATGTTGCCGACGACCGGGCCGTTGCCGTGCGTGATGACGAGCTGATAGCCCGAGCGCACGATGCGCACCAGGTGCTCACACGCCTGCGCCATCAAGGCGAGCTGCTCCTCGACCAGGCCCTTGATCGTCGGCGGATAGCTCGCGTTGCCACCGAACGCCACGACGACACGCGGCGCCCGCGCACGCGGACGCTTGCCGGAACCGGCGCGACTCGCCCGCGGCGCGGACGCGCGCGGACGTGTGCGGTTCGCCTCGAGCGTGCTCACGGCATCATCGCGAGGTTGAAGCTGCCCACAGCGGTCGCGCGCCGCACGGCCCGTCCTAGCCTTGCGCCAGCGCTGCAGCAGGCCGGCGCAGCGCTGCGTGTCGGGCGAGCGCGGCGGCGAAGCGCGCCGCGGCGGTGCTGTCGGGCAGGACGAGCGCACCGGCCGCGTCGAGTTGTGCGCGCTGGCGCGTGAGCGACTGCGGATCGTCGTCGGTTCCGCATACGAACGCGATCACGGCGAGATGGCGGCCCTCGCGCGCGCACGCGTCTTTCGCCTGCACGATCACCGGCGCCAGCGCGCCCGCGGGATCGTCGTGTGCGCCGTAACCCAGCACGACGTCGAGCACGATGGCCGCGGTCGCGGGATCGCGCGCCTCCTGCGCGATGCGCTCGATGCGCAGCGTCGGATCGATCATCGGATGCGGGCGGCCGAGGGTGAATTCGTCGGCGCCGAGGTCGAGCGCGGTGTTGTCGCGACTCGCGCCGCCGTCGGGAAGCGCGGCGGCGGCGTCGAGCGGCGCGTTGGAATGCACGCGCAGTCCCGCCGCGCGCCACAGAATCTGCGCCTCGGTGCAGAACGTGCCCCCGGAGTACAGCGCGCGCACGTAGCGCTGGCCGCGCGCCAGGCGGCTCGCCTCCTCGCCGGCGCGCGCTTCGTCGAACGGTAGCGCCGGTTCGCGGCGGCGATCGTCGACCAGCGCGACCGCCGTCGCCGCTGCATCGGCAAGCGTTCCGACCGGCACGATGCACGGCGCCAACGCCAGCGTCTGCGGATCGGCGCCCAGGAACAGCACGACGCAGGGTTTGCCGGCGGCGGCGACGCGTGAGAGCACCTTGCGCGCGGTCGCCGGTGCGGGCGGCTTCGACACGAGCACGACGACGCGCGTCGCGTCATCGCGCGCGAGCAGGTCGATCGCCTGGCACATCGTGATGCCGCCCACCTCCTCGCTCAGGTCCCGTCCACCCGTGCCGATCGCGTGGCGCACGCCGCTTCCCAGCGCGTGGATGCGACAGGTCACTTCCTGCAATCCCGTGCCGGATGCGCCGACGAGGCTGATCGGTCCCCGGCGCACGACATTGGCGAAGCCGATCGGGACGCCGTCCAGGATCGCGGTGCCGCAGTCCGGGCCCATCACGAGCAGGCCCTTGTCGCGCGCCAGCTCCTTGAGCGCACGCTCCTGCGCGATCGGCACGTTGTCGCTGAACAGGAAGACGTCGAGGCCGAGGCGCAGCGCTTTCAACGCTTCGGCCGCTGCATAAGGCCCCGGAACCGAGATCTGCGCCAGCACGGCCTCGCGATCCCGCGCGTGCGCCAGCGCGATGGAGCACGCGGGATGCGACCTGGAGCTCCCGGCACTCACCTCCGGGCGCTGCCCCTCGAGAAGCTGCTCGATCTCGGCTTGCGCCGCGTCGAGTGCGGCGGCGGTGTCCGCCTCGACCGCGATCATCACGTCCGACGGACCCGCGTCGGCGAGCGCGGCGGCGTCGAGCTGCGCCGCGGCGAGAATGTCCTTGTTGGCCGGCGTGCCCATGAGCAGCGTCGCACGGCGCACGCCGGGACGCGCGAGCACGGCCTGCGCCACGCGCATGAGCGTGACGGAGTCCTTGTACAGGTTCTTGCGAATGCGTGCGGACAGCGGCACGTCGTTCCTTTCCTCGCGCAGTGGCGTGCTAATGTAGGCAGCGCTGCGGCGAGTGTCCATACCGCCGCGCCGCATGTGCGCTATTCAGGCGATGAATAAGACGCTCGCGCTCGAATCGCTCGACCTCAACCTGCTGGTCGTGTTCGACGCGATCCTCAAGGAGCGCAACATCACGCGGGCGGCGCGCCGCGTGGGACTGTCGCAGCCGGCGATGAGCAGCGCGCTCGCGCGCCTGCGCAGGACGTTCAACGATCCCCTGTTCGTGCGCACCGCACGCGGCATGCAGCCGACACCCTACGCGCAGCTCCTCGCGCCGCCCATCCAGCGCGCGTGCGAGCTCGTGGCGAGCTCTCTCACGCTGGGCGCCGACTTCGACCCGCATGCGTCGACGCGCAGCTTCGCCCTCTACATGAGCGACATCGGCCAGGGCATCTTCCTGCCGAAGCTCCTGCCCGCGCTCGAGGAGCGCGCTCCGCGCGTCAAGGTGAAGGTGCTGCGCATTCCCGAGCGCGGCGCGCACGAGGCGATGGCCGCGGGCGACGTCGACCTCGCGGTGGGATTGTTCCCCGATCTGAAGGCGGGCTTCTTCCAGCAGCGCCTCTATCGGGACGAGTTCGTCTGCCTGGTGCGCAGCGACCACCCGCGCGCGAAGGGCGCGATCAGCGTCAAGCAGTTCGCGGAGATGCGCCACGCGGTCGTCTCGTCGGCCGGCACGGGTCACGAGGCCGCGGTGGAGCGTGCATTCGCCGCGCAGAAGCAGCACCGGCGCGTGGCGCTCACGATCCCGCACTTCATGGCGTTGCCGATCATCGTCGCGCGCACGAACTACATCGTCACCGTGCCGCGGCGCCTCGCGCTCGCGTTCGAAGGCTTCCCCGGCATCCGCATCGTCGAGCCGCCCATTCGCATCGAGCCGTTCGACATCCGGCAGCATTGGCACGAGCGTTACCATCACGATCCGGCGAACCGCTGGATGCGCGCGCTCGTCGCCGAGCTGTTCCTCGAGTAGCAACGCGCCCGGCTACGGCTTGGCGAGGCCCGCACGCACCAGCAGCATCTCCGCGCTGTCGTTCAGCACGTCCATGCGCACGATGCGTCCCTGGCGCACGACGAAGCGGTCGGTATAGCGGTTGCCGGAGAACGGCTGGCCGTCCGGCCATTCCCCGTACAGCGTGCCGATGTTGTAGACGATCGTTTCGTCGTCGGTGCCGCCCGCCACGACGTCGGTGCGCTCGATGCGCTTCTTCACCCAGCGGTAGCGCGCGGCGTTGAACGCGGTCGACTGCGCCGGATCGTCGAAGCGGCGCCCGCCGGTGAAGACGATCACGACGTCCGGCGCCATGTAGGTGCGCGCGCGATCGGGATCGGGCGCCATGGAGGCATCGAGGAATTCCTCGACGATGCGCCTTGCCTGCTGCTCGGCCGGTTCGGCGCGGGCGGGCTGCTGCGGAGTGGCCATGACGAGCTCCTGCGCGTGACGGATGCCAATCGTAGCCCCTGGCAGCAGCCTGCGGACCATTCACCGCCTGAATGATCGGAATTCATGGCTGCGGCATGGACAGCATGCCGTGGTGAGACTATACGTTGCGGCGTTTGGTCTCGACTCCGTCCTGCCCTACCGATCCGCGGGCGGCAGGGCGGCCGGCCCGGCACTCCTACGCGAAAGGAATCCCCATGACCGCCACACCCTGGACTCTTCCCCGCCGCGCCGTGCTGCGCCTCGCCGCAGCCGCGCTCGGATTGGGCCTCGCCGGCCCCCTCGCGGCCGCCGAGCCGATCAAGATCGGCCTCGTGACCGCCTTGTCGGGCCAATCGGCAAAGGCCGGCGAAGCGATCACGCGCGGCCTTACCGTCGCCATCGACGAGATCAATGCCAAGGGCGGCCTGCTCGGCGGCCGCCACCTCGAGCTGGTCAGGCGCGACGACGAGGCGAATCCGGCGAAGGGACAGGTCGCTGCGCGCGAGCTGATCTTCAAGGAAAAGGTCGCCGTGCTCTTCGGCGGGCTCGACTCTCCTGTCGCGCTCGCCATCGTGCCGATCGTGAACGAGCAACACGTGCCGTTCATCGATCCATGGGCTGCCGGCACGCCGATCACGCGCAACGGCGCGAATCCCAACTTCGTGTTCCGCGTCTCGGCCGTCGACGAGATCGTCGACAAGGCCATGCTGCAGTACGCGCAGAAGAACTTCAACGCCAGGAAGCCCGGCGTCATCGTCGTCAACAATCCATGGGGCGAGTCGAATCAGAAAGGCCTGATCGCCGCGCTGCAGGCCAAGGGCGTCACGCCCGCCGGCGTGGAGAAGTTCGAGCCCAACGACGTCGACGTGACGCCGCAACTGTCGCGGCTCAAGTCCGCGGGTACCGACGTGCTGCTGATGGTCGGCAACGTGGGGCCGTCTTCGCAGGTCGTGAAGTCGCTCGACCGCATGGCGTGGAAGGTGCCGATCGTGTCGCACTGGGGTCCCGCGGGCGGCCGCTTCACCGAGCTGGCCGGTCCCAACGCCAAGGACGTGATCTTCGTGCAGACGTACAGCTTCTTCGGCAAGCAGAACGCCGTCGGCGAGCGCGTGCTCGAGGCGCTGAAAAAGAAGTATCCCGACGTGAAAGGCCCGGGTGACGCCACCCCTGCGGTCGGCATCGCGAATGCCTACGACGCGATGCAGCTCGTCGCGATCGCCATCCAGAAGGCAGGAAGCACCGAAGGGGAAGCGATCCGCCAGGCGTTGTACAAGATCGACCGCTACGACGGCCTGATCAAGACCTACGCGCATCCCTTCACGCCGGAAAATCACGACGCGCTGAACGAGAACGACTACATCTGGACGCGCTTCATCGGCAACGAGATCGTGCCCGTGGAGATGGCGAGCAAGTGACATCGGTCGCGGCGCTGTGCGGCGACGGGCGGCTGCTCGACGCATGGCGCCGCGAAGGCTTCGCGGGCGCGGTCCACAGCGTATTCGACCGCGTGGTGAACCTGGTCGATGCGAGCGGCACCCTGGTATCGCTCGCTGCTCGCGGCCTCGACATCGCGCCCGGCACGCTGCGGGTCGACGTCGCCTCCTTCGCCGCTTGCGCGCTGCGAGCCGGCATGCCCGCCAGCGCTCGCGGCGCGATGCTGCATGTCGACGGCGATCGTTTCGCGGCTCGCTTCGACGGCACGGCGGCGTGGCATGCGCAGTTGCCGGCCTACCCCCGGGACGACACGACGCTGCGCGACAACCTGGGCGTCGTGCGGACGCGCCTCGCGGCCGCTGCGCGGGGCTCGTGCGACGCGCTGCCTGGTGTCGCGGCATTGATCGAAATGCGAGCGCAGGCCCTCGTCCACGCGCTGCGCCGCGGCGATGTCGACGAGGTGTGCGCGCAGGGCCGCGCTTTGCTCGGCCTGGGGCCGGGGCTGACGCCGTCGGGTGACGATTTCCTGGTTGGGCTGTTCGCGGTGCTCAATCTGCCGGACAGCCCGTGCCACGGCCTGCGGCGCGCGTGCGATGCCATCGTTGCGGACGCGCCATCGCGCACGAATCCCATCAGCCTGGCGGCACTGCGTGAAGCTGCGCAAGGACGCATTCGCGACAGCGTCCAGACGCTGCTCTGCGCGCTTCTCGGCGGGCAGCGCGACGACGTGGTGCATGCCCTCGCCCGCGTGCTCGCGATCGGATCGACGTCGGGCCGCGACATGGTCTCGGGCATCGTGTGCGGCCTGGACGCCGACGTGCAGGCGCGCGCACCCTTGTGGTAGCTTGACTGCCCATGCGCACGCCCGCCTGGCGCCTGAGCGGCCAGGAACCCGACTATCGATTCTCGCTCGCCAACGAGCGAACGTTCCTGGCGTGGATCCGCACCGCCCTGTCGCTGCTCGCGGGCGGCGTGTTGCTCGAGCAGTTCGCCACGCAGCTGGAGCCGCGCGTCGTCATCATCGGGCTGGCGATCGCACTCGCCGTCCTGTCGTCGGTGCTTTGCGCCGTCGCCTACCTGCGCTGGAAAGCCAACGAGATCGCGATGCGGCATGCGCAACCGTTGCCGGCCACCGTGGCCGTCCCGCTGCTCGCCGTGTCCGCGGCCATCATCGGAGGCGTCATCGCAGCGCTCGAATGGCTGAGATGACCCCTACGGATCCCGGGCTTCAACCGCAGCGCACGGCGCTGGCGTGGAGTCGTACGGGGCTGTCGGTATTCGTCAACGCACTCATCGTCCTGCGCGCGGGTGTCGTGGCGGAGGAGCGTTTCATCCTGGCGCTCGGAATCGTGCTGCTCGTGGCCGCCGGCGCCGCCGTGGTGTGCGGCATCTGGCGCGTGCTGCATCTCGGCGCGCACGGTGCGCGCACCGCGCCGCCGCGGATGCTGATCGTCGCAACCGTCTGGGTGGCATGGATCGCCTGCTTCGCCGGGGTAGCGTCGATCGCCGCGACGCTCCCCTAGAAATCCTGCAGGCGGCTGCGATTGCGCGAGCGTGCATGTTCGGCACCCGATCAGGCCTTGCCCTTCCACGGCACCAGCCAGCGCTCGAGGCGGCGCATGAGGAGATCGAACGCGAAGGCGAAGAGCCCGATCACCACGATGCCCATGATCACCGTATCGCTTTGCAGGTATTGCGCGGCGTTCAGCACCATGAAGCCGAGGCCGCGCGTCGCGGCCACCATCTCGGCCGCGACCAGCGTCGTCCAGCCGAAGCCGATGCCGATGCGCATGCCGGTCAGGATCTCCGGCGTCGCGGCGGGCAGCACGATGCGCGAGATGATCTGGAACCGGGAGGCTCCCATCGCGTAGGCGGCGTGGATCTGCTCCATGCCGACCGAGCGCACGCCGGCGCGCGCCGAGATGGCCATCGGCGCGAAGATCGCGAGGAAGATCAGCAGGATCTTCGACAGCTCGCCGATGCCGAACCAGATGATCATCAGCGGCAGGTAGGCGAGCGGCGGCAGCGGGCGATAGAACTCGATCGGCGGATCGAAGATCCCGCGTATCACGCGATTCGTGCCCATCAGGATGCCGATGGGAATGGCCGTGACGCACGAGAGCAGGAACGCGCCGAAGACGCGCATCAGGCTCGTCGCGGTGTGCTCGAGCAGGGTCGAGTTCGCGACACCTTCCGTCAGCGCGAGCACGAACTTGTCCCACACCGCCTGCGGCGAAGGCAGGAACAGCGGCTTGATCCAGCCCATGTTCGTGATCAGGAACCACAGCGCGATCAGCACCACCGTGGTGATCACGCTGATCGTCGTGCTGCTGCCCTGGCCCGGCGCGCCGTACACCTGTCCCGGGGCGGCGGCGCGGCTCGTGAACATGCGCGCCAACCCGCCGCCGGGCGGCGGCAGGCCGGTCGCGAGCGGCACGGCGTAATGGCGGGTTCCGGGAAGCCTGATCCTAAGCATGAGCCACCTCCTTGCCGTGTTCGCCGGCCCGCTCGTCGCCGTAGATGATGCCGAGCACCGTTTCGCGCATGCGGATGAAATCGCTGCTCGACTTCACCTTGCGCGCGTCGCGGCATTCGAGAAAGCGGCGGTTGAAGTCGAGGTCGTAGGCGTTGGTGACGCGCCCCGGGCGCGGCGACATCACGATGACGCGCGTGGCGAGGAACAGCGCTTCCTCGACGCTGTGCGTGATGAAGAAGAACATCTTGCCGGTCTTCTTCCACACGTCGAGCAGGAGCTCCTGAATGGTCTCGCGCGTGAGCGCGTCGAGCGCCGCCATCGGCTCGTCCATGAGCAGTGTCGCCGGATTGCAGGTGAGCGCCCGGGCGATGCCGACGCGCTGCTGCATGCCGCCCGAGAGCTGGTAGATCATGTGCTGGTGAAAATCCTGCAGGCCGACCAGCGCGAGGTTGCGCGTCGCGGTGTCGCGTCGCTCGCGCTTGCCCACGCCCTGCAGGGAGAGCCCGAACTCGGTGTTGTCGATCACGTTGAGCCACGGCAGCAGCGCGTGCTTCTGGAACACGACGCCGCGGTCGGGCCCGGGTCCCGTGATCTTGCGGTTGCCGAGCAGGAGGTCGCCGCGGGACGGCGACAGAAAGCCCGCCATGAGGTTGAGCAGCGTCGTCTTGCCGCACCCGGAGGCGCCGAGCGCGACGACGAAGTCGCCGGGATTGATCCGGAGATTGATGTTGTCGAGCGCGTGAACCTGCTCGCCCGGACGGTGGCCGGGAAAGGTGACGCTGACGCCGTTGACGTTCAGCGCTTCTGTCTGCGCGGCGGCCATGTGGTCCTCGCCAAGTCGATGTCGCTTCGTCGTCCGCGCGGCGGCGCGCGTCGCGCGACGTGCTCCGAGTGCGTGCCCGCTACTTCGCCGCAGCCTCCGCGTACTTCGCGGTCACGTACGAGGCGTAGTCGGGCAGCAGCGTGTTGATCTGCCGCTGCGACTTCAGGAATTCGGCGCTCTGCGTGAGCGCGCCCACCGCCTTCCCGCTCTTGCCGCCGCCGAGCCATTCGGCCGACGCCTGTTGCCGAGCGTCCGGAAAGCTCAGCAGCTTGAGCGCCTCGGCATCGTCGGCCGGCGTGCCGCCGACGAGCTTCGCCATGGACTTGAGCTCGGGCGAAGCGGCCGTCCACTTGGCGCTGTTCGCGTTGTAGTCGGCGTACGCCTTGGCCAGCACCTTGGTGAACGCGGTCATGAACTCCGGATTCTTGGCGGCCCACGACTTGCTCGCGATGATGCCGTCGAACGTCGGCACCGTCTTCGCGCCGACCTCCTCCGACGTGATGAGCGTGGTGCCGCTCTTGAGGATGGTCTGCAGCGCCGGCGGCCACACGTAAGCGGCGTCGATGTCGCCGCGCGACCACGCGGCCACGATCTCCGGCGGCTTCATGTTGAGGATCTGCACCTTGGACGGCTGGATGTGCCAGATCTTCTCGAGCGCGAGCAGCAGGTGGAAGTGCGACGTCGAGACGAATGGCACGGCGACCTTCTTGCCGACGAGGTCCTGCGGGGCCTTGATGCCCGAGCCGTTGCGCGCCACGAGCTGCTCGGACTTGCCGATGTTGTCGAGGATCCAGAAGAGCTCGACGTCGACGCCGTTGCTGGTGGCGGCCGCGATGCCGGTCGAGCCGAGCACGCCGATGGGCACGTCGCCGGACGCGAGCGCCGCGCTGATGTCCCCCGCCGACGTGAACTGGCGCCAGTTGATCTTGTAACCGGTCGCCTTCTCGAAGCTGCCGTCCGCAATCGCGACCGGGAACGGCCCGACGATGGTTTGATAGCCGATCGTCACGGTCTTGTCCTGGGCACGCGCGAACCCGCCGCTCAGCAGCAGCGGCAGCGCGAGCGCGGCAGCCAGGCATGTCCAAATCCGCTTCATGCAATCCTCCTCGAACGATGTGATGAGCCGGATACGAGGCGACGATATTGCCGGGCCCGAAGCAGGGTTAGTACCAGTTCGGCGCAATCGCTTGCGCCAACCGTGCGACGCGCGCCGGCGGCGCGGCTGCTAGCCAGTCGGTCGCGAACGCGAAATAATGTGTTCCTGACGCAGCGTCGCGATTGCTCATGACGTCGAAGCCGACGGCGACCATCTGGGAGCCGCTTTTCCAGCGGTCCGCGCAGGGCGGAATCAGCCTGCAGGCCCGCATACGACAGATGCTCGTCGCGGCGGTTCTCGATGGGCAGCTTCCAGCCGGAATTCCAATCCCTTCCAGCCGCGAGCTCGCGGAGCACCTGCACGTCGCGCGCAACACGGTGGTGCTCGCGTACCAGCAGCTCGTCGACGAAGGTTTCCTGATCTCCCGGGAACGGAGCGGCTTCTTCGTCAATCCGCAGGCATTGGCGGGGCGCGTGCGCAGCGTCTCATCCGACGAGAGGCTGGCGCGCGGAACGCCGCCGAGCTGGCGGCGCCGCTTCCGCTTCCAGCCCTCGCAGCAGCGCAACATCGTCAAACGCGCCGATTGGCAGAAGTACCCGTATCCGTTCCTGTACGGACAGTTCGACCCGTCGCTGTTCCCCACGGCCGATTGGCGCGAGTGCTGCCTCAAGGCGCTCAGCGTGCTCGACATCCGCGACTGGGCGCCCGACCTCATCTTCAGCGACGACGCTTCGCTGATCCACCAGGTGCAGGCGCGCGTGCTGCCGCGGCGCGGCGTCTGGGCGGTGCCCGACGAGATCGTCGTCACCGTCGGTGCGCAACAGGCGCTGTATCTGCTCGCCGATCTCCTGATGACGTCCGGGACGGTGGTCGGCATCGAGGACCCGGGCTATCCCGACGCGCGCAATGCGTTCGCAAGCCGCGACGCGCAACTGGTGCGCCTGCCGGTCGACGATTCGGGACTGGTTCTCGACGAAGCCCTGCACCGTTGCCAGTACGTCTATGTCACGCCCAGCCATCAATGCCCCACGACCGTCACGATGCCGCTGGCGCGACGCGAGGCGCTGCTCGCGGCCGTGGAGCAGTCCGACGCCGTCGTGATCGAGGACGACTACGAAAGCGAGAACCGCTTCGAAGGCGAGCCGACCCCTGCGCTCAAGAGCCTCGACCGCAACGACCGCGTCATCTATGTCGGAAGCCTTTCCAAGACGTTCGCGCCGGGCCTGCGCGTGGGATACATCGTGGGCCCCGCCGACCTGATCGCCGAAGTGCGCGCGTTGCGCCGCCTGGTGCTGCGCCATCCGTCCACGTTCGTCCAGCGCGCCTTCTCGCTGTTTCTTTCGCTCGGGCATCACGACGCGCTGCTGCGGCGACTGAGCGCCACGTATCGCGAGCGCGCAGGCGCCCTCTGCGCGGCGCTCGAGCGGCACCTGCCCGAGGCACGGTTCGTGCCGACCTCGGGTGGCGCGTCGTGCTGGGTGGTCGGTCCCGCGTGGCTCGATGCCGCGGAGCTCGCGCGCAACGCCGAGTCGCAGGGGGTGCTGATCGAGCCGGGCGACGTGTTCCACATGTCCGAGGGTAGCGGTCGCAACGCATTTCGCCTCGGCTACTCCTCGATCCCGGTCGCGCGCATCGAAGCAGGGGTGCGCGTGCTCGCCGCAGCCATGCACCGGATGAAGCCGGTGGCGCATCGCGTTTCCTGACGCTGCAGCGTCCTCTCGCTGCTCCGGCTCGTCAGTCCGCTTCCCGCGTGCACCGCGCCGCGCGCGCTGGTCCATGCAAATCCCGCGATCTGGTGCTACGAGCGCCGCGCACGCCCACTTAGGCTGTCGCAAGCGTCGAGGCTCGCGGACGGGCCACGATCGCGAGATTGCAAGGAGGCGCAGCATGGCAAGCGAGAGCGCGAACGCGGTCACCGAATCGTTCCTGCAGGCGTTCACGGATGCATGGAACCGTCACGACATCGAGGCGCTGATGAGCTTCATGACCGACGACTGCGTGTTCGAGACGGCGGCCGGGCCGGAAGCATGCGGGACGCGCCACGTCGGGCGCGAGGCGGTGCGCGCCGGCTTTGCCCAGGCGTGGAAGACGTTCCCGGACGCGCAGTGGGTCGACGGACGCCATTTCGTGTGCGGCGACCGCGGTGTGTCCGAGTGGACTTTCGTCGGCACGAGGGCCGACGGCTCACGGGTGCACGCGAACGGCTGCGACCTGTTCACCTTCCGCGACGGCCGCATCGCCGTGAAGAACGCGTTTCGCAAGGATCGCCCGCCGCTCGCAAAGCCGTGAACTACGCATCCCACGCTTCCGAAGTGCGTTCGATCGCGGACGCGAAGACCGCCTCGGCGACCGCGGCGCTCGCTCCGTACGACCCGCGATACGACCCGCTCGTGGCAAGCGATCCGGGACGCGGCCGCGACTACGCGCCGACGTACTGGGTGGCGAGCGCCGGCGCGCCGCCACCGGACGACGGTCCGATCGCGCAGGACACCGACGCCGACGTCGCGATCGTCGGCTCCGGCTTCACCGGCCTCGCGACCGCGCTCTTCCTCGCGCGGGAGCACGGCATCCGCGCGACCGTGCTCGAAGCGAACCGCACCGCCTGGGGGTGCACCAGCCGCAACGGCGGCCAGGGCCAGAACGCAAGCGGGCGGCTCTACCGCTCGCAATGGATCAAGCGCTGGGGCAAGGAGACGGCGATCAAGCTCGACGCCGAGATCCGCAGCGGTTTCGAGACTTTCAAGAGCCTCGTCGCGGAGATCGATTGCGATGCGCAGCCCGGCGGGCACCTGTACATCGCCCACCGCGCCAAGAAGATGCCCTTCCTCGTGAACGAGGCGCGCGTGATGCGTGACGTCTTCGGCTACGACACGCGCATCCTGAGCGCGGAGGAAGTGCGCCGCGATTACGTGAACGAAGCCGAGGCCGCGGGTGCGCTGCACGAGCCCGACGGCATCGGCGTTCACCCGCTGAAGCTCGCGTTCGGCTACCTCGCCAAGGCACGCGCGCTCGGCGCGAAAGTGCATCCGGCGAGCCCGGTGACCGGCTGGGAAACGCGCAACGGCGTGCATCACCTGCGTACGCCGGGCGGAGCGGTGCGCGCGCGCGCGGTTGCGTTCGCCACCGGCGGCTATACGTCGAACGGCCTTCATCCGAGCCTCGATGCGCGGGTGATGCCCATCCTCTCCAATTCCATGGTGACGCGGCCGCTGACCAGGCAGGAGCTCGAAGCGACCAATTTCCGCACGACCGAGGTGATCACGGACACCCGCACGCTGCGCTTCTACTACCGCCGGCTTCCCGACAATCGCGTGCAGATGGGCAGCCGCAGCAGCATCACGGGCGCCGACGCGCCGAACCCGCGCCACATGCAGGTGCTGATCGACGGGCTGCACCGCAAGTTCCCGCCGCTGAACGATGTCCACATCGACTACTCGTGGTGGGGCTGGGTGGACGTGTCCCACGACATGATGCCGCGCATCGTGCAGCCGGACCCGCGCCAGAGCGTGTACTACGCGCTCGGATACGGCGGCAACGGGGTGTCGTTTTCCGCGCATGCGGGGCGCCGAATGGCCGAGCGCATCGCGGGCAAGCAGGACCGGGCGTTCGAGCTGCCGATCTACGACTCGGCGCTGCCGTTGCCGATCGTTCTCGAGCGCCTCGAGTCGCGCGCGTTCGAGCCGTTCCGCCGACTCGGGCAGCGGGCGTTCTACTACTGGTACTGGCTCACCGACGAGGTGCTGTAGCGATCTGCTGGCGCAATCGCCGCGCGGCCTCGAGGCGCGATCCGACGACAGCTCAACCGAACCGAAAAGGAGTGAAGGACATGGGCAAAGCCGAAACCCTACCGAACCGCACCGTGGTGCACGGCCCTACCAGGATGACCCCGTCGGAAGCGTTCGTCGAGACGCTCGTGGCCAACGGCGTCACCGACGTCTTCGGCATCGTGGGCTCGGCGCTGATGGATGCGCTCGACCTGTTCCCCGCCGCCGGCATCCGCTACATCCCCGTCGTGCACGAGCAGGGCGGCGGACACATGGCCGACGGCTATGCGCGTGCGTCGGGACGCCATGGCGTGTGCATGGCGCAGAACGGTCCGGGCATCACCAACTTCGTGACGGCAATCGCCGCGGCCTACTGGGCGCATTCGCCGGTGGTCGTGATCACGCCCGAGGCCGGCAGCATGGGCGTGGGCCTCGGCGGCTTCCAGGAGACCGACCAGCTGCCGATCTTCTCGAAGATCACGAAGTACCAGGTCAACGTGAACAATTCCAGGCGCATGGCCGAGCTGACGGGGCGCGCATTCGATCGCGCGATGCTCGAGATGGGGCCGGCGCAGATCAACATCCCGCGCGACTTCTTCTACGGGCCGAGCGAGTTCGAGATTCCCGAGCCCGTGCGCGTGGAGCGCGGCGCCGGTGGCGAAGCGTCGCTGAACGAAGCGGCGGATCTGCTCGCATCGGCGAAGTTTCCCGTGATCGTCGCGGGCGGCGGCGTGATCATGTCGGGGCCCGGCGGCGTCGAGGCTTGCGTCGCGCTGGCGGAGCTGCTCGGCGCGCCGGTGGTGAGCAGCTACCTGCACAACGACTCCTTCCCGAGCAGGCATCCGCTGTGGTGCGGGCCGCTCGGATACCAGGGCTCGAAGGCGGCGATGAAGCTGATCTCCAAGGCCGACGTCGTGCTCGCGCTCGGCACGCGGCTCGGACCGTTCGGCATGCTGCCGCAGCACGGGCTCGACTACTGGCCGAAGAAGGCGAAGGTCATTCAGGTCGACGCCGATCCCAGGATGCTCGGCCTCGTCAAGAAGATCTCGGTCGGCATCTGCGGCGATGCGAAGGCGGCGGCCGAAGCGCTGACGGCGCGCCTGACGCAGCGCAAGCTCGCGAGCAGCGCCACGGGCGGCGAGCGCGCCGCCGAGATCCGGCGCGAGAAGGACGCGTGGGAAAAGGAATTGACCGAGTGGACGCACGAGCGCGATCCCTACAGCCTCGACATGATCGCGGGTGCTGCGGAGCTGCATCCGCGCCAGGTGCTGCGCGAGCTGGAGAAGTCGATGCCCGACGACGTCATGGTGTCGACCGACATCGGCAACATCTGCTCCGTGTCGAACAGCTACCTGCGCTTCAACCGGCCGAACAGCATGTTCGCCGCGATGAGCTTCGGCAACTGCGGCTACGCATTCCCGGCGATCATTGGCGCGAAGGTCGCCGCACCCGACCGGCCCGCGGTGGCCTATGTCGGCGACGGCGCGTGGGGCATGAGCTTCGGCGAGATCCTCACCTGCGTGCGCGAGAAGATTCCCGTCACCGCGGTCGTGTTCAACAACCGCCAATGGGGCGCGGAGAAGAAGAACCAGGTGGATTTCTACAGCCGCCGCTTCGTCGGCGTCGACCTGGAGAACCCGAGCTTCGCGGGCATCGCGCGCGCCATGGGTGCGCAGGGCCAGGTGGTCGAGCGACTCTCCGACGTCGCGCCCGCATTCGCGGCAGCGTGCAAGGCGCAGGCGGAGGGCAAGACCACGGTGCTCGAGATCATGGTCACGCGCGAGCTGGGTGATCCGTTCCGTCGCGATGCGCTGTCCAAGCCGGAGCGCTTTCTCGACAAGTACAAGGCATACGTCTGAGCTTCGTCGACATGGCGACCACGGCTCTTCAGACGGGGGGTGCGACGGACAATCGCCTCCCCCATCACGACGACGCGCATGCGGGCGCTGCGATCGCGCGCCCGCACCTCGACGCCATCATCGCGGACGCCTCACGCCTCGGGCCGGCGCGCGTCGCGGTCGCGTATCCGTGCAGCGCGAGCGCGATCGAGGCGGTCGTCACGGCGCAGCGCATGGGGCTCGCCGAGCCCATCCTGGTCGGGCCGCGACGGCGCATCGAGGCGATCGCGGAGGCGCAGCAGTTCGACGTGAGCCGGATGGCGTTCGCGGACACCGGCGACGATCCGGTGTCCGCCGGGCGCGCATGCGTCGGCCTTTGCCAGGACGACAGGGCGAACCTCATCATGAAGGGCAGCCTTCACACCGACGAGCTGCTCGCCGTGGTCGTCGGTCGCGACAGCGGCCTGCGCACGGCGCGGCGCATGAGCCACGCGTTCGTCTTCGACCTGCCGGAGTACGCGAGCCCGCTGCTGATGGCCGACTGCGTGGTGAACATCACTCCGACGCTCATGGAAAAGCGCGACATCACCCAGAACGCGATCGATCTCGCGCGCACACTCGGCATCGAGCGCCCCTACGTCGGTATCCTCTCCGCCATCGAAACGATCAATCCCGCGATTCCGGGGACCATCGAGGCCGCCGCGCTCAGCAAGATGGCCGAGCGCGGCCAGATCAGCGGCGCCACCGTCGAAGGTCCCCTGGGCTTCGACATCGCGATCTCGATGGAAGCGGCGCGCATCAAGGGCGTCGATCTCCATGGACGCGGGCGCCCCGACATCCTTATCATGCCCAATCTGGAAGCCGGCAACATGCTCTACAAGCAGCTCGTCTACCTGGCGCACGCCGAATGCGCGGGCATCGTGCTCGGCACGCTCGTGCCGATCGTGCTCACCAGCCGCGCCGATTCCCCCCAGGCGCGCGTCGCGTCGTGCGCGCTCGCCGTGCTGCAGGCCAAACGGCCCGCGGCGCCGCCCGGCGTCGCTTGACGCGCGGCTCCCGTATCGGCCGCTCCCGGACCTCCATGCCGACCTCGCCGCTGACGAACGAGCCGCTTTCCGAGCGCGTCGACACGCTCGAGGTTCGCAAGACGACCTGCTACATGTGCGCATGCCGTTGCGGCATTCGCGTGCACCTGCGCAACGGCGACATCCGCTACATCGACGGCAATCCGGACCATCCGCTGAACAAGGGCGTGATCTGCGCCAAGGGCGCCTCGGGCATCATGAAGCAGTATTCGCCGGCGCGCCTCACCCGGCCGCTGCTGCGCAAGCCGGGCGCGCAGCGCGGCGAAGGATCGTTCACCGAGATCACGTGGGACGAAGCGTTTGCGCTGCTCGAGGAACGATTGCGCAGGATCCGCGCGACCGATCCACGCAAGTTCGCGCTCTTCACCGGACGCGACCAGATGCAGGCGCTGACCGGCCTGTTCGCGCGGCAGTTCGGCACGCCCAACTACGCGGCGCACGGCGGATTCTGCTCGGTGAACATGGCCGCCGGGATGATCTACACGATCGGCGGCTCGTTCTGGGAATTCGGCGGGCCGGACCTCGAGCGCGCGAGGCTGTTCGTCATGATCGGCACCGCGGAGGACCATCATTCGAATCCGCTCAAGATCGCCATCTCGAAATTCAAGCGCGCCGGCGGCAAGTTCATCTCGATCAACCCGATCCGCACCGGCTATTCGGCGATCGCCGACGAATGGATCCCGATCAGGCCGGGCACCGACGGCGCGCTGCTGCTCGCGCTGATCCACGAGATCATCGCGCAGGGACTCTACGACCGCGACTTCCTGGTGCGCTACACCAACGCCGGGCAACTGGTGAACCAGGAAACGGGCAGCGACGACTTCGGCCTCTTCGTCGCCGACGCGGGCAGCGACGAAGTGAACGCGATGTATCCGCAGAACAAGCTGTGGTGGGATCGGTTCACCGACGGCCCCGTGGGGACCCATCGCGACGGTGCCGATCCCTACCTGCTCGGCCGATTCGTGCTGCCCGACGGGACGAACGTCGCGCCGGCTTTCCAGCTCCTCGACGAGCGCGTCAAGCGCTATACGCCCGAGTGGGCCAGCGGTCTCACCGGGATACCTGCAGACACGATCCGCCGCCTCGCGCATGAAATGGGCGTGACGGCGCGCGACCAGAAGATCGAGCTGCCGATTGCCTGGACGGACAGCTGGGGCCGCGAGCACGAGACCGTCACGGGCAATCCCGTCGCGTTTCACGCGATGCGCGGGCTCGCGGCGCACTCCAACGGCTTTCACACCATTCGCGCGCTGGCGATCCTGATGTCGCTGCTCGGCACGATCGATCGTCCCGGCGGCTTTCGCCACAAGGCGCCCTTCCCGCGCGCGATCCCGCCGAGCGCCAAGCCGCCGAACAGTCCATCCGCGGTGCAGCCCAACAAGCCGCTCGCGGGGATGCCGCTGGGCTGGCCCGCCGACCCGAACGATCTCTTCGTCGACGATGCGGGCAACCCCGTGCGCATCGACAAGGGCTTCTCGTGGGAGTACCCGCTGTCGGTGCACGGGCTGATGCACAACGTGATCACCAACGCCTGGCGCCACGATCCGTACGGCATCGACACGCTGCTGATCTTCATGGCCAACATGGCGTGGAACTCGACGATGAACACGGTCGAGGCCCGCACGATGCTGAACGACAGGGACGAGAACGGCGAGTACAGGATCCCGTTCCTCGTGGTCTGCGACGCGTTCCAGTCGGAGACCACCGCGTTCGCCGACCTCGTGCTGCCGGATACGACGTACCTCGAGCGGCACGACGTGATGTCCATGCTCGACCGGCCGATCTCCGAGTTCGACGGCCCGGTCGACTCGGTGCGCGTCCCGGTCGTGCCGCCGAAGGGCGAGTGCAAGCCGTTCCAGGAGGTTCTGATCGAGCTCGCGAGCCGTCTGGGCTTCCCGGCGTTCGTCAACGGCGACGGGTCGCGCAAGTTCCGCGACTATCCGGACTTCATCGTCAACTACGAGACCGAGCCCGGGTCCGGCATCGGCTTCCTCGCGGGGTGGCGCGGGCCGGGCGGCGAGAAGTTCATGAAGGGCGAGCCGAACCCGCGCCAGTGGGAGATGTACGCGAGCAACAACTGCGTCTTCCACTACGAGCTGCCGCCGTCCTACCAGTACATGCGCAACTGGAACAAGGGCTACCAGGAATGGGCGCAGCGGGTGCGCATCCGCCGCTTCGCCGATCCGATCCTCGTCCAGCTCTATTCCGACGTGCTGCAGCGGTTTCGCCTGGCGGCGCAGGGCCGGCGAGCGGGCAAGCAGCCGCCGGCGCACCTGCGCCAGCGCGTGGAGACGCACTTCGATCCGCTGCCGTTCTATGCCGAGCCGCTGGAGGCGCAAGCCACGGACCTCGCGCGCTACCCGCTGAATGCGGTGACGCAGCGCCCGATGGCGATGTACCACGCATGGGATTCGCAGAATGCGTGGCTGCGGCAGATCCACGCCCACAACTATCTCTTCGTCAACCCGCGGCTCGCGCGGTCGCACGGCATCGACGACGGCGATTGGATCTGGGTCGAATCGACATGGGGCAAGGTGCGCTGCATGTGCCGCTACAGCGAGGCCGTCGAGCCCGGAACGGTGTGGACGTGGAACGCGATCGGCAAGGCGAGCGGCGCCTGGCACCTCGAGCCCGGGTCCAACGAAGCGCAGCGCGGCTTCCTGCTGAATCACCTGCTCTCGGAGGAGCTGCCTGCGCAGTCGCAGGGTGCGCGCGTGTCGAATTCCGATCCCGTGACCGGCCAGGCCGGCTGGTACGACGTGCGCGTGCGCATCCGCAAGGCGGGCGCCGACGAGCCGAAGGAAACCTGGCCGCAATTCGAGCCGCCCGCGCCCGCTCCAGGCAGCGATCCGCGCCGGCGCGAATGGCAGGCCTATCGCGCCGCGGGAGGGCCTTCGCGATGACGCAGATGGCGCTGGTGATCGATCTCAACGTCTGCGTCGGCTGCCACGCCTGCGTGACGAGCTGCAAGGAATGGAATACGTCGGGCTCCGCGGGTCCGCTCGCCGACGACCGCCCCTACGGCGACGACCCGACCGGCACGTTCTTCAATCGCGTGCAGACGTTCGAGGTCGGCGAGTTTCCCGGCACCGAGACCGTCCACTTTCCGAAGTCGTGCCTGCATTGCGAGGACCCGCCGTGCGTCCCGGTGTGCCCGACCGGCGCGAGCTACAAGCGCAAGGAAGACGGCATCGTGCTCGTCGACTACGACAAGTGCATCGGCTGCAAGTACTGCGCGTGGGCGTGCCCTTACGGCGTGCGCGAGATCGACGAGCACCGGCAAGAGATGACGAAGTGCACGCTGTGCGTGGACCGCATCTACAACACCGAGCTCGCGCCCGCCGATCGCCGGCCCGCGTGCGTGATGGCCTGTCCCACCAATGCGCGGCTGTTCGGCGACATCCACGATCCGGAATCTGAAGCTTCCGTCGCCATCCGCGAGCGCGGCGGCTACCAGCTCATGCCCGAATGGGGCACGCGTCCGGCCAACCACTACCTGCCGCGGCGCAAGACCGTGATACCGATCCGCCAGGACCAGCTCGTGCGCGCCGACAATCCGCTGAGGATCGACGGCAAGCTGCCCAAGCCGGCGTTGAAGGAGCCGTCGCTCGACGACGCGACGTCGTGGTGACCGTGCGCATTCCATGAATCCCGCATTCTCGGTGATCTTCTTCACCACGCTGATCGGCGTGGGCCAGGGGCTGTTCCTGGCGCTCTACGGCGCGGAGCTGCTGGCGCTCGCGGCGCCGCTCGCCGCGCCGGCCGCGCGGGCGTTCTATGCGCTCGGCAGCCTCATCGCCGCGGCGTTCCTCGGCGCGGGGCTCGGCGCCTCGTTCCTGCATCTCGGCCATCCCGAGCGCGCGTGGCGCGCGGCCGCCATGTGGCGCACGTCGTGGCTGTCGCGGGAAGTGATCGTGCTGCCGCTGTTCATCGGTGCCGTGTTGCTGTACGGCGCGGCGCACTATCGGGCGGGCGAGCCGGCGGGCGGCACGACCCTTGTGCTCGGCGCGCTCGCAACGCTGCTGTGCCTCGCGTTGTTCGTGTGCACGGGCATGATCTACGCGTGCGTCAAGTTCATGCAGGAATGGGCGAGCCCGCTCACGCTGGTCAACTATTTCCTGCTCGGCACCGCCTCCGGGTTCACGCTGGCCACCGCGTTCGCGTTCGTCGTCGCGCCGCAGCTCTGGCGCATCTTCGCGATGGTCGCCTGCGTGCTGACGCTCTTCGCGCTGGTGACACGCGGCGCGTCGCTGTATCGCAACGCGCGCATCCGGCCGAAGTCCACGCTGCAGAGCGCCACCGGCATCCGCCACCCGCGCATCGCGCAGAAGGCGCAAGGCGCCATGGGCGGCTCGTTCAACACGCGCGAGTTCTTCCACGGCCGCAGCACATCGTTCCTGCGGTCGGTCAAATGGATCTTCCTCGTGCTGGTGTTCCCGGTCCCGGTGGTGCTGCTCGCCATCGGACTGGCGCACGCGTCGGCGGTGCTGCTCGGGGGCGCGTTCGTGCTGCAGTACGCCGGGCTCCTCGCGGAGCGCTGGTTCTTCTTCGCGCAGGCCAATCACCCGCAGAACCTGTACTACCAGGTCATCTCATGACGCGGAGCCTGCGTGATCCAGCAGCACCTCCATCAGCACGACGGCGTCGTTGTGCTCCTCGTCGCGCGCGCCGTAGACCAGCGTCACCGTTTGCTTTCGCGCCAGCGTGCGAATGCGATCGAGCTCCTGTCCGTGATGTTGCAGCTCGGCCCGGTAGCGTCGCCGAAACTCCGTCCAGCGCTCCGGGTCGTGACCGAACCACTCGCGCAGCTCGGTGCTGGGCGCGATGTCCTTCATCCAGTCGCCCAGATCGGCCGCCTCCTTGCTGAGGCCCCGAGGCCAGAGCCTGTCGACGAGGATCCGTACGCCGTCGTCGCGCGAAGCGGGCTCGTAGGCGCGCTTTAGATGTGGAGTCTCAATAGGGTGTCCCCATCGAGACTCAATCGGCTGATGGGTGGCTGTCCGCCTAGGGCTGAATGTGGGCGGTGCCAGTTATAGCGATGCAACCATTCTGGCAGATACGCAATGCGTTCCCGCGAATGGCGATAAGTTCGCCCATAGGCCCATTCGCGCAAGGCGGTTTGGATGAAGCGCTCGGCCTTGCCATTGGTGCGCGGGGTGTAGAGCTTGGTGAAGATGTGTCGCAGGCGCCAGCGGTGACACACCGCAATGAAGGGCAAGGAGCGAAACACCTTGGCGTTGTCGGTCATGATGCAGCGAATGCGTACGCCGAGGTCGCGGTAGTAACGCGCCGCATGGTCAAGGAACGCCGCCGCACTACCCTTGCCCTCGTCGGCGAACATTTCGGCGAAAGCTACCCGCGAACGATCGTCGATCGCCACGAATGTCGCTTCCCAGCCTGCGCCTCGGACGTGGTCCTGCAGATTGCCAGTGATGCGGTGTCCGGTTCGCTCAATGCGCGCGAGCTTCTTGCTGTCGATGTGCAGCAATTCGCCAGGTCGAGCTCGCTCGTAGCGCCGTGGCAGCGGTGCCGGATCCAGGGCGGCCAGACGGCTCAAGCCGGCGCGCGCCAATACCCGCGACACGGTGGCGCGCGAGATGCGCAACTGCGCCGCAATGTTGGCCATCGTCCAGCGGCGTTGACGCAGCGTAATCACCCGTTGTGCGGTGCCGCGGGCGATGGCGCGCGGCGAACGATGCGGCCTCGAGCTGCGATCGCGAAGCCCGGCTTCGCCTTCGGCGCGATAGCGCGAAACCCATTTACGAACGCTCTTACGGTCGATTTGCCAGCGCTGCGCAGCCGCCTGCATCGGCTCACCCGCCATCACCGCTTGAACCATCCGCAGTCGACCTACCGGGGTCATTGGGGCATTCTTGTGGGTGTCCACTCGGTCCTCCTGGTTGGAACTGACGGCCTAGGAACCATCAGCTTCTCCCAGTTGGATCGAGGGGACAACGTTTTGAAACGCCACACCTAGCGCGCGGACAGTGCGCGAAACGCCGCGGCGTACGCGGCAGCGGCGCGCCGCACCGTGGCGACATCCGCGCCCGGCGCATACAGGTTCGACCCGGTGCCGAACCCGTTCGCGCCCGCGGCCCAGTACGGCGCCAGCGTGTCCGGCTTCATGCCCCCGACGGCAAGCACCGTCGTGTCGCGCGGCAGAACCGCGCGCCACGCGCGCAACGCCGCCGGTGGCAGCGCTTCGGAGGGGAACATCTTCAGCGCGTCGGCGCCGGCCGCCAGCGCCGCGAACGCCTCGGTGGGCGTCGCCACGCCGGGGATGCACACGAGGCCGAGCCGCTTCGCCTCGCGCACGATCGTCACGTCGCCGTGGGGCATCACGATCAAGCGGCCGCCCGCGTCGCGTACCCGCGCAACGTCCTCGACGTTCACCACCGTGCCGGCGCCGACCAGCGCGCCCTCGCCGCAGCGCTGCGCAAGGCCGCGAATGGAATCGAGCGGCTGCGGCGAGTTGAGCGGCACTTCCAGCATGCGAAACCCTTCGGCGAGCAATGCATCGGCAACGCCGGCAATCTCGGCCGGGGTGATGCCGCGCAGCACGGCGCAGAAGGGCAGAGGCGTCAGATACTCGTGCACTCGCATCCGGTCGTTCCTCGAATCAAGGCGGTCACAGGCGGCCGGTCGTCATCGCGATGCGCCACAGACCGCGCGCCGCCGCATGCGCCGTCGCGGGCGCCGCGCCGAGACCGGCTTGCGCACAGGCGAGGACATAGCGCTGCGCCAGCGCGTCGGTCGCGATGACCTCCACCGATTGCATTTGCGGCGCCCACGCGCGCGCCGCCGCGACCTCGTGCCCGATCAGAAGACCGGACAGCCAGTCGGCCACGCCCCGCGCCGGCAACTCGCCGAACAACGCCAGCGTGCGCGCGCCGAACATGTCGTGCAACAACGCGCCGCGCGCGAGCCCGCGGTTCACGCCGGCGATGAAGGAGTCGGTGTCCGACGCGGGTGCATTGCGGTCCGCGAGGCGGCCGAGGATCGTGTGCTCGAGCAGCGCCGCGTACGCCTCGCCGGTCATGAAGGTGGTGAACGCCGCGAGGCGACCTTCCTCGACGCGCGCCCACTTGCTGTGCGTGCCCGGCAGCACGGCGAAGGCGCGCGGCGACGACGCGTCGATGGCGCCGAGCATTTGCGTCTCCTCGCCGCGCATGACGTCCGGCATGCCACGCGCATCGCGCGTGCGCACGCCGGGAACGATGCCGAGGCTCGCCTCCGGCACGCGTGCGATGCTCTCCGCCAGCGCGGCGAGCGACACGGGCGTTTCGCAATACGGCGCCTCGATCCAGCCCTGGCGGCTGCCGATCATGCCGCACGCGAGGCGCGGGACGGCGATGTCGCGCCAGTCGCCGAGCAGCCTGTCGAGCGCCGACGCAAACGCGCCGTCACGCACGTTCTGGATGCCGAGGGGCGCGCGGCGCGCGTCGATCACGTGGCCGTTGCGGTCGATGCGGTAGGCGCGCGCCGAGGTCGTGCCCCAGTCGAGGCCGATCAGCGCCGTGTCGCTCACCAGCGGGCCGCCGCTTCTTCGTCGCTCGCGCGCGCGTCGACCCAGCGGGCGCCGTCGGGCGTCTGCTCCTTCTTCCAGAACGGCGCGCGCGTCTTGAGGTAGTCCATCAGGAACCGGCAGGCGTCGAAAGCGTCGCCGCGATGCGCGCTCGTCACGACGACGAGCACGATCTGATCGGTCGGCTTCAATTCGCCCACGCGATGCACGACGAGCGCGTCGTAGATGTCGAAGCGCTCGCGCGCCTGCGCGACGATCGCTTCGAGCGCTCTCTCGGTCATGCCGGGGTAGTGCTCGAGCGTGAGGGTCGAGACCTGCGCCGCATCGTTGACGTCGCGCACGGTGCCCACGAACGTCGCGACGGCGCCTACCCGCGCATCGTCGGCGCGCAGGCGTGCCATCTCGAGTCCCGCGTCGAAGTCCTCGACCTGAACGCGCACTGCCATGGCGTCTTCTAGCCGCCCGTGACCGGCGGCAGGAACGCGACCTCGTCGCCGTCGTGCAGCGGGCGCTCCGGCGAGGCGAGCGCGTGATTGAGCGCGACGCGGAACGCGCGGCCGGGCGCGAGCTCGCGCGCGAAGGCGCCGCCGCGGGCGCGCAACGTCTCCACGACGTCGCGCACGTTCGGCGTGCCGCTCAGCACGAGCGCCTCCTCCGCGACGTCGAGGGCTTCGCGCAGGCGCGCGAGGTACACGACGCGTACGCGCACACGGGCATCGACGGTCTGGTTGGCGAGTGCGGCGGATGTCATGGGGCGCGAGCCTGCAAAGCACGACGCCGGCGCGCACACACGACGCCGGTGCCCTTGATTTTACTCGACTAGAAGCGGAGCTGGACGCCGAGCTGAAGCTGGTCGGACTCGGGCAGCACGCCGCTCTGGACGGTCTCGCCGGCAAACCGCGGGAAGCGGGCGTATTCGAGGCGCAGGCCGAGCGAGGTGTTGAGGTCGTAACGCAGGCCCACGCCGTAGTTAACGCCACGACGCGGATCGACGGGCAGCGTCGCGAACGTCGTGGCGCCGTTGTCCGTTTGCGCATAACCGAGCCGGCCGTACAGCGACAAGCGTCGCATGAACGACCAGCTCCCGAACACGTTCGCATTCCAGGAGGACGCGTTCGTATCCGCCGGCACCAGCGACAGCCCGACCCCGCTGCGGCCGCTCGGTGTCTCGGGCCGCAGCGCATAACGCTCCGACGTGTTGAGCGAGGCCTCGAGCGCGAGGTCGTTGGACCAGCGATATCCACCGAAGAGCAGGGAGCGGGAGGCCGCGGTGTCGTCGGCAACGGGCGAGACGAAACGACCCCAGGTGGAGGTCTTCGCACCGAACAGGACGCCGGTGTCGTCCGCGCCGTTCTCGCGGAAGGCGATGCCGCCGTAGAAGCCGGAAGCCGGGGCAGGCACGGTCTGGGCGAGCGCCCGCCCGACGCCCAGCGTCGCGCAAAGGACTCCCAACCCTACTGCAAGTGCCTGTTTTCTCATACGTTGTTAACCGGATCCATGCCCCGCTCGGACATGACAGGCGCAGCTTTCGAAAGCCTTGGGCTGCCGATCGGCCGTCGAGTTCAACCTACTCTCCCAAGCCCGCTGTCGTCAATCGGCGACCCGCCGGGCGGCGGCTCGCTGCCAGACGAACGTGGCGATTTCGTCATACCCGCTCAGGTCGAAAACGGGAAGGTCCGCCGAAACGCTTGCCGGCGCATCCGTGGCAATGGCGACGATGTGCGGGTCGCCGGGATGGAGCTTCGGCTTGCCGACGTCCGCTCGCCAGATCTCGAGCTTCGGGATCGGCGCGGCCTTGTAACCCTCCACGAGAACCAGGTCGCACGGTGACAGCCGCCCGAGCACTTCGGCGAGCGTGGGCTCGCGGTCGCCGCGCAGCTCGTGCATCAGCGCCCAGCGCACGCTCGAGCTGATCAGCACCTCGCTGCAGCCCGCGTGCCGATGGCGCCACGAATCCTTGCCGGGCGTGTCGATGTCGAACTCGTGATGCGCATGCTTGACGAGCGACACGCGCGCTCCGCGCGCCGCGAGGCGCGGAATGAGCGCCTCGATGAGCGTCGTCTTGCCGCTGCCGGACCAGCCGGCGAAACCGAAGATGCGCATGAAGAACGGGTGTCAGCGCCATGCAAGCGAGTGCGCAGTGTAGCCGCGATCGCGCGCGAGGCCCTCGTGCACCACCACACCGTCCCAGGTCATGACCCCGGCGGCAAGCCCGGGATCGGCGTCGAGCGCCGGCGCGACGCCCCTGCCCGCGATTGCGCGCACGTACGGCAGCACCGCGTTCGCGAGCGCCAGCGTCGCGGTGCGGGCAACCAGCGCCGGCGTGTTGGGAACCGCGTAGTGCAGCACGCCTTCGTCGACGTAGCTCGGCGCCGACAGCGTCGTCATGCGCGACGTCTCGGCGATGCCGCCCTGGTCGATGCCGACGTCGACCAGCGCCGCGCCGGGGTGCATCGCGCGCACCATCTCGCGCGTGATCAGATGCGGCGACAACCGGCCCGGCTCGAGCACCGCGCCGATGACCAGATCGGCCCGAGCAATCGCATCGACGAAGCGCGCGCGCGACGCGGAGAGCGTGAACGCGCCGATCGGCGTGCCGGCGGCGGCGAGCGCGCGCTCGAGGGCATCGAGCCGCGTCCTTCCGCGCGAGAACACGATCACCCGGCAGCCGAGGCGAGCCGCCACGCGCGCCGCCTCGGCACCGACGCTGCCTGCGCCGAGGATAACCACTTCGGCGCCCGGCACGTCGTCGACGCCCGGCAGCAGCACACCGGCACCGCCGCGATCCGTACCGAGCAGCGAGCTGCCGATCAGCGGCGCGAGCCTGCCTGCGATGCGCGACATGGGCGCGAGCAGCGGCAACGCACCGGCCGCGTCGCGCACGGTCTCGTAGGCGATGACGCGCGCGCCCGCGGAGAGCACCGCGTCGAGCAGCGCGGGATCGCGATTGAGCTGCGCGAAGCCGAGTATCGACGCGCCGCGGCGCAGGCGCGCGTACTCGCCGCGCTGCAATTCCTTGACCTTGACGACCAGATCGCACAGCCATGCGGCGTCGACGTCCGCGAGCGTCGCGCCGGCCGCGGCGTACGCGTCATCGGCGAGGCCGACGCCGCTGCCGGCGCCCCGCTCGACCAGGACCTCGTGCCCGTCGCGCGCCAGCGCGGCGGCGCCGTCCGGCGTCACGGCGACGCGCCGCTCCCCGTCCTTGATCTCGCGTGGAACGCCGATGCGCATGCGCCGCCCCAAGGGCGTGGCCTTTCACCGCCCCACGATGCCCGCGACGATGACGATCACGCCGAGCACGAAATTCAGCACCACGGCGCGCCGGATGCTCTCGGCGAGCGCGCCGGCGGCCGGCCAGTCCGTGCCGCGCACCGCCGCCCGGAAGCGCGGATGGAGCTGCACCATGATCCAGAGGTAGACCACGATCATGATCACGCCGAGGCCCGTCATGACGTGAACGCCCCACGGCATCCTGCCGAAGCCGCCGTATTGCGCCATGAGCCAGCCGCCGGTCAGCACGATGACGACGACGGCGACCCCGACGGCGGGAAGGAAGCGCGCGAGCACGCGCGAGAGCACGCCGAGCCGCTCTGCGGGCGGCAACGGCGCGAGCCCAGGCCGCAGCATGAACAGCATGAAAGCCATGCCGCCGACCCACGTGACGACGGCAAGCACGTGCAACGCGATCGCGATCAGCATTCCGGGAGAGCCCGTGGCGGTACACCGCATTCTAGCCGCCGCTCGGCCGTCCGCCCGACCCTCGCGGCGCCCGCCGCGATGTAGACTGGGCGAAGCCATGAGCCACGACGCGTCTACGCCGGATCACGACGCCGCACGCGAGGTGACGGGCGTCATCGAGCGCGTCATCGCCGACGTGCCGGCCCCGCACACCCATCCCGTACCCGATCCGGCACGCGAGGCGGAGCGCATCGTCGCACGAGCGGCGCGCCAGGCCGCGATGGTCTCGGGCTCGCTCGCGCTTCCGCCCGGCCCGCTCGGCATGCTGACCGTGCTGCCGGACCTCTACCTGATCTGGCAGACGCAGCGCCAGATGGTCGCAGACGTCTTCGCGCTCCACGGACGCACGGCGGAGCTCACGCGCACGCACATGCTCTACTGCCTCTTTCGTCATGCCGCGAGCCACGTCCTGCGCGACGTCGCCGTCCGCGCCGGTCAGCGCGTCGTCGTGCGCGAGCTTTCCGCAGGCGCGTTCCGCTCGGCGTTGTCGACCGTCGGCATCGTGGTCACGCAACGCATGGCCGCGAGCGCGGCGGGTCGCTGGATCCCGCTGATCGGCGCCATGGCGGTGGGCGGCTACGCCTACTGGGACACCATGCAGGTGGCGCGGACCGCGCGGCGACTGCTCGAAGCGCCGGCGCACGCGGTCGACGCGCAGGCGCAGGCGTAAAGCGCCCATGTGCGGGCGCTACGAGCTCCACACCGATCCCGGCGTGATCGCGCTCGCCTTCGGGCTCGCGCATGCGCCCGAGATCGCGCCCCGCTACAACATCGCGCCGACCCAGCAGATTCCCATCGTCCGCGTGAATGCCGTGGGCGAGCGCGAGCTCGTGCAGCTTCGATGGGGGCTCGTGCCGCGCTGGGCCAAGGATCCGTCGATCGGCGCACGCATGATCAACGTGCGCGCGGAAACCGTGGAAGCCCGCCTTCGCTACGCGTTTCGCAGGCATCGCTGCCTCGTCCCTGCCGACGGGTTCTACGAATGGCGCCGCGTCGCAACCGGCAAGCAACCGATGCTCGTCGCACGCACCGACGGCGAGCCGTTCGGCATGGCGGGCGTGTACGAGCGCTGGCTGTCGCCCGACGGCGAAGTGCTCGACACGTGCACGATCGTCACGACCCAGGCGAACGGGCTGTTGCGACCGGTTCACGACCGCATGCCGGTCATCGTCCCCCCCGAGCAGTACGCGCGCTGGCTCGATGCGTCGGAAGAAGACGTGACCGACCTGCTCGCGCCGCCGACCGATCGCCTGCTGCGCATTCAGCCCGTCTCGACGCGCGTCAACAGCGTGCAGAACGACGACGCATCGCTGATCGCACCGGTGGAGGAAGCGATGGCGCCGGCCGACGCATCGCAAGCCGAGGAGCCCGAGCTTCCGCTGCAGCCGCGGCTCCTCTAGTCACTTCGTCGGCGCGCCGGCGGCGATCCATGCGCCGAGCACGGCACGCTCGTCCGGCGTCATGCCGGTGAGATTGCCGATCGGCATCGCATGCGTGAGCACGGCCTGCTGCTCGATCGCCGCTGCGCTGGCGACGATGCGCTCGGCGCTGTCGAGCCGCACGCCCTTGGGCGGCTCGACGAATCCCGGTTGACGCGGCGTTTGGGCGTGGCACACGGCGCAGCGCGTCGCGACGATGCGCTCGACGTCCGCGAACGCCGGCACTGCCCTGGCGCTCGTGGCGGCCGGCCTGATGACGAGCGCGAGCACGAGGGTCCCAAGTGCCGCGGTCACCGGTATCCACCACGCGGTGCGCCCGCGATGGCGCAGGTTGAAGAAGTGACGCACGAACCCCGCGAGCAGCAGGATCGCGAGCAGGATGAGCCAGGCGTGCGGCTGCCCCCACGTCATGGGATAGTGGTTGCTGATCATGATGAACAGCACCGGCAGCGTGAAGTAGTTGTTGTGCACCGAACGCTGCCTGCCGCGCAGCCCGTATATCGGATCGGGCGCCACTCCTGCCTGCTTCGCCTCGACGAGCTTGCGCTGGCTCGGGATGATCACGAACAGCACGTTCGCCGCCATCCAGGTGCCGATCATCGCGCCGACCTGGTAGTACACCGCGCGGCCCGCATAGAGATGCGAAAGGCCCCATGCGCACACCGCGACGAACGCGACGACCGCGATCCACAACCAGCGTTCGTTGTCGACGCCGAGGCGCCTGCAGAGCTGGTCGTAGAAGACCCAGCCCGCGGCGAGCAGCGCGACGCTGATCGCGACGGCCGCGAGCGGCGGGATGTCGGCCACCGCAGGATCGATCATGTAGGTTCGCGCGTGCAGGTAGTACATCAGCACGAAGAGCGCGAAGCCCGACAGCCAGGTCGAATACGCCTCCCACTTGAACCAGTGCAGCGGCGAGGGCAGTGCGGGCGGCGCGACGCGGTACTTCTGCACGTGATAGAACCCGCCGCCGTGCACGGCCCACAGCTCGCCGCCCACCCCTTCGTCGGCGTCGCGCGTGCGCGCGGGCGCGAGGAGGCTGTTGTCGAGCCACACGAAATAGAACGAGGCGCCGATCCAGGCAATGCCGGTGATGAGATGCACCCAGCGCAGCAGAAGCTCGACCCACTGGACCGTGTAGGCTTCCATTGCGCGTCAGCGCCTCAACTGCCGCGATACGTCGAGTAGCTCCACGGCGAGAGCAGCAGCGGCACGTGATAGTGCGCGCCCGGATCGGCGACGCCGAAATCGAGCGTGACGCGATCGAGGAACGGCGGATCGGGCAGCACGACCCCGCTCGCGCGGAAATACGCGGCCGCGTCGAACTCCAGGCGATATCGCCCGGCGGCGAACGCGGGGCCTTCGAGCAGCGGCGCGTCGCAGCGACCGTCTGCGTTGGTCGTCGCGCGCTTCACCTCCACGTAGCGCGCGCCGTCGTGGCGCGACAGCACGAGCGCGAGCCCGGACGCCGGCCGGCCTTGCGCGGTATCGAGCACGTGCGTCGTCAGGCGTCCCATGGGTGTGAATTGCCGGTGCGCGGCCGCCATTGTATTCTGCGCCGCAGTGACCGAGCGTTCCTATCCCCGCGACCTCGTCGGCTACGGCGTGCGCGCGCCGCATGCACGCTGGCCCGGCGGCGCGCGCATCGCGCTGCAGTTCGTGCTGAACTACGAGGAAGGCGCCGAGAGCTGCGTCCTCCACGGCGACGCCGCGTCGGAAACCTTCCTCTCCGAGATCGTGGGCGCGTCAGCGTTCGCCGCGCGTCACATGTCCATGGAGTCGCTCTACGAGTACGGTGCGCGCGCCGGCGTCTGGCGCGTGCTGCGATCGTTCGCCGACCGCGGCTTGCCCCTCACCGTCTTCGCGGTCGCGATGGCGCTGGAGCGCAATCCCGCGGTCGCGGATGCATGCCTCGAGGCCGGCCACGAGATCGCGAGCCATGGCTGGCGCTGGATCTCGTATCAGAGCGTGCCGGAAGACGTGGAGCGCGAGCACATCGCGCGCGCGGTGGAGACGCTCGCACGGCTCACCGGCGCGCCGCCGCTCGGCTGGTACACGGGGCGGGACAGTCCCAACACGCGTCGCCTCGTGGTCGAGCACGGCGGATTCGTGTACGACGCGGACAGCTACGCCGACGACCTGCCGTACTGGACCGAGGTTCCGACCTCGCGCGGACCGGCGGCGCACCTGGTCGTGCCCTACACGCTCGACACCAACGACATGCGCTTCGCCACGCCGCAGGGCTTCAACAGCGGCGAGCAGTTCTACGCCTACCTGAAGGATGCGTTCGACGTCCTGTACGCCGAAGGCGATCCGGGCGGCCTCGATGCGCCGAAGATGCTGTCGATCGGATTGCATGCGCGGCTCGCGGGACGCCCGGCGCGCGCGGCCGCGCTCGGGCGCTTCCTCGACTACGTGCAGTCGAAGCCCGACGTGTGGATCGCACGGCGCGTCGACATCGCGCGGCATTGGCAGACCATGCACGCTCCCACGTGACCCTCGACGAGATCAACCGCGTCGATCGGGACGCATTCGTCGCGAAGCTGGGGGGCGTCTTCGAGCATTCGCCGTGGGTTGCCGAAGCCGCGTGGGAAAAACGCCCGTTCGCAACCATCACGGCGCTGCACACGGCGATGGTCGACGCGGTCGCGCGCGCGACGCCGCAGCGCCAGCTCGCGCTGCTGCGCGCGCATCCCGAGCTGGCCGGCAAGGCCGCGATGCGTGGCGATGTCACCGCGTCGTCGAGGCGCGAGCAATCGGGCGCCGGCCTCACCGCATGCTCGCCCGCGGAGTACGCGAAGCTCCAGGCGCTCAACACACGCTACAACGCGAGATTCGGCTTTCCGTTCATCCTCGCGGTCAAGGGCTACGATCGCGCAGGGATCATCGCGACGTTCGAGGCGCGCCTCGAGCACGGTGTCGAGCAGGAGCGCGCGGAGAGCCTGCGCCAGGTCGCCCGCATCGCGGCGCTGCGGCTCGAGTCGCTGATCGACGGTTGATCAGCGTCCGAACAGCTTGCCGAGCGCCTTTCCGACGTCGGCGGGCAGCGGCGCCTTGGGCTGAGCGCTCTGCGCCGCCTGGGACGCCTTCGGCTTCGCGCCCAGCGCGATGGCGCACGGGCTGTCGGCGTTCGCACCGGCGTTGAGCAGCGTCTCGCCGAGCAGCGACCATCCGCCGGTTCCGAGCACCGCGCCAATGCGTGCAATCGATTCGGCCGACTTCACCGGATCGACGCTGAGCTGCGGATTGTCGAAGCGCCCGCGCACGCGGACGATGTCCGCGAGGCCGGTCACGTTGATCGGAATGCCCTGGCGGAGCTGCGGCTTCAGCGTGAGGTCGAGCGTTTCGTTGCGCAGGTCGATCGTGCCGCTCGCCAGCACGCCGAGCTCGGCCGTCTCGGCGGCGATCGTGCGGTCGACGTGCGCAACACCGTCGCGCACCGGCAGGCGCGCGACCGCGCACTTGAGGTCCGTGACCGGCTGCGTCTTGCGGAACGGATTCACCGCCTCGTTCACGCGGTCGATCGTCTCGTTCGCCGCCGTATTGCGAAGCTGCGCCGGTCCGACCAGCAGAAGCGCCGTGCCGTCCACCGTCGAGGCCCAGTCGTGGAGCGATGCGCCGCTGGCCTTCGCGTCGATCGTGACGCGGGTCTTGCCGCCCGACACTTCGCGCGGCGCTCCGACGAGCGCGAGGAACGGCCTCAACTCGAGGTCCCGGCCTTCGACGTGCAGGTCGAGGGCCGTCGAGGCCTCGCGTGCCTGGATCGTGCCGCGCAGCGCGACCATGCCGCCGAGCCCCGCAGCGTTGAGATCGGTGATGTCCAGCCGTCCGTTGTCGAGCTTGAAGCGCAGCTCGACGTGCTCGAGCGCCTGGCCATGCGCGAGCGCCAGGGTTCCGATCGCGACATGGCCTTGCGCATCGACGTCGCGCAGCGCGCCGAGCGGCAGCGGCGTGTCGGGAATGAGGTGATGCGACGCAGTGGCCTGCGCCGGGGGAGCCTTGGGCACGCTCGTCTTGCCGGCGGCCACTGCCGGCAGCGCAAGCGCTTCCGGCGCGAAGCGCGGCATGCGCAGGTCGATCACGTAGCGCGGACGCGGACCGCCGCGCTCGATCGCGATGCTGCCTTGCAGCGCGAGGTCGCCGAAGCCGAGCGTGAGATCGTCGAGCTTCGTGGCGTTCGGCGCGGCCGTCAGCTTCGTGGCGAGCGCCGCGTCGCGCCCCGCGACCTGGCCCTTCACGTCGATCGGCCAGGGCCATTGCTGCGCCATCAACGCGGCACGCGAGCCGACGTTGGCCCTGAGCGACAGCGGCACGCCGTCGACGGTGCCGCGAAACTCGCCGCTGACGGGCGCGTTCGCGTCGCGCGACTGCAAGGTGAGCGATTCGATGGTGACGGGCGTGACCTTGCCGGTCGCGCCGTCGCGATAGTTGAGCGTGCCGTTGCGCACCTCCAATTCACCGACGCCGAGCGAGGGGATCGCCGCGGCCGCGGCGCCGGCGGCAGGCGCCTGCTGCGCCGCCTGCTCGCCGAACATCCAATTGCCACGGCCCTGCTTGTCGGTTTCCAGCGTGATGACGGGATCGACCAGCGTGACGCGCACGATCTCGAAGCGGCGGTGAAGGAGCGGCAGCAGCGCAACCTGCGCCTCGACGCGGCCGACCTTGACCATGTCGGGCGTGTGACCCCACGGCGCATTGCCGAGCGTGACGTTCTCGGCGCGCAGCGTCGGCTCCAGCGAGATGCTGAGACCGAGCGGGCCGCCGATCCTGAACGGCCGACCGGTCGCGGCGGAAACGCGCGCGGCGAGCGGCCCGGCAAACGAGTTGACGTCGACCGTGGCCACCGCGATGGCGACCGCGATCAATACCAGCGCGATGAGCCCGCCGGCGACGCCGAGGATGATCAGCGTGGTGCGGCGCATCGGGCAATTGTAGCCCTCGACCCCTCACCCGCCCTGTCGGGCACCATCTCCCCGTTCGGCGAGGAAAGGGCTGGGGTGAGGGAGTGCGCCTCAGTGAGGAGAAATTACCGCAAGCTGCCGTTCACCGCCGCCAGCCCCGTGCTGCCCGGCACGAGCTCGGTGTCGCCCAGCGCATTGAGCGGTGCATCGACGGTCTGCATCGCGTCGTGCAGATCGGCGCTGTCCGGATGCACGTACAGCAGCCCGGTCACGACCTCGCCCTGGGCACGCCGCGACTCGAGATAGGCCATCGCCGCGACCTTGTCCGCGGGATCGTAGGCGTCGTCGAGCTTGCGCAGGCGCAGCAGCCCGCCGTCGTGCAGCACGATGTCGCGCACGCTGCCCGGCGCGTACTGCGCGGTGATCGGCTCGCGCGTGGGCATGAAATCGAGGCGGTTGACGGATTCGTTGTGCTCGCGCACGTAGTCGTAGCTCTTGGTCGAGCCCGGGTGGTTGTTGAACGCGACACACGGGCTCACGACGTCGATGAACGCCGCACCATGGTGCGCGATCGCCGCCTTGAGCAGCGGCACGAGCTGCTCCTTGTCGCCGGAGAAGCCCCGCGCGACGAACGTCGCGCCGAGCGCCAGTGCAAGCAGCACCAGGTCGATCGGCTCGTCGCTGTTCGCCGCGCCGCGCTTGCTCTTGCTGCCCTTGTCCGCGGTCGCGGAGAACTGGCCCTTGGTGAGCCCGTACACACCGTTGTTCTCCACGACGTACACCATGTCGACGCCGCGCCGCAGCACGTGTGCGAACTGGCCGAGGCCGATCGAGGCGGAGTCGCCGTCGCCCGACACGCCGAGGTAGATCAGGTCGCGATTCGCGAGCGCCGCCCCGGTGAGGACCGAGGGCATGCGGCCGTGCACGCTGTTGAAGCCGTGCGAGTTGCCGAGGAAGTAGGTCGGCGTCTTCGACGAGCAGCCGATGCCCGACAGCTTCGCCACGCGGTGGGGCGGGATGTCGAGCTCGAAGAACGCCTGGATGATCGCCGCCGAGATGGAGTCGTGGCCGCAGCCTGCGCACAGCGTCGAGATCGCGCCTTCGTAGTCGCGGCGCGTGTAGCCGAGCGCGTTGGTCGGCAGGTCGGGGTGATGGATCTTCGGTTTGGCTAGATAGGTCATCCTGCCACCTTCCTCAGCGGCGCGACGTTGAACACCCGCGCCTTCTCGCCGATCTCGCGCGCGATGAAGCGCGCGGTGACGGGCGTGCCGTCGTAGTGCAGGATCGACGTGAGCTTCTCGGGCGCGATGCCGCATTCGTTGACGAGCAGCATCTTGAGCTGCGCATCGCGGTTCTGCTCGACGACGAACACGTGGTCGTGGTCCGCAATGAACTCGGCGATCGCGTCGTGGAATGGAAACGCGCGCACGCGCAGGCGATCGAGGTGGGTCCCGCCGCGCTCCAGGTCGGCGAGCGCTTCGGACATCGCCGCACCGGTCGAGCCGAAGTACACGACGCCCGCGGTCGTCGGCTGCGCCGCAGGGGTGATCACCGGCGCGGGCACCAGCTCCTTCGCCGTCTCGAACTTGCGCAGCAGGCGCTGCATGTTGTCGACGTAGGCCGGCCCTTCCTCGGTGTAGCGCGCGTAGCGGTCCTTGGTCGTGCCGCGCGTGAAATAGCTGCCGCGCACGGGATGGGTGCCGGGATACGTGCGATACGGAATGCCGTCGCCGTCGACGTCGAGGTAGCGCCCGAAGTCCTTGCCCGCCTCGAGCTCCTTCGCGGTCATCACCTTGCCGCGATCCATGCGGCGGCTGTCGTTCCACTCGAACGGCTCGCACAGCCAGTCCTGCATGCCGATGTCGAGGTCCAGCATCACGAATATCGGCGTCTGAAGCCGGTCGGCGAGGTCGAACGCCTGCGCGCCCATCTCGAACGCCTCGCGCGGGTCCTCGGGGAACAGCAGCACGTGCTTGGTGTCGCCGTGCGACGCGTAGGCGCACACGATGAGATCGGCCTGCTGGGTGCGCGTCGGCATGCCGGTCGAAGGGCTGCCGCGCTGCACGTCGAACAGCACCGCAGGAATCTCGGCGAAATACGCGAGCCCGAGGAATTCCTGCATGAGCGAGATGCCGGGACCCGACGTCGCGGTGAAGGCGCGCGCGCCGTTCCACGCCGCGCCGATCACCATGCCGATCGACGCGAGCTCGTCTTCGGCCTGCACGATGGCGTAGCGCTTGCGGCCGCTCACCGGGTCGGTGCGGAACTTGCGGCACCACTTCATGAACGCTTCGGCGAGCGACGACGACGGCGTGATCGGATACCACGCGGCCACCGTCGCGCCGCCGTACACCGCGCCGAGCGCCGCCGCCGAATTGCCGTCGACGAAGACGCGGTTGCCGACCGCGTCGCGGCGCTCGACGCGCAGCGGCAGCGGGCACTGGAAGGTCGCGAGCGCGTGGTCCCGGCCCATGCGCAGCGCCTTTCGGTTGGGCTCGAGCAGCGCCTCCTTGCCCTTGTACTGCTCGTTGAAGAGCTTCTCGATCTCGACCGCGTCGATGTCGAGCAGCGCGGACAGCGCGCCGAGGTAGATGATGTTCTTGAAGAGCTGCCGCTGGCGTGCTTCGCTGTACGCGGCGTTCGTGATGGCCGTGAGCGGAACGCCGATCGGCGTCACGTCCTCGCGGAACTTCGACGCGGGCAGCGGCTTGGTCGAGTCGTAGAAGAGGTAGCCGCCGGGCTCGATCTCGGCGACGTCCTTGTCCCAGGTCTGCGGATTCATCGCCACCATGAGGTCGACGCCGCCGCGCCGGCCGCGCCAGCCGGCCTCGACCACGCGCACTTCGAACCACGTCGGCAGGCCCTGGATGTTGGAGGGAAAGATGTTGCGCGCGGCGACCGGCACGCCCATGCGCAGGATGGCGCGCGCGAACAGGCCATTCGCCGACGCCGAGCCCGAGCCGTTCACGTTGGCGAACTTGACGACGAAGTCGTTGACGCGAGTCGTTGTCCTGGCGGAGCTCATGATCAATCGTCAGCCGCCATGCCGGCAAAACCGGGGTCGGAGCAGGTTGCCCGCAACTGACCCTGACCCCGATCGTCGTGCCGCGTGCAGCGGTCGTCCGCGTGCGCCATGTCGAGCAGGAACTTCTGCATGTCCCACGCGCCCGTCGGGCAGCGCTCCGCGCACAGGCCGCAGTGCAGGCAGACGTCCTCGTCCTTGACCATCACGCGACCGGTCTTCACCGGCCCCCCGACGTACAACGCCTGCGTGACGTTCGGCGCGGGCGCCGACAGCCGCTTGCGCAGATCGGGCTCGTCGCCGTCGTGCGTGAACGTGATGCAGTCCATCGGGCAGATGTCCACGCACGCATCGCATTCGATGCACAGCTTGTCCATGAACACCGTCTGGACGTCGCAGTTCAGGCAGCGCTGCGCCTCCGCGTACGCGAGCTTGGGATCGAAGCCGAGCTCGACTTCCTGCCGGATGTCCCGGAGCGCGATCACGGTGTCCTTGAGCGGCACCTTGTAGCGCATGTCGGGATGGATCGCGTTGTCGTAGCTCCACTCGTGGATGCCCATCTTCTGGGACACGAGGTTCACGTGCGGCGGAGGACGCTTGCTCACGCGCTCGCCGCGGCATTGCAGGTCGATCGAAATGGCCGCGTCGTGGCCGTGCGCCACCGCCCAGATGATGTTCTTCGGCCCGAACGCCGCGTCGCCGCCGAAGTACACCCCCGGCAGCGTCGACGCCATCGTCACCTTGTCGACGACCGGCATGCCCCATTCGTCGAACGCGATCCCGAGGTCGCGCTCGATCCACGGAAACGCGTTCTCCTGCCCGATCGCGACCAGCACGTCGTCGCAGGGAAAATGCACGTCGGCCTCGCCGGTGGCGACGAGCTTGCGCCGCCCCTTCGCATCCTGCTGCGGCGCGACCTTCTCGAACGTCACGCCGGTCAGGCGCTCGCTGTCGTGCGTGAACGCCTTGGGCACCAGGTAGTTGTGGATGGGGATGCCTTCGTGCATGGCATCCTCCTTTTCCCACGGCGACGCCTTCATCTCCTCGAACCCCGAGCGCACCACCACGTGCACGTCCGCGCCGCCGAGCCGGCGCGCGCTGCGGCAGCAATCCATCGCGGTGTTGCCGCCGCCCAGCACGACGACGCGCCTGCCGATCGAGTTCACGTGACCGAACGACACCGACGACAGCCAGTCGATGCCGATGTGGATGTTCGCCGCGGCTTCGCGGCGGCCCGGAACGTCGAGATCGCGTCCGCGCGGCGCGCCGCTGCCGACGAAGATGGCGTCGAACCGTTGCGCGAGCAGCCACCTCATCGAATCGATGCGCTGGCTGCCGCGAAACTCGATGCCGAGATCGAGGATGTACGCAACCTCCTCGTCGATCACGCGATCGGGCAGGCGGAACTTGGGAATCTGCGTGCGCATCATGCCGCCGGCCTGGGGATCGCCGTCGAAGACGATGCATTCGTAGCCGAGCGGCGCGAGATCGCGCGCCACGGTGAGCGACGCGGGTCCCGCGCCCACCAGCGCGATGCGCCTGCCGTTGCGCGACGCAGCCGGTTTCGGAAGGCGCGGGCGAATGTCGTCCTTGTAATCCGCCGCGACGCGCTTCAGTCGGCAGATCGCCACCGGCTCCGGCTTGTGCCCCGCCTTGCGATGCTCGGGCGAGCCCTGCTCCACGCGGCCGCGCCGGCACGCCGGCTCGCACGGGCGATCGCACGTGCGTCCCAGGATGCCCGGAAAGACGTTCGACTGCCAGTTGACGAGATAGGCGTCGCCGTAGCGGCCCGCCGCGATCAATCGGATGTATTCGGGTACGGGAGTGTGGGCAGGACATGCCCACTGACAATCGACGACGCGGTGAAAGTAGTCGGGGTTCGCGATGTCCGTCGGATTCAAACAATCTCCTGGTCAGTCGGCGAGCCGCCCGGCATTCGAAGCCCACGGCAGCCCGGACCGTTATGGTGCGCTGATGCTACGCCTGACGCGCTTGCAAGAAAAGTGCCTTTTGGCTGCAAGGTCTTGAGGAACGTCGGTTTTTTGCAACGCATGGCGCGTCGCGGGACTTTTGCCGACGACACGTTGTCAACGACACTGTTCCCCCCGAGGATGCCCATGTCCCACGCCATACGCGCCCGCGGACGGGCGCCGCAGTCGGCCCCCGATTCCAGCCTGCGCGCGCGCTACGACGCCGTGCGCGCCGCGTCGCTCGCGCTGGCCCGGCCGCTTTCGCCCGAGGATTGCGCGCTCCAGTCGATGCCCGACGCGAGCCCGGTGAAGTGGCATCTGGCGCACACCACCTGGTTCTTCGAGACCTTCGTGCTCGAGGCGCACGCGCGCGACCATGCGCCGTTCGACCCGCAGTTCCGGGTGCTCTTCAATTCGTACTACAACGCGGTGGGCGACAAGCACCCCCGTCCCGAGCGCGGCCTGCTCTCGCGTCCCGACCTCGCGCGCGTGATCGCGTATCGAGCGCACGTCGACGCTGCCATGCGCGAGATGATCACGCGCGCGCCGCACGATGCGCTCACGGACCTGATCGACCTCGGGCTTTCGCACGAGCAGCAGCACCAGGAGCTGATGCTCACCGACGTCAAGCATCTTTTCGCCGCCAATCCGTCGAAGCCGGCGTATCAGCCGCGCTGGCCGCTGAAGGCGGTGAGGCCGCATCCGGTCACGTGGCTGCGCTACGAAGGCGGCCTGCACACGTTCGGTCACGCGGGTGACGGCTTCGCGTTCGACAACGAAGGGCCGCCGCACCCTGCGTTCGTCGCGCCGTTCGAGCTCGCGTCGCGTCCGGTGACGCACGGCGAGTTCGCGGCGTTCATCGCCGACGGCGGCTACCGCCGGCCCGAGCTGTGGCTGTCGCTCGGATGGGAAGCCCTCGTGGCGCGCGGCTGGCAGGCGCCGCTGTACTGGGTGCGTCGCGACGACGGCAGCTACGCCACCTTCACGTTGCACGGCATGGCGGACATCGACCCGCACACGCCGGTGACGCACGTCAGCTATTTCGAGGCCGACGCCTACGCACGTTGGGCCGGCGCGCGGCTGCCCACCGAATACGAATGGGAGCTCGCGGCACGCGACGTCCCCGTCGAGGGCAACTTCGTCGCGAGCGGCGCGCTGCATCCACTGCCCGCGCAAGACGTCACGCCGGGCATTCCCGCGCAGCTCTTCGGTGACGTGTGGGAATGGACCTCGTCGAGCTACGCCCCCTATCCGGGCTACCGGCCGGCGGGCGGTGCCATCGGCGAATACAACGGCAAGTTCATGTGCGGGCAATACGTGCTGCGCGGCGGCTCGTGCGCCACGCCATCCGGCCACGTGCGCGCGACATATCGCAATTTCTTTCCGCCCGACGCACGCTGGCAGTTCTCGGGCATACGCCTCGCACGCTGACGCATCACACGTTCCGCTCGGGACGCGGTACAGTGGCGCCGCGGAGCATCTGGCCCCGCGCGCTGCGGCGCCGTACGTGTTGCTGCCCGGCGCCCCCGCGCAGAACAACCCCGGAGGACATTCGTGAAACGCAGACATTTCCTGGCGGCCGCGCTGGTCGCGAGCCTCGCGGCCGGCTCGGCCATCGCACAGCAGGGGCCGGTGAAGATCGCCGGCCTGGTCGAGCTCTCGGGCACGGGCACGACGTCCGGCACGAACTTCAACGACGGCGTCAAGCTGGCCGTGAAGGAAATCAACGCAGCGGGCGGCATACTCGGACGCAAGATCGAATACACGCCGAGCGATACGCAATCGCAGCCGCAGACCGCCAAGGCGCTCGCCGTGCGCGCCATCGACGACGGCGCCTACGTCGTGATGGGCCCGGTGTTCTCCGGCTCGATCCTCGTCAGCATGGCCGAGACGCGACGTGCCGAGATCCCCAACTTCACCGGCGGCGAGGCGGCCGCGATCACGCAGCAGGGCAATCCCTACATCTTCCGCACCTCGTTCACGCAGGCTGCGGCGATGCCCAAGGTCGCCCGCTACCTCAAGGACACCGTCAAGGCCAGGACGCTCGCGATCATCTACACCAACAACGACTTCGGCAAGGGTGGCCGCGACGTGATCATGAAGGACCTCGCGCCCACCGGCATCCAGGTCGTCGCGGACGTCTCGACCGACCCCGGCCAGCTCGACTTCTCGAGCGCCGTGCTGAAGGTGAAGCAGTCCAACGCCGACGCGCTGTTCGTCTACACCAACGAGGAGGAGGCGGCCCGCTGTTTGCGCGAGCTGCGCAAGCAGGGCTACGACAAGCCGATCGTCGGCGAGACGGTGCTCACCAGCCAGAAGGTGATCGAGCTCGCCGGCGACGCCGCGAACGGCGCGGTCGCGCACGTGGGCCTCACCGCCGACGCGCCGATTCCC
Source organism: Casimicrobiaceae bacterium (assembly GCA_036406955.1). GTDB lineage: Bacteria > Pseudomonadota > Gammaproteobacteria > Burkholderiales > Casimicrobiaceae > VBCG01. The sequence continues at coordinate 106,168 of DASXAF010000105.1, forward strand.
GCCGTGAAGGAATTCGCCGCGAAATTCCAGAAGGAATACGGCTACAAGCCGGACCACAACGGCATCAAGGGCTACACCGCGATGTACGTGGTCAAGGCGGTCACCGAGCAGGTCGGCAAGTTCGACGGCAAGGCGTTCGCGCAGAAGATGCACGGGGTCAAGCTCTCCGCCAAGCAGTATCCCGGCGTGCTGATGGACGTGTCGTTCGACAAGAACGGCGACCTCGAGCGCGAAAGCTTCATGACCAAGGTCGTGAACGGCAAGCAGGAAGTCGTCGCCGTGCTGCCCGCGGCAGGCGCGCAGTAGCACGCTGGTACCTCCCCCAAGGCTTGCCCGCTGCGCGGGCGCCTCCCCCTCCTGGAAGGAGGGGGCGAGCGCCTTCGGGTGGCCGTGCGGCGCTCAGGACGCGTAGTACACCGCGAAGTCGCCGGCGTCGTCCTGCCAGACGCGCACCCGGGCGAACCCGGCGGCTTCGAGGATCGCCGCGAACTCGTGCGGCGAATATTTGTACGAATTCTCGGTATGGATGCGCTCGCCCGCGCGGAAATGGCGCGGCACGCCGTCGACGTGTACGGTCGTGTCGTGCGTCGCCCGAAGGTGCATCTCGATGCGGCCGTGCCGGCCGTCGTACAGCGCGACGTGCGTGAAGCCTTCGGGATCGAAGTCGCAGCCGAGCACGCGATTGACGTGCAGCAGCACGTTGCGATTGAACGCCGCGGTCACGCCGAGCCGGTCGTCGTACGCGGCTTCGAGGCGTGACGCATCCTTGCGGGTGTCGACGCCGATCAGCAGGCCGCTTCCCGCCGCCGCGAGGCAATGGCGTCGTATGTCGACCAGGAACGCGCCCGCCTCGTCCGGCGAGAAATTGCCGATCGACGAGCCTGGATAGAAGAACGTCGACGGCGCGTCGCCGAGCTCGTCGCGCAGCTCCAGCCCCTGCGTGAAATCGGCGATCACGCCCAGCAGCGGCAGCTCGGGAAACTCCAGCGCGAGCCGCGCGAGCGCCGGGCGCAGCGTCTCCTCGGCGATGTCGACGGCGACGTAACGCGACGGCGCGAGGAACGGCAGCCACGCCGACGCCTTGGCACAGTCTCCCGCACCGAGGTCGACGAGCTGCCGGCCCCGGCCTATGGCGGACGCGATGTCGGCGCGATGGCGCGTGAAGATCGCGCGCTCGGCGCGCGTGAGGTAATACTCGGGCAGCTCGCAGATCGCGCCGAAGAGCGCAGCGCCGAGCGGGTCGTAGAAGTACTTCGGTGCGATGAACGCGGCGCTTCGGCGCAGGCCCGCGACGAGCGCGCGCCGCTCGGCGGCCGCGTCGACGCGCAGGCGGTGCACGAGCTCGGGCACGGGCCCGGACTCGGGCCCGGGCGGCAGCGTCGCGGATCGAATGACGGATGAGTGAGTCGCTCGCATGTCGGTTGGCGCAAGGATCGCGAGCCCTCACTCTACACCCGCGTCACCCTCGTCGCACCGCGCGCGCGAACGCGACGAGCGCGAATACGCCGCCCGCCGCGAGCGTCGCCGCCGCGATGCGCCGCGCCGGATCGACCACGAACACGAACGTGAGCGCCACGGGCGCGATCGCCTTGGCGATGAACTGCGGCCGCGCGAGACGTCCGAGCAGCTCGCCGTAGCCGTGGGCACCGAAGAGCTCCGCCGGAACGGTTCCGCGCACGATGGTCATCACGCCGTTGCTCCAGCCGTAGACCAGCGCGAAGAGCATGGCGAGAATCCACACCGATCCGACCCACGGCAGCAGCAGCAACGCGAGCGCCATGAGGCCGAATGCGAGAAAGCCGACGGCGCGCGCACGCATGCGCGTGCCGAACGCCATTTCCATCAGCCGCCCGGCAACCTGCATCGGGCCGATCAGCGAGCCGACCAGCACTGCGTCGCGTGCCGCGAGGCCGCCTGCGGTCAGCAGCCCGATGAGATGCGCGGCAAGCGCGGTCGCGAGGAAAGCGGCGAGCGACAGCGCCGTCGCGAGCCATGCGAATGCATGCGGATGCGCCCGGAACCGCGCCGAATGCGTCGACGAACCGTCGCCGCTCGCGCGCTCCACGTCGAGCGCGCCCGGTGCGTACGCGACGTGCAGCGGCAGGCACAGCGCAACATGGAGGACGGCATACGCGAGCCATGCGTGGCGCCATCCGATCGTGTCGAGCAGATACTGCGACAGCGGCCAGAACACCGTGCTCGCGAAGCCGCCGAACAGCGTGAGCACGGTCACGGCACGGCGATACGCAGTGCCGCTCGCGCGGTGCAGCGCCGCGAATGCCGGATCGTAGAGACACGCGGCCATCGCGACGCCGGCGATGAGCCATCCCGCGACCATGTGCCACGCGTGCGTGGAGACGCCGAGCACCAGGCACGCGAGCGCCGCCATGACCGACCCGAACGCCAGCACGCCCCGGCCGCCGCGGGCGTCGATGCGCCGTCCGACCGCCGGCGCGGCGATGCCCGAGACGAACAGCCCGGCGGTGAAGCTGCCGAACAGCGCAACGTCGTCGATGCCAAGCGCCGCGCGCATCGGCGCACCCAGCACGCCGATGGCGTAGAACAGCGAGCCCCACGAGACGACCTGCGCAACGCCGAGCGCGCTCACCGACCTCCAGAGCGCGAGATGGTGCCTGCCGCTCAAGCCGCGAGCAGGTCGGCCAGTGCCAGCGCGACGACCAGCGTTGCGTTGTGCAGGTCCGAGAGGACGAGGCGCTCGTCGGCGCGATGGCCGTTGGCTTCCTCGAGCGTGTGCGGGCCGGCACCGTAGACGACGGCCGGCACGCCGGCCGCGGTGTAATGGCGCGCGTCCGTGTAGATCGGCACTCCGTGCGTGGGCAGGGGCACGCCGAGCACTTCGGCGCCCCGCCGGCCCAGCGCATCGACCAGACGCTCCTGTCCCGGGATCGGCACGAACGGCATCGCGAGCAGCACGCGCCGCACGTTCACCGTCACCGCGGGCCAGCGCGCCGCCGATTCTCGAATCGCCTGCGTCAACGCGGCTTCGACCTGGGCCGGCGATTCGCTAGGCACGATGCGCCGGTCGAGGCGAAAGCGCACGAGATCCGGCACGACGTTCGTATTGATGCCGCCCGTGATGAGACCGATCACGAGCGTCGGATGCCCGATGCCCGCAACACCCGACGCGACGTTGGCGAGCGCGCGTCGCGACGCGTACAGGTCGGACAGGATGCCGGTGGCCGCTTCCAGCGCGTCGACGCCTTTCTCGGGTTCCGCGGCATGCCCGCTGCGCCCCGTCACCTCGACTTCGAGGTGCAGGCAGCCGTTGTGCGCGGTCGTGATCGCATGGGTGAAGCCGGCCGAGATCGCCAGATCGGGTCGCACGATGCTTTCGGACAGCAGCCACGCGGGGCCAATCGCGCCGCCCGCTTCCTCGTCGTACGTGAAGTGGAGCTCGACCGTGCCGTCCAGTGGAACGCCCGCAACCGCCGCCGCACGAAGCGCGAGGAGCGCGAACGTGTAAGTCGCAAAATCCGATTTCGACACTGCGACACCGCGGCCGTACATGACGCCGTCGCGAACCTCTGCGCCGTACGGGTCCGCGGTCCAGCCGCTGCCCGGCGGGACGACGTCACCGTGCGCGTTCAGCGCGATGCACGGTCCCCGCCCGGTGCCGAAGCGCTGCCGCACGACGAGATTCACGCACGACACCATGCCGTTGTCGCGCACCAGCGGCTCGGGCACGATGTGACGCTCCACCGGCAAGCCGAGGTCCTGCAGCATGCGCGCGGTGCGCTCGGCATGCGGCGCGCAATCGCCGGGCGGATTGTCGGACGGCATGCGCACCAGCTCGGCGAGGAACGCCTGCGCCTCCGCGTGACGCACGGAGAGAAAATCGCGGATGCGCTCGGTCGGCATCAGGCGAGCGGCCGGAAGTTCTCGATGAACCGCATCAGCGCGCGTGCGCCCACCGCGACGTCCTGCACGTCTACGGACTCGGCCGGGTTGTGGCTGATGCCGCCCTTGCATCGCACGAACAGCATGCCGATCGGCGCGAGGTCGATCAGCGCCATGCCGTCGTGCCCTGCGCCGGACGGAAGGTGGCGCACGCGCACGCCTTGTGCCCGCACCGCCTCGGCGAGCTGCGCCTGCAGGCGTGCGTCGCACGTCGCCGTGCGCGCCTCCCACACCGGCTCGAGGCTCAGCGCGACGCCGCGCGCTTCGGCGATTCGCTCGAAGCGCAGCCGCATGGCGGCCAGCGCATCGGCGCGGCGCTCATCGGTCGGCGCGCGCACGTCGAGCGAGAAGCGCACGCGCCCCGGGATCACGTTCATGGCGCCGGGATGCGCCTCGATGCGCCCGACCGTACCGACGACGTCGGGAATTTCGCGCGCGATCGCTTCGACCGCGACGATGCACTCCGCTGCGGCGACGAGCGCGTCACGGCGCAGCGTCATCGGGACCGTTCCCGCGTGGCCTGCCGTGCCGCCCACGTCGACCATGAAGCGATAGCCGCCGTTGATCGCAGCCACGACACCGACGGCCAGCCCTTCCGCCTCGAGCACCGGTCCCTGCTCGATGTGCAGCTCGACGTACGCCAGCACGTCGCCGTGCCGACGCGCGGCGGTAGCGATGCGCGACGGGTCGAGGCCGAAGGCCCGCATGGATTCGCGCAGCGTCACGCCGTCGCCGCCGGCCTTGTCGAGCAGCGCGAAGTCGAAGGTGCCCGCGATCGCGCGGCTGCCGAGCAGCGTCGATCCGAAGCGAACGCCCTCCTCGTCGCCGAAGCCCACCACCTCGATGGCGAACGGCATCCGGCGGCCGCCGAGCGCGGCCACGCATTCGATGGCGGTCACGACGCCGAGCATGCCGTCGTAGCGCCCCGCGTCACGCACGGTATCGAGATGCGAGCCGAGCATCAGGCAGGGCATGTCGGCGTGCGAGCCTTCGTAGCGCCCGACGCAGTTGCCGATGGCATCGAGATGGGCGTCCATTCCGGCTTCGCGCATCCAGCCGAGCACGAGGTCGTCGACGGCGCGCTGCTCCGGCGAGAGGAACACGCGCGTCAGTCCGCCGGCCTGCTCCGAGTGCGAGGCCAGCGCATCGCAGCGCGCGAGGATGCGGTGGGCGTCGAGGGCCATGTGCCGATGAAAGCCGCTTGATCGCGCAGTTTACGTCAACGCATCACGCGGCGCGGCGCTACAATGAACGATGCTCCGCGCCTCGAGCATCGTCGCAGGAATGCTCGTAACGTCCGCGCTGCTCGCGTGCAGCGGCGCGCCGGCATCGCGCAACACCCTGCCGCCCGTCACGCCGATCATGATTCCGCCGCCCATGCCCGCCGCCGATGCGTCGACGCTGTCGGGCCCCGTGTGGCAATGGCAGCCGCAGCACGCCGGCGCCGCGCCCGAGCGCTACACGCTGCAGTTCGTCGACGATGGCCGCGTGCTGGTTCGCGCCGACTGCAATCGCGGAAGCGGGCGCTATACCGCGGACGCGAGCGGCACGCTCACGCTCGGGCCCATCGCGCTGACCAAGATGGGTTGTCCCGCAGGCTCGCTCGACTCGGTGTTCGTGCGCGACCTCGCCGAGGTCGTCGGCTATCGCGTCGAGGGTGACACGCTGCGCCTCGCCATGCGCGGCGGCGGCATCATGAGCTTCCGCTCCTGAGGCTTCAGCGGTTCCTGAATGCCGGCTTGCGCTTGTCGACGAACGCGCGCATCCCCTCCTTCTGGTCCTCGAGCGCGAACGTGGCATGGAACTCGCGGCGCTCGAACAGCAGGCCTTCGGTCAGCGACGATTCGTACGCGCGGTTGACCGACTCCTTGATCTTCATCACCACCGGCAGCGAATACGAGGCGATCTTGTTCGCGAGCGCCATCGCTTCGGCTTCGAGCTGATCGGCCGCGACGACGCGCGCGACCAGCCCCGAGCGTTCCGCTTCGGCCGCATCGATCATGCGGCCGGTGAGGCACCAGTCCATCGCCTTGGCCTTGCCCACCGCGCGCGGCAGTCGCTGCGTCCCCCCGAAGCCCGGCATCGTTCCGATGGTGATCTCGGGCTGGCCGAATCTGGCGTTGTCCGCGGCAATCACGATGTCGCACGCCATGGCGAGCTCGCATCCGCCGCCGAGCGCATACCCCGCCACGGCCGCGATCACCGGCTTGCGAATCGTGCGTATCGCTTCCCAGTTGCGCGTGATGTAGTTCTCGCCGTAGACCTTGGCGTAATCCCACTCGGCCATGGCGCCGATGTCCGCGCCGGCCGCGAATGCCTTTTCGCTGCCTGCGATCACGATCACCGAGATGCCGGGATCGGCGTCGAACGCCGAGAGCGCGGTGCCAAGATCGTCGGCGAGCGCATCGTTGAGCGCGTTCAAGCGCTGCGGCCGGTTGAGACGGATGAACCCGACGCGCTCGCGCGTCTCGACGAGGATGTTTTCGTAGCTCATGGGCGAGGGATCGAGATGTGCCGCGCGCCTTGCGCACCGCGCGCCACCGGAATGTTAGTCCATGGCGCGGTCCGCTGCCGCGCTTGCGCGAAACAGCGAACCCCGAAATGAAAACCCCCGCCGAAGCGGGGGTCGCGCGGGAGCGATGGGTGCGCTAACGACGCCGGCGCGCGAAACCGAGCGCCGTCATGCCGGCCAGCACGAGCAGCGCGGACATCGGCTCGGGGACTGTGCCCACGCCGGTGCCGCCTGCGGTGAGACCGCCGACGGCGTCGATCTCGTTGTCGCCGTCACGCTGGATCGCGCCGGGGCCGCCCCACGTCACGGAGACGTAGCGGAACGTCTGCTGGTTCGCGAGCTGATACACCGCGACGAAGCCGTCGGCGACGTTCGGATCGGCGGACCAGCCGGCCCCGTACACGTGCGTCAGCGAGGCCTGCGTCCAGCCGCCGTCGGGCGCGTTCACGTTATTCGACAACCACGCCGTGTTCTCGAGCACCTCCTGCGGCACTGGCCCATGGTCGACGAAAACGAACACGGCCACCTGGTTCGACTGACCGCCGAGATCCCAGATGATGCCGCCCGTGGGCGGGCTGCCGACGATGCCGTTGAAGTTGGTATTGCCGGACGTGTCCTGCACCCAGTAGAAGTCGCGGCCGTTCGCGTTGGCCGCAAAGCCGCCGAGGCTCGCAAGGTTGTACGCACCAAGCACCGTCGGGTCGAAGCCAAAGCCAAGGCCCTCCGCGCCCTTCACGTACTTGCCCAGGATGAAGTTCGCCGGATCGGTCCAGAGCCCGTTCTCGATGCACGTCACGTTCGGGTTGATGCCGAGCCCGATGAACGTGTTCACCGTCGCGCCGAAGACGGGGTTGCCGACCGCATCGGTCGGATTGGTGAGGCAAGGATCGGCTTGTGCAGTGGCCGCCAGCAACGACAATGCGACAGCCGTGGCCGCGGCTGTACGCTTCCCGCCGGAAATCGCCCGCATGATGTCCCCCCTGATGGCCTGCCGACGGGCACCCCCCGGCCCCGTCAGCCGCTGGTCAGCGAGTTGCAAGAACGATGCCGCACCTACGCCGGCCTATAACACCCCTGTTTCCAAAGGCTTACGCAACGACGTCGCGCTGGTATCGGTGGGACTGTAAGGCTCGTCGACAGCATGTTGTCAGCAGTCCCACGCCGTGGTCGCGCGGCCGTAACGAACGTGGTACGTCATCCGCCGTTTTTCCGGATCAGCGCCCTCGCATCGTCGAGCAGCGCCTGGCCGTTGCCGCCCTTGGCGTTGATGTCGGAGACCCATTCCTTCTCCACGCCCTCGGTCGCCTTGCGCCAGCGCTCGTACTCCTGCGGCGAGAGCGCGTCGAACACGCCGTGTTGTGCCTCGGCCAGCTTGCGCGCGGGCTCGGTCGTCGAGTCGAACACCTTGCCGATCTCGCGCGACCATTCGAGGCCGCTGTTCGCGTCGATCACCTTCTTCAACTCGGGCGGCAGGCTGTCGTACTTCGCCTGGTTCATCGCGATGACGAAGATGGAGTTGGACATCTTCGGCGCGCCCGGCGCGTTGTCGAGGTGATACTTCGCGATCTCCTGCAGCTTGATGGGCGGAACGCCCTCCCACGGCACCATCGCGCCGTCGATCACGCCCTTGGACATCGATTCGGGCACCTGCGGAAGCGGCATCTGCACCGGCGTGGCACCCAGCGCGGTGAGGAACTTGGTGCCGATGCGCGTGGGCGCGCGCACCTTCAGGCCCTTCAGCTCGTCCATGTTCGTGACGTGCTTGCTCGTGAAATGGAAGAGCGAGCCGTCGTGCAGATGCGCGGCGAGCAGCTTCACGCCCCGGAATTCGTCCTGCGAATGCTTCTGGACGTATTCCCAGAACGCCGGGCTGCCGACCTCGGCGCTCTTCGCCATGAACGGCAGCTCGAACACTTCCGACTTCGGAAACCGGCCGGCCTGGTAGGTCGGCAGCGTCCACACGATGTCGGCCACGCCATCGCGCGCCTGGTCGAAGAGCTGCGGCGGGGTGCCGCCGAGCTGCATCGCGGGATAGATCTGGCATTTCAGCTTGCCGCCCGACTCCTTCCCGATCTTCTCGCACCACGGCAGGAACACCTTCTGCTGGATGGTGGCGCCGGGCGGCAGGAAGTGGTGGAGCTTCAGCACGACCTCCTGTGCGCCGGCGAGCGGCGCGACGGCGAGCAGCGCGGGCAGCGCGAGCCACAGGCTCTTGTTCGAGCGTTTCATGTCTGTCTTCCTCCTCGATGGGTCAATGCAGCACGTGGACCAGGTACAGCGAAATGACCGGAAAGAATACGAGCAGCAGCACGCGCACGGCGTCCGACGCGAGGAACGGCACCACGCCCTTGAAGGTCTCGGTGAGCGGGACGTCGCGCGCCAGACGATTGATGATGTACACGTTCATGCCGACCGGCGGATGCACGAGGCCGATCTCCACGACCATCAGCGCGAGAATGCCGAACCAGATCGACTTGTCGGTCTGCGACAGGCCGAAGTAGTCGAGGCTCATCACCATGGGATAGAAGATCGGGATGGTGAGCAGGATCATGGCGAGCGAATCCATCACGCAGCCGAGGAAGATGTAGATCGCCAGGATCATGAACATCACCGCGAGCGGCGGAACGCCGGCGTCCTTCACCCGCGCGGCGAGCTCCACGGGCATCTGCGACAGCGCGAGCGTGGTGTTGAGCATGTCGGCGCCGAGCAGCACGAGGAAGATCATCGCGGTCGCCTGCGCCGTGCCGAGCGCGCTCGCGAGCAGCCCGTCGCGCCGCATGCCGTTCGCGAGGGCCAGCACGCCGCACGCCGCCGCGCCGATGGCGGCCGCCTCGGTGGGGTTCGCCCAGCCGCCGTAGATGCCCACGATCACCACGAGGAACACGAGCAGCACCGGCAGCACCTGCAGCGTGCTGCGCACGCGCTCGTTCCATGGCACCAGATTGCCGGCCGGGCCGGCGCGCGGATTGAGCGTGACGACGATGCGCACGACGAGCATGTAGCCGAGCATCGCGATCACGCCGGGCAGCACGGCCGCCATGAACAGCTTGCCGATCGATTCCTGCGTGAGGATCGCGTAGATCACCAGCGGCACCGACGGCGGGATCATGATGCCGAGGGTCCCACCGGCCGCGAGCGCGCCGGTGGCGAGCGATCCCGAATAGCCGAAGCGGCGCAGCTCGGGCAGCGCGACCTGTCCCATGGTCGCCGCGGTAGCGAGCGAGCTGCCGCAGATCGCGCCGAAGCCCGCGCAGGCGCCGATCGCGGCCATCGCGACGCCGCCCTTGCGGTGGCCCATGTACGCGCTCACGAAGCGGAACAGCGCGCGGCTCAAGCCGCCGTGCGTCGCGAACTGGCCCATCAGCAGGAACAGCGGGATGACGACCAGGTCGTAGTTCGAGAGCCGCGCATAGGCGAGATTCTTGAGCGAGCTCAGCAACGCCGTCGCATTGCCGTCGGTGAGGTAGAGGTAGCCGCCGAAGCCCACGACGAACATCGCGATGCCGATCGGCACGCGCGCCACCATCAGCCCGAGCATGATGGCGAACATGATCAGGCCGACGTCGACACCGCTCATGTCGACGACGCCTTCGACGTGCGCCGCGCCGCGCGCAGGTGATGCGTCGTCATGTAGAAGCCCGCGCACGCCAGCAGGACGAAGCCCGGGACCATCAGCGCCTGCGCCATCCAGACCGGCCAGCCCAGCACGGCGGACGTCTCGCCGACTTCCCTCAGCACCAGCGCGCCGGCGCCGGTGCGCCATGCCAGGAGCGCGCCGAACAAGCCGACGAGCAGCGAGCCGATCGCGTCGAGCAGGGCGACGCGCCGCGGTGCGAGGTTGTGCGTGAAGAAGTCGACCTTCACGTCGCCGCGCGCGAGATGGCAGTACGCGAAGAACGTCGCGGACGCGAATGCGGCGCACATCTGCAGGATCTCGACGTCGCCGGGCACCGGCGCGGAGAACAGCTTGCGGCCCACGATGGACACGATCTCCATCGCGACGAGCGCGACGAACACGAGACCGCCGGCAATCGCGACCTGCTTGGTCAGCGCGAGCAACGCGCGGCCCGCGGGACCGAAGTCCGCGCCGGGGCTCGCCGATGCCGTGGCATCCGCTTGCTGCATCGATCTCCTCCCTCGCGCACCGCGCCGCGATGCGCCCGCGCCTTACAACGGCGCGCTCGTTGTCGTTGCCTCGCATCGCGCCCGGATGTCGGCCGGCGCGGGTACCGCCTGGATGCGTGCCGCATCGTCGGGGTGTCGACGGGCGAACACCCGTACTTCACGTCCATCCACCAGCACCGTGTCGCCGCGCCGGATGACGTGCCGCATCACGAAGCTCTTCGCGCGCCACTCGGCGATCGTCGTTTCCACCGCGATACGGTCGCCGTACGTCGCCGGCGCGACGAAGCGGGCCTGCACGTCGACGATCGGCGTGCCGATGATGCCGTCGTGCGCGTGCTCGGGCCGGCGGTGCCATGGAGGCACGCCCGCCGCTTCGAAGAACCGAAGCGACGCCGCATCCATCCAGCGAAAGAAGTTCGGATAGAAGACGATCTGCGCGGGGTCGCAGTCGCCGAACTCGACGACGAAGTCGGTGACGTGCCGAAAGCCCATGCTAGTGGGCACGCGCCGGCGAGGCGGCCGCGCGCTTGCGCGGCATCCAGACGACGGGCCGCACCGTCGGCGGCCGCGCCGGCGCACCGTGGCGCACGAGCACCTCGTCGAGCGCCGCTCCGGCTTCGTCGGCGAGCGCAGCATCGCGTGCGCTCGCGACGGCATCGGCGCGCGCTTGCGGCGTTTGCGCAACGTCGTTCGCGAGGTGCTCGAGGATGTGCGCGAGCGCCGCCTTGCCGCGTTCGTTGGTCGCTCCGTAGCCCTTGATCAGCCGCCCGCACAGCGCAACTTCATTCGCGAGGCGCCAGTCGGCGCTGCTCGCGGCTTCGATGCACGCCAGCCAGTTGTCGATGCGCCGTTGCTCGTCGGCATGGCGCGCGCCGTAGCGTCGCAGCCGCCGCAACGCCGCGAGCGTGCGAAGGAGCAGGAATCCCGCCACCGTATGCGTCCGCACGTGGAGCGCCCAGGCGAGCGGCGCATGACCGCGCATCTGGCGCGCGCGGTCCCAGCCGACCAGCCGTTGCGCCAGCGGCGCCGGCAACAGGCCCGCGGCCTCGGGCACGCCGGGCTTGAAATGATCGACGATCCTGATGACGTCGTCGGGACCTGCGCCGATTTCACGTCGAACGCGGGCATAGCGCGTGGCGCGCGACTTGAGCGCGGCGACCCGCACGACATCGTCGAACGCCATCCACAGCGCGAGAAAGCGCGCGGTCTCGCGCAGCACCGCGCATTCGTGCGTGCCGGCCGGATCGGCCTTCCGCTCCGCGCGATCGATCCTGCGCAGTCGCTCGGCGTAAAGCTCGCCGTAGCGCGAATCCTGGAACTCGACGACGCGATCGTAGCCGTGCGCGACCAGCTCGCGCGCCGGCTCGGGGAACTGCGTCGACATCGAAACCGCTTGCGCGGTGGCAGTGGCATCGGCACGGGTGCGCGCCGCAGGCGCGGACCCGATGCCTGTCGCGGGCCGCGCCACGGCGGCAAACCCGCGCGCAAAGCCGCGCAGGCTGGCGTCGACGCCGACGCCGGCGTCGCGCACCACGTCTTCGAACACGGCCCGCTCGATCGGCAGCGTGCCGGACGCTGCAATGGCGCCGAGCATCACGGCACTGACCATCGTGCCCGTCTCGCGCGCCGCGGCGTCCATGTCGAACGTGCAGCGGCGCCGGCTGTGCTCGCGTGCGATCGCGAGCAGCCGATCGGCGTCGAAGCGGCCGTCGCCCAGCGGCATCTTTTCGGCGGTCGTCAGCGTGCGGCTGGTCGACGCAATGAGAAACGTGCGGTCCGCGCTCACGTAACCGGCCGCGACGAGGCGCCCCGCCTCGAGCAGCTCCGACGCAACGACCAGGTCCACGCGTCCCGGCACGGGATAGAGGCCGAGCACCGGCATGCGCGCGCCGAGTGCCGCGCGATGCACGGGATACAGCTCGACGTAGTACGTCGTCGCACCCGTGCGCTGCGCAACGCCAGGGATCGACGTGCTCTGCGCGACATGGCCCGCGCGCGTCGCGGCGTCGACGAGCCACTGCGCGAGCACGCCGCCGCCCTGCCCGCCCAGCGCACCGACGAGAATCGCGACCGGCTCGATCATGCGAGCCACCCGATCACCGACGTGCGCACACGGTGCGCGACGCGCTCGAGCCAGTGCGCGTTGTGCACCACCTCGCCGCGATAGAACGAGGGACAGAGCGACGCGGCGTGCGCGTTCTCGCCGCACAGGCCGCACCCGACGCAGCCGTCGAGCACCGTCGCGACGGGATCGACCTTCAACGGATCGTCGCTCGACTTCACCGACAGCGTGGGGCATCCGGAGAGCCGGATGCACGAGTGGTCGCCCGAGCAGGTGTCCTCGTCCACGCCGTACTTGACCCGCACCACGCGGCGTCCCCTGGCGAGGCGCGCCGCGCGCCACGGCCTGACGCGCCGCTGCCGCTCGAGCTGGCATTCGCCTTCGGCGATGACCACCTTGAGGCCCGGGTAGTCGGTGGTGAACGCCTCCTCCAGCGTGCGGCGCATCCGCTCGACCCGGTAGCTGCTCACGCGCCGAAGCCAGCGCACGCCGAGCCCGCGCAACGTCCGCTCGATGACGTCGTTGCGCTCGACGAGGCTCGCGGTCTTGTCGCTCGCGGCGGCCTTGATCGCATCGTCGGGCGTCGAGATGATCTCCTGCGTCCCCGTGGCGGACGTGTAGCCGTTCTTGAAGATCAGCAGCACGGCGTCGTCGCCGTTGAACAGCGCCGATTGCACGCCGGTGATGAGCCCGTTGTGCCAGAACCCGCCGTCGCCCATCACGGCCAGCGTGCGACGCTTCATCATCGGCGACACGCCGGCGCGCGACGCGAGGCTCATGCCGTAGCCGAGGATCGAATGGCCCATCGAGAACGGCTCGAACGTGGCGAAGGAATGGCAGCCGATGTCGGCCGCGATGTGGACGTTGCCGACGTTGCGCTGCGCGAGCTTCAGCGCCGCGAACGTCGGGCGTTCCGGGCAGCCGACGCAGAACTGCGGCGGGCGCGCGGGCAGCGACGCGCCGAGCGCCGCTTCGACCGCCTTGCGGCGCGACGACGTGTCGTCGAGCCACCGGCGTCCCGCCCGCAAATCGGCGTCCGGCGCATGCCGGCCCACGAACCGCGCGAGGCCCTGGGCCAGCACTTCGACGGTGTATTCGCCGCCTTGAGGCAGCACGTCCTTGCCATGCACGCTCGTCTGAACGTCCAGGCGCCGCAGCGTGGCCTCGAGCTCCTGCTCGATGAACGCGGGAAATCCCTCCTCCACGACCAGGACCGCGCGCTTGCCGAGGCAGAAGTCGCGCAGCTGCTCCGGCACGAGCGGATACGTCACGTTGAGCGCGAGGACCGGAACGTCGCCCGCGCCGAACACGTCCGCGAGGCCCAGGTGCCGCAGCGCGCCGGCCACCGAGTTGTAGAGGCCGCCCTGAACGACGAGCCCGACGTCGTCCCGGCGCCCCGGAAGCAGTTCGTTCAGCGCGCGCTCCACGATGGCCCGCCGCGCGGCGGGAATGCGCTGCTCCGCCTTGCGCTTCTCCTGCACGAAGGTCATCGGGGGATGGGCGAGGCGCGCATAGTCGAAGCCGGCCGGATCGTCCATCGCGCTGCGCGCCGACACCGGCGGGGCGACGTTGTCCTTGCAGGCGAATGCGCCGCGCACGTGGCACGCGCGGATGCGCAGCTGGAACAGCGCCGGCATGCTCGACGCCTCGGACAGCGTGAACGCCTCCTCGACCATGCGCACCATGTGCGCAAGGTCGGGGCGCGGGTCGAACAGCAGCAGCGACGACTTGAGCGCATAGGCGTAGGTGCGCTCCTGGATGACGCTCGCGCCTTCGCCGTAGTCCTCGCCGACGACGATCAGCGCGCCGCCGCGCACGCCCGGGGACGCGAGGTTGGAAAGCGCATCGGCCGCGACGTTGGTGCCCACGATCGATTTCCACGTGACCGCGCCGCGCAGCGGATAGTGGATCGACGCGCCGAGCATGGCGGCCGCGGACGCCTCGTTGGCGCACGCTTCCACGTGGACGCCCAGCTCGGCCAGGTAGTCGCGCGCCTGCACCAGCACGTCGAGCAGATGCGACACCGGCGCCCCTTGATAGCCGCCGACGTACGCGACGCCCGACTGGAGCAGCCCCTTGGTGATGGCGAGGATGCCCTCGCCGTGGAACGTCGCGCCGGCGCCGAGGCGCAGGCTCTCGACCTCGCGGCTGAACGAGACTTCCAACGAACCTCCCCGGCGAGCGAGCCTCCCGCAACGCGGGAATCTAGCGCCCCGGGGTATTATTTGTCCATGTCATGAACGCTAGATGGATCATAGACAGGATGAATGTCGACGGCATCGACCTCAACCTCCTGCACACCTTCCACGCCGTGCACGCGGAGGGCAACGTGACGCGCGCGGCCGACCGCCTCGGCGTCTCGCAGCCCACGGTCAGCCACGCGCTGGGCAGGCTGCGCGCGCTGCTGCGCGACCCGCTGTTCGTGCGCGTGCAGGGCGGCGTGGCCGCGACGCCCAAGGGCGCGCGGCTCGCCGTGGCGATCGAGCAGGCGCTCGGGATGCTCGACGCGGCGCTCCGCGAGGCGGATGCCTACGACCCGTCACGCTCGCAGCGCACGTTCCGGCTGCACATGAGCGATATCGGCGAGACCATCTTCCTGCCGCGGCTGCTGGCGCGACTCGCGCGCGTCGCGCCCGGCGTGCATCTCGAGGCCTTCCAGCTCGACGACGCGCAGATCCTTCCGGCGATGGAAAGCGGCCGCATCGACCTGGCGCTGGGATACATACCGGCGCTCACCGACGTGGAGCGGCGCTTCCTGCTGCACGAGGAATACGTGGTCGTCCTGCGCGCCGACCATCCGCGCGCGCGGCTGCGCCCCACGCGCGCGGCGCTGGCGCAATTGTCGTACGTGCTCGTGCGCTCGCATCCGGCCACTGCGCGCGCGCTCGACGCGCTCGGCCTGCGCGACCGCGTGCGGCTCACGCTGCCCCACTTCATGGTGCTGCCGCGCATCCTCGCCGAGACCGACCTGGCGGTGATCATGCCGCGCCGCCTTGCCGAGGCCTTCCGCCGCCTCGGTCGCTTCGCCGTGTGGCGCACGCGCGGCCTGCCGCGCTTCGACGTGAGCGTGCACTGGTACCGGCGCTACGAGCAGGACGCGGGCAACCGCTGGCTGCGCGGGATCATCGCCGAGCTCTTTGCCGAGCCGCGCTGACCCTCGGCGCACGGGCGCTTCAGCCGGCGGCTTCGTCGAGGCCGTCGCGCGCCGCGGCCATCGCCTGCGCGAGCGCCTCCATGTCACCGATGTGATTGGCGAGCAGCAGGATCAGCTTCGCGTTGCAGAGCGCGCTGCTCGCATCCGAGAGATTGCGATGCATCGCGATGAGCTGCTCGTAGAAATCGTCGGCTGCCGGCAGGTTGGGTTCGGTGATCAGTGCGCTCATCGCGAAGCTCCGTGAGCATTGCACGTCGCGCGCGCCATCGCGCGCTGGACGGCCTGCAGTTCGAACGCGCGCCAGCGGGCACAAACGTGCTGGTCGGGCCGGAACAGGTAGCACGTGCCGGGCCGGCCGTCGTAGCGCTGCGTCGCGTAGCCCTCCCGATCGTGCACCGTCACGCCGGGCGCCGCGACCGGTGCATCGACCGTCACCGTCGCGCACGGAATCGCTGCCGCGGCGAGCGCGTGCACGGCTTCCTCCGCGATCGCGCCGAATGCGAGCAGCGTGAACCCGTCGCACAGGTAGTCGAGCAGCCATGCGCCGCGCGGCCCTTCCACCGGCGCATCCTTCGCCACGTCACCCGGCACGACCCCCTCCGCGAACGCGCCGGGCGCATCGGGGGTATTGAGCGGCGAGCCCTTCAGCACGGTCGGTGACGACAGCCGTCCGCTGTTGACGAGCTTGCGCGCGAACGCATGCTTGCGCGCGAGCTCGAGCACCGCGTCGCGGAACAGGCGCGAAACCGGGCTCTTCGGCGTGATGAAGTCCGTCGATCGCGTCGAGTGCCGGATGTTCTCGTCCGCGGCCGGGACGCGCTCGCTGTCGTAGGTGTCGAGCAGCCGCCCGGGCGCCTTGCCTTGCAGGACCAGCGCGAGCTTCCACACGAGGTTGTCCGCATCCTGCATGCCGCTGTTCGCGCCACGCGCGCCGAACGGGCTCACCAGGTGCGCGGCGTCGCCCGCGAACAGCACCCTGCCGTGGCGAAAACGCTGCATGCGCCGGCATTGGAACGTGTACACGCTCGCCCATTCGAGCTCGTAGCGCACGTCGGGGCCGAGCATCGCGCGAAGCCGCGGCGCGATGCGCTCGGGCTTCTTCTCCTCCTCGGGATCGGCATCCCAGCCGAGCTGGAAGTCGACACGCCAGATGTTGTCGGCCTGGCGATGCAGCAGCACCGATTGCCCCGGATGAAAAGGCGGATCGAACCAGAAGCGCCGCTCGGCCGGGAAGTCCGAGTGCATGCGGATGTCGGCGATGAGGAAGCGATCGTGGAACACCTTGCCTTCGGTGTCGAGGCCGAGCAGCCGCCGCACCGTGCTGCGCGAGCCGTCGGCGACGATGAGCCATTCGGTCTCGGCGCGATACGTGCCGTCCGGCGTCGAGACGTCGACGTGAACGCCATCCTCGCGCGGCGCCACGCCGACCACCTCGTTGCCCCAGCGCAGCTGCACGCCGGCGCGCTGCGCGCGATCGACGAGGGCTTCCTCGAAGTGATACTGCTGCAGATTGACGAATGCGGGCCGCCGGTGTCCCTGCTCGGCCAGCAGGTCGAACTGGTACGCCTGCGCATCGCGAAAGTACACGCGGCCGACGTGCCATTGGACGCCCTTTTGCACGATGGGCTCGCCGCATCCGAGCCGATCGAGGATCTCGAGCGTGCGCTTGGCGTAGCAGATCGCCCGCGAGCCGACGCTCACCGTGCTGTCGTCGTCGAGCACGACGACCGGCACGCCGTGCTGCGCGAGGTCGATCGCGGCGACGAGCCCGACCGGCCCGGCGCCCACCACGATGACGCGATGGCGCCCGCCCGCACCGTCGAGGTCCGCGGGCCGCCGATATTCGTAGACCGGATTGACGTAGCTCGCCATCGCGGCGGCGGTACGCTAGCCCTCGAGCGCCTCCCACATCTCGCGGTCGCGCTGCGCCGTCCAGATGCGCGGATCGCGATGGCTCGTCGCCTCGTCGTACGCGCGCGTCACGTCGAACGGCAGGCAGTGATCGAAGATCACCCACTCGCCGAACTTCGGCTTGAGCGCCGCGTACGCCTCGCGATAGATCGTCCGCAGATCGTTGCCCTGCTCGACGCCGCGCTTCACCTCGTCGAACATCGCGGTGATGAACTCGCGCGTGCCGTTCAGCGCCGCCTTCACCTCCTGCGGCGTCTGCAGCGACGCGCCGCGCCCCGGGACGAGCCTGGCCGGATTCAGCGCCTCGACGGCGTCGAGCGTCGCGGGCCAGTCGGTGAGATACGCGTCGCCGGTATACGGCGTCGCGCCGTATTCGACGAGGTCGCCCGAGAACAGCACACGGTCCTGCGGCAGCCACACGACCGTGTCGCCCTTCGTGTGGCCGCGCCCGAGCTGCATGACCTCGACCTGCAGCTTGCCGAGCCAGACCGTGAGCCGGTGCTCGAACACCATCGTCGGCCACGTCAGCCCCGGCACCGACTCAACCGCCTGGAACAGGCGCGGAAAGCGCTCGATCTCGCTCTTCATGTCCGCTTCGCCGCGCTCGACGATGAGGTCGTAGGTGTCGCGGCTCGCGATCACGTGCTTCGGGCGATAGCCGGATGCGCCGAGCACGCGCACCGCATGGTAGTGCGAAAGCACGACGTACTCGATGGGCTTGTCGGTGACCGTGCGGATGTGGCGCACCACGTCCTGCGCCATGACCGGCGTGGCCTGCGTATCGATCACCATGACCGACTCGTCGCCGATCACCACGCCCGTGTTCGGATCGCCCTCGGCGGTGTAGGCGTACGCACGATCCGACAGCTTGTCGAAGCTGACCTTCTTCTCGGCGACGTCCGCTCGAGATGCAAATGCCTTTTCGGCCATGGCCGTTCCTCCGTTGCGGCGGCTTCGATCGCCCCGCCGTTTTCATGCTATCCGATCGGTGCGCGAGCGTCCAAGCGCAACGCGCGTCGATGCGAACCACCGGTACCGCGCCGGAGCCTCGCGCATAATGTGCGCTGGTCCCGCAGGAGTCGAGGCATGCAGACGACCGAGCACCCGCCCGCACGTGCAACCGGGCAGGCGCGCGCAGCGGCGCGCGACCTCGCGTACCAGTCCGGCTTCGGAAACGAGTTCGCCACCGAGGCGCTTCCCGGCGCGCTGCCGGTCGGGCAGAACTCGCCGCAACGCGTCGCGTACGGCCTCTACGCCGAGCAGCTTTCCGGCACCGCGTTCACGGCGCCACGCGGATTCAATCGGCGTTCGTGGCTCTACCGGATCCGACCCGCCGCGGTGCACGAGCCGTTCCGGCGCATCGACGACGGCCGCATCGTGGCCCGCTTCGACGAAGCGCCCACACCGCCCAACCAGCTGCGCTGGGACCCGCTGCCGCTGCCCGAGGCACCCACGGACTTCGTGCAAGGACTCGTCACGATGGCCGGCAATGGCGACATCGCGGCGATGACCGGCATGAGCGTGCACCTGTATGCCGCGAACCGGTCGATGAGCGATCGCTTTTTCTACAGCGCCGACGGCGAGCTGCTGATCGTGCCGCAGCAGGGACGCCTCGAGGTCGACACGGAGCTCGGGCAGCTCGACGTGGCGCCGCTCGAGATCGCCGTCATCCCGCGCGGCGTGCGCTTTCGCGTCGGCCTGCCCGAGGCGAGCGCGCGCGGCTACGTGTGCGAGAACCACGGCGCGGCGTTTCGCCTGCCCGACCTCGGCCCCATCGGGTCGAACGGCCTCGCCAATCCGCGCGATTTCCTGGCGCCCGTCGCACGGCACGAGGACCGCGACGGCCGCTTCGAGCTGGTAGCCAAGTTCCTCGGGCACCTGTGGTCGGCACCGATCGATCATTCCCCGCTCGACGTGGTCGCGTGGCACGGCAACTGCACGCCGTACAAGTACGACCTCACCCGCTTCAACGCGATCGGGTCGGTGAGCTTCGACCATCCGGATCCGTCGATCTTCCTGGTGCTGCAGTCGCAAAGCGACACACCGGGCGTGGACGCCATCGACTTCGTCGTGTTTCCACCGCGGATCCTCGCCATGGAGCACACGTTTCGCCCGCCGTGGTTCCACCGCAACGTCGCGAGCGAGTTCATGGGGCTGGTGCACGGCGTGTACGACGCCAAGGCCGAAGGCTTCCAGCCGGGTGGCGCGAGCCTCCACAACTGCATGACCGGCCATGGGCCCGATGCGGAAACGTTCGCCAAGGCTTCGACCGCCGACACCACGAAGCCGACGTACATACGCGACACGATGGCGTTCATGTTCGAGAGCCGCTACGTGATCCGTCCGACGCGCTTCGCGCTCGAATCGGCGCAGCTGCAGGCGGGGTATTTCCGCTGCTGGGAGGGACTGGAGAAAAGCTTCACCGGTCGGCCGTGAGCCCGCCGGGCCGCCGCAAGGTGGAAAAAGCACGGGCCGCCTTCGGGCGGCCGCGCGGCGGCCCGTTGGGCGAACGAGCCCCGAAGCGCGTAGCGCGGAGGGTAGTTCAATGAACACGCACAACGAAACGCACGACGTCGCGGTCCGCAGCTTCGTCGCGTCCGCGAACGAGCCGGGCGCCGATTTTCCGCTGCAGAACCTGCCGTTCGGCGTGGTGCGGCGACGCGGCAGCAGCGAGCCGTTCCGCGGCGCCGTCGCCATCGGCGACCAGGTGCTCGACCTTGCCGCGCTCGCGCGCGGCAACCTGGTCGAGGGCGAGGCCGCTCGCGCGCTCGCGGCGTGCAACGCGCCCACGCTCAACGCATTCATGGCGCTCGGCGCGCCGGCATGGTCGCGCCTGCGCCGGGCGGCGTGGCGCCTGCTGCGCCACGACGCGCCCGAGCGGGCGCGCGTGCAACAGTGCCTGATCGCGCAGGCCGAGGTCGAGCATGCGCTGCCGGCGGCGATCGGCGACTACACCGACTTCTACGCGTCGATCCATCACGCGACGAGCGTGGGGCGCATGTTTCGCCCCGACCAGCCGCTGATGCCCAACTACAAGTGGGTGCCCATTGCCTATCACGGCCGCGCGTCCTCGATCGGCGTGTCGCCGCAGCGGTTCCATCGGCCGATCGGACAGCGCCTGCCGCCCGGTGCGGGGCGCCCCGTCGTCGGGCCGACGCAGCGCCTCGACTACGAGCTCGAGCTCGGGATCTTCATCGGTGCAGGCAACGCGCTCGGCACGCGCATCCCCATCAACGCGGCGGAATCCCACGTCTTCGGCCTTTGCCTGCTCAACGACTGGTCGGCGCGCGAGATCCAGGCGTGGGAATACCAGCCGCTCGGCCCGTTCCTCGCCAAGAACTTCGCGACGACGATCTCGCCCTGGATCGTGAGCCTCGAAGCGCTGGCCCCCTACCGCGTGCCCTTTTCGCGTCCCGCCGACGATCCGGAGCCGCTGCCGTATCTCGATGCACCGGGCGTGCGCGCGCATGGCGCGATCGACATCCAGATCGAAGTCGAGCTTTCCACTGCGAAGATGCGTGCAGCGCGCGAGGCACCGCACGTCCTGTCGCGCAGCAGCTACCGCCACGCCTACTGGACCGTCGCGCAGCTTGTTGCGCATCACACCGTCAACGGTTGCAACCTGCAGCCGGGCGATCTGCTGGGAACGGGCACGCAATCCGGACCGACGGCGGCGGAAGCCGGCTCGCTGCTCGAATTGACCGCCGGGGGCAAGCGCCCGCTGACGCTGCCCAACGGCGAAACGCGCGCCTTCCTCGAGGACGGCGACATCGTGACGCTGCGCGCGTGGTGCGAGCGCGACGGCGTGGCGCGCATCGGCTTCGGCGCGGCAGTGGGCGAGGTGCTGCCCGCGGTGACGTAACCCAAGGGGGGATCGACATGAACGGCCTGCTGCTCTGGATCGGTCGCGTCGCCGGCGGGATCGGCGTGCTTGCCCTCGTCGTCGCCTTCACCGCGCGTGCCGCGAACATCTGGCGCCTCGGCGGCTACCAGGTCGGCGCGGTGCTGCAGGCCGCGCTGGCATTCATGCTCGTCGGCGCGCTCGCCTACGTCGCGAGCATCGCCGAACGACGGCGCGACTAGCAGAAGTCGCGCGCTGCGACGCGGCGGCGAGCCGCAATCGTCGGCTCCGCTGCGGCCGCCGGCGCCTATACTCGCCCCATGAACGACGACGGCGTCGAAGTCCCGGCGCAACCGCGGCGCGCGCGTGCCGCCGGCGTTTCCGCCACCGCCGGCGCGCCGCCGACGGATGCGGTGGCGCAGCGCTTCGTCCCGTACGTACCGCGCACCGTTCAGCGGCACCTGCAAGCCGATCCGGACACGACGAGCTGGACGGCCGAGGGCAGCGCGGTGCTCGTCGACATCTCGGGCTTCACCGCATTGTCCGAGCAGCTCGCGCAACGCGGCCGCGAAGGCGCCGAGCAGATCGCCGGGATCGTCGGCACGAGCTTCGAGGCGATCCTCGCGCTCGCGTACGAGAACGGCGCGGGGCTGCTGAAGTTCGGCGGCGACTCGATGCTGCTGTGGTTCGAAGGCAAGGCGCACGCGTCGCGCGCCTGCCGTGCCGCGTTTCGCATGCGCGAGAAGCTGCCGGAGGTCGCGCGCGCCGAAATGCCCGCTGCGCACGTGGCGCTGCGCATGGCACAGGGGGTTCATTCCGGGCAGTTCGAGTTCTTCACCGTCGGCACGTCGCACACCGAATTCCTGCCCGTGGGCCCGGCATGGAGCGTGGTGGCCGGGATGGAGCAGCTCGCCGGGGGCGACGAGATCCTCGTCAGCGCAAGCACGGCCGCGTTGCTGCCCGAAGGCTGCGCCGTCGTCGCGAAGGGCGATGGATGGCTCCTCGACCGCGCCCCCTCCGGCGTGCGCAAGAACGCCCCGTCGACGCCACCGGCGCTGTCATCCGAGGTGCTCGCGCGCTGCCTGTCGCCCTCGATTCGCGCGCACGTTCTCGCGGGCGGCGGCGCTTCGGAGCATCGGCCCGTGACCATCGCCTTCGTGCGCTTCGAAGGCACGGATGCCCTGATCGAGCAGCATGGCGTCGGCGCTGCAGTGGACGCGCTGCAGCGCCTGGTGAGCGCGGTGCAGTCCGCCGCCGACGAGCAGCGCATCACGTTCCTCGGCTCCGATGTCGACCGCGACGGCGGCAAGATGATCCTCACGGCGGGCGCCCCGAGCGTGATGGGTGACGACGAGGAGCGCATGCTCCTGGCGCTGCGCGGCATCGTGGACCGGGATCTGCCCCTGCCGATACGCACCGGCGTGCATCGCGGCGCGGTGTTCGCGGGCGACATCGGTCCGGCGTATCGGCGCACGTACACCGTCATGGGCGACGCGGTGAACCTCACCGCGCGGCTGATGGCACGAGCGCCGCCGGGATGCATCTACGCGACCGCCGACGTGCTGCAACGCTGCAACACCGCCTTCGAGACGACCGAGCTCGCGCCGCTCGCCGTCAAGGGCAAGACGGAGCCGTTGCGCGCATGGTCGGTCGGTCGCGCGCAAAGCGCGAAGACGCGCCAGGTGTCGCTGGAGAAGCTGCCGCTCACCGGCCGCAACGCCGAGCTCGGCGCGATTCGAAAGGCCTACGTCAGCGCGCGCGCCGGTGCCGGCCGCGTGATCGAGGTCGTCGGCGAAGCGGGCGTCGGAAAGACGCGGCTGCTGGAAGCGCTGCGCGATGCCGCCGCCGGCTTCGGCAAATATCACGTCGCATGCGAGGCGTACACCGCTTCGGTGCCGTACGCGTTCTGGCACGAGCTCCTGCGCGAGGTGATGGGCTTCGGGCGCGACGACAGCGACGTCGACATCGTCGCGCGCCTGCGCGACGAGATCGAGCGGCGCTCACCCGAGCTGGCAGCGTGGCTGCAGCTCATCGCGATCGCCTTCGGGGTCGACGTCGCGCCCACGCCGGAAGTCCAGATGCTGGCGGAAGGGAACCGTCGCACGCGATTGCACGAATCGGTGGCAACGTTCCTCGCCGCGCTCCTGCGCGAGCCGACGCTGATCGAGATCGAGAATGCGCATCACATGGACGAGGCGTCCGCGGAGCTGCTCGCGCACGTCGCGAACCGGGCCGGCGCGCATCCATGGCTGCTCGCCGTTGCGCGGCGCCCGGTCACCGGCGGCTTCGTGGCCGCCGACGGCGACGCGCTCGTGCGCGTGCAGCTCGCACCGCTCGCGCCCGCCGATGCCTTGCGCATGGCGCAACTCGCCACGAAGCAGTCGCCGCTGCCATCGCACGTGCTCGACGTGGTCGCGAAGCGCTCGGGCGGCAATCCTCAGTTCCTGCGCGACCTGGTGCGCACGGCCGTCGAATCGGGCGGCATCGCCGACCTGCCCGATTCCGCCGAAGCGGCGGCGATGGCGCAGATCGACGCGCTCTCGCCGGATGATCGCGCCCTCGTGCGCCGTGCCGCGGTATTCGGCATCAGCTTCCATCCGCGCATGCTCGCCTGGTTCGCGGAGGAAGGCGACATCGTGCTGCGGATGCGGCCGCGTGGGAGCGGCTGCGCGATCTCTTCGACCAGGAGCCGGACGGCTATCTCCAGTTTCGCCGCTCGCTGCTGCGCGACGCCGCCTATGCGGGGTTGCCGTACAAGGTGCGCCGCAGGCTCCACGGCATCGTCGCCGCGCGCATCGAGCAGGAGATGGACCATCCGGACGAAGTCGCGGGCACGCTGTCGCTACATTACGTCGAGGCGGGGGAATACCGCGCTGCATGGCGCTACGCGACGATCGCGGCGCGCCATGCCGACGACGTGAACGCGTACGTCGAGGCCGCCGGATTCCATGCGCGGGCGCTGGAAGCGGGACGTCAGCTCGGCGACCTGCCCGCAGCGGAGCTGGGCTCGGTCCACGCCGCCATGGGCGATGCCTGGGACCTCGCCGGGGAGTTCCGCAAGGCGCTCGACGCGTATGCCGC
>DASXAF010000106.1:0-11937 GCA_036406955.1 Casimicrobiaceae bacterium
GCGATCTTGTGATAGCCGACGTCGACGACGAAGATCGCATCGGGCAGCGCGTTCATGTCCTTGATGCCGCCGAGGCTCTTCTCGAGCTTGTCCAGCTCGCGCGTGAGCGACAGGGCCTCGCGCTTGGACATGCGGTCGAACGTGCCGTCGGTCTTCATCGTCTCGAGGTCCTTCAGGCGCTTGATCGAGCCCTTGACCGTCTTGAAGTTGGACAGCATGCCGCCCAGCCAGCGGTGGTCGACGTACGGCATGCCGCAGCGCTGCGCTTCCTCGGCGATGATGTCGCGTGCCTGCCGCTTGGTGCCGACGAACAGGATGGTGCCGCGGTTGGCCGCGAGCTGACGCACGTACTTCATCGCGTCGTTGTAGAGCGCGAGCGTCTTCTCGAGGTTGACGATGTGGATCTTGTTGCGCTGGCCGAAGATGTACTCGGCCATCTTCGGGTTCCAGTACCGGGTCTGGTGGCCGAAATGAACGCCGGCCTCCAGCATCTGGCGCATCGTGACTTGCATTCGTGCTGCTCCTCTCAGGGTTGGGCCTCCACCGGCGTCGTGCGGTCCCTTGCGCGAATCGCGCCGCGGGACACCCTGAAATCGCCGGTGTGCGGATTGCGGGAGCGTCCGCGGCGCGAACGTGCATCCCGGTGCTGCCTGGCCGGCCGGGCGGGGCCTTGCAAGAACCCGCCGGCGCCGGCATCTGCAGCCATGCGGCAGGGCGCGTAAACCTTCGCTCGCCAAGCCGAACGGCTAACTTGTTATTCTAGCACGTAATCATGCCTGCGCCCAAGCGGCGCAGCGCCTTTCTCGCCATGCCGCCTGCCGACCGTTCCGCCGCCTTTGCCGCGCTGTCCGAGCGAGCGATCGTGTGCCCGCTCGCCGAGGTCGGCAGCATCGGGGTCGACGGGCCCGACGCCGCCGGCTTCCTCCACGGCCAGCTCTCGAGCGACGTGAACGCGCTTGCCGCCGGCGCGTGGCAGTGGTCGAGCTACAACTCGCCCAAGGGCCGCATGCTCGCCAGCGTGTTGCTGGCGCGGGCCGATGCGCCCGATCGCTACCGCGCTCTCCTCGCCGGCGATCTCGCGGCCGCGATCGCCAAGCGGCTTTCCATGTTCGTGCTGCGCGCGAAGGTGAAGGTCAACGATGCGAGCCCCGGCCGGATGACGATCGGTGTCGCGGGTCCCCGCGCAGCCGACGCGGTGCGGAGCGCACTCGGCGTCGTGGCGACGTCCGGCCAGGTCACGGCGTTCGATCACGGCTTCCTCGTCGGGCTGGCCGACGGCCGCATCGTCGTGGACGTCGATCCGACGCGAGGCGAGTCGGCGATCGACGCGCTCGAGGCTCATGCCACGCGCGTCGATTCGGGCATCTGGCGCTGGACGCGCGTGCGCGCAGGCGTGCCGCTCCTCACCGCCGCAACGAGCGATCAGTTCGTTCCGCAGGCGTTGAATTGGGAGCTGCTGGGCGGCGTCAGCTTTCAGAAGGGCTGCTATCCCGGGCAGGAGATCGTTGCGCGCACGCAGTACCTCGGCCGGCTCAAGGAGCGGCTGTTCGCATTCCGGCTCGCCGCCGACGAGCCATCCGCGGGCACGCGCCTGTATGCCCCGTCGTTCGGCGACCAGGCGTGCGGCACGGTGATCGACGCGTCGCCCCATCCCGAGGGCGGCGCGGCGCTGCTCGCGGTGGCGCAGCGGTCCGCGGCCGAGGCAGAGACGTTGCACGCCGGCTCGCTCGACGGACCGCCGCTCGAGCGGCTGCCGCTGCCTTACGCGGTGCCCGAGCCCGCGGCACCGCGCAACCGGATCGCATGATGGAACATCCCCCTTGCTCGCTGCGCTCGCAGCCCCCCGTGGGGGCGCGTCAGTCGCTTGGGGCGGCCCGGCGCGACTGACGTGTGCCTGGCGCTCCTGGCGCTCGACGCGCATCCACGCTACGCGATCGTGCTCGCCGCGAACCGTGACGAGTTCCGGGCTCGCGCCGCCGACGAGGCGCATTGGTGGGACGACGATATCCTCGCCGGGCGCGATCGCCTCGCGGGCGGCACCTGGCTCGGCGTGAACCGTCGCGGGCGTTTCGCGTTCGTCACCAACGTCCGCGAGCCGGGCCGCTACGACCCGGCGGCGCCGACGCGCGGCACGCTCGTGCCGGGCGTGCTGCAGGACGCGCGGCCGATCGCGACCGCGGTGTCGCATGCCCTCGCGGACGGCGCGCGCATGAACGGCTTCAATCTGCTCGCCGGCGAGGGCACGCAGGCGTGCTGGGCCTCCAACCGCGCCGATGCGATTGCGGCGCTCGCGCCCGGCGTTCATGGCGTGTCGAATGCCGCGCTCGACACGCCGTGGCCCAAGCTCCTGCGCACGCGGGACGCGCTCGGCGCATGGCTGCGCAGCGGCGAGGAGTCCGTCGAGCCGCTGTTCGAGGTGCTCGCCGATCGGCGCCCCGCGGCCGACGAGGAGCTGCCGCACACCGGCGTGACGCTCGAATGGGAGCGCATGCTCTCCTCGCCGTTCATCGTCGCGCCGCATTACGGCACGCGCTGCTCCACGGTCGTGCTGTTCGCGCGCGATGGCGAGGTGCGCTTCGTCGAGCGCTCCTTCGACGAGCACGGGCGCGCGAGCGGCGAGGTCGAGCACCGCTTCGTCGTCGAGACGGTGCGTCAGCGCAGCGCGAGCGCCATCGTCTGATGCGGTATGCCCGCCTCGTCGAAGGGCGGGCCTTGCGGCGCGAAGCCGTGCCGGGCGTAGAACGGCATTGCCTGAACCTGCGCGTTGAGCAGCACGCGCGCGTCGCCTCGTGCTCGCGCGATTTCCATCAGGCGCGTCAGCAACGCGCCGCCCACGCCGCGCCCGCGCCACGGTGCGACGACCGCCATGCGGCCGATGTATCCGTCGGGCAGCAGCCGGCCGCAACCGATCGGCGTGCCGTGCGCATCGTGCGCCAGGGCGTGCAGGCACTGCGCGTCGATGTCGTCCCACTCCAGGTTCTCGGGCACCTGCTGCTCGACGATGAACACGGCGCGCCGAATGCCCGCGAGCGCCGCGTGGTCGCTTCGCCAGTCGGCAACACGGACGGTGAAGCCGCTCACGAATAATCCGAGAACGCGAGGCGGGCGCGGCCGTCGTTCACCGTCATCGCACACTGGCCGCCGATCGGCAGCGTGAGCTTGTCGCGCACATGGCCGAACGGCAGGCCGGTGTAGATCGGCACGTCGACGACGTCGCGCAGATGCGCGATCGCGCCGGCGAGGTCGTAGCCGGCGTCGTTGACGTTCAGGTCGTACTCGGTGAACGCACCGAGGAGCACCGCACGCTGGCGCGCGAGGATGCCGGCGTGGGCGAGCTGGTAGAGCATGCGCTCCACGCGGTACGGATGCTCGCCGACGTCCTCGAGGACGAGGATGCCGCCCGCGATGTCGGGCAGATACGGCGTGCCGACGAGGTGCGCGACCAGCGCGAGATTGCCGCCCCACAGGATGCCCGCGTGCGAGGCCGGCTCGGGACCGTCGAGCGGAACCTCGACGTCCCACGCGGCGTTGCCGAGCACGCCGAAGCATTGCTCCAACGTGAACGACGACGGATGCTCGGCGCCGAAATCGTACGAGGCCATCGGCCCGCCGTAGGTCACCATGCGAGCCTGCGCCAGCGCGGCGAGCTGAAAGCCCGTGAAGTCGGAGTGACCGAGCCAGCGCTTGCGCTTCGCGGCGAGCGCACGGTAGTCGATGCGCGGCAGAAGGCGTGTCCAGCCGTAGCCGCCGCGCACGGCACAGGCCACGTCGACCTCGGGATTCGTGGCCATGCGGTCGATCGCCGCGAGTCGCTCGTCGTCGGAGGCCGCGAAGCGCTGCAGCCGGGTGTCGACGGTCGGGTCGCGCACGACGCCGTGTCCGAGCTCGCGCAGCCGGCGCTCGGCGCGATCGACCGCGGCGGGGTCCGTGGTGAAGCCCGCAGGCGCGTAGAACCCGAACTTCATGGCGCGCGAAGCGGCGCCGCAGCGCGGCGGGACGCGAAGAAATCGGAGAGCAGCGCCCCGCATTCGTCGGCGCGCACGCCGCCGGTCACCCGCGCGTGATGGTTGAGGCGCGGCTCGGCGAAGACGTCGATCACGGAGCCGCATGCGCCCGTCTTCGGATCGCGCGCACCGAACACCACGCGCGCGATGCGCGCATGAAGGATCGCGCCCGCGCACATCGGGCAGGGCTCGATGGTCACGTACAGCTCGCAGCCGGGCATGCGGTAATTGCCGAGCGCGCGCCCCGCCTCGCGCAGCGCGGCGATCTCGGCGTGCGCCGTCGGGTCGCTCGCCGAGATCGGCGCGTTCCCGCCGCGGCCGATGATCGTGCCCTCGCGTACCACCACGGCGCCCACCGGCACCTCGCCGCGGGCGGCGGCCTCGCGCGCGAGCGCGAGCGCTTCGCCCATCCAGTGGTCAATCGTTGCGGACATCCTCGATGTGGAACTTGTGCATGAAACGGTGCAGCACGGGCGCGAACAGCACGCCGTAGGACACCAGCAGGATGATGCCGCAGAACAGCGCGTACACGCTGTCGAACAGCTTTGCCCCGGTGGACCATCCCTGCTCGTCGAGCGGGCCCATTCCGGACATCAACAGGGACGCCTGGTGGAATGCGTCGATCCACGCCAGGTGCGCGATCGCGCGATAGCCGACCGTGCCGACCAGCAACGTGAAGCCGACGAGCGTGAACGAGATCCCGGCCGAGCGCCCGACGCGCTCGTAGAACACGTCGCGTGCTGCGAGCTTGCGCGCATTGCTGAGCATGGCGTCGCCTCCCGTCGAAGCAGTCGTCAGGATAGCAAACGGGTGCGGCGCTGGATTTTCGCGGCCGATGACGACGGGCGACCGGCGAGCGCATTGCGGGGAGCGCGCGGGGTCCGGTGGTACGAGCTGCCGGACCTGTCCGCTTCAATCGCACGAACGTAACCGGCACCGCGCTGTCACTCTCTTCGGGGACCACGTCATTCAGGAGGATTCGCCATGGCAGCGCTGAAGGATGCCCGCACCCTTGTCGCACAGAACGCCAGACCCTATCCGGGCGACAGCGAAGCGTATCGTCGTGCGCGCGAGGCGCTGCTGGTCGAGGAGATCGAGCTGCGCCGGCATATCTGGCGCGTCGCGGAACAGCGTCGCCAACTTCCGCTCGGCGGCGAGGCAGAGGACTATCGGTTCACCGACGAGCAAGGCAAGGAGCACCGTCTCGCGGATCTCTTCGGCGGCCACGGCACGCTCGTCACCTACTTCTGGATGTACGGACCCGAGCGCGAACGGCCATGCCCCATGTGCACGTCGATTCTCGGTTCGCTCGACGTCCCGATGCGCGACATCGAGCAGCGGGTTGCGTTTGCCGTGCTCGGCCGCTCACCGGTCGCGCGCCAGCTCGCCTTCGCGCGCGAGCGCGGGTGGACGAACCTGCGGTTCTACCAGTGCGTCGGCGACGCCTTCGCCAAGGACTACCGCGGTCTCGCGCCCGACGGAAGCGAGTGGGCGGCGCTCGACGTATGGGTGCGCAAGGACGACAACGTGCATCACTTCTGGGCCGCCAGTGAGTCGTTCGGTACTGAGGATCCAGGGCAGGACGCTCATCTCGCGCCCGAGATCGCGCCGCTGTGGAACATCCTCGACCTCACGCCCGGTGGTCGCGGGACCGACTGGTATCCGAAGCTCGAATACGGCGACCGCGCATCGCACGTCGTGCGCTGACTCCCGCCGCACCGAAGGTCACTCCCACTCGATCGTCGCCGGCGGCTTGCTCGACACGTCGTACACGATGCGATTGATGCCGCGCACCTCGTTGGTGATGCGGTTGCTGATGCGCGCGATCAACTCGTGCGGCAACGGCGCCCAGTGCGCGGTCATGAAGTCGGTGGTCTGCACCGCGCGCAGCGCGACGGCGTGCTCGTACGTGCGGCCGTCGCCCATGACGCCGACCGAACGAATCGGCAGGAACACCGCGAAGGCCTGCGCCGTCTTGTCGTACCACGACCGGCCGTCGGCGTCGCGTGCCGCGCGCAGCTCGTCGATGAAGATGGCATCGGCGCGGCGCAGCAGGTCGGCCCATTCGCGGCGGACTTCGCCGAGGATGCGCACCCCGAGCCCGGGCCCCGGGAACGGGTGGCGGAACACCATCTCGCGCGGCAGCCCGAGCTCGAGCCCGAGCTCGCGGACCTCGTCCTTGAAGAGCTCGCGCAGCGGCTCGAGCAGCTTCATGTGCAGCGTCTCGGGCAGCCCGCCGACATTGTGATGCGACTTGATCGTGTGCGCCTTCTTCGTCCGGGCGCCCGCCGATTCGATCACGTCGGGATAGATGGTGCCCTGCGCGAGCCACCTGGCATTCGGCAGCTTCGCCGCTTCCTCCTGGAACACCTCGACGAACAGCCGCCCGATGATCTTGCGCTTCTGCTCGGGATCGTCCGCGCCCGCGAGCGCACTCATGAATCGCGTGGACGCGTCGACGTGGTCGACGCGCACGCCGAGGTTGCGCGCGAAGGTGTCCATCACCTGCTCGGCCTCGTTCTGGCGCAGCAGGCCGTGGTCGACAAACACGCACACCAGGCGATCGCCGATCGCGCGGTGGATGAGCGCTGCGGCGACCGAGGAATCGACGCCGCCGGAGAGCCCGAGCAGCACCTCCTCGCCGCCTACCTGCGCGCGTATGCGCTCGATCGCCTCGGGCACGTAGTCGTGCATGTTCCAGTCGTGCCCGCAGCCGCAGATGTCGTGCGCGAAGCGCGCGAGGATCGTCTTCCCCTGCTTCGTGTGCGTGACCTCGGGGTGGAACTGCACGCCGTAGAAGCCGCGCGACGCGTCGGCCATCGCCGCGATGCCGCACGCGTCCGACGAGCCCGCGAGCGTGAAGCCCGGCGGCAGCGCGGTGACCTTGTCGCCGTGGCTCATCCACACGTCGAGCAGGCCGTGCCCTTCGTCGTTGCGGCGGTCCTCGATGTCGCGAAGCAGCGCCGAGTGTCCCCGCGCGCGCACTTCGGCGTAGCCGAACTCGCGCACGCGGCCCAGCTCCACGGCGCCGCCGAGCTGCACCGCCATGGCCTGCATGCCGTAGCAGATGCCGAGCACCGGAACGCCGATGTCCCACACCGCCTGCGGCGCGCGCGGGGTGCCTTGCTCCGTCACGCTGTTCGGCCCGCCCGACAGCACGATGCCCTTCGGCGCGAACGCGCGCACGAACGCGTCATCGACGTCGTGAGGATGGATCTCGCAGTAGACGTTCGTCTCGCGCAGCCGGCGAGCGATGAGCTGGGTGTATTGGGCGCCGAAGTCGAGGATGAGGATGCGGTCGTGCAATTCAACTCACCCTGTAGTTCGGCGCTTCCTTCACGATCTGCACGTCGTGCACGTGCGATTCGCGCACGCCGGCCGAGGTGATCTCGACGAACTCGGCGCGCGTGCGCAGGTCCTCGATGGTGGCGCAGCCGCAGTAGCCCATCGCGGCGCGCAACCCGCCCATGAGCTGGTGGATCACGTTGGCGAGCGGGCCCTTGTACGGCACGCGCCCCTCGATGCCTTCGGGCACCAGCTTCTCGGCGACACCTTCGCCTTCGTCCTCCTGGAAGTAGCGGTCGGCGCTGCCCTGCTGCATCGCGCCGAGCGATCCCATTCCGCGATAGCTCTTGTACGAGCGCCCCTGGTAGAGCTCGATCTCGCCCGGCGATTCCTCGGTGCCGGCGAAGAGGCTGCCGAGCATCACGGATGTCGCGCCCGCGGCGATCGCCTTGGCGACGTCGCCCGAATAGCGGATGCCGCCGTCGGCGATCAGCGGAATGTCGCCGCCCGCGCCCGCGAGCGCATCCTGGATCGCGGAGATCTGGGGCACGCCCACACCCGCGACGATGCGCGTCGTGCAGATCGAGCCCGGGCCGATGCCCACCTTCACGCCGTCGGCGCCGTGCTCGGCGAGCGCCCTGGCGCCCGCGGCCGTCGCGACGTTGCCGCCGACGACCTGGACGTTCGCATGGCGCTTCTTGATCGACGCCACACGATCGAGCACGCCCTGCGAATGCCCGTGCGAGGTATCGACGACGATGACGTCGACACCCGCGGCGACGAGCGCCTCGACGCGCTCCTCGGTGTCGTCGCCCGTGCCCACCGCTGCACCGACGCGCAGGCGGCCGTGCTGGTCCTTGCACGCTTCGGGATGCTCGGTGGACTTCAGGATGTCCTTGACGGTAATCAGGCCCCGCAGCTCGTGATCGCCGTTCACGACCAGCACGCGCTCGAGCCGATGCCGGTGCATCAGCTCCTTCGCCTCCTCGAGGTCGGTGCCTTCGGGGACGGTCACCAGCTGCTCGCGCCGCGTCATGATGTTCGACACGGCCTGGTCGAGGTTCGTCTCGAAGCGAAGGTGGCGGTTGGTGACGATGCCGACCACGCGCTTGCCTTCGACGACCGGCAGGCCGGAGATCTTGTACTGCTGCGTGAGCGCCAGGACTTGGCGCACCGACATCGAGGGCGGGATCGTGATCGGCTCCTTGACCACGCCGCTTTCGAAGCGCTTGACCTTGGCCACCTCCGCCGCCTGGCGCGCGGGGGGCATGTTCTTGTGCACGATGCCGAGTCCGCCTTCCTGCGCGATCGCGATGGCGAGGCGCGCCTCGGTGACGGTGTCCATCGCTGCGGAGAGCAGCGGGATGTTGAGCGTGATGCTGCGGGTGAGTCGGGTCTTGAGGGAGACGTCGCGGGGAACGACCAGGGAATGCGCAGGCACCAGCAGGACGTCGTCGAACGTCAGTGCCTTGCGGACGACACGCATCGTTTCTCCTATGCGCAAAAATCGATTATACCCTCGTCGTTTTTCCCCGCCGCGCCCGCCCGGCGCCCGGATCGGCCTGCCAGGCGTGTTTGACGCTGCGCACCGCGCTGGGGTAAGTTGGCCGCTGTCATGTTCCCCGGGGAGCCGGATGCCATGTCGATGAGGACGCGCGCGGCGCTTGCCGCCGGGGCCGTGCTGTGCCTGCTCTCGCTGCCCGCCGCGGCCGCGCTGTACAAGTGGACCGACGCCAACGGCCGGGTGGTCTATTCGGACCAGCCGCCCAACGCGGACGTGAAGGTGGAGACCGTCAACGGTCCCCCGCCGCCCGCCAATCCGAACGCGGTGAAGGAGCTCGCGCAAAAGGATGCGGAGCTCAAGAAGCGCCAGAGCGAGAAGATCGAAGCGGCCGCCAAGGCCGACAAGGACCGCGCGACGAAGGACAAGCGCATGGAGGAATGCGCGCGCGTCGCCGCCGGGATCCGCCAGCTTTCCTGGGGTCAGGTCGTCATCTATCGCACCAACGAGAAGGGCGAGCAGGTGCCGATGGACGAACCCGCCCGCCAGAAGGAACGCGAGCGGCTCCAGGCCTGGCAAAAGGAGAATTGCGCGCCGTAGTCGAGCGCGCCCGCTCCATCCTCCGAGCCCGGTCGCGCGCGCGGCCGACCCTGGCTCACGCCTCGTCGTACTCGTCGTTGCGCCGCCACCACACCCCGCTTTCGTTGCGGCCCTTCGGCGCCCGGTCGAGCCACTGGTACATGCCCCACAGGCCGTCCAGGCCGCGCGCGTACGTCGAATACGCGTGATAGACCACGCCGTTTTCGAGCGCGAATGCGCTCATGCCGGGCCGCTCGCGTATGTACGTGTCGACGTCCGTTCCGGACATCTTCGCGCCGATGGCTGCGCCATCGCCGCCCGTCGCCGAAGCCTCGCTCGGCGCACGCGCGGGCTCGCGCCGATAGTTGTACTCGGCGCCGCCGTGCCGCTGTTGCGCCTCGGTGATCGACACGTGGAAATCGGCGTTGAAATCGCTGCCGTGCGAGGACGCCCACGGAAACGTCCAGCCCAGGCGCTGCTTGTAGGCCTGGAGCTTCGCGAGCGGCGCGCGCGACACGGCCCAGAGCATCACGTCGTGGTTGGCGAGGTGCACGGCGATGCCGTTGAAGCCGTCCGCGATGGCCGAGCACGACGGGCACCCCGCCTTGAAGTCCGGCCCGAACATGAAGTGGTACACGAGAAGCTGCGTGCGCCCGCGAAACAGGTCCGCGAGCGACGCGCTCCCTTCGTCGGTGTCGAAGCGATACGCCTTGTCGATCCGCACCCACGGCAGCGCCTGCCGCTGGCGCGCGACCTCGTCGCTGCGCCCCGTGAGCGCCTTCTCCGCCTCGAGCAGCGCGAGCCGCGCGGCCAGCCATTGTTCGTGCGTCCCGATTGCATGTGTCGCCATGTTCGCTCTCCGTGGTTTGCCTGCGTGGGTGGTCAGGCCACTGTAGCGCCGCACGGCAAGAGGTGGGAGTGACAAGTGTGGCGCGATTCGCATGGACGCGCTGATCGCGGCGGCGGCGCGCGCGCTCGCGGCGGGTGATCCGCTGCGCGCGCTGAACCGCGTCGCGTTGCGCGACGACGCGCCGGCGCTCGCGCTGCGCGGGATCGCCATGGCGCAGCTCGGCGATCTCTCTCGCGCCAAGGCGCTGCTTCGCCGAGCCGCCCGCGCCTTCGGGCCCAAGGAGACCGTGGCGCGCGCGCGCTGCGTGGTCGCCGAGGCCGAGATCGCGCTCGTCTCTCGCGACCTCGCGTGGCCGGCGAAGGCGCTCGAGGTCGCGCGCGCGACGCTCGAAGCGCATGGCGACGTTGCGAACGGCGCGCATGCGCGCCATCTCGACGTGCGTCGGCTGCTTCTCGTCGGCAGGCTCGACGAGGCCGAGCGCGCGTTGTCGCATCTCGACCCGGCATCGCTCCCACCGGCATCGAGAGCCATGCACGAGCTGGCCATCGCCGGCATCGCGCTGCGGCGCGTGCACGCAAGCCGTGCGCGCGTCGCCATCGCACGGGCCGCGCGCGCGGCGCGGCAGTCCGGCATTGCGGCGCTCGTGGCCGAGGTCGAAACGGCGCGGCGTGTGCTCGATCAACCGGCGGCACGCCTCGTCGCGCGTGGCGACGAGAAGCTGCTACGCCTCCAGGATGTCGAAGCCCTGTTCGGATCGGGCGCGCTCGTCGTGGACGCATGCCGCCACGTCGTGCGCGACGCGCGCGCCACGATATCGCTCGCCCGGCGTCCGGTGCTCTTCACGCTGGCCTGCGCGCTCGCGCGAGCGTGGCCCGACGACGTGCCGAGAGATGCGCTGATGACCCGTGCGTTCCGTGTGAAGCGCGGGGACGAATCGCATCGCGGGCGGCTCCGGGTCGAGATCGGACGGCTGCGCCGAGCGCTCGGCAGCATGGCGACGATCACGGCGACGCCGCGCGGCTTCGTGCTGGCGCCACGGCGCGCGCGCGAGGTCGTCCTGCTCGCGCAGCCCGTCGAGGACACGCATGCCGCCGTGCTCGCGTTCCTCGCCGACGGCGAGTCGTGGTCGAGCGCCGCGCTGGCGCTCGCGCTCGGCGCGAGCCAGCGCACGGTTCAGCGCGCGCTCGACGCGCTGGCGCAACGCGGCAAGGTGCAATCGTTCGGGCGCGGACGCGCGCGGCGCTGGAACGCGCCGTCCCTGCCTGGGTTCGCCACCACCTTGCTACTCCCCGCGGCGCTCGCGGTCGACTAGGATGGCCATGAAACGAGCTGCCGCGGAAATCGTGCGGGAATACGGGCCGTTTCCGGCCATCGAGCGCGTGAACGGCCTGACCTTCGATGGCCGGTACGTGTGGTTCGCGTCCGGCGACAAGCTGAGCGCGCTCGATCCCGCGAGCGGAGAGACGGTGCGCTCGATCGACGTGGCGGCGCACGCGGGAACGGCCTTCGACGGCCGGCACCTCTATCAGATCGCCGACGACCGCATCCGGAAGCTCGATCCAGCGACGGGCCGCGTGCTCGCCACGATTCCCGCACCCGGCGGCGGCCACTCCGGCCTCGCATGGGCCGAGGGCTCGCTATGGGTGGGTCAGTATCGCGAGCGCAAGATCCATTGCATCGATCCCGAAACGGGTGCCGTGCTGCGCACGCTCTCGTCG
>DASXAF010000107.1:0-8935 GCA_036406955.1 Casimicrobiaceae bacterium
GGCAGGGAGTCGCCTCCGTCATGATCGCGCGCCTTTTCGCAATCGCAGCGTTCTGCCTCTCCGCCGTCGCGCTTGCGCAAAGCGTCTCGCAGGACCCGCTCGACGCGCGCTTGAAACGCCTCGAAGGCGACCTGCGCTGCCTCGTGTGCCAGAACCAGACGCTCGCCGATTCGGACGCACCGCTCGCGGCCGATTTGCGCCGCGAGATTCGCGAGCTCGCGGTCGCCGGACGCAGCGACGGGGACATCCGCGCGTTCCTGGTCGCACGCTACGGCGATTTCGTGCTGTACCGGCCGCCGCTCAAGCCGCTCACGTGGCTGCTGTGGATCGGTCCCTTCGCGCTGCTGCTGCTCGGTGCGATCGTCTGGTGGACCGTGCTCCGCCACCGCCGCGGCACTTCGGCCGACCCGCAACCGCTGTCGGCGGACGCGCAAGCTCGCGCACGCGCCCTGCTCGACGAGGCCTAAAGGCTCTCCCCGCAGTTCCAGCACAGGTCGAAATTCGCCGGCGACTCCTCGCGGCAGGCCGTGCATTGGACGCTGCCGCTCGCGCGCGCCTCGACGCGCATGCGCTCCAGCACGATGCGTGCGCGCTCCTCGTCGAGTTCGCGCTCGAGCCATACCTGCGGTTGCGCGACGTGATCGCACGGCACGTCGCCGACGATGCTCGCCGCGTGCTCGTTGAAGACGTGCGCACGAATGCCCGCCTGCTTCAGCCGGTCGGCGAGCAGGTACGCGTCGAAGCGCTGGCGTGCCGTGTAGAAGAGGATCATCGGCGCGTCCTTGCCGGGCGCCATTCGCCGAGCGCGATGACGAGCCGCTCGAGCACGTGCGCGAGCGCGGCTGCTCGGTCGGGATCCCAGCGGTACGGTGGTCGCTCGTCCATGTAGGCATCCTGCACCATTTCGAGCTGCAATGCATGTACCGCCTGCGCAGGGCGGCCGTAGTGGCGGGTCACGTACCCGCCCTTGAAGCGCCCGTTGACCACGTGCGAGAACCCGCGGGCGCCGGCGATCACCTCGGCGGCGAGCGACTGCAGCGCAGGATCGCAACTCGCGCCGTCCGCGGTGCCGAGGTTCAAGTCCGGCAACCGTCCCGCGAAGAAGCGCCGCACCTCGCCGGCGATCGAATGGCCGTCGAGCAGGATCGCAAAGCCGTGACGCTCGCGCACGCGCTCGATCTGCTGGGCAAGCACCGCGTGATACGGATCGAAGAACGTCGCGCGCCGCGCGGCGATTTCCTCGTCGCCGGCTGCTTCGCCCGGCCGGTACACCGGCGCATTGCCGAACGTTCGCGTGGGACAGAGCTCGGTGTTGTCGGCACCCGCGTACAGCGCCGCACCGCCGGGATCGCGGTTGAGATCGACGACGTAGCGCGAATGCGTCGCGCACATGAGGCTCGCTCCCGTCGACCGCACGAACGCGTAGAGCTTCTCGACGTGCCAATCCGTATCGGGAAGCGCGAGGGCTTCCGGCGTGAGGCGTGCACGAATCGCATCCGGCACGTGCGTCCCGGCATGCGGGACGTCGACCACCAGCGGCGCATCGCCACGATGGATGTCAAACAGCAGCATCGGCGAGCGGTCCTCGCGCCAGCGCGCCGGCGCGTATCGTGCCGGCGCAGCGTGTCGATCCGATGCGATACGCGAGCTCGGCGGGGGCATCCACGCGCCACAACGCGACGTCCGCGCGCAGGCCGGCCTCGAGAACGCCGCGATCGCCGAGGCCGAGCGCGCGTGCGGCGGCGCGCGTGAAGCCGCCGAGCGCTTCGGCCGTCGTGAGCCCGAACAGCGTGCATGCCATGTTCATCATCAGGGTGGGCGACGTGGTCGGCGACGTTCCGGGGTTGCAGTCGGTGGCGAGCGCGATCGGCACGCCGGCCTGGCGCAACGCCGCGACCGGCGGCGGCCGGGTCTCGCGCAGCGCGTAGTACGCTCCCGGCAGGAGCACTGCCACGGTCCCCGCACGCTCAAGCGCCGCCACGCCGGCAGCGCTCGTGTACTCGAGATGGTCCGCGGACAACGCCGCATAGCGGGCGGCCAATGCCGCACCGCCGAGATCGGACAATTGATCGGCGTGGAGCTTCACCGGCAGCCCGTGCGCGCGTGCGGCGTCGAACACGCGCGCCGTCTGCGTTGCGTCGAATCCGATCGTCTCGCAGAACGCGTCCACCGCGTGCGCGACACCGGCTGCGGCCGCGGCCGGTATGGTGTCGCGGCACACGTAGTCGATGTACGCGTCGGCCTTCGCGAACTCCGGTGGCAGCGCGTGGGCCGCGAGCAACGTCGTGCGGACGTCGACGCCGATCTCGGCGGCCAGCCTGCGCGCCACGCGCAGTTGCTTCAGCTCCGTGGCCGTGTCGAGGCCATAGCCCGACTTGATCTCGACCGTGGTGACACCCTCGTCGGCGATCGCCTCGAGCCGTGGACGCGAAGCGGCGAGCAGCGCATCGTCGGTCGCGGCCCGCGTGGCGGCCACCGTTCCCCGTATGCCGCCGCCGGCGTGCGCGATATCGGCATAGCTCGCGCCCGCGAGCCGCTGCTCGAATTCCGTGGCGCGATTGCCGGCATAGACGAGGTGCGTGTGGCAGTCGATGAGACCCGGCGTGGCGAGATGGCCGTGAAGCTGCACGACACGCGTGGCGGACATATCGCGGGGCACGTCGGCGTCGCGGCCGATCCAGGCGATGCGCCCGCCGCGGATGGCGAGGGCGCCGTCGTGGACGAGGCCGTAGCCCTCCTCTCCCCGCATCGTCGCGACATCGACGTGCCGAAGGAGCAGGTCGCACTGCATCGTCAACAGGTGCCGTCGATGCGGATGCTCGACAGCACCGCGCGATAGCGCTTGGCAACCTCCGCTTCGCGCGGATGCCTGCCTTCGCGCACGACCCAGCGTCCGCCGCACATCACGTCGCGAACCGCTCGACGCACGGGCCCGAAGATCGCCGCGTCGAGCACGCATTGGGCGGCCTGCTCTGCCAATGCGGGATCGTCGGAATCGAGCACCACGAGATCGGCGCGCATGTCGGGCGCGATCTCGCCGGTGCGCCGGCCCATGGCCTGCGCGCCGCCGCGCACCGCCGCCTGCCACAATGCATTTCCAACGGTGATCTCGCCGTCACCGGTCAGCACGTTGCGCCGCCGCAGGCGCAGGCGCTGCGACCATTCCAGCTGCCGCAGTTCGACGAACGGATCGATCACGGTGTTCGAGTCGCTGCCCACGCCGTAGCGCCCACCGTTGACCAGATACGCTTCCGCCGGAAACGTTCCGTCGCCGAGGTCCGCTTCGGTGGTCGGCGCCAGGCCGGCGACCGCGCGGCTGGCCGCGAGGTCCTTGACCTCGCGCTCGGTCATGTGCGTCGCGTGCACCAGGCACCAGCGGGCGTCGACCGCGGCTTCCGACAACAGCCATTCGACCGGGCGCCTGCGGCTCCACGCATAGCAGTCGTCGACCTCGCGCGTCTGCTCGGCAACATGGATATGAATGGGCGCGTGCGGGGCGACGAGCGTGAGCACCTGCCGAAGCTCGTCGGGCGTGACCGCACGCAGGCTGTGCGGCGCGATGCCGAGGACGTAGCCGTGCTCGGCGCGCGCGTGCTCGAGCGCCTCGAAAAGGCGCTGGAACGTATGCGGTGCGTGCACGAGCCGGCGTTGCCGGCGCGTCGGATCCGTGCCGCCGAAGCCGGCGTGCGCGTAGAACACGGGCAGCAGCGTGAGCCCGATGCCCGCCGTTCGCGCGGCGTTGACCACGCGCCACGCATTCTCGGCAGGATCGGCGAGCGGCCGGCCGTCGACGTCGTGATGCACGTAGTGGAATTCCGCGACGGTTGCGTAGCCCGACTTGACCATCTCGACGTAGGCCTGCGCCGTGACGGCTTCGAGCGCGTCGGCATCGAGGCGATCGAGGAAGTCGTAGACGACGTCCCGCCACGTCCAGAACGTGTCGCTGCGATCGTGCGAATGCTGTCCCGTGCGCCCGGCGAGGGCCCGCTGGAAGGCGTGCGAATGCACGTTGGGCACCGCCGGGATGAGCGGGCCGCTCACGCGCTCGGCTTCCACCGCGTCGCCGCCGGGGGTGACCGAGCCGATCGTGCCGTCCTCGGCGATCTCGACGACGACGTCTTCCGCCCACCCCTGCGGCAGCAGCGCGTGGCGGGCGTAGAGTCGCTGACTCATGCGGCGTCCCGCGTGTCGATCGCGACGGCGACCGCCCCGCATGGGCTGTCCAGCAAGCGTGCATGGACCGGTGCGTCGGATTCCCGCGCGCCGTCGAGCAGCAAGGCGTCGCCGGACTCGAGCGTGAACACGTCGTCGTGCACGCGGCATTCGACTCGCCCGTGGGCGGCGATGACGGCGCGAAAGCGCGCGGGGCGCACGACGCACGCGGCCGTATCGATGGCCGTCAACCGCGCATGCGCGGAATCGCGCACCATTACGTTCAGCACCTGCACCTCGCCTCCCAGCAGCTTGCAATGCATCTCTTCGTCGCCGGCGCAGGTCGCCACGGCGAATCGCCGCCCGAGCTCGATGCACTTCGTCCCGCCTTCGAGGCAAAGCCCCGCACCGTCGAGCAGCGCGATCGTGCGCACGACGCCGGGAAATCGCGAGAACGGGCCGTCCTCCGTGACGGTCGCGACACTGATTCGCCACTCGAACGTTTCGAGCGTCGACCCGGCGGGCCATGCCGCGATCTCGCGCGCCTCCCCGCGGCCGTTGCGCCAGCGCATTCGCACCTGTCGGTCGAGCGGGATCAGGTGCGGCATCGCGCAGTCGGTCGGGACCCGGCGCCGGATTGTAACCGCTTCGCGCGCCGTCGTTGACAGGAAAGGCGGACGCACCCTAGATTCGACGGCGTACACCCCGGGGAGAGCCACCATGCAACGCCGCTTCGCCATCGCCGTGGGCGCGCTCGCGCTCGCCATCGCGCTGCCCGCCTCGAGCCAGACGAAGGTAGCCATCGGCTACTCC
The DNA here is from genome assembly GCA_036406955.1 of Casimicrobiaceae bacterium. Taxonomy (GTDB): domain Bacteria; phylum Pseudomonadota; class Gammaproteobacteria; order Burkholderiales; family Casimicrobiaceae; genus VBCG01. The sequence continues at coordinate 4,966 of DASXAF010000107.1, forward strand.
GGCTGGACCGGATTCGCGCCGCTCACGCTCGCGAAGGAGGCCGGCATCTTCAAGAAGCACGGCCTCGACGTCGACCTCAAGAAGATCCCCCAGAAGGACCGCCACCTGGCGATCGCCTCCGGCGACGTCCAGTGCGCGGCCACGACGGTCGAGACGTGGGTCGTCTGGAACGCCAACGGCGTCCCGACGCGGCAGATCTTCCAGATGGACAAGAGCTACGGCGCGGACGGCATGGTCGTGCGCAACAACATCGCCAGGATCGCCGACCTGAAGGGCAAGACGGTCGCCGCATCGGCGCCCGGCACCGCACCGTACTTCACGCTCGCGTGGTTCCTGAGCAAGAACGGGTTGTCGGTGAAGGATGTCACCGTGGTCAATCTCGAGCCGGGTCCGGCGGCGCAGGCGTTCGTGGCGGGACAGAACGACGCCGCCATGACGTACGAGCCTTACCTGTCCACGGTGCGCAACAACCCGCAGGCGGGCAAGATCATCGCCACGACGCTGGACTACCCGATGATCATGGACACGTTCGGGTGCACGCCGAAATTCCTCGCCGACAATCCCAAGGCGGCGCAGGCGATCACGGACAGCTATTTCGAGGCGCTCGACACGATCAAGGCCGACCCGAAGAAGAGCTACGAGATCATGGGCGCCGACGTGAAGCAGACGGGAGCGGAGTTCGAAGCCTCGGCGAAGTACCTGCGCTGGCAGGACAAGGCCGCGAACCAGAAGTTCTTCGCCGGCGAGCACGCGCAGTTCAGCAAGGAGGCGGGCGAGCTGCTCATGCAGATCGGCATCATCAAGTCGCTGCCGGACATGAGCGCGCTGGTCGATACGCGATTCATCAAGTGAGCATATCGGTCGCTGCGCGACGGACGTGGTCATCCCGCCGAAGGCGGGGATCCCGTGTCGTTGCGAAGACGCCGGGTTCCTGCTTTCGCAGGAGCGACGAATCGTAATGACGCCACTCCAGCCGATCAACGGGGCACGCAAGGTCGCGCTCGGCGTCGCGTTCTTCGTGCTGTTCGTCGCCGTGTGGAGCGCGGCGACGTTCGGCGGGTTCGTGCAGCGAACGTTCCTCGCCGACCCGTGGACGATGGTGCAGGAAGGCTGGTCGCTCTTCACGCGCTTCGGCTTCGCGCGCGACGTCGGCATCACGGTGTGGCGCGTGCTCGGCGGCTTCGTGCTTGCCGCCGTCGCGGCGGTACCGCTCGGCATCGCGATGGGCGCGTACAAGCCCGTCGAGGCGTTCTTCGAGCCGTTCGTGTCGTTCGCGCGCTATCTCCCTGCGTCGGCCTTCATTCCGCTCCTCATCCTGTGGGCGGGCATCGGCGAGCTGCAGAAGCTGCTCGTCATCTTCATCGGCTCGTTCTTCCAGATCGTGCTGATGGTCGCCGTGACGGTGGGCGCCACGCGTCGCGACCTGGTCGAGGCCGCCTATACGCTGGGCGCGGACGCGCGCGGCGTCGTGCGCCGCGTGCTGCTGCCGAACGCCGCGCCCGCGATCGCCGAGTCGCTGCGGCTCGTGCTCGGCTGGGCATGGACGTACGTGATCGTCGCGGAGCTGATCGGCGCCTCGAGCGGCATCGGCCACATGATCACCGACAGCCAGGCGCTGCTCAACACGGGCCAGATCATCTTCGGCATCATCGTGATCGGCGTGATCGGCCTCGTGTCCGACTTCGCGTTCAAATGGGGCAACCGCGAGCTGTTCCCATGGAGCCTCGTGTGAAGCGTTCGCTTGCCGTGAAGAGACGCGGCGCGTCGATACGCCGCCTCCTCGCGCTGTTGGCCGTCATCGCCATGTCGGCGCCGGGAGCCGCGCTTGCGCAAGACACGGCCGCGAAGTGCCAGCTCGTGCAGGTCGCCGACTGGCCGGTTCGCCTCGCGCACGGCAAGATACTGCTCGACGGTACGGTCAACGGGCACGAGGTCGGCATCGCGATCGACACCGGCTCGGAAAAGACCGTGATCTTTCGATCGAGCGCACAGCGGCTCGGGCTCGCGCTGCGCGACGTGCCCGGCGTCAGGTTCTTCGGCTTCGGCGGCGGGACGCGCGCGCAGGCCGCGGACATCGACGAGATCACTATCGCCGGCGCCACGCGCAAGGGGATGCGGGTCTTCGTCGCAGGTGAGAACGACCAAAGCAGCTGGGGCGATCTGGTGCTCGGCGAGGACTTTCTCGCGAGCGTCGACGTCGAATTCGACCTGGCGCACAAGGCGGTCAGGCTCTTCCAGCCAAGGGGCTGCGAAGGCGTGTCGCTCGCGTACTGGGCGAGCGACGGCGGCAGCAGCGTCGACATCGACCCCGTCTCGGACGTCAATCCAAAGATCCGCCTCAAGGTCGAGGTGAACGGCGTCGCCATCGATGCGATGCTCGACTCCGGCGCCAGTCGGTCGATCCTCGACAGCGGCTATGCCCGCCAGGTCGGCGTCACGCCCGACACGCCGGGCGTGAGGCCGAGCGGCAAGATCGGGGGGATCGGAGCGAGGACAACCGACGCCTGGAGAGGAACCTTCGCGACCTTCGTGATCGGCAACGAGCGCATCCGCGATGCCGACCTCGAATTCGCCGATTTCCGTCGCGTGCACGAGGAGCGCACCGGCAGCCACGTCACCATGTCTTCGCTCCAGGCGGAGCCCATGGTGCTCGGTGCCGACTTCATCCGGTCGCACCGCGTGCTCGTGTCGCACACGAAGCATCGCATGTATTTCTCGTACGTCGGCGGGCCGGCATTCGGCGTGGCGCCTGGCGGCGAAGAGGCGGCGAGCCGCAACGCGGGTGGCGGCACGTCCCGGTAGCGTCGCCGGCGCCGCCCGCCATGCCCACGCTGGTCGTCGACGGAGTCAGCAAGTCGTTTCCCGGCGGCCGCGCTCATCCGCCCACCCTCGCCTTGCGGCCTATCTCGCTCGAGGTCGCCGACAACGACTTCATCACCATCCTCGGTCCCTCGGGCTGCGGCAAGAGCACGATGCTGCGCATCGTCGCGGGCCTCGACACGCCGACCGCGGGCCGCGTGCTGCTCGACGGGGAGCCGGTGGCCGGGCCCGGCCGCGACCGCGGCATGGTGTTCCAGAGCTACACGCTGTTTCCGTGGCTCACGGTCGAGGAGAACATCCGCTTCGGGCTGCGCGAGCAGGGAATGCCGCTCACACGCCAGCGTGACATCGCAGCGCACTACATCGACCGCGTCGGACTGGCGGGCTTCGAGCGGCACTATCCCAAGATGCTCTCGGGCGGCATGCAGCAGCGGACCGCGATCGCGCGCGCGCTCGCGAACGACCCCAAGATACTGCTGCTCGACGAGCCTTTCGGCGCGCTCGACCACCAGACCCGCGGCCTCATGCAGGAGCTGCTGCTCGGCATCTGGGAAGCCGAGCGCAAGACCGTGCTGTTCGTCACGCACGACATCGAGGAGGCGATCTTCATGGCCAACCGCGTGGTCGTGATGACGGCACGCCCGGGCCGCATCAAGGACGAGGTCGCGGTGACGCTCCCGCACCCGCGCCACTACACCGTCAAGACGACGCCGCGGTTCTCGGAGCTCAAGGCGCGCCTTACCGAGCAAATCCGCGTCGAAGCGTTGAACGCGGAGCCAACCGCGGCCAGCTCGCCCGCGGTTGCACACTGAACGGTTCGTCCCAAACTTGTCGAAGTGATCATGATCCCGTCACGCTCACTGCGCCGCCGCACGGCACCGGCCGCGGCGCTCGTCACGCTGCTCATCGCCGGCGCCGCGCACGCGGATCCGGATGCGACCGCGCAGCGGGAGATCGACCACCTGCTCGACTACGTCGCCGCCTCGAATTGCACGTTCGTGCGCAACGGCGACCGCTATCCCGCGGCGAAGGCCCGGGAGCATCTCGCGATGAAATACCGCTACACCCGCGGCCGGCTTTCCACCGCCGAGGATTTCATCAGGTACCTCGCCACGGAGAGCAGCGTGTCGCACGAGCCGTACAAGATCGT
>DASXAF010000108.1:0-38345 GCA_036406955.1 Casimicrobiaceae bacterium
CCGGTCCCCAGGCCGATCAGGGAATGGACCCCGCACGAGTTGTTGCCGATCATCCCGCCGAGGGTGCAGTGCGTGTGCGTCGACGGGTCGGGGGCGAAGGTCAGGTGGTGTTTCTCGGCCTCGAGCCGGAGCAGGTCGAGGACGGCCCCCGGCTCCACCTTGGCCAACTTCCGCTCCGGGTCGAGCCAGAGGATTTTGTTGAGGTACTTGGTGAAGTCCATCACGACCGCGACGTTGCAACACCCTCCGGTCAGGCTCGTCCCCCCGCCACGCGGCAGCACCGGCGCGTGGTGCCGCCGGCACGCGGCGACGGTCGCGACGACGTCGTCGATCGTGCGCGGGATGACCACGCCGATCGGCACCTGCCGGTAGTTCGACGCGTCGGTGGCGTAGAGCGCGCGGCGTCCCGCGTCGAAGCGCACCTCGCCGTCGACGCCGCGGCGAAGCTCCGCGGCGAGCGCCGACGCGGCGTCGCGTGCGCGCGGGCCTACGAATGCCGGCACGCGGCGTGCCTCCTAGACCGCATAGCGCGCGGCGTCCGCGCGCCTGAATGCGAGGCCGAGGCCCGGCCGCGAGCGGTCGGGCTCGAGCACGCCGTCACGTGCGCGTGCCGCGCCGTCGAACAGCATCTGCTCGATGCGCACATGATCGAAGAAGTATTCGAGATGCCGCACCGGCGTGGCGGCGCAGCACGGATGCACGTGCAGCGACGGCGCGCAGTGGCTCGACAACGGCAGGTGGAACGCGTCGCACAGCGCCGCGGCGCGCATGAATCCGGTGATGCCCGCGCAACGCGTCGCATCGGCCTGCAGCACGTCGACGGCGCCCGCCTCGAGCATCGCGCGGAAGTAGCCGGCGTCGTAGCCGTATTCGCCCGCCGTGATGTCCATGCGCGCCGGCGCGCGGTCGCGCATCACGCGCAGCCCTGCGAGATCGTCGCTGCTGACGGGCTCCTCGAACCAGGTGACGTCCTCTTCGGCGAACGCGCCGGCCAGCGCGAGTGCCTGCTTGCGGCTGTAGCCGCCGTTCGCGTCGACGAAGAGCGCCGCGGCGCCGATGGCTTCGCGCGCGGCACGCACGCGCGCGGCATCGGAGCGCGCATGGCGGCCGATCTTCATCTTCACCATGCCAATGCCTTCCTCGACCCAGCCGCGCAATTGCGCCGTCAGCTCGGCAATGGAATACGACGTGAAGCCGCCGCTGCCGTACACCGGGACGGACGTGCGCGCATCGCCGAGCAGCCGGACGAGCGGCACGTCGAGGAGCCGGCCCTTCAGGTCCCACAGCGCGTTGTCGACCGCGCTGATCGCCATCGACGCGATCCCCGGGCGCCCGAGATTGCGAATCGCGCGCACCATCGCGTTCCAGCAGTCGGTCGTCGCGAGCGCGTCGTGCCCGATCACCAGTGGCGCCAGCTTGTCGCGGATCAGCGTCGCCGTTGCCGTGTCGGCGTACGTGTAGCCGAGCCCGACCTGGTCAGCGGCGCGCGCTTCGGCGACGACCAGCGTCGTCGCCTGCCATTCCAGGGTGCCGTCCGATTCGGGCGTCGCCGTCGGAATGGTGTACGCCGCGACGTCGACCGCGGCGATGGGCGCCTGCACGGCCATACATCACGCGAAGACTTGCTTGAGCGTCGCCTTCACCACGTCCGCCGAATCCGGGTCGCCCTTCATCAGCGACTCCATGAACGCGCGCATCTGCTTCATCGTGACGTTCGGCGCGAGCGGTGGAACGTCGGGGTCGGTGCGCACGTCGAGCACGCAGGGACGATCGCCCGACAGCGCGGCGTCCCATGCGGGCCCGACCTGCTCGGGCGTGTCGACCGCGATGCCGTTGAGCCCGATGAGCTCGGCGAACCGCGCGTAGGAGACGCGCGGCACGTCCTGCGACGCGGAGAACTTCGGGTCCCCCGCCATCGCGCGCTGCTCCCACGTCACCTGGTTGAGGTCGCCGTTGTTCAGCACCATCACGACGAGCCGCTGATCGGACCACTGATGGCGGTACTTCGCGACGGTGATGAGCTCGGCCATGCCGTTCATCTGCATCGCGCCGTCGCCCACCATCGCGATCACCGGGCGCGCCGGATACGCGAACTTGGCCGAGATCGCATACGGCACCGCGGGTCCCATGGTGGCGAGCCCGCCCGACAACGAGGCCATCATGCCGCGCCGCAGCTTGACGTCGCGCGCATACCAGTCCGTGCCCGATCCGCTGTCGGCCGTGAGGATGGCGCCGTCGGGCAGGCGCTTCGACAGCTCCCAGAACACGAGCTGCGGGTTGATCGGGTTCGCCGCGACATGGGCGCGCTTCTCGAGCGTCTCCCACCAGTCGCGCACCTCATGCTCGATGTCGCGGCGCCAGTCGCTGTCCTGCTTCTGCTCGAGCAGCGGCAGAAGGAGGCCCAGCGTCGCGGCGCTGTCGCCGACGAGATTCACTTCCATCGGATAGCGCAGGCTGATCATCCGCGGATCGATGTCGATCTGCACGCCGCGCGCCTTGCCCTCCTCGGGCAGGAACTCGGAGTACGGAAAGCCCGACCCGACCATCAGCAGCGTGTCGCACTTGGTCATCATGCGATAGCTCGGTCGCGTGCCGAGCAGCCCGATGGAGCCGGTCACGAACGGCAGCTCGTCGGGCACCGCGGCCTTGCCGAGGAGCGCCTTCGCGACACCGGCCTGCAGGCGCTCGGCGATCGCGATGATCTCGTCGGTCGCGTGCAGGGCGCCGGCGCCGACGAGCATCGCGACGCGCTTGCCCGCGTTGAGCACCGCCGCGGCGTGCTGCAGCGCATCCTGCGTCGGTACGGGCACCGGATTGGCGTAGCCCATGCCCGAATGCACCGTGCCGTGCTCGCGCGGCGGCTTCTCCGCCTCCATTTCCTGCACGTCGTTCGGGATGATGATGCACGCGGGCGAGCGCATCGCGGCCGCGGTGCGCATGGCGCTGTCGAGCACGTGGCGCATCTGCGCCGGCGTGGTCACCATGTGCACGTACTCGTGAGCGACGTCCTTGAACAGCGAGATGAGGTCGACCTCCTGCTGGTAGTGACCGCCGAGCGCTGCGCGCCGCTGCTGTCCCACGATGGCGACGACCGGCTGATGGTCGAGCAGGGCGTCGTAGAGGCCGTTGAGCAGATGGATCGCACCGGGGCCCGAGGTGGCGAGGCACACGCCCACCTGGCCCGTGAACTTCGCGTGCGCGCTCGCCATGAACGCGGCCATTTCCTCGTGACGCGCCTGCACGAACAGCGGCCGGTCGTCGGCACGGCCGAGCGCGCCGATGATGCCGTTGATGCCGTCGCCGGGGTAGCCGAACACGCGCTCCACGCCCCACTGGCTCAGGCGTTGAACCAGGAAATCGCTGACCGTGTGCGCCATCGTGGAATCCCTCCGCCGCGAGTGCGGTCCGTGTCCCGTGACGAGCGCTTGGGGGCGACGGCCGTGCCGGTGTGAGGATTGCATGTGCACGAAAGTTCCCCCGTTGCCGGCGCGGGCCGCGCGGCTTGCAGGCAGCCGTCGTGGTGGCCTCGACAGGTCGAAACACGCGCCATGACAGGGACCCACGCGCGTCGCGGCCGCACCGAAGCATCGCTGCGCGCGCTTGCAATAATTTCCGGCGCATTGAAATTGTTGACTGAACGCGTTACCACAACCGCCTCGCGCGCACGCCGTCCGGGCCGACCCTCGCGCGACGGCGCGCAATATCGCGCGATGCTCGGCGTGCTGATGCAGTTTCGCGTGGTGATCGCGTCCATGCATCGTCACTACCGGCGCGTGGAGCGGGCGTGCGGTGTGAGCGGCGCGTACGTGTGGGCCATGGAGCGGCTCGCGGTGTCGCCGGGCCTCAAGGTCGGCGATCTCGCTCGCGAGCTCGCGGTTCACCAATCGACCGCGAGCAACATGATCGACAAGCTGGTCCAGGAAGGCCTGGTGGACCGTCGCCGCGGCGACGACCAGCGCAACGTGCACCTGTATCTCACGCCGCGCGGCCGCCGCCTCATGCTGCGCGCGCCCGAGCCGCACAACGGCGCGCTGCAGGAGGCGCTGATGCACCTGCCCCCGCACCGCCTGCAGGCCATCCAGGAGGATCTCGCGTGGGTCATTCGACGCATGTCGCTGCGCGAGCAATCCGACGGAGACATGGTGCTCGCGCGCCTCATCGGCGGCAGCCGGCGTCGTTGAAGCGACACGCGGCGTGAGCGCGCACCGGGCACGATCGCTGCTTGTACGCGCTGCACCGCGCACGTCTGCACGCGCGCCGATCTATATATTGGCGCAAATGTAACCACCGGCGCTCGGCCTGGCATGGCCCGGAACTTGCGCCGACGACGCGGCGTCGTGCCATACGGGCGTACGACAACGGATGCCGCAGGTCTTCACACGCCGCTTCGTGCTGCTCGTCCGGCTCGCGCTGATAGCAGCGCCGCTGGTGCTGGTCGCCGCCGCCGTCGCCTATCGCACGGTCGCGCGCGCCGATGCGACCGAGAATGCACCCGTCGAGCAGCCCATCCCCTTCAGCCATCAGCATCACGTGCGAGATGACGGGCTCGACTGCCGCTACTGCCACACGTCCGTGGAGACGAGCGCGTTCGCGGGCATTCCTCCGCTCGAGACGTGCATGACGTGCCATTCGCAGCTCTTCGCGAATGCGCCCATCCTCGAGCCGCTGCGCCGCGCCTACGCGGGCGGCGCGGCGCTCCAGTGGAATCGCGTGCACGACCTGCCCGACTTCGTGTACTTCGACCACTCGATCCACGTGGCGAAAGGCGTGGGGTGCACGACCTGCCACGGCCGGATCGACCACATGCCCCTCACGCGGCGCGTGGCTTCGCTCTACATGCAGTGGTGCATCGACTGTCATCGCGCGCCCGAGCGCTACCTGCGGCCTCGCGACCGCGTGTTCGACGTGGACTGGCAGCCGCCACCCGACCAGCTCGCGCGTGGCGCCGAGCTGCGCAGGCTCTACGGGTTGCGCACCACGCGCGAGCTCACCGATTGCTCCACCTGCCATCGCTAGACATGGGCGATACGCGGCCCGAGCCGGCAGCCGTCCCGATGCGCTTCTGGCGCAGCGTCGCCGAAGCGCGCGGGGAGCTCGAAAGCGCGGCGCACACGGTCGACGCTCCGGGCAGCCGGCGCGACTTCATGCGCCTCATGGGCGCCTCGCTCGCGCTCGCGGGGCTCGGCGGCTGCTCGCGCCCGCCGCTCGAGAAGATCGTGCCGTTCCGCGACGGTCCCGCGCAGCAAAGCTACGCCGAGCCGCTGTTCTATGCATCGGCGCTGCCGCGCGATGCGTACGCGCTCGGCGTGCTGGTCGAGTGCAACATGGGCCGGCCGACCAAGATCGAAGGCAACCCGCTGCACCCCGCGAGCCTCGGCGCCACCGACGTCTTCGCGCAAGCGGACGTGCTCGAGCTCTGGAATCCCGACCGGTCGCAGAGCGTGCGCGCCGGCGGCACGATCGCCACGTGGGCGGAGTTCGTCGCCACGCTGCGGCAGCGGCTGCGCGCATTGCGCGGCGGGGTCGGTGTGCGCCTCCTCACCGAGACCGTGACCTCGCCCTCGCTCCACGCGCAGATCCGCTCGCTGCTCGAGCGCCTGCCCGAGGCGCGCTGGCACCAATGGCAGCCCCTCAATCGCGACAATGCGTACGCCGGTGCGACGCTCGCGTACGGTGCGCCGGTCGAAACGGTCTATCGCTTCGATCGCGCGCGCACGGTGCTCGCGCTCGACGCCGATTTTCTCGACGGCATGCCGGGATGCGTGCGCTATGCGCGCGACTTCGCGGCGACGCGCGCCGCGCACGCGCCGCAGGAGCGGCGCAGCCGCCTGTACGCGCTCGAATGCACGCCCACGCTCACCGGCGCAGCGGCGGATCACCGCCTGCCGATGCGCGCGCGGGACATCGGCGCCGCGGCGCATGCGCTCGCGCACGCGCTCGGAGCGGCGCGCAGCGCCCCGGCGCAGTCACCCGTGCCCGCCGACTGGCTGCGCATGCTGGGCGAGGAGCTTCGCCAGAGCCGCGGCGAATCGATCGTGGTTGCCGGCGAGCGCCAGCCTGCGTGGGTGCACGCGCTCGCGCACGCGATGAACGAGGCGCTGGGCAACGTCGGGAGCACCGTCGCGCACCTGCAGCCCGTCGCCGCCGAGCCCGTCGACCATCTCGCGTCGATCGGCGAGCTCGCGCGCGACATGCAGGCCGGCCAGGTCGACACGCTGCTGATCCTCGACGCCAACCCCGTATACACGGCGCCCGCCGACGTCGGCTTCGCGGAAGCGCTCGGGCGCGTGCCGCTCAAGGTGCATCTCGGACTCTACGAGGGTGAAACCGGCGCGCGCTGCGACTGGCACCTCCCGGCGGCGCATGCGCTCGAGTCGTGGGGCGACCTGCGCGCATTCGACGGCACGTGCTCGTTGCAGCAGCCGTGCATCGCGCCGCTCTACGACGGCCATTGCGCGAGCGAGCTGATCGCGATCGCCGGTGGCGACGTCGAGGCGGATCCGCGTGCCCTGCTGCGCGCGTACTGGCAGCGCGGGCAGCCGGGCGACTTCGACGCGTTCTTCGACGATGCGCTGCGGCGCGGTGTCGTGCCCGGCAGTGCCCCGCCGCCGAAGCGGCCGTCGCTGCGCGGCGATGTCGACGCCCAAGTCGCGAAGGGCGCCACGTCGAGCGCGGGCGGCGACCTCGAGCTCGTGCTGACACCCGATTCACGCACGGGCGACGGCCGCTATGCCGACAACGCGTGGCTGCAGGAGCTGCCGAAGCCGCTCACCCAGCTCACCTGGGACAACGCCGCGCTTATCGCGCCGGCGCTCGCGCAACGGCTGGGCCTGCGCAACGGCGACGTCGTCGAATTGCACGCCGGCGCGCGCAACCTGCATGCGCCGGTGTGGATCACGCCGGGCATGCCGGAGGCGTCGGTGTCGCTGTCACTCGGCTATGGGCGCACGCACGCCGGCACCGTGGGCCGCAACCGCGGCGTCGACGCGTATTCGTTGCGCCCGTCGAGCGCGCCATGGTTCCAGGCCGGCCTGTCGATCCGGTCCACCGGGCGGCGCCATTCGCTCGTTTCGGCGCAGACGCACGGCCGCATGGAGGGCCGCGACATCGTTCGCATCGTGTCGGCGGCGCAAGCCGCGGCATGCACGGCGGCCGCATGCGGCACGCCGGATTATCGCTCGCAACGCAGCTTGTACGAATCGCCGCCGATGGGCCCGTACGCATGGGCCATGAGCATCGACCTGTCGAGCTGCATCGGCTGCGGCGCGTGCACCATCGCCTGCCAGGCCGAGAACAACATTCCGGTCGTGGGCAAGGAGGAGGTCGGTCGCGGCCGCGAGATGCACTGGATCCGCGTCGACCGCTACCACGAAGGCAGCGTCGACAATCCGCGCACGGTGTTCCAGCCGGTTCCCTGCATGCAATGCGAGCACGCGCCCTGCGAGGTGGTGTGCCCGGTCGAAGCCTCGGTGCATGATGCGCAGGGCATCAACGTGCAGGTCTACAACCGCTGCGTCGGCACGCGGTTCTGCTCCAACAACTGCCCGTACAAGGTGCGGCGGTTCAACTTCCTGCAATACGCGAAGGACGAGCCGTCGCTCGACGCGCAGCGAAACCCGGAGGTGTCCGTTCGCATGCGCGGCGTCATGGAGAAGTGCAACTACTGCCTGCAGCGCGTCACCACGGCCAGGATCGCAGCGGACCGCGAGGGGCGTGTGCTGCGCGACGGCGAGGTCGTCACGGCGTGCCAGGCAGCCTGCCCGTCGCGCGCGATCGTATTCGGCGACCTGAACGTCCCGGACAGCGAAGTCAACCGGCGCAAGCGCTCGCCGCTCGACTACGCGCTGCTCGCCGAGCTCAACACGCGCCCGCGCACGACGTATCTCGCCCGCGTGACCAACCCGCGCCATGGCCTCTGACGTCGCCGTCGGCTCGCTCGGCCCGCGCTACACCGGCGCGGTCATCACCGATCGCATCGCGGGAATCGTCCTCGCGCGGCCGACGCACTGGGGATTCCGGGTCGGGCTCGGCGTCTCGATCGCGTTCACCGCGCTGTTCTTCGTCGCGATGGGCTACCTCTTCGCGGTCGGCGTCGGCATCTGGGGCGTCAACCAGCCGGTCGCGTGGGCGTTCGCGCTCACCAACTTCGTGTGGTGGGTCGGCATCGGCCATGCGGGCACGTTCATCTCGGCGTTCCTGCTGCTGCTGCGCCAGCACTGGCGCACGTCGATCAACCGCTTCGCCGAGGCGATGACGATCTTCGCCGTGGCGATGGCCGGTCTCATGCCGATCCTGCACCTCGGCCGTCCCTGGTTCTTCTACTGGCTCGTTCCCTATCCCGACGTCATGAACGTCTGGCCGCAGTGGCGCAGCCCGCTGGTGTGGGACATCTTCGCCATCGGCACGTACATCATCGTGTCGATCCTCTTCTGGTACATGGGCCTGCTGCCGGATCTCGCGACGTTGCGCGATCGCGCGCGCACGCGCGGCAAGCGTATCGCATACGGCCTGTTCGCGCTCGGCTGGCGCGGCGAGGCGCGGCACTGGCATCGCTACGAGACGGCGTACCTGCTGCTCGCCGGCCTCGCCACGCCGCTGGTCATCTCGGTGCACAGCGTGGTGTCGCTCGACTTCTCGTTCGGCCTCGTACCCGGCTGGCATTCGACCATCTTCCCGCCCTACTTCGTCGCGGGCGCGCTCTACTCCGGCTTCGCGATGGCGCTGGTGATCGCCGTGCCGATGCGCGCGGCATTCGGGCTGCGCGATTTCATCACCGAGCGCCATCTGGCGAAGATGGGGACGCTGCTGCTCGTCACCGGGCTGCTGGTCGCGTACAGCTACGTGGTCGAGGTGTTCACGGCGTACTACGGCGGCGACGCGCACGAGATCGCGATCATCGACGACCGCTACACCGGCGCGTACGCGCCCATCGCCTGGGCGGTGGTGCTGTGCAACGTCGCCATACCGCAGGCCCTGTGGCTCGGGTGGGTGAGACGCAGCCCGCTCGCGCTCTTCGCGCTGGGGCTCGTCGTCCTGGTCGGCATGTGGCTCGAGCGCTTCATGATCATCGTGCAGAGCCTCGCGCACGATTTTCTGCCCTCGTCCTGGCACCTGTACGTCCCGACGTTCTGGGACCTCGCCACGCTCGCCGGCTCGATCGGCGCCTTCGCGCTGCTGTTCCTGCTGTTCCTGCGCTTCCTGCCCGCGATCTCGATGGCCGAGCTGCGCAAGGAAGCGCATCACGAGCCGATGCACGCATGACCGCGACCCCGTACGCCCTGCTCGCCGAGTTCGCCGACCCGAGCGCGCTGCTCGCCGCGGCGCGCGCGTGCCGCGAACGCTACCGCGACGTCGACGCTTACACGCCGTATCCGATCGAAGGCCTCGCGGAGGCGCTCGGCTTTCACCGTGATCGCGTGCCGCTGTGGACGCTGGTCGGCGGCGTGCTGGGCGGCGCGGGTGCGTACTTCCTGCAGTGGTACAGCGCGGTGGTGGACTACCCGATCAACTCGGGCGGCCGGCCCCTCCACAGCTGGCCCGCGTTCATACCGCCGACCTTCGAGCTGACGGTGCTCGGCGCATGCATCGCCGCTTTCGTCGGGATGCTCGTCCTGAACGGCTTGCCGCGCCTGAACCATCCCATCTTCGACGCACCCGACTTCGACCTCGCCACGCGGAATCGCTTTTTCGTGGCGATTCGCTCGCGCGGGCCGTCGTTCGACGCGAACGAGGCGCGCGCGTTCCTGGACTCGCTCGCCCCCATGCGCGTCGTCGAGGTGCCGGCGTGATTCGCATGCTGCTGTGCCTCGCATTGCTCGCGCTCGCCGGCTGCGAGCAGACGTTTCGCAACATGTACGACCAGCCGCGCTACAAGCCGCTCGCGGCGGGCCCGCTGTGGAGCGACGGCCGCGCCTCGCGGCCGCCCGTCGACGGCACGGTGCCCCACGCGCTCGGAACGTTCGCGGGCTCGACCAGCGGACGGCTCGCGCTCGCGTCGCCGCCGCCCGCGGTGCCGCCGCTCGCGGGCATTCGCGATGAATTGCGGCCGGCCGGCTCGGCCGGCATGGCCTCCTTCCGCATGCCGCGGGTCACGCAGGCGATGCTCGAGCGCGGGCGCAACCGCTTCGACGTCTTCTGCTCGCCCTGCCACAGCGTCGTGGGCGACGGCGACGGCTTCGTCGCCCGCCGCGGCTTTCCCCATCCGCCGTCGTATCACAGCGAGACGCTCCGCGCCGCAAGCGACGCGCACATCTACGCCGTGATCACCAACGGCTACGGCGCGATGTACTCGTACGCGACACGCCTGACGCCCGACGATCGCATGGCGGTGATCGCGTACATACGCGCCCTGCAGCTCAGCCAGCACGCGCCGCTCGATGCCGTGCCGCCGCAGCAGCGCGCGGTGCTGGAGGCGCAGCGATGAGCATGGCACTCGACATCCCGCGCACGCAACGCGGCCTGCTCGTCGTCGGCGTGCTGGGCCTCGTCGCGTGTGCCGTCGGCGGCTGGCTCGACCCGAAATCGTTCTTTCAGGCATGGCTCGTGTCGTGGCTGTTCCTCCTCGGCATCGCGCTCGCCAGCATGGCGCAGGCCATGATCCACGAGCTGACCGGCGGCGAATGGGGTCGCGTGCTGCGGCCACCGCTCGAAGCCGCCACGCTGTCGCTGCCGCTCGTCGCGCTCCTTGCGGTGCCGCTCGCGTTCGGCCTGCCGCATCTGTTCGCGTGGGCGCGTCCCGACGCGCACGATGCGGTCCTCGACGGGCAGCGCTGGTACCTCTCGCCCGCGTTCTTCCTGCTGCGAAACGCCGTCCTGCTGATCGTGTGGTGCGCGCTCGGCGTTGCGTTCATGCGCGCGCTGCGCGTGGACCGGCAACGCGCGCGGCGCATTGCGGTGGCGGGCCTGCTCGTCTATCTCTTCACCGTCACGATCGCGGCATTCGACTGGATCGCCTCGCTCGTGCCGGGCTTCTATTCGACGGCGATCGGCGTGCGCCTCGGCAGCGCGCAGTTCGTCGCATCGCTGGCGTTCGCGGTGCCGTTCACGGCGTGGCGCAGGCGGCACCGCGGCGAGCCGCCGCGGCGCGACTTCCAGGATTTCGGCAACCTGCTGCTGACCTACGCCATGATGTGGGCGTACATCGCGTTCACGCAGTACCTCATCGTGTGGGGCGAGGACCTCCCGGTCGAGACGAGCTGGTTCTGGCCGCGCGCGACGACGAGCTGGCGCTGGCTCGTCGTCGTGGTCGTGCTGCTCGACTTCGGGCTTCCGGTCGCTGCCATGCTGTTCCGCGCGGTCAAGCGCTCCCCCGGCGCGCTTGGCCTCGTGTGCGTCCTCGCGCTCGCGGGCCAATGGCTCGACATGCTGTGGCTCGTCGCGCCGTCGCTCGATTCCGGCGGATTCGCCTTGCACTGGCTCGACATTGCAGCGCTCGCCGGCATGGGTGCGCTGTGGCTGTGCGCGATGCTGTGGATCGTGGAGCGCCTGCCGCCTCGCGAGCCTGCGCGTTCGACCGCGGTTGCGGCTCATGGCTGAGGCACCTGCCACGCGCGTGCACGAGCCCGATCTGCCGCGGGTGCGCGCGATCGCGATCGGTGGAGGCGCGATCCTCGCCATGGTGGTCGTCGCGGTGATCATCGCGGTGATCGTCGTGCGCGGCCTCGCGCCCGAGCGCGGCGCGCCGCGCGCCGCCGTGCCGCCCGCGGCCGAGCCCCCGCTGCAGGCCATGCCCGAGCGCGATTTCCCCGCGTACCTGCGGGAGAAGCAGAAGCTGCTGCACGAATACGCGTGGGTCGATCGGGCGCACGGCATCGTGCGGATTCCCGTCGAGCGCGCGATGAGCCTCCTCGTCGAGCAGCAGGCGCAACGCGGGAGCGCGCAATGAGCGCCGCACGGCCGCTGGACGATGACAAAAGCACGGGCCGCCTTCGGGCGCCCGCGCGGCGGCCCGTTGGCGCTCGCCCCCCCGTGGGGGGAGGTGGCGCACAGCGCCGCTACGAGGGGGGACGAACAAGCTGGTGGCTCGCGTTGCTCGCACTCCTGCTCGCCGCACCGGCGAACGCACTGACGCCCGCCACGCTCGCGCGCGTCGACGCCTCGCCGATCACGGGCGCCGCGCTGCCGCTCGACGCGGCGTTTCACGACGAGCGCGGACGCGCCGTCACGCTGCGCGATTACTTCGGCGCACGGCCGGCGATCGTCGTGCTCGGGTACTACGGCTGCTCGAACCTGTGCAGCCTGGTGCTGCGCGGCGTGCGCGAGGCGCTCGACGGGGCGTCGCTGCAAGCCGGCCGCGACGTCGACGTGGTCGTCGTCAGCATCGCCGCGCAGGAAACGCCGGCGATGGCCGCGGCGAAGATGCGCGACATACTCGGCGCCTCGGATGCGCGGGGCTGGCATTTCCTGACCGGCTCCCAGCCTGCGATCGACGCCGTGACGCGCGCGCTCGATTATCGCTACGCCTGGGATGCGAGCGCCGGCCAGTACGCGCACGCGGCGGGGATCACCCTCGCCGATGCGCAAGGACGCGTTCGCGCGACGCTGCCGGGCATCGCGTATTCGTCCGCAGCGCTGCGCGCGCAGCTTGCGCCGGGCGGCTCGCCACGGGCGCTCGCGGCAGGCGGCTCGTCACGAGCGCACGTGCCCTGGCAACTGTGCTTCGGGTTCGACCCGCAGACGGGACGCTACACCGGCGCGGTCACGACCGCCGTGCGCATCACCGCGCTGGCAGCGTTGTGCGCGCTGCTGGCGTGCGTGCTCGTCGCGCGGCGCAGGCAAGCCACATGACGCTGCTCCCGCTGCCGCCGTCCGCATCGACCATGGCGCCGCGCGTGGACGCGCTGTTCTACGCGGTCACCGGCACGACGGTCGCCGTGGCCATCGCGGTGTTCGTGGCGCTGGTCTATTTCGGCATCCGCTATCGCGCCGGCAGCCCGGTGCCGCGCCACGAGGACATCGCCGCGGCGCAGCGCCGCGCGCGCATTCGCGTGGAGCTCGCGTGGACGCTCATCCCGCTGTTCCTCTTCCTGTGCGCGTTCGCCTGGGCGGCGCGCCTGTACGTCGAGCGCGCGGCGCCGCCGCCGGGCGCGCTCACGGTCGACGTGGTGGCGAAGCAATGGATGTGGAAATTCCAGCACGCCGGCGGCCGGCGCGAGATCGACGAGCTCCACGTGCCGCGTGGCCAGCCGGTGAAGCTCACGATGACGTCGCAGGACGTGATCCACAGCTTCTTCGTCCCCGCGTTTCGCGTGAAGCAGGACGTGCTCCCGGGACGCTACACCGAGCTGTGGTTCACCGCGACGAAGCCGGGGCGCTATCACCTCTTCTGCGCCGAGTACTGCGGCACCGACCATGCGCGCATGGGCAGCGGCGACCTCGTCGTCATGGATCCCGCGGACTTCCAGCGCTGGCTCGCCGAGTCGAGCGCCCCCGATGCCGCATCGCGCGGCGCGTCGCTGTTCCGCGCGCTGGGCTGCAGCGGCTGCCACGGCGCGAACGCCGCCGTGCACGCACCCGACCTCGCCGGCGTGTACGGCAAGCCCGTACCGTTGTCGGACGGCAGCACGGTGATCGCCGACGAGCGCTACCTGCACGACTCGATCCTGCTGCCGCGCAAGGAGATCGCGGCCGGGTACGCGCCCATCATGCCGTCGTTCACCGGGCGCGTGAGCGAGGACGACGTGTTCGACCTCATCGCATACATACGGAGCCTCGCGCAAAGCAGCGCGCGGCCGCGATGAAGCGTTCCATGCGAGCCGGAGCCGAGCCATGAGCGACATCGCCGTATCGCTGCCCGAAGCGGCGCCGCCGGCGGGCCACGCATCGCGCAGCTACCTCACCGCCGGCATGACGCTGCGCTCGTGGCTCACGACGACCGATCACAAGCGGATTGCGATCCTCTACGCGATCTCGATCACGGTGTTCTTCTTCATCGGGGGCGCCGCCGCGACGTACATGCGACTCGAGCTCGCCACGCCGGCCGGCGACCTGGTGAGCGCCGAGACGTACAACAAGCTCTTCACCATGCACGGCGTGATCATGGTGTGGTTCTTCCTGATCCCCTCGATACCCGCGACGCTGGGCAACTTCCTCGTGCCGCTGATGATCGGCGCGCGCGACCTCGCGTTCCCGCGACTCAACCTCACGAGCTGGTACCTGTACGTGGGCGGGGCGCTGTTCACGCTGGCGGCCATGATCGCGGGCGGCGTCGACACCGGCTGGACCTTCTATGCGCCGTTCTCGACGCTGTTCTCGAACACGCACGTCGTCTACGTCATCGCCGGCGTGTTCGTCGTCGGCTTCTCGTCGATCCTGACCGGGCTCAACTTCATCGTCACCATCCACACCATGCGGGCGCGCGGGCTGCACTGGTTTCGCCTTCCGCTGTTCGTGTGGGCGCAGTACGCCACCTCCGCGATCCTCGTGCTGGCCACCCCCGTCCTCGCCATGACGCTGGTGCTGCTGACGCTCGAGCGGGTCGCCGGCATCGGCATCTTCGATCCTTCCCTGGGCGGCGACCCGCTGCTGTTCCAGCACCTGTTCTGGTTCTATTCGCACCCGGCGGTTTACGTCATGGTGCTGCCCGCGATGGGCGTGGTGAGCGAGATCTTCTCGTGCTTTTCGCGCAATCCGATCTTCGGCTATCGCACGATGGCGTACGCGATCGTCGCCATCGCGGTGATCGGCTTCCTGGTGTGGGGCCATCACATGTTCGTCTCGGGGCAGTCGATGTACGCGGGCGTCGCGTTCTCGCTGCTGTCGTTCCTGGTGGCGATCCCCTCCGCGGTGAAGGTGTTCAACTGGACCGCCACGCTGTGGCACGGGCGCGTCCGCTACGACGCGCCAATGCTCTACGCGCTGGGGTTCGTCGGCTTGTTCACGATCGGCGGGATGACGGGGCTCTTCCTCGCCTCGCTCGCGCTCGACGTGCAGCTCACCGACACGTATTTCGTCATCGCGCACTTCCACTACATCATGGTGGGCGGCAGCGTGTCGGCCTACCTCGGCGGCATCCATTTCTGGTGGCCGAAGATCACCGGCCGAATGTATTCCGACCGGTGGGCACGCTTCGCGGCGGTCCTGCTGTTCCTCGGCTTCAACTTCACGTTCTTCCCGCAGTACCTGCTCGGCATCGAGGGCATGCCCCGGCGCTATTACGCCTATCCGCCCGAATTCCAGACGCTCAACGTGCTCTCTTCCGCCGGCGCGGTGATCCTCGCACTGGGCTACCTGCTGCCGCTGCTCTATCTCGGCTGGTCGCTGTTCCGCGGCGCCCGCGCGCCCGACAATCCGTGGCATGCGACCGGCCTCGAATGGCAGACGACCTCGCCGCCGCCGGTGCACAACTTCGACACCCGGCCGGAGGTCACGGAGCCGCCGTACGCGTACCGCGAAGCGCGCCTGGGTCGCGACGTCGTCGAGGCGCGCGAGGGCACGCGATGAGCGACGCCACCCTCGTCGCCGAGCAATTCGACGACGCCGCGCAACAGGCCGACGCCGCGTCGCTCGGCATGTGGCTGTTCCTCGCGACCGAGGTGCTGTTCTTCGGCGTGCTGTTCTTCGCGTACGGTGTCGCGCGCGCCCACTTTCCCGACGCCTTCGCCGCGGCCAGCCGCCACACCAATCTTCCGCTCGGCACGACCAACACGGCGGTGCTGCTCACCAGCAGCTTCACCATGGCGTTGGCGGTGCACACCGCCTCGATACGCCGCCTGCGCGGGGCCGCGCTCCTGCTCGTCATCACCGCGGGACTCGGCGTGCTGTTCGCGAGCATCAAGATCACCGAGTACGCGATCGACTACCACGGCCATCTGGTCCCCGTGATCGACTTCGCGTTCGACCCTCGGTACGCGCAGGGCGCGATGCTGTTCTTCTGGCTCTACTTCGCGACGACGGGCCTGCACCTCGTGCACCTGTCGATCGGCATCGTCATCGCGCTCACGTTCGCGTGGCGCTGCGCGTACCGCCCCGCCGCGCGCCTGCCCGAGCAGGTGGAGACGGCGGGCCTGTACTGGCACTTCGTCGACCTGGTGTGGATCTTCCTGTATCCATGCCTCTACCTGGTGGCACGGACATGACCACGCGGAAATCGTACATGCTCACCTGGGTCGCGCTGCTCGTGCTGCTCGCGCTCACGACCGGCAGCGCGTTCGTGCCGCTCGGCGGGTTCAACGTCGTGGTGAACTTCGCCATCGCGCTCCTCAAGGCGCTGCTCGTCGTGTTCGTGTTCATGCACGTGCGCCGCGGCACTCCGATGACGCGCGTGTTCGCGGTCGCGGGGCTCCTGTGGCTGAGCCTGCTCGTGGGCCTGAGCGCGACGGATTTCGCCGGGCGCTAGCGCTTGAGGCGCGGCGCGAGCCAGCACAACGCCGCGAGGCTGGCTGCGCCCGCGACGACGCCTGCGCGATGCAGCGTGAGCCACACCTGCACGCGCCCGCGCTGCTCGCGCGCGCCGAAGCGGCCGTGCGCAGCGTAGTTTCCAGGCACGGGCCGCCACAGGTTGTCCGGTCGCGACGCGCCGGCCGGCTCGGACGTGAGCTGCGCCGCGTAGCCCTTGCGCGCGAGCAGGCGATCGAGCAGTCCGGGAAACAGCTTGGTGGCCCAGATCGCCTGCAACGAGGGCAGGCCGACGTAGACCTCGCGTCGCCGGTGCGTCGCAGCCCAGACCACCGCACGCGCGCCGGTCTCGGGCGCGAAGATGGGCGGCACGGGCTGCGGCCGGCGCGGCATGTGATTGCACGCCCATTCGAACTGCGGCGTGTCGAGCGCCGGCATCTGCACCATGGTGACGTGCACGCGCGAACGGTCGTGCAGCAGCTCGGTGCGCAAGGCGTCGGTGAACCCGCGAATGGCGAACTTGGCGCCGCAGTACGGCGCCTGGAGAGGAATCGCGCGATAGGCGAGCGCGGAACCGACCTGCACGATCGTGCCGCGGTTGCGCGGCACCATGCGCGCGAGCGCCGCCATGGTGCCGTACACCGTGCCGAGATACGTGACTTCGGTCGCGCGCCTGAATTCGGCGGCCGAGATCCTCCGCACGGGCGAGAAGATCGTCGCCATCGCGTTGTTGACCCACACGTCGATCGGACCGAGCTCGGATTCGACGTGCGCGGCGGCGCGTTCCACCGCATCGGCGTCCGCGACGTCGCACACGCAGATCGACGCCCGGCGTCCCATCGCGCGAATCTCGTGCGCCGCGGCCTCGAGGCGCCCGGCGTCGCGCCCCAGCAAGCCGACGGCGGCGCCACGCTGCGCGAATGCGCGGGCCGTCGCACGGCCGAGTCCCGCACCGGCGCCGGTCACGACGACGACGGAAGGAAAGCTGCTTTCAGCCAAACGGGTTCACCTCGGGCTCGACGCGCATCGCGTTGTAAACGTGACGCGTAATTGTTACGCGGGACTGCGATGCATCCTGCTAGGCGGCAGGCGTCCTGCCCTCGCATCGATGCCGGCGCTCGATCCCGTCGACGGGTCGGCAGCAGCAACGCCCATGCCGATGCGCGACGCTGCAGCGGGAACGCTACTTGCCTTGCAGCGTATTCCGCGTCCACCGCCGGCGGGAAACGACCCACGCCGCGCCCCATGAACGCTCGACGCAAATCGCAATCGCGCGAGGACGAGCAGGTCGAGGAGCGCAGCGCGCCCCCCACGCCGGTCATCTACCACGTCGTGCGCAAGCTCGGCGAGGAAGAGATGGAACGGCCCGCGGTGTCGCTCTGGTGGTCCGGCGTCGCCGCGGGACTGTCCATCAGCTTCTCGCTGCTCGCGCAGGCGCTCCTTCAGCTGCACCTTCCGGATGCGCCGTGGCGCAGCCTCGTCAGGAGCTTCGGGTATGCCGTGGGATTCCTGATGGTGGTCCTGGCGCGGCAGCAGCTCTTCACGGAGACCACCATCACCGCGGTGCTGCCCGTCATGGCGCAGCTAAACGCGCGCAACACGGCCCGCATGATGCGCATGTGGAGCATCGTGTGGATCGCCAACACCGTGGGCACGCTGTTCGCGGCGTTGTTCTGCAGCTTCACGCCGGTCATCGGGCCCGAGCTGCGCGGCACGATGCTGGACATCAGCGCCCAGGCGATGGCCCACGGCTGGATCGAGGCGTTCTTCAAGGCGATCTCGGCGGGCTTTCTCGTCGCCGCCATGGTGTGGCTCATGCCGAGCGCCGAGTCCGCGCAGTTCTGGGTGATCACGCTGATGACGTGGCTCATCGCGGCAGGCGGCTTTGCGCACATCGTCGCGGGGAGCGTCGAGGCGTTCATGCTCGTCGCGAACGGGCAGCTCGGCGTCGGGTCGATGCTGGTCGACTTCACCGTACCGGTCCTGCTCGGCAACATCGTCGGCGGCACGGCGCTCTTCGCGCTGATCTCCTACGCCCAGGTGATGAAGGAGATCTGAGGGCGCGACGCGCCCTCGCGTCACCGGCACCCGTCGTCGCGCGCCGCGCGCCGTGATCGCGGCGGCATCGCCCGCACCCGCGTGCGCAGGTACACGTGCACGTCTCGCCATCGGCCGCCGACGGCCGCCACCGCGCCGCGCAGCATCGACTCGGTGCACACGAAGCGCTGACACCACCATCGAACCGCGTAGCGATCGGTGACGTCGACCTCCCGCATGTCCGCTTCGCGGTAGCTCGGGCATGGTTCCTCGTTCATTTCGCCTCGCGCAAGAGATTCCCGTCGCCGGTATCGGCTTCGATCCATTGGCGATCATATTTGTTCAAATGTATCCCCGGAACTTTTGCGCCGCCGGTCGCGTCCACGCGACATGGAACGGGACGCGGCGCCGCCGCGCCGCGGCTTGCGGAGCGCGCCGCTCATTGCTTGCGCGAGCGCGCGCGGGCCGCTCGCCGCCGCGTTGCCGCCGCCCGTTCCGCCCGAACCTCGAGCCATGCGATCGCCCTCACGCCGAAGACTGCTCAAGGCCGCCGTGCTGACGCCGGCGGCCGCCATCGTGCCGTTGCAATTCGTTCCGATGGCGCGCGACGCGCATGCGCTGGCGCCGAACTACGCGCAGCCCCCCGAGCGATTCCTGACGACGGCCGAGATGTCGTTCGTCGAGGCCGCCGTGGCGCGCATCATTCCGGCCGACGACCTCGGCCCGGGCGCCCGGGAAGCGGGCGTCGCCGGGTTCATCGACCGCCAGCTCGCGGGTCCCTACGGCCGCGCGGAGAAGTGGTACATGCAGGGACCGTGGCGGCACGGCGAGAAGGAGCAGGGCTATCAGCTCAAGCTCACGCCCGCCGAGCTCTATCGCGCAGCGATCGGCGACATCGACGCGCACGCGCGCTCGCACTACGGCAATCGCAGCTTCGGCGAGCTCGACGCGAAAGCGCAGGACGACGTGCTGCACGCGCTCGAGGACGGCAAGCTCGACCTTCCGCACGCCTCCGCGGACGCGTTCTTCACCATGCTCGTGCAGAACACGGTGGAGGGCTTCCTCGCCGACCCGCTCTACGGCGGCAACCGCAACTTCATCGGCTGGAAGCTGATCGGCTTTCCGGGACCGCGCTACAACTACGTGGACGAGATCGAGCAGCACGGCAAGCGCTACGACATGCCCTTCGTGAGCATCGCCGGCCACGACACGGGCATTCGCGGGGAGGAGGACTAGCATGGCCACACGTCTGCCGCCCGTCGACGTCGTGGTCGTCGGCTTCGGCTGGACGGGCAGCATCGTCGCCAAGGAGCTCTGCGACACCGGCCTGCAGGTCGTGGCCCTCGAGCGCGGCGAGTTCCGCGACACGATTCCGGATTTCTCGCCGTCGTTCATCCAGGACGAGCTGCGCTACGCCGTGCGCAACTCGATCTTCGAGCAGCCGCGGCGGGAGACGCTCACGTTCCGCAACGACATGAAGCAGGTGGCGCTTCCGATGCGCCACCTCGGCTCGTTCCGGCCCGGCTCCGGCGCCGGCGGCGCCGGCGTGCACTGGAACGGCCAGACGTGGCGGTTCCTGCCGACGGACTTCGAGCTGCGCACGCACATCACGCGGCGGTATGGCGCCAAGTTCATACCGGCCGACATGACGATCCAGGACTGGGGCGTCACCTACGACGACCTCGAGCCGCACTACGACCGCTTCGAATACCTGTGCGGCATCTCGGGCAAGGCCGGCAACGTCGGCGGCAAGGTGCAGGAAGGCGGCAATCCGTTCGAGGCCGCGCGCAAGCGCGACTATCCGCTGCCGCCGCTGAAGCGCAGCGCGGCCACCGTGCTGTTCGACAAGGCGGCCCGCGAAGCGGGATTGCATCCGTTCCCCTGCCCCGCGGCCAACACGTCGAAGCCGTACAAGAACATCTACGGCGTGCAGATGGGCCAGTGCACGTACTGCGGCTACTGCGAATGGTTCGGCTGCGGCAACTACTCGAAGTCGAGCCCTCAAGTCACCGTCTTTCCGGTGCTCCTCGGCCGCGACAATTTCGAGCTGCGCACCCGCTGCGAGGTGACGCGCGTCGATCTCGACGGCACGCGCAAGCGCGCGACGGGCGTGACCTACGTCGATCAGATGGGGCGCGAGTTCGAGCAGCCGGCGGGCCTGGTCGTGATGTGCGCTTACGCGCAGCACAACGTGCACCTGCTGCTGCTGTCCGGCATCGGCGAGCCGTACGACCCGGTCGCGAACAAGGGCGTGGTCGGTCGCAACTACGCGTACCAGATCACGTCCTCGGTCGACGTCTTCGTCGACGAGGTCCTCAATCCGTTCATGGGCGCGGGGGCGCTCGGCCAGGGCGCCGACGACTTCAACGGCGACCTCTTCGACCATGGGCCGCACGGCTTCATCGGCGGTGGCTATCTCGCCGTGTGGAGCACCGGCGGGCGGCCGATCCTGCAGCACAAGGTGCCGAAGGGCACGCCGAAGTGGGGCAGCAAGTTCAAGCGCGCGCTCGCCGAGAATTACCTCAAGTCGTTCAGCATCGCGACGCACGGCAGCGTGATGAGCTATCGCGATGCGTACCTCGACCTCGATCCGACGTATCGCGACGAGTACGGCAACCCGATGCTGCGGCTCACGTTCGACTACCACCCGAACGAGCACCGCATGTCCGACTTCCTCACCGATCGCGCAACGGACGTCGCGAAAGCCATGCGCGCGCGTGCGATCCATGCGAAGAAGCGCGACGGTCATTATTCCATCGTGCCGTATCAGACCACGCACAACACCGGCGGCGCGGTGATGGGCACCGACCCGCGCACCAGCGTGGTCAATCGATACCTCCAGGTGTGGGACGTGCCCAACGTGTTCGTGATGGGCGCGTGCCTGTTTCCGCAGAACGCCGGCTACAACCCGACCGGGACGGTGGGCGCGCTCGCCTACTGGGGCGCGGATGCGATTCGCCGGTACGTGCGCAATCCCGATCGGCTGGTTTCGGCGTAGCGAGGACGGCGATGCGAGCGCTGCGTTCGACCCTCCTTGGCGTGCTCTTCGGCGTCGCCGGCCTCGCGCTTGCCGATTCGGTGCCGCGCGATACCTCGCACGTCGAGGTCATGCGCGGCCGCTACCTGGTGCAGGCAGGCGATTGCGCCGCCTGCCACACGGCGGAAGGCGGAAAGCCGTTCGCCGGCGATCGCGCGGTCCCCACGCCGTTCGGCACGATCTATTCGTCGAACATCACGCCCGACGACGAGACGGGCATCGGCAAATGGAGCGACGAGGATTTCTGGCGCGCCATGCACGAGGGCCGGCGTCCCAACGGGGCGCATCTGTATCCCGCGTTTCCGTATCCGTGGTACACCAAGCTCACACACGACGACGTGCTCGCCATCAAGGCCTATCTCGACACGTTGCCGGCCGTGCGCCAGACGGTGCGTTCCGCCGATCTCCCATGGCCGATGAGCTGGCGCGGCTCGCTCGCCGCCTGGAACGCGATGTTCTTCAAGCAAGGCGAGTTCGTGCGCGATCCGTCGCGCTCGGCGGACTGGAACCGCGGCGCCTACCTGGTCGAAGGCCTCGGCCACTGCGGCGCATGCCATTCGCCCAAGAACATTCTCGGCAGCGTCGAGCAAGGCGAGCGCTTCGAAGGCGGCATGGGCGAAGGCTGGTTCGCGACCAGCCTGCGCCGATCGCATGGCGAAGGTCTCGGCGACTGGTCGGTCGACGACATCGTGGCGTACCTCAAGACGGGCGCCAACGTGCGCGCCCGCGCGATGGGCCCGATGGCCGAGGTCGTGGAGCATTCCACGAGCCATCTCTCGGATGCCGACCTGCACGCGATGGCGGTGTACCTGAAGGACCTCCCGGGCGACGACGGCAACGCTCACGCGCAAACCGCGTCCGACGACAGGGACGTCCTCGCGCGCGGGCGGCTGGTCTATCTCGACCAGTGCGCGGGATGCCACATGGAGAACGGCGAGGGCGTGCCCGACGTATTTCCACCGATCAAGGGCAACACCGGCGTGCACGCGAGCGACCCGACGTCTCTTGCGCGCCTCGTGCTCGAGGGCGCGCACAGCGCGAAGACCGCGCAGCGGCCGGCGGGCTTCGCGATGCCCGGTTTCGCCGGCAAGCTGAGCGACCGCGACGTCGCCGACCTGCTCACGTACGTGCGCGCCAGCTTCGGCAATCGCGCCGGCGCGGTGAAACCGTCGCAGATCGCCGACGTGCGCGCCGACGCGCAGTGAAGCCTCGCAGGACGCCTCCGCGGGTGCGCCTGCGCGCGGTGTAGACTGTCGCCCCCGGCCCACACAACGGAGGCAGGCATGGTGAAGCGGTTCGTCGAGGTCGCGTCGCGCGTTCTGTTGGCTTTCCTGCTCGCGCTCACGAGCGGCGTCGCGCTCGCGCAATCCGAGCAGCAGAAGATCGTCGACGAGGCGGATACGACGCTCAGCAACTTCCTGCGCGATCCGCAGATGACGTGGCTGCACGAAAACATCGGCAAGGCCAAGGCCGTGCTGATCGCACCCGAGGTCGTGAAGGCGGGCTTCATCTTCGGCGGCTCGGGCGGCCGCGCCGTGCTGATCGCGCACGATCCGAAGAGCGGACGCTGGGTCGGGCCTGCGTTCTATACGCTGGCGACCGCGAGCGTCGGCTTTCAGGCGGGCGTGCAGGTGTCGGAAGTGCTCACCCTCGTGATGACCGATCGCGGCATGCGCTCGCTGCTCGCCACGTCCGTCAAGCTCGGCCCGGACGTCGGCATCGCCGCGGGGCCCATCGGCGCCGGCGCCACGGCCGACGTCGTGAGCGACCTCGTGTCCTTCAGCCGCTCCAAGGGCGTGTACGGCGGGCTCAACCTCGACGGCACCGCCGTCACCGTGTCGGACGAGTGGAACCGCGCGTACTACGGCAAGGCCGTGCAGCCGTCCGACATCCTGGTTACCGCGAGCGCGCACAACAAGGGCGCGAGCAAGCTCCTCGGCGACGCTGCGCGGGAAATCCGCAAATAGCCGCACCGCCGCTGCGCGATCGCGCATCGGGCGCCCTCGCGGCGCCCGATTTCATTGCGGCGCGAGACGCTGCCGCTCGAGCGCGAGGTCGAGCGCTTCGACGCGGCCACCCATGAGCACGACGTATCCCGCGCTGCGGTCGTAGCCCGTGCTGCTGTAGGCGAAGTCGAAGATGCGGCGCAGCCGCACGCGGCCCTCGTCGTCGCGCGCGGGACGTACGCTGCGCAGCGCGACGGTGTCGTCGAGGAACATCAGGCCATGCCGCTGGCACGCCTCACGCATCGCGTCGTTCGCGATCTCGCGCACGCGCAGGCCGTCCCAGAAGAACCAGCCCAGGGCGACGAGCGACATCAGCGTGAGGAGCGGAAGGATTTCCATGCGCACTTCGCACGATCCGGTGCGCTCGCGCCTGCTATCCGAGCAGGTCGCTCGAGACCTTGCGCCGCCCGTTACGCGCGGCGCTCTGCGGCTCGCGCGGCTTGCGCGGCGCGGCAGGCTGCAGCACCGCCTGGAGATAGCGCCCGGTGTGGCTCGCCGGCGTCTGCGCGACCTGCTCCGGCGTGCCCTCCGCGATGACCTCGCCGCCGCCCGCGCCGCCCTCGGGACCGAGGTCGATGATCCAGTCCGCGGTCTTGATGACGTCGAGATTGTGCTCGATCACGACCACGGTGTTGCCATGGTCGCGCAAGCGGTGCAGAACCGTGAGCAGGAGCTCGATGTCGTGGAAGTGCAAGCCCGTCGTCGGCTCGTCGAGTATGTACAGCGTGCGACCGGTATCGCGCTTGGAGAGCTCGAGCGCGAGCTTCACGCGCTGCGCCTCGCCGCCGGAAAGCGTGGTCGCCGACTGCCCGAGCGTGATGTATCCGAGGCCCACGTCGAGCAGCGTCTGCAGCTTGCGTGCGACCGCCGGCACCGGCTCGAAGAACGCGTACGCCTGCTCGACCGTCATCGACAGCACTTCGTGGATGTTCCGGTCCTTGTAGCGGATCTCGAGCGTCTCGCGGTTGTACCGCTGCCCGTGGCAGACGTCGCACGGCACGTACACGTCGGGCAGGAAGTGCATCTCGACCTTGATCAGGCCGTCGCCCTGGCACGCCTCGCAGCGGCCGCCCTTGACGTTGAACGAGAAGCGCCCCGCGCCATAGCCGCGCTCGCGCGCTTCCTTCACCTGCGCGAACAACTCGCGGATCGGCGTGAACAATCCGGTGTATGTGGCGGGATTGCTGCGCGGCGTGCGGCCGATCGGGCTCTGGTCGACGCTGATCACCTTGTCGAAATGCTCGAGGCCCTCGATCTCGGCGTAAGGCGACGGCTCCTCCGCGCTGTCGTAGAGATGCCGCGCCACCGCGTGGTAGAGCGTGTCGTTGATGAGCGTCGACTTGCCCGAGCCCGACACGCCGGTCACGCATACGAACACGCCCACCGGCAGGCTCAGCGTCACCGACTTCAGGTTGTTGCCCGTCGCGCCGGTGATGGCCAGCATCCTGTCGCGATCGACGCCGTGCCGTCGCGCGGGGATCGGAATCTGCCGATGCCCCGCGAGGTACTGCCCGGTGAGCGAATGCGGCGCGCGCCGGATGTCGTCGGGCGTGCCCTGCGCCACGACCTGCCCGCCGTGCTCGCCCGCACCGGGTCCCATGTCCACGACGTAATCGGCCGAGAGGATCGCGTCGTGATCGTGCTCCACGACGATGACGCTGTTGCCGAGGTCGCGCAGGTGCTTCAGCGTCGCGAGCAGCCGGTCGTTGTCGCGCTGGTGCAGGCCGATCGACGGCTCGTCGAGCACGTACATCACGCCGGTCAGCCCCGACCCGATCTGCGAGGCGAGCCGGATGCGCTGCGCCTCGCCGCCCGAAAGCGTCTCGGCGGAGCGATCGAGCGAGAGATAGTCGAGGCCGACGTTGTTCAGGAACGAGAGGCGCGACACGATCTCCTTCACGATCTTGTCCGCGATGGCGGCCTTCTGGCCTTCCATCGTGAGCCGCGAGAAGAACTGCGTCGTCTGCTTGAGCGGCCAGCTCGAGACCTCGTAGATGGGCCGCGCTTCGTCGCCCTGGCCGATCTTGACGTGCCGCGCCTCGCGCTTGAGCCGCGTGCCGTCGCACTCGGGGCACGGCTTGTCGTTGAGATACTTCGCGAGCTCCTCGCGCACCATCACGCTGTCCGTCTCGCGATAGCGCCGCTCGAGGTTCGGAATGATGCCCTCGAACACGTGCTCCTTGACGATGGGCCGGCCGCGCTCGGACAAGTACGTGAACGGGATCTTCTGGTCGCCCGACCCGTAGAGGACGGTGTTCTGCACGCGCTCCGGCAGCTCGTCGAACGGCTTGTCCACTTCGAAGCCGACGTGCTTCGCCAGGCTCTGCAGCATCTGGAAGTAGAACTGGTTGCGCCGGTCCCAGCCGCGAATGGCGCCCGACGCGAGCGACAGGTGGGGAAACGCGACCACGCGCTTGGGGTCGAAGAAGCTGATCGTGCCAAGGCCGTCGCAGCGCGGGCACGCGCCAACCGGATTGTTGAACGAGAACAGCCGCGGCTCGAGCTCGGAGAGCGCGTAGTTGCAGATCGGGCACGCGAACTTGGCGGAGAAGAGGTGCTCCCTGCCCCGCTCACTAGGGTTCGCCGGCATCTCCACGGCGATCGCGCGCTGATCCCCGTGACGCAGCGCCGTCTCGTACGATTCGGCGAGCCGCTGCTTGAACTCGGGCTTGACCTTCAGGCGATCGACGACGACTTCGACGGTGTGCTTGCTCGTCTTGGCGAGCTTGGGCACGTCGTCGATCTCGTACACCGTGCCGTCGATGCGCACCCGCACGAAGCCCTTGGCGCGCAGCTCGACGAGAAGCTCCGCCTGCTCGCCTTTGCGGTTGACCACCGCGGGCGCGAGGATCATCAGCTTCGTGTCCTCCGGCATGGCGAGCGTTGCGTCCACCATCTGCGAGATCGTCATCGCGGCCAGCTTCTGCTCGGGATGGTTCGGGCAATACGGATCGCCGACGCGCGCGTACAGGAGCCGCAGGTAGTCGTGGATCTCGGTGACGGTGCCGACCGTCGAGCGCGGGTTGTGCGACGTCGCCTTCTGCTCGATCGAGATCGCCGGCGACAGGCCCTCGATCAGGTCGACGTCGGGCTTCTCCATGAGCTGCAGGAACTGCCGCGCGTACGCCGACAGCGACTCGACGTAGCGGCGCTGGCCCTCGGCGTAGAGCGTGTCGAACGCGAGCGAGCTCTTGCCCGAGCCCGAGAGCCCGGTGATCACGATCAGGCGCTGTCGCGGCAGGTCGAGATTGAGGTTCTTGAGGTTGTGCGTGCGTGCGCCGCGGATGCGGATGAGTTCCATGTGCCCCGGATTTCGACTCGCCGTTGCCTCGCCCCCGACCGTTCGGGCCGGACCATCCGCGGTTTCGATCGGCCCGCGTCACCGGGCTCGACCATCCGGACGATGCCGAAAAAGGCGAACCTGATATTATATTGTGTTTCGCGTTCCCGATCGAACACGCGGATTGGCGGCGCGTCCAAGGGGTCGTCGTTCCCGCGAAAGCGCGAACCCAGCGATGCTGCAACGACGCCGGGCTCCTGCGTTCGCAGGGGCGACGTTCGTAGATTGGGGCGCCGCGTCGCCCGCAAAAGGCGCGTACGCGGATCCGGAATCTGCCTGCATGGAGGAGGCGCATGGCCTCGGTCAACAAGGTGATCCTGCTCGGTAACCTCGGGCGCGACCCCGAAACCCGCTACACCACCGGCGGCGACGCCGTCACCAACCTCAGCATCGCGACCAGCGAGCAGTGGAAGGACAAGAGCGGGGAAAAGCAGGAGCGCACCGAGTGGCATCGCGTCGTGCTCTTCGGCCGGCAGGCCGAGATCGCGGGCGAATACCTCAAGAAAGGCCGCTCCGTCTACATCGAGGGCCGGCTGCAGACGCGCAAGTACACCGACAAGGACGGCGTTGAGAAATACTCCACCGAGATCGTCGCCGACCGCATGCAGCTCATAGGCGGGTCGCGGGACAGCGCCGGCGCAGGCGGCGACGCCGAGTTCGCGTCGGCGGGGCCGGCCACCACCACGCGGCGCGAGGCCGCGTCACCCAAGCCTGCCGCCGCAGGCAAGAAGAACGTCGACGACTTCGACGACGACATTCCGTTCTGACGCATCGGCGAGCCGCGGGACGACCGCGCGCCGGCGCGCGCCGATCGTGAGCGACGAAGGCACGCGCTACACGGCCGACGCCGCCTCCAGGCGCTCGCTCGCAAGCGACGCCGCGGGCGCTTCGATGACGCCGCCGCCCAGGCATACGTCGCCGTCGTAGAGCACGAGGAATTGCCCCGGCGTCGGGGCCCATTGCGCGGCGTCGAACTCCGCGCGCAGGCCGCTGCCGTGCGAGCGCACGCTGCACGAGGCATCCGCCATGCGATAGCGCGTCTTGGCGGCATAGCGCCCGGGCAGGCGCGGCGGCGCGCCGGCGACCCAGTGCACGTCCCCGGCCTGGACATCGCGCCGGCGCAGCAGCGGATGCTCCGCGCCCTGCACGACGATCAGGCGGTTGCCGCGCAAATCCTTCCCTGCGACGTACCAGGCGGCCGAGTCGCCGTCGCGGGTGCCGCCGATGCCGAGGCCCTGGCGCTGGCCGAGGGTGTAGTACGCGAGGCCCTGATGCGTGCCGACCTTGCGGCCCTGCGGCGTAACCATCGCGCCCGGCGTGCGCGGCAGGTAGCGCGCGAGGAAATCGCGAAACGGCCGCTCGCCGATGAAGCAGATGCCGGTCGAATCCTTCTTCGCGTGCGTCGGCAGGCCTTCGCGTCGCGCGAGCGCGCGCACGTCGCGCTTGGTCATCTCGCCCAGCGGAAAGAGCACCGGCGCGAGCTGCGCCTGCGTGAGCCGATGGAGGAAATAGCTCTGGTCCTTGCTCGCGTCGGCGGCCTTGAGCAGCTCGACGCCGCCTTGCGGGGTGCGGCGCACGCGCGCGTAGTGACCGGTCGCGATGCGATCGGCGCCGAGCGTGCGCGCATGCTCGAGGAACGCGCGGAACTTGATCTCGCTGTTGCACAGCACGTCGGGGTTGGGCGTGCGGCCGGCCTCGTAGTCGCGCAGGAACGAATGGAACACGCGCTCGCGGTACTCGGCCGCGAAGTTCACCGCCTCGAGCTCGATTCCGATCACGTCGGCGACGCTCGCCGCGTCGACGAGGTCGGCGCGCGACGTGCAGTATTCGTCCGTGTCGTCGTCTTCCCAGTTCTTCATGAACACGCCGACGACGTCGTATCCCTGCTGCTTCAGCAGCCATGCCGCGACGGAGGAATCGACGCCGCCCGACATGCCGACGACGACGCGTTCGGCCGTCCGCCGCGCCGGGCCGCCCGAAGCGACCGACTGCGCCTCCTTCGGGGGGAGCGAGCCTGGGAGTCGTTCCATCACATTTCGGTGATCAGCTCCGCCGGCCAGTTGCGCCCGGCGCGGAAATCGTCGACACAGCGCAGCACCAGCGGGCTGCGATGCTCGCTGCGCCGCGAGACGAGCTCGTCGTAGGTGAGCCACAGCGCCTGCACGATGCCGTCGTCGAGGGGGCGATGCGCGTCGTGCGCCTGCGCCGATGCGGCAAACGCGAAGCGCACGAACGTCGCGCCGTTGTCCGACGGCGACCAGGTGTAGATGCCGATCAGGTGCGTCGGGGCCACGCGCCAGCCCGTCTCCTCCAGCGTCTCGCGCATCGTGCCCGCGACGAGCGACTCGCCGGACTCGAGATGCCCGGCAGGCTGGTTGAGCCGGCGTCCGGCACGCGTCTCCTCCTCGACGACCAGGTAGCGGCCGTCGCGCTCCACCACGGCGGCAACGGTGATCGCGGGACGTACGGGGGCTTCAGGCATGGATCGCGGGCGCGAAAAGACAAACAGGCAGGGCGCCGGGCCCTGCCTGCTCGCGGTGGGATCAGAGTCGACTCTGACCCCGCTGACTCTGACCCCGGTTACTGGCCCGTCGAGCCCTTGCCCACGTCCTTGCTGACGGCCTTCTTCTCTTCGCGGGTAGCCTTGGGCTTGCTCTTGTCCACCGGACCGGCGTGGCCCGAGGCCGAGGACATCGATTCCTGCTGCTGCGCCGATTCGCCGGCCTGGAACTCCTTCTTGCGCTGGGCCTTGTCGGTCGTCCGCTTCATCTTCTCGGGCTGGTTCGCGCCGCCGGTGTCCACCTTGCCCGCCGCCGAGGATTTCGACTCGGACTGCATGGACTTCTCGGACTCGGACAGGGTCTTTTTCTGCTTTTCCCGCTTCGCCGCCTTGGCGTCCTTCTTGGCCTGGTCGCTGGACTTCATCGAATCGCTGGACGTCGCCGGTGGCGTCGTCTGGGCGATCGCGCTTGCCGTCGTTGCAGCGAACGCGGCGGCAATGATCATTGCGAGCAGCTTCTTCATGGAGGTTTCCTCAGGTGGTGGTGTCTTGGACGCTCAAAACTCTATCGATGAGCGGGCCTGCTGCTGCATCTAACTGTCGGAGCGTAAACGCTTTCTCATTGGAGTGCAACCGGCGGCCGCGGGAGTCTGCGGCGCGGGCCGCCGTCCACGGTGCGTGCTTATTTCTTCGTCGAGTCCGTGGATGCCGCGCTGGTCGAGGCCGCCGAGTGGCTCGACTTCTTGGACTTGCGGCTCTTGTGGTGAGCCTTCGCGGAGGCGTGCTTCGTCGTCGTCGCCGACTTGGTGTCGCTCTTCGGCGCATCCGCCGCGGGCGCCGGGGCCGGCATCGCCGCGGGAGCCGGTGTGGTCGTGGCGGGCGCGGGGGCGGTGCCCTGGGCAAACGCCGTCGCGGCGAAAGTGGCCGCGATCAGGGCCGTCAACAGCTTCTTCATTCAAATCCTCTGGTGTTGGGGTTGGTCATCGACACCAATGGGGCGTGTCGAGGCCATTAACGCCCCATGGTCGAGGCGGTTGACACGTTACGCGTTGCGCGGACGATCGACCTTCGCCAGCAACGCCCGCACCAGCGGCACGGTGATGCCGCGCCGGGTGGCGAGCGACTCACGGTCGAGCGCGGTCACGGCGCGCAGCAGGCTCGCCATGTCGCGCGGGAAATGCGCGAGCAGATAGTCGATCACGTCGTCGGGCAGCTTCACGCCGCGTGCCTGCGCATACCGGCGCAATGCCGCGGGCTTCGCGGTGTCGGCCAGCGGAGCGACCTCGTACACGAGCCCGTGCGCCAGGCGCGTACGAAGATCGTCGCGCAGCGGCAGGCGCGCCGGCGGCAACGCCGATGCCACGACGAGCTGCCCGCCGGTTGCCGCGAGCGCGTTGTACAGCGTGAAAAGCGCGCCCTGCGCCTGCGCGGCTGCGTTCTCGACATCGTCCACCGCAACGAGCGCGCCCCCGCCGGGCGGCTCGGCAGGCACGACATCGGCCGGCGCGACATAGCGTGCGCAGCGGCCGGCACGCGCCGCTTCGTGCGTGAGCGCCTGCAGCAGGTGCGATTTTCCGCAGCCTCCCGCGCCCCAGAGTACGACGCCCGTCTCATGCAGTGCCCCGCGCGCAGCGCGGATCAGCGCGTCGACGATCTCGTCGTTGGCGCCCGGAAGGAAATTGTCGAACGACGGCGCCTGCGGCGGCGCGAGCTCGAACGTCAGCTGCTCCGGCACGTCGCTTCCGCTCACCCCTGGCGATACACCGGCGAGTCGAGGTACGCGGCGCGCACGTGGCGAAGCCCGACGAGCAGCGCCGCCGAGATCGGCAACGCGAGCAGCACGCCGGCGAAGCCGAACAACTGGCCGAAGGCGAGCAGCGCGAAGATCACGGCGAGCGGATGCAGGCCGATGCGCTCGCCGACGAGATAAGGCACGAGCACGTAGTTCTCGAGGAGCTGGCCGACGACGTAGACGGCCACGACCGCCAGGAACGGCGGCCAGCCGTGCCATTGCAGCAGCGCCGCGGCGATGCCGAGCACGAGGCCCATGCCGAAGCCCACGTACGGAATGAAGATGAGCAGGCCGGTCAGCACGCCGATCGCGACCGCGCGGTCGAGGCCGACCACCGAGAGCGCGATCGAGTAATACACGGCGAGCACGACCATGACCATGAGCTGGCCGCGCAGGAACTCGGCGAGCACGGAGTCGATCTGCTGGGCGACTTCGCGCGTCTTGGGCTGCCAGCGCCGCGGCACCAGGTCCTCGAGACGCGCGAACAGCGCGTGCCAGTCGCGCAGCAGGTAGAACATCACCACCGGGATCAGCGCGAGGTTGAGCAGCAACGCGATGAGGATGCGGCCGCCGGTGCGCACGCTCGCGAGCACCTTCAGCGACAGGTCCTGCGCCGCCTGTGCGTTCTCGGCGATGAAAGCGCGCACCGTGTCGAAGTCGAACGCAAGCCGCACGCCGAGGCGTTCCTCGGCCCACGGCGTGACCTGCGAGAGGACCTGCGTCACGAGGTCGGGCAGTCGTTGCGCGGCGAGCGACACCTCGGCCTGGATGAGCGGCACGAGCACGAGGAACAGCGCGAAGAGCACGAGCCCGAACAGCAGCACGACGATCAGCGTCGCGAGCGCGCGCGGCACGCGGCGTTGCGCGGCGCGATCGACCAGCGGCGTGCCGAGATACGCGAGGATCGCGCCGACGAGGAACGGCGTCAGCACCGGGCCCAGCCAGTGCAGGGCCAGCAATATGACGATCGCGGCGCCGATCAGCCACAGATAGTTGCGCAGCGTGAGCGGCGGGCGCCTCGGCTCGGCGGTACCCTCGGCGCGCGCCGCCGCGATCGCCGCCGGCGAGGGCGTCGTCGTGTACGCCGGCGCGGCCCGCGCGACGTCGCCCGCGTTGCGCGCGGCAACGGGATCGGCGGCTGCGGGCTCGTCGGTCATTTCCAGTAGAATCTCGGGCGCAAAAACACCGC
Source organism: Casimicrobiaceae bacterium (assembly GCA_036406955.1). Classification (GTDB taxonomy): domain Bacteria; phylum Pseudomonadota; class Gammaproteobacteria; order Burkholderiales; family Casimicrobiaceae; genus VBCG01. Next base: position 32,237 of record DASXAF010000108.1, read on the forward strand.
ACTTTACCGTGCCGCGGCCCCGTCGCGGCACGCGCCCGATCGCCGGGTACTCGCGCGCCAGCCATGCCCAACCCGCCCAAGCCATCCGGGCCCCTGTCCTACCGCGACTCCGGCGTCGACATCGACGCGGGCGACGCGCTGGTCGAGCGCATCAAGCCCCTCGCTGCGCGCACATTGCGACCGGAAGTGCTCACCGGCATCGGCGGGTTCGGCGCGCTCGTCGAGATCGGCAAGCGCTATCGCGAGCCGGTGCTCGTCGCGAGCACCGACGGTGTCGGCACCAAGCTCAAGCTCGCCTTCGCGCTCGACCGCCACGACACGGTCGGCGTCGACCTCGTCGCGATGAGCGTGAACGACATCCTCGTGCAGGGCGCCGAGCCGCTGTTCTTCCTCGACTACTACGCATGCGGCAAGCTCGACGTCGACGTCGCCGCCGCGGTGGTGCGCGGCATCGCGCAGGGCTGCGAGCAGGCGGGCTGCGCGCTGATCGGCGGCGAAACGGCCGAGATGCCGGGGATGTACCAGCCGGGCGAATACGACCTGGCGGGCTTCGCGGTCGGCGTGGTGGAGAAGGATCGCATCGTCGACGGCCGCGCCATCGAAGCGGGCGATGCGCTGATCGGACTCGCGTCGAGCGGGCCGCATTCCAACGGCTTTTCGCTGATCCGCAGGATCGTCGAGGTGGCCGGCGCGGACCTGCGCGCGCCGTTCGCGAGCGGGCGCGCGCAGACGCTGGGCGATGCGCTGCTCGCGCCCACGCGCATCTACGTGAAGTCGATCCTCGCGCTGCTCAAGACGCTGCCCGTGAAAGGCATGGCGCACATCACCGGCGGCGGGCTGGTGGAGAACGTGCCGCGCATGCTGCCCGACCGCCTGCAGGCACGCATCGACCGCAGCCGCTGGACGCGTCCCGCGGTCTTCGACTGGCTGCAGTCGCACGGCAACGTGCAGGACGGCGAGATGCACCGCGTGCTCAATTGCGGCATCGGCATGGTGGCCTGCGTGGCGCCCGGCGACGCCGAGCGCGCGATCGCGATGCTGCGCGCGTCCGGCGAGGACGCCCAGCCGATCGGCACCATCGTGCCGCGCGCGGCGGGCGCGCCGGGCGCGCTCGTCGTTTGACGTCGCGATGGCGCTCGCCCGCATCAGCGTCCTGATCTCGGGACGCGGCTCGAACCTGGGCGCGCTGATCGACGCCGCGCAACGCGGCGCGATCGACGGCGCGATCACGCAGGTCGTGAGCAACCGCGCCGAAGCCCAGGGCCTCGACATCGCGCGCGCGCACGGCATCGCAACGGCCGTGGTCGACCATCGCACGCATGCCGAGCGCCTGCGCTTCGACGCCGCGCTCGACGAGGCGCTCGCGCAAGGCGAGCCGGACCTGGTCGTGCTCGCGGGATTCATGCGCGTGCTGGGCGACGCGTTCGTGCGCAAGCACGAGGGACGCCTCGTCAACGTCCATCCGTCGCTGCTTCCGCTCTATCCCGGGTTGAACACGCACGCGCGCGCGCTCGCCGACGGCGTGCGCGTGCATGGCTGCACCGTGCACTTCGTCACGCCCATCGTCGACGTGGGGCCGATCATTGCGCAGGGCGCGGTACCGGTGTTGCCGGACGACGACGAGGCGCGCCTCGCCGCACGCGTCCTCGCCGTCGAGCATCGCGTCCTGCCCGCGGCGGTGGCATGGATCTGCCGGGGCGACGTGGCGCTCGTCGACGGGCGCGTGCGCTTCCGGGACGTGCCGCCCGATGCCCGCGCGGCGCTGCTGTCACCGCCCGCGACGCGAACTTAGCCGCGCGCCGATGGGTCTTTCCGCAATGGCGAGCGCGCTCTCCCTTCCCGCGACGCTGCGCATCAGCGAGGAGGCGCGCCGCCGCTCCACGCGCGCGCTGATCGTCGCGCTCGTCGTGTCGCTGCTCGTGCACGCGGCGTGGACGTTGCTTCCGGTCGAGCCGTCGCAGCCGCCCGAAGCCCCGGTGCTGCAGGCGACGCTCACCGAGATGCCTGCGCCGCCCACGGTGAGCGCGCCGCCACCGCCGACGCAGGCGAAGCCGCAGCGCAAACGCCCGAGGAGCCCCCTCGTCACGCGGCGCGCCGAGCCCGCGCCGAGCGCGGAAAGCGAATCGGCGAGCGAGGCGGCGCCGTCGGCGTCGGCGCCTGCACCCGCATCCGAGCCCGCGCCTGCGATCGCGCCGCCACCCGCGGTCGTCATCGGCCCGCCGCCGCCCGGCACGGTCCTGCCGCCGCGCCTCGATCTCGCGTACAAGGTGTTCCTCGGCACGCAGGGCTTTCTGATCGGCGACGCGACGTATCGCTTCGAGCACGACGAGGACAACTATCGCATTGCGACGGTCGCGCAGGCGCGCGGCCTCGCGGCGCTGCTCGTGCACGGGCGCGGCAGGATCGAGAGCCGCGGGCGCATCACGCGCAACGGCCTGCAGACGCTCGCGTTCGAGGTCGAGCGCGGCAGCCCGGACAAGCGCGAGATCGCGGTCTTCGACTGGACCAACAACGTCGTGACGCTGAAGGACCAGAAGACCGAGCCGCTCGATCCGCTGACGTTCGACCCGCTGACGATCCTCTGGCAGACGTATTTCACGCCGCCGAGCGAAGGACGCTATTCGTTCAGCATCGCCACGACGCGGCGCGTCTACCACTACACGGTCACGCGCGAAGGCGAGGAGCGCATCGCGGGGCCGCACGGCGAAGTGGACACCGAGCGCTGGCACCGCGTGAGCGCGGACTCGAAGACCGAGGCGTGGTTCTGGCTCGCGCCGTCGATGCACTACATCCCGATCAAGATCCGCGTCACGCAGACCTCGCGCGGCACGCTCGAAGCGGTGCTCGCCGCCATTCGCACCGACGCCACGCCCGCGACCGATTCGCCGGACGAGACGCCGCCGACGCCGCCCACCGTCGAGCGGGCGAATCCGTTCGTCGAGCACGGGTCGTAGGGCGTGCACCGGCGCCGATGATCCATGCCAACCAGATCGCCGCGCTCGCCGCGGCGATCGAGCGTATTGCGCCGCTCGCAGGTCCCGCGGACGCCGCGCTGTCCGCGTTCTTTCGCGCGCAGCGCGAGATGGGCGCGCGCGATCGCGCGTTCGTGGCCGAAGGTGTGTTCGCCTGGCTGCGGCGCAAGCGCTCGCTCGAAGCGCTCGCGCAAACGCAGGACGTGCGCCGTCTCGCGCTCGCGGTGACGGTGCGCGAAGGGCTCGCGTCGGTGCGCGAACTGTCGGCATGGATGCGTGAAGCCGACGCGCAGTGGCTCGCCTCGTTCAAGGCGCGCGTGCGCGAGCCGCTGCCGCCCGCGGTCGCGGCCGACGTTCCCGACTGGTTGTGGGCGCGCCTCGGCGAGATCCACGGCGATGAGCGACGCGCCGCCTTGACGCGCGCATGGCAATCGCCGGCGCCGTTCGACCTGCGCGTCAATCCGCTCAAGGCGAAGCGCGACGATGCGCTTGCGGCGCTGCGCGGCGACGGCCTCGACGCGTCGCCCACGCCGTATGCCCCGCTCGGCATCCGCGTGCGCGGACGACCTTCGCTCGCGCAGCATCCGTGGCTCGCGGACGGACGATTGGAAGTGCAGGACGAAGGCAGCCAGATCGTCGCGCAACTCGTCGCGCCGCGGCGCAGCGACATGGTGGTCGACTTCTGCGCGGGCGCGGGCGGCAAGACGCTGCTGCTCGGCGCGCTCATGCGCTCGCAGGGACGGCTGTATGCGTTCGACGTCGTCGAGCGCCGCCTCGCGCGCCTCGCGCCACGCCTCGCCCGCTCCGGCCTGTCCAACGTGCATCCGCAGCGCCTCGCGAGCGAGCGCGATCCGAAGGTGCGCCGGCTTCGCGGCAAGATCGACCGCGTGCTGGTCGACGCGCCGTGCACGGGCTTCGGCACCCTGCGCCGCAATCCCGATCTCAAATGGCGCCAGGCGCCGCAGGATGTCGCCGAGCTCGCGCAAAAGCAGGCGCGCATCCTCGAGGCCGCCGCCACGCTCGTGAAGCCGGGCGGACGCCTGGTGTATGCAACGTGCAGCGTGCTGCCGGAGGAAAACGACGCCATCGTCGATGCGTTCCTCGCGTCGCACGGCGATTTCGCCGAAGCGGACACCGCGCGCGAGCTCGCGCATCTCGGCATCCCGCTCGACACCGGCGCGCGGCTGCGGCTGCTGCCCGACGCGCACGGTTGCGACGGGTTCTTTGCGGCGATGCTGGAGAGACAAGCGACGGCAGGTCGTCCGTCGCTTCGCTCCGAAGAATGACATCGATCGCCGTTCATCCCGGGCGCAGCGAACGACCTGCGTCTTGTAACCTTCGCAGATGATGATCGCCCCCATCGACTTCTCCCGCGTCCAGACCATGCTGACGTGGCCCGCCGGCTGGGCGGAGATCCTGCTCACCGCCTTTGCCATCGGCCTCGCATGGGCGGTCGACCGGCGGCTGCGCATGGCGCGCCGCGCGCGCAGCGGTGCGCAGCCGCGCGAGAGCGCCGGCGTCGGCTTTCCGCTGCTCGCGCTGTTGCTGCTCTACCTCGGCTCGTGGATCTATCGCCGCGCGTTCGGCCAGGAGCCATTCCTGCTGTCGGTCGTGATCGCGCTGATGGCGGCGCTCGCGGCGATACGCGCGCTCGTCTACGGGCTGCGACGCGTCTTCTCGCGCCACGAATGGCTGGTGCCATGGGAGCGCACGCTCGGCGCGGTCGTGTGGGTGCTCCTCGCGCTCTACTACTTCGGCGTGCTCGACGACATCATCGCCACGCTGGACTCGATCGAGGTGCCGATCGGCAAGACGCATCCCACGCTGCTGTCGATCGTGAGCGGCGTGCTGGTGCTGCTGCTCTCGCTGATCGTCACGCTGTGGATCTCGGGGACCGTCGAGCGGCGGCTCGATCGTGCGACCGGCCTCGACTCGAACCTGCGGGCGGTGCTGTCGCGCCTGATCCGCGCGGCGCTGCTCGTTGCGGGCGGGCTCATCGCGCTGGAAGCGGTCGGCTTCGACCTCACCGTGCTCACGGTGTTCGGCGGCGCGGTCGGCGTCGGCATCGGCCTCGGCCTGCAGCGTCTCGCCGCGAACTACATCTCGGGCTTCACGATCCTGCTCGACCGATCGGTGCGGCTCGGCGACAGCATCACGGTGGACAATCGAAGGGGCACCGTGACGCAGGTGACGTCGCGCTACGTCCTGCTGCAGATGGCCGACGGCGTGCACGTCATCGTGCCGAACGAAACGCTGGTCACCACGACCGTGCTCAATCACTCGCACGTGCCGTCCACCTCGCCCGAGGTGCGCGTCGCCATCCAGGTGCCCGTCTCGCCGGACGCCGACATCGACCGGGCGATCGCGCTCCTCGAGCGCGCCGCGCTGGTCGACCCGCGCGTGCTGCGCAAGCCGCCCCATTCGCCGCTCGCCCGCATCGCGAGCTTCGGCGACACGGGCGTGAACATCGAGCTCGGCGCTTACGTGGCGGACGCCAGCGTCGACGTGCTCGCGCTCCGGGGCGTGATCCAGCGCGAGGTCCTTCGAACGCTCAAGGCGAACGGCATCGGCCTGGCGTACCCGCGCCGCGACGTGTACGTAACGGGCATGGACAAGGACGCCCGCGACGAGGGCGACACGAACCGCCGGCAAAACAATGGCCCGGTTTGACTTGCGACAAGGAGCGTGCGACGGCATATATACGGACGCCGCGCTCGCGTAGAATGCGGGGTCCCGCGGGTGCGGCCCAAGGCCGCGGCGGGCGCCTTTTCAACTCTGGATAAGCAATGTCTTACGATTTCGTGCCGCAGGCCGTCCTTTCCTTCGCAGCCCATGGGCTGATCGACCTGCCGTGGTGGGGCTATGTGGTCGTCACGCTGGCGTTCACCCACGTCACCATCGCCGGGGTGACCATCTTCCTGCACCGGTGCCAGGCGCACCGCGGCCTGGACCTGCATCCCGTCGTTTCGCACTTCTTCCGCTTCTGGCTGTGGATCACCACCGGGATGGTGACCAAGGAATGGGTCGCGATCCATCGCAAGCACCACGCCAAGGTCGAGACCGACGAGGACCCGCACAGCCCGCAGACCCGCGGCATTCGCAAGGTGCTGCTCGAAGGCGCCGAGCTCTATCGCATC
>DASXAF010000109.1:0-12100 GCA_036406955.1 Casimicrobiaceae bacterium
ATGCGCCGCACCGCTTCGCCCGCCATCTCGTAGAGCACGCGATAGCTGACGTTGAGCGCGGCGATGCCGGGGAGGAAATCGAACAAGTCGTCCGCCTCGCGCCCGGCGAGCGCGATCGGCGCGGGCACGGTGCGCAACCCCGCCGCCGCGAACTCGGCGCGCGCGCGCGGCATGTCGATGCTGTGCGCGACGAGCACGACCTCGTGTATGCCGGCGGGCAGCAGGATTTCCGCCGTGTCGACGGCGTTCTCGTGCGTGGTGCGCGAGCGGTCCTCCATCCAGCGGACCCGCACGCCGAACTCGGTTTCGAGCGCCTCGCGCATCAGTTGCGCCTCCGTCGGCCCGCCACGCAGCGTGCCTCCCGAGACGAGGACCGGCAGGCCGGTCGCGCGCGCGAGACGCGCGCCGTAGCGCACGCGCTCCAGCGTGAAGCTGCCGAGCGTGTCGCCGCCGTATTCGCGCGCATGGCGGCGCACGCCGCTGCCGAGGATCACGATCGCCTGGGCGGTCGTCGGTCGATGCGGATCGAACACGGGCGAGTCGTCGAAGGCACGATGCAGGCTCGTCGGGACGATCGGCATCGACAGCACGACCAGAGCGAGCACTCCGATCCACGCCAGCGCGCGGCCGAGACGCGGACGTCGTGAAAGCAGCGCGAGGCCCAGCACGGCGAGCAGGAGCGGCCCTGTCGGTGGCAGCACCAGCGCTTTCAGCACGGCCTTCACCGCGACCGGGTCGAACAGCGAATCGGGACCCATGCGAGCCGCGCTCAGCGCGCGCGCTCGATCAACGCGCGCACCTGTTGCGCCGGAATCGCGTAAGGCATGCCTGCCGGCTGCGCGGCCGACGTGGCGGAGGCATCGCGCGTGGGCGCGACGTTGACCACGCCGAGCACCTCGCCCGTGTCCGGATCGTAGACGGGGCTGCCGCTGGCGCCCGGATACGATGCCGCGTCGAGCTGGTAGACGGTGTAAGTGCCGGATGACAGCCGGCGCAGCGTGGTGCTGTCGACGTCCGCGGCGCGCGCCGGTGCGAGCGCGATCGGCGTGATCGCCGCGATCATGCCGCGGTGGGTCATGGGCACCGGCCCGAACGTCGCGCCCGACGGATAGCCCGTCATCAGCACGCTCTGTCCCTCGCGGACGCCGTCGGAATCGCGAAGGCGCAGCGCGGGTAACGGCGGTCCGTCGACCTTCAGCACCGCGAGGTCCATCGCCGCATCCACGGCAACCGCGCGTGCTTCGCGCATTTCCGCCTGCTCGCGTCCTTCGCGCGGCGGCGCCGGCGACAGCACCGCGACGGCATCCCGGCGCCGCGGATCCGCCTGCGGCGGCAGCACGTGCGCGCTCGTGACGATGAGCGTGCCGTCCGCCACGGCGAAGCCCGTGCCGAGGAACTGGAACGGCGTGGCGCGAGTGCGCTCATAGGTGCCGATCGCGACGACCGAGCCCTTGACGCGCGGTATCGTGGCCTGCGCGTCTGCGTGTGCCTCGCGCGCCGCGAGCGCCAGCACGAACAGCACGAGCGCAAGTGCGGGTCGGGCCGCGCAGCCCCGCATCATTGCGTTCCGCTCGCGCGCGCGCCCGACGAAGTCACCACCGGCGACGGCTCCGCGATGCTCGGATCGTACGGATGGCGCGGATAGCGGAACAATTGCAGCACGCGGCGCACGTATTCCTGCGTCTCGCTGTACGGCGGCACGCCGCCGTACTTGTCGACCGCGCGCTCGCCGGCGTTGTACGCCGCGGCCGCGAGCGCGACCTCGCCGCGATAGTAGGCGAGCAGCCAGCGCAGGTACGCAAGGCCCCCGCGCACGTTGTCGCGCACGTCGAACGCGTTCCTGACCTTGAAGCGCGCCGCCGTCTCGGGAACGAGCTGCATCAATCCGCGCGCGTCCTTGTCGGACACGGCGAGCGCATCGAAGTTGGACTCGACCGTGATCACGGCGAGCGCAAGCCGCGGCTCGATTCCATACGAGGGCGCGACCTTCAGGACCACGTCGGCGATCTTCTGCTTCCACGGCGGCAGGTCGGCGAAGGGATCGGGCGCGGCGCGCACGATGTCGAACGGCACCGGTGCAAGCGCAAGCGCCGGATCGTTCATGCACTCGGGCAGCTTCGAATGGCCTTCGCGGAAGAGCGTGAGCACTCGGGCGGCCTGCTCGCTGCCGGCCGCGGCCGCGCGCGCGAACAGCGTCGCGGCGATGTCGTAGTCGCGGCCGATGCCGCGCCCGTTGGCGTACATCCATCCGAGATTGAACAGCGCGTCGACGTCGCCGTCGCGCGCCGCTTCGCAGTACAACGCGGCGGCCTTGTTCAAGTCCTTGGGGACACCTTCGCCGTGCTCGTAGGCAACGGCTTCGGCGACGCGCGGCGACAACTGCGCTCGCACATCGCGCGGCTCGACGCCGTCCTGCGCCTGCGCGCCCGCGGCGATGGCGAGCGCCACGAGCATGGCAGGAACCGGCCCGCGCCGCGCGCATGGCTGGAACGCGCCTTGCATTGCGCGCGGCTGCATCGGGTCTTGGTGACGGCGCACCGTGGGAATCCGGGTGTCGAGAACGGCAAGGATACCTTCATCGGCGGGGGGCGGGCCATCTCGCGTGCACCGCTCGATCCCTGCGGCACGCAGCGCATCCGACCATCCGAAAGTCTGCTGGTGCGGGACGGTTTGTCCTAAGCTTTGGCGCCGGCCCGTTTCCCGGAGGCCTCATGTCCGACCTGTTCGCTATGTCGTGCCCGGATGCCGCCGTCCGACGGACGGCGAAACAGGCTGCAATCCGCATGCTGAAGGATTTCGGGCCGCACTTCGAAATTCACGAAGACGAGATCGCGGACGGTTTCATCCTGCTTGCCGTGAATCGCAACACGCCTTGGAAGCTCGTGTCCGGCGCGGGCGCCATCGCAGCCGTCATCGGGTTGCCCGCGGCTTCGACGATCGAGGACGAAGCGGCGGCGCTGCTCGCCGCGCCGGGCGCAGCGCGCACGTGCCTGCGCGAGCTGTGCCGGCGCTTGAACTACGGCGCTGCGCTGCGCCTCGACGCCGATGGATCGCTGCTGTGTACGACGGACTACCTCGGCATCTATCCGCTGTTCGTGCATGCGGGCAGCGGCATGACCGTATGCTCGTCCGCGCTTCCGCTCTTCCGTGCGGTGCCGCAGCTCGCGCTCCACCCCGACCGCGGCGCCATGGCCGCCAGCCTGCTCCTCGCTCATTACCTGTTCGGCGAGACCGTGTACGAGGAAGTCGCGCGACTCGATGCGCGCGCGGTCGTCGAAATCAGGAAGGGGGTCATTTCGAAGCATGATCCGGCGACGCACCATGGCAATCGCGCCGATGCCCGTCATGCCGTCGACGAATGCCACGAGCTGCTGACGGAGGTGAGCCGGGAGTTGCTGCCGCACACGCGCGCGACGCTCATGTCGGGCGGTCTCGATTCGCGGCTGCTCTCGGGATACCTGGTGCGGAGTGCCCTCGCCGAACGTCATCGCGGCATTACCCTCGGCAGCACGACGGACTTCGACGTTCAGTTCGGCGCGAAAGTGCTGCGCCATCTCGGCCTGGAACACACCCATGTCGAGATTCGGCACGACCGCTTCCTCGAGTGGCTGGGACACGAGGCGCTGTGGGATGGCGTGCAGTCCGGCAGCTACGTCCTTCACTTCTGGGGCGTGGCGCGGGACGAGGCGCTCCACGACGGCCGCTTGGCGACGGCCCTCTTCGGCGATGCCATCCTCGGCGCGAAGCAGGTCGACTGGGCTTCCGATGCCCGGTATGCCGACTACAGCTTCGACACGCTGTTCTCGGCGAACAATCTATGGGGACTGCCTGAGCGGATCATCCGCAACCTGCTGCGCGATCGGGACGCGGTCGAGCGGGTGCACGAGTGCCGCGCGAGGCTGCGTGCGGAGTTCGACGCCTGCGGCGCGGAACCCTCGAAGAGCGCATGGTGGTTCCAGCTGCTGCATCGTCAGCGGTTCCTCGTCGGGCGGTTTGCGAAGCTGCTTTCGTACGGCTCCTGGCCGGTCATGCCGTTCATCGATTACCGGGTCCGGGAATATTTCGATGCGTTGCCGTATGCATGCGTCCAGAATCGCGCGCTGCAATTCGCCATCGTCCTGCAGAAGTTTCCGGCGCTGGCGCGGCTGCCGCTCGACCGCGGGAACAGCGACACGCGATCCGTCGTCGCGGGCCTGCGCCCGTCGCGTGTGCCGTGGGTGATAGGTCAATGCCTCGATGCCGTCGGCAAATCCATCAGGCACAGGCTCGATCGAGTCGACCGGCGTTTTCACGAGCGGATGTTCGACATGAATGCAGCAGGCTGGCTCGCGGCACGCGCGCACTTTGGCGACGTGATAGAGCTCGCGTCGGCGCGGGTCCATGTGCCGTTCGCGCGACAGATGCTCGTCGAGCGGGTACCGCCAGGCCGCGCGGGAGCCATCGCCGCCGGATCGGCGAGGAAGGCCGCCATGGCGGCGATCTGCTGGATCGCGATGCAGGAAGCGCCGGAGCAACTCGCACGGATCCTCGCGCGCCCACGCGCAACGCCCGGCCTGGAAACGGCGCCGCCGGCGCGCCCTCGCATCGCGGCAGCAGTGGCGCGGCAATCGTCGTTCGATGACAGGTGACGTTCGCCGTCGGCGCGCGGCGAGGTCGATGTCGTCGCCGCGGCCGGCTTCGCACCGCTTGCACCACTGATCGGTTTCGACGAATTGCCCTATCCTTGCCTCGCCGTCGACGATGTCATGCGGGGCTTCGATGTCCGATCTGCTCGCAGTGTGGTGCCCGGATGCCGATGTGCGCGAGGCTGCAAAGCTTCGAGCGATCGGGATGCTCGAGGAGTTCGGGCCGCATTTCGAAATTCACGAAGCTGAAATCCCGAACGCGTTCCTGCTCGTCGCCGCGAATCGCAACACGCCCTGGAAGCTCGCATCCGAGGCGGGCGTGGTCGCGGCCGTCATCGGCTTCCCCGGCGCAGCCGACCTGCAGGCGGCGGCGACGACGTTGTTGCGAGCGCCCGCCCGTACGGACGCGCAAGATCTGTGCAGACGCCTGAACTATGGCGCCGCGGTGCGCGTCGACGCGGACGGATCGCTGCTCTGCACGACCGATTACCTGGGCATCTATCCGCTCTACGTGCATGCCGGGCCCGATCTGACGGTGTGCGCGTCCGCGCTGCCGCTTTTCGGCGCGGTTCCGCGGCTTGCGCTGGACGTCGACAACGCTGCCATCGCGCACAGCCTCCTGCTCGCGCACTATCTGTTCGGCGAAACGGTGTACCGGCAAGTGTTCAGAGCCGATGCTCGAACGGTCGTCGAAATTCGCAAAGGCACCGTGTCGCGACATCGATGCGCCCTGCCGGACGTCCGGAACGTCGACGAGCGGCACGTCGTGGACGAGTTCCACGAAGTACTGGGCGAGGTGAGCCGCGAGCTTCTGCCGCGCACGCGTGCGACGCTGATGTCCGGCGGTCTCGACTCGCGCCTGATGTCGGGTTACCTCGCGCAGACCGATGTCCCGGGCGGCTACCGCGGCGTCACCATAGGAGACGCGAGCGACTTCGACGTTCGATTCGGCGCCAAGGTGATACACCATCTGGGCTTCGAGCCGCACAACGTCCCGATCCAGCCCGACCGGTTTTTCGAGTGGCTTCGACGCGAGGCGCAGTGGGACGGGGCGCAGTCCGGCGGTTACGCCCTCCACTTGTGGGCGGTGGCACAGCACGCGTCGCTCGATCACGGCCCGGTTGCGACCGGCCTCTTCGGCGACGCGGTAATCGGCGCGAAGAACGTGAGCTGGGCGTTCGATCCCCGGTTCGCCGATCACAGCTTCGAAACGCTGTACCGGGCGGACAATGTCTGGGGACTGCCGGCGAGAATCGTTCGTCGGCTGATGCGAGATGCCGATGCGGTCGACGGCCTCGGCCAGTGTGTTGCCCGCCTCGGCGAGGAGTTCGATTCCTACGGCGTCGCGCCCTGGAAGAATGCGTGGTGGTTCCACGCCCTGCACCGTCAGCGCTTCCTGATCGGCAGGTTCGCGAAGCTGCTGGCGTATCGCTCCTGGCCCGTGATGCCGTTCATGGATCACCGCGTCCGCGAGTATTTCGACTCGCTGCCGCTGCGATGCGTTCGGGATCGCGCGTTGCAATTCGGTGTCGTCGTGCGCAAGTTCCCGGCGCTGGCCCGGCTTCCACTCGATCGCGGAAACATGGACACGCGCTCGGTCGTGTCGGGCCTCCAACCGTCACGGCTGCCATGGAGCCTTCAGCAGTTCATCGGTGCGCTCAGAAAGTCGCTCGAGCACCGGGTGGACGGTCGACTCGAACGCTGCTTCCATGACCGCATGTTCGACATGAATACCGCCGGTTGGCGGGCGGTGCGCAGCGCGTTCGCCGACGTGATCGAGCTCGCGTCGGCGCACATCGATGCGTCTTTCGCGCGTCAGATTCTGGTGGAGCGCGTCTGGCCGCCTGGCGGCCGGGGCGCCATCGCTGCGGGCTCCGGCAGGAGAGCCGTCATGTCGGCCATTTGCTGGATGGCGATGAAGCAAGCGCCGGAAGATTTCGCGCATATCGTCGGGCACGCGACCGAATCCCGCGACGGGAACTCCAACCTGCCAGGCGATCATCGCGTCGACACGGCAGTCGGTGCATGACGGCGTTACGACCCGGCGCGTTGGGCGAGCCACGATCTCACTGCGCGTGCCGCGGGAAGCAGGCGAGCGAGTGAGGAGTTCCTGACGTATTCCTTCGCGCCCTGGGCGCGGCGGCGTCGGCGCACGACCCGCTCGAGCACCGAGATGAGGTTGCGGTCGGCGCCGGCCTCGCGCGCGAAGTCCAGATTCTCTTCGATCAGCACCAGGTGATCGCCGTTGAGCACGCCCTCCCAGTGCGCGTCGGACTTGTCGGTGAACGTGCGCGCGTCATCCAGGGCGCCGAGCACGCGCAGCGGAATCGCGGTGCGCACGCATTTGTAGCATCGACCACAGTTGTAGGCGCCACCCTCGTTCATGATGCATACGCGCAGATGCGACAGGACGAGCTCGCGGTCCCATTCCAGGATCCGGGCCACCTTGCGCGCGCGGGTCATTTCCGCGCCATCGTGCACGACCCTGACCTGGTCGCTCGAGAACATCTCGTCGAGCAGCGGCGTGCTGCCGTGCGCAACCATGTGGTTGTACGAGAAGGCGGACGGAATGCACACGTAGGAGAGCAGACCTGACAAGCCAAGGCCGATGCCGGCCAGCGCACTGCCATGGTAATGCCGCTCCCAGTGCACCCGGCCCACCGGCCCCTGCAGCGTCGTGCGCAGATTCGTCACGCCGGTGATGCACCCGACGCCTGCGGATTGCGCGATGCTCTGCACCCACGCCTGCGCTTCCTCGGCGCCTTTGGTGTGTTCGAGCCTTTGCTCGACACCGCGCAGGTAGATCACGTGGGTCAACGGAACGGGAAGCGTCCCTGCGCCATGCGTGTGCTTCAGCAGTGTGTAAAACGAGTCGACACCGCCGGAGAAGAACGTTGCCGCGCGCGCCGGGCGCTCGATCGGCAGCATGTCCTGCGGCGAGCACCGTATCTCGATGCGACTGAACGCCGGATACCAGGTGTGGAAAATGTCTCGAGCGCGTGGCAGACTGTATGCGAGCAACGGTGAAATGGGCGGGCAGATCTCGAGATCCTCACCGTCACGCATGCTCGGGATCAGCATGGCGGCCGCCATCGCATCGGCACCCGATGCCACGTGCGAGGCGTCCAGCCCGTGGTAGTCGACGTGCGCGTCGAAAGGGTCGCCGTTTGCGCGCTCCATCGATCCCGTCAATCGCACACCGTGCCTTTGCGGCGTCACGTCGGTTTGCAAGAGGCGCATCGTTCGCTCTTCGTGTCAGTGACCGTGGTCTTCTCCGCAGGAGATCGTCTCGATGATAAGCGAATCGACGCGTGAGCGTCTTCGTCCGTGGCTTCCGAAGCCGCTGCGGCAGGCGTACTGGACGTCGCGACGCGCCGTGCACCGCACCTTGCGGCTCATCGACAGCGCACCGCAACGGCTCGCGTCCGCGCGCGACCGCTGGACGCTCACCTCGATGCAGTTCCGCGAGCTGGGACGCTTGAGCCTGCAAGAGCGTCGTGCGCTCGTGCGCCGGCTCGGGGCGGTGAATGGACAGGTCAGGTGCGCGCACACGCATGCCGAAATCGTGGAGATGGCGTCGGCGATCCTGGCCATACCCGCTTCCAAGCGCGGTTGCATCGTCGAAGCGGGCTGCTTCAAGGGCGGAAGCACCGTCAAGCTCAGCATCGTCACGAAGCTCGTGGGACGCCGGCTCGTCGTCTTCGATTCCTTCGAGGGGCTTCCCGTGCATGGCGAGCAACATGGACGCACGATCTTCGGCCAGCAGACCGGGTTCGTGCCGGGACTGTACGCCGGCGCCCTCGCGGAGGTCACCGACAACGTGCGACGCTACGGCGAGGTCGACGTCTGCGAGTTTCGCAAGGGATGGTTCGACGACACGATGCCGCAGTTCGCCGAGCCGATCGCCGCCGCGTTCCTCGACGTCGACCTCGCTGCCTCCACGCGTACCTGCCTCGAGAACCTCTACCCGCTGCTCGTTCCGGGCGGGGTGATCTTTTCGCACGACGGCCACCTTCCGCTTTGCATCGACGTGTTTCGGGACGAGAGCATGTGGCGCAGGATCGGCGGACCGCCGCCCGTGATCGACGGGCTCGGCACCCGCAAGCTGATCTCCATCGTCAAGCCCGCGGGCGAATGAATGCGTGCGCGCGAATCCCTCACGCCCGTCGCGCGCGCAGCTTCCTGAGCAGGTAGGCTTCCGCGCCGTCGGGTCGCCCCGCAGCCAGCCACAGCAGGAGCACGGCGCCGGCATAGGTTACGGCGCCGACGAGCATCTTCACGAGCAGCATCCATTGGAACGGCAGCTTGACCATCCATGCCACCGCGAGCACCGCGGCCGCCATGATGGCCGCGCCGAGCAGCGGGCGCCCGATGCCGGCGAAGCTGTCTCGCAGGTGCGGCACCGTCTGCCGCACGAGCAGCAGGAACGCCAGGAAGCTTGCCGTGCCCAACATCACGCGCACCCAGATGATCTGCAGCGCCCCCGCGCCGGGCAGCACGAGATATACGATGGCGACGAACGCGGCGACGCTGACCCACGAGAAGATGGACATCACGCGAAAGTGACCGAGCGCCATCAGCACGTAGCCGGCTGACGTGTTGATCGCGCTCATCGCGCCGAACGGCGCGAGCCATTCGACGAAGGGCACGACGGACAGCCATTTGTCGCCCAACGCGAGGCGCACCGCCTCGTCGGCCACCAGCGCCAGGCCGACGAAAACCGGAATGGCGACCAGCGCCTGTACGCCCTGCGCCAGCAGGAAGATCCGGCGCAGCTCGTCCGGATCCGCCTTGACCTGCACGAATGCAGGAAACAGCACCCGATTGAGCGGCATGAGAAGCGCGTTCTGGGGAAGCGCGCAGATCTCGCCGGCGAGCGTATACGCGCCGAGCACGTCGGCACTCTCGCGCCTGGCGACGACCCACCTGTGCAACTGCTGGTTCAGGAACCCGCCGATGCCCTGGACCATGACCCATTGCGACACGGCGAAGATGTCCCTCGAGGCACGCAGCGTCAGCCTGGGACGCATGGGGTGAACGAAGTAGCTGATCACGACGCCGAACGCGCGACCGGCGAGCGTGCCGACCACCAGCGCCCAGTAGGAGCGCATGACCCACGCGGCGATGACGGTCGCGGCGAACCCCGCGAGGCGCTTCAGGAAGGCGAACCTGAAATCCTCGCCGAATCGCATGTGCGTCTGGAATTCGACCACGCCGATGTTCTCGAGCGCCGACAACACGAACGCGAAGCCGAGCACCTGCAGGACCGGCTCGACGCGAGGGTCCTTGAAATACGACGCCGCGAGCGGCGCCGTCGCGACCACCACCAGGGTCGCGATCGAAGTCTGGATGAGGCGAAGCGTCCACGCCGTGTTGTACTGCTCCGCCGTGGGGTTGCTGCGCTGGATGAGCGCGATGTTCACGCCGAGGTCGAGGAAGACGTCGACGAGGCCGAGCACCAGCGTTGCCATCGCGATGACGCCGAAATCGGCGGGAACCAGCAGGCGAGCCAGGATGATCGTGCTGATGATGCCGATCAGCCGATCGAGCCAGCGCCTCGCGAGCGTGAACACCACGCTCCGTGCGATGCTGGTGCGGCCCTTCACCATCGAACGACCCGCCGGGCCGGCCGCACCGAACGTCCCCATGTCGCTGCGACGCGGCGCGGGCTAGGGCGCTGCCACAAGGGGGGTCGCTGTCACATTGTCCAGCCCGATGCCCGCTTGTGCCTCGTACCACGGCAATGCCTCGCGCAGGCCGGTCCGCACGTCGTAGACCGGCGCGTACCCGAGCAGGCGCGAAGCCTTCGCGATCGAGGCCTGCGAATGCCGCACGTCGCCTTGCCGGAACTCGTCGTAAACGGCACCGGGCACGCGCAACCCGCGATGGCGCCCCTCGATCAGCTCCCGCAGGAGTCGTGCAAGCTCGTTCAGCGAGGAGCGCCCGCCGACGGCGATGTTGTAGATCTCGCCGATCGCGTCGGGCTGCGACGCGGTTGCCGCCAGGATGTTCGCCTGCACGACGTTGGCGATGTAGCAGAAGTCTCGCGTCGTCTCGCCGTCGCCGTGGATGCGGATCGCCTCGCCGCGCAGCATCGTGGACACCCAGCAGGGGATCACCGCCGCGTACGCGCCTTCGGGATCCTGCCGCGGGCCGAAGACGTTGAAATAGCGAAGCCCGATCACCGGCGTGCCGTAGCAGCGGCGGAAGACGTCGGCATAGAGCTCGTTGACGTATTTGGTGACGGCGTACGGTGACAGGGGATGCCCGATCTCGTCCTCGACTTTCGGCAAGCCGGGATGATCGCCGTACGTCGAGCTCGACGCCGCATACACGAAGCGCTGCGCCCCGGCGTCGCGCGCTGCGAGGAGCAGGTTCAGGAAGCCCGTCGCATTGGAAGCGTGCGTGCGCAACGGGTCCTCGATCGAGCGCGGCACCGAGCCGAGCGCTGCCTGGTGGAGCACGACGTCGACGCCGGCGCACGCATGGCGGCACGTGGCGAGATCGACGATATCCCCTTCGACGAAGCGATGGCGCCGCCACGCCTCGGCGCCCACCGCCGCGTGAACCTCGTCCAGATTCCGTTGGTGGCCGGTGGAGAAGTTGTCGAGGCTCACGACGTGCTGGTCGAGTCGCAGCAACGCTTCGACGAGATGCGAGCCGATGAAGCCCGCGCTGCCGGTCACGAGCCAGCGCTGCGGCCGCGCCCGGAGCGATGCGCACGCGCCGGCATAGTGGTCTGGCACGAGCTGCATCGTCACAACCTCCACACCTGGATGCCGCGCGCGCGCAGCGCCTTGGCGTCCGCCTGACATTTGACGTCGACGTACAGGCCGCCCGGCGCGAGCTTCGCGGCGATGTCGTCGATCGTGCGCTCGCGAAGCGCGCGATGCGCCACGGCCGCGACGATCGCTTCGGCGCGCGGCAGCTCGTCCCAACCCGCGAGGTCGACGCCGTATTCGTGGCGCGCCTCGGCGGGATCGGCCACCGGGTCGTGCACGTGCACCCGTGCGCCGTACGACGCGAGCTCGCGCACGACGTCGATCACGCGCGAGTTGCGAAGGTCGGGCACGTTCTCCTTGAACGTGAGCCCGAGCACCGTCACGTCGGCACCCCTCACCGCACGCCCCGACTGGATCAGCTGCTTCACGGTCTGCTCGGCGATGTACTTGCCCATGCCGTCGTTGATGCGCCGCCCCGCGAGGATCACCTGCGGGTGATAGCC
This sequence comes from Casimicrobiaceae bacterium, assembly GCA_036406955.1. Lineage (GTDB taxonomy): Bacteria > Pseudomonadota > Gammaproteobacteria > Burkholderiales > Casimicrobiaceae > VBCG01. Next base: position 11,851 of record DASXAF010000109.1, read on the forward strand.
GAGCTTGTCCGCCTTGTGCGTCAGGTAGTACGGATCGACGCCGATGCAGTGGCCGCCGACCAGGCCCGGGCGGAAGGGCAGGAAATTCCATTTGGTGCCGGCCGCTTCCAGCACCTCGACGGTGTCGATGCCGATCTTGTGGAAGATCAGCGCGAGCTCGTTCATCAGCGCGATGTTGAGGTCGCGCTGCGTGTTCTCGATGACCTTCGCCGCTTCCGCGACCTTGATGCTGCTCGCGCGGTGCACGCCG
>DASXAF010000110.1:0-19564 GCA_036406955.1 Casimicrobiaceae bacterium
TACGCGTAGGGCTTCACGAACGGTTCCGCCTCGCCCGGGCCCTCTCCCGAGAGCGAGCAAATCCGGCAAAGCAGGAGCAAGCATCGAAACAAAACGGCCGGCGAATTCGCCGGCCGTTTCGCCGTGTACGAGCGCGATCGATCACTTCAGGTGATTCGACACCAGCTTGGTCATCTCGAACATCGACACCTTGCCCTTGCCGCCGAACACCGCACGCAGCTTCTCGTCGGCGTTGATGAGGCGCTTGTTGACCGAGTCCTGCAGCTTGTTCTTCTTGATGTAGTCCCAGATCTTCTTGGTCACTTCGGTGCGCGGCATCGCGGCGCCGCCAACCACGGCGGCAAGAACCGTCGAAGGCGTCATCGCCTTCATGAACGCCGCATTCGGCTTGCGCTTCGCGGCGGACTTCTTCGCTGCGGATTTCTTCGCGGGTGCCTTCTTGGCCGGGGCCTTTTTCGCGGACGATTTCTTCGCGGCCGGTTTCTTGGAGGCGGACTTCTTCGCTGCTGGCTTCTTCGCGGCGGACTTCTTCGCAGCCTTCTTGGCAGTAGCCATCGATTCTCCTTCCTGTCGGTTGTGCGAGCGGACAAACGCGGAGCGTCTGAAGCGCGCCCTCCTGTCATGGGCTGTGTCGCTCCATCGGCGGCGACTATACCGCATTTCAGAGGGCTGGGAAGCGCTCTCATAGGGAAAATTGCCCTCTCGCGCGCTCGCTGTTGCGCCCGAGCAAACGCGCGTTGCGTACGTCGGCGCGCGGCCGCGATCGAAGGCGCGCACGGTAGAATCCCTCTCGCTCCGATGCCTGCGCCCGCCAACGACCCTTCCCGCCTTCGTACCGAATACAAGCGCGAGACGCTCGACGAGGGCTCCGTCGACCGCGATCCCACGGCGCAATTCGCGCGGTGGTTCGACGAAGCGGTCGCTGCGCGCCTGCCGGAGCCCAATGCGATGACGCTCGCGACGGTGGGCCCCGGCGGCCGGCCTTCCGCCCGCATCGTGCTGCTGAAGGGCGCGGACGCGCAGGGCTTCGTGTTCTTCACCAACTACGAGAGCCGCAAGGCGCACGAGCTCCACGACGGCGCCTGCGCCGCGCTGCTTTTCCACTGGGTCGAGCTCGAGCGCCAGGTGCGCATCGAAGGGCCCGTCGAGAGGGTGGACGGCGCGCTGTCGGATGCGTACTTCGCATCGCGCCCGCGTCGCTCGCGCCTCGGCGCGTGGGCCTCGCCCCAGAGCGCGCCGATCGCCAACCGCGGCTGGCTCGAGGAGCGCCTGCGCGAGACCGAGGCGCGCTTCGCCGGGGAAGTGCCGCGCCCGCCGTACTGGGGCGGCTACCGCGTGCGCCCGGACGCATTCGAGTTCTGGCAGGGCCGCGAAAGCCGCCTGCACGACCGCATCGCGTACCGCCGCGAAGGCGAGGGCTGGACCATCGTGCGGCTCGCGCCATGAGCGCGCAGGGCCGCCCCAAGCGCGAATCAACCCCGAAGCGCGCAGCGCGGAGGGTAATTCAATGATCGCGCAGGGCCGCCCCAAGCGCGAATCAACCCTGAAGCGCGAAGCGCGGAGGTTCATGCAATGACCGCCGTGCGGCGGCATCTTCCTCCGATGGCCGGGCTCATCGGCCTCGGCATCGCGAATCACGTCGTCCTGACCGGCTCGCGCGTCGCCGTGTCACTCGACGCGCTGGCGCTCGGCGCCTCGACCGCCACCGTCGGCGCGCTGATGGCGCTGTTCGCGCTGCTGCCCATGCTCCTTGCGATTCCGGCCGGGCGATGGGCCGATCGCATGGGCGTGCGCGTGCCGATGCTGATCGGCTCGTGCGGCATCGCGCTCGCCGCGCTGCTGCCCGTCGTCGTGCGTGGACTGCCTGCGCTGTTCGTGACCGCGGCGTTGATGGGCGTCTCGTTCATGGCCTACCAGGTGTCGGCGCAGTACGCGACCGGCGAAGTCGGCGGACCGCAGGATCGCGCGCGCAACTTCGGCCTGCTGGCGCTCGGCTATTCGACCTCGTCCATCGTCGGACCGCTGGTCGCCGGCGTGATGATCGATCACGTCGGCTTTCGAGGCGCTTTCGCCGTGATCGCGCTCGCGCCGCTCGTGCCGATCGCCGTGCTGGGCAGCGACCGCGTGCGCCTCGCCGGCCCTCATCCCGCGCACGCCGATCACGAGCGCAACGCGATGGACCTGATCGCGCATCGCGAGCTCCGGCGCGTGTTCGCGATCAATGCCCTGACCGCGATGGCGTGGGAGCTGCACACGCTCTTCGTGCCGATCTACGGTCACGCGATCGGGCTGTCGGCCTCGCAGATCGGCGTCGTTCTGGCCGCATTCGCCATGGCGACGTTCGTCGTGCGCCTCGGGATGCCGCTCCTCTCGCGCCGGCTCACCGAGCACCAGATCCTGACGGGCACGCTGTTCGTCGCGGGCGCGGTCTTCCTCGCGTTCCCGTTCTCGCGCAGCGTCCTGACGCTCATGCTTTTGTCGTCCCTGCTCGGTCTCGGCCTGGGCGCGGGACAGCCGATGGTGATGGCCCTGCTGCACACCCACGCGCCCGCCGGCCGCATGGGCGAGGCGGCGGGCGTTCGCATGTCGCTGATCAACTCGATGGCCGTCGCCGTGCCGCTGCTGTTCGGCGCGATCGGCGGAAGCGTCGGCCTCGCGCCCGTCCTGTGGTCGGTGGGGGTGTGCTTGACCACCGGAGGGTGGTTGACCCGACGCGCCTGAAAAGGCGGTCATCGGTCATGTGACACAGGAGGTTCTCGTGAAACGATCCGGCGGAACCCCGGTGGCGGCATGCCCTATTGCCGATGCTCGACTTCGCCCTTGCGCAATCGATCCGCGAATTGCTTGCGAAACTTCGCCACCTTCGGCGCAACGACGACCTGACAGTACGGCTGGCTCGTGTTGCGCGCGAAATAGTCCTGGTGGTAACCCTCGGCCGGATGGAACGGCGCGGCGTCCGCGAGCTCGGTCACGATGGGGCGGGGCCACAACTTGCGCGCGCTCAGGTCCGCGATCACGGCTTGCGCGTCACTAAGCTGCTCGGGCGTCTGCGGGAAGATCACCGAGCGGTACTGCGTGCCGACGTCGTTGCCCTGGCGGTCGCGCGTGGTCGGATCGTGGATGGTGAAGAACACGTTGAGCAGGTCGCGATAGCTCACCTTCGCCGGGTCGAACGTGATGCGCACGACCTCGGCGTGGCCGGTCTCCCCGCTGCAGACCTGCTCGTAGCTCGGATTGGCCGTCGTGCCGCCGGCGTAGCCGGATTCGACGGAGGTGACGCCGTCGAGCCCGCGAAACACGGCATCGAGGCACCAGAAGCAGCCGCCGCCCAGCACGGCGGTTTGGGTGGCAGACGAAGCGTTCATGGATGCTCCTGCGAAGGGATGGATGTTGCGGACGACACTTGGTCGCATGGGCTTCGGGTTAGCTTACGCTCCATTCCGTGTCGCCCCTGCGAAAGCAGATGCCCCCTAGGCGTCTTGGCCGCGAACGACGCTGGATCCCCGCTTTCGCGGGGATGACGGGCCGTTCGCCATTGCGACGTCGCGGCGATGACGGGCCGCTCGCCATTGCGACGTCGCGGCGATGACGAGCCGTTCGCCATTGCGACGTCGCCCCTGCGAAAGCAGGGGCCCAGCGTCTTGCGGCGTACGACGCTCGATCCCCGCTTTCGCGGCGATGACGAGGTGAAGCGTGAGCTCGCAGTCGCGGCGCTGCTCGAGCCGTCATCTGCCATAATCCTGCGCCCGCGACGCCCGGCTGGCGCGCGCGCCCCGTGCCCCAGCATCACACCCGGTGTCGAACCTGCTCACCTTCCCGGCGCGCGCCTATGCGCGCCTGCGCGACGTCCAGCTCGCCCGCACGGCGGCGAGCCTGTCGTTCACCACGCTGCTCGCGCTGGTGCCGCTCGCGTCGGTCGCGCTGGCGTTCGTCTCGCGCTTTCCGATGTTCGAGCGCGGCCTCGCGGCGTTCGAGGCGTTCTTGGTCCGGGACCTCCTGCCGGGGAGCGGCGCAGCCCTCGTGCACGACCACGTCGTGCGCTTCGCCGAGCAGGCCGCGCGCCTCTCGGGCGTGTCGATCGTGCTCGTCGCCGTGACCGCCGGCCTGGCGTTGCACACGATGGAGCGCGAGATCAACGCGATCTGGGGCATCCGCCACGGGCGCTCGCTGCCGCGGCGGGTCGTGCTCTATGCGCTGGGCCTCACCGCCGGTCCGGTGCTGATCGGCGCGGCGATCTCGATCACGACCTGGGCCATCGCGCAGTCGCTCGCCGTCGTGCCGCTGCGCAAGACGTTCGGCGAATCCATCGTACGGGCCCTGCCGTTCGCGTTCTTCGCCACGGGGCTGACGCTGCTCTACCGGTTCGTGCCCGCACGCCACGTCCGCCTCGCGGCCGCGCTCGCGGGCGGCGTGACGGCCGCGCTGGCGCTCGAAGGGGCGAAGCACGCGTTCACGTTCTACGTGACGCACCTGTCGATGTACCACGCCGTGTACGGCGCGCTGTCCGCCTTGCCGGTGTTCCTCGTATGGCTCTACCTCTGCTGGATCATCGTGCTGGCGGGCGCGGCGATCAGCGCAGCGCTCCCCGACGGCGGGCGGCGCGCGCGCGCATGATGCAGCCTTCGAACGGCGGTTGCACGGGGCGCTGCCCGCACGCTACATTCCATCGATTCGAAAAAAGGAGAATCGGCACGTGTGGTCCATGATCCAGGCGGCCGGCTGGCCCATCTGGCCCCTCATCATCGCGTCCGTCGTCGCGCTGGCGCTGATCTTCGAGCGGCTCTACTCATTGCGCCAGAGCATCGTCGCGCCCGCAGGCATGGTCGACCGCGTGCTGGCGGAGTTCCGCGAGCATGGCGCGACCGCCGAGCTCCTGCAGAAGACCGCCCAGCAGGGCCCGCTCGGGCGCATTCTCGCCGCCGGCCTCGCCAACGTGCGTAGCCCGCGCCCGGTCATGAAGGAAGCCATCGAGGAAGTCGGGCGCGTGGTCACGCACGAGCTCGAGCGCTTCCTCACCACGCTCGGGACGATCGCCGCGATGGCGCCGCTGCTCGGCCTCTTCGGCACGGTCATCGGCATGATCGAGATCTTCGGCTCGCAAAGCGCGGTCGCCTCGAATCCGATCGCGCTCGCGCACGGCATCTCGGTCGCCCTCTACAACACGGCGATGGGCCTGATCGTCGCGATCCCGAGCATGATCTTCTATCGGCATTTTCGCGGGAAGGTCGACGAGCTGGTCGTGGAGATGGAGCAGCAGGCGATCAAGCTGGTCGACTTCGCGCACGGCGAGCGGAAGTAGGCCGGCCATGGACCTGCGAGGCACGCGCGGCCGCGACGACCCGGAGATCAACTTCATCCCGTTGATCGACGTCCTGCTCGTCATCCTCATCTTCCTCATGGTCACGACCACCTACCAGCGGATCGCCGAGCTGCAGATCACGCTGCCGGAGGCCAACGCCGACGCCGCCAAGGATCGTCCGAAGGAGATCAACATCGGCATCGACGCCCAGGGGCGCTACGTGATCGACAAGAACGTCTTCACCTTCACCACCGTCAACGCGATGGCCGACATGCTGCGGCGCGCGGCAGGCGACGCGAAGGACCCGGTGGTGATCATCAACGCGGACGCGCAGGCGACGCATCAATCCGTCGTGCACGTGATGGAAGCCGCGCGCCTGGCGGGGCTTCTGCACATCACCTTCGCGACCCAGACGCCGGCAGGCAAGTAACGCCGCGGCGCCGGGGGCGCAGGCATCGATGAGCGCCGCCGGGCCGCCGAGTGATGGCAAGCGCACGGGCCGCCTTCGGGCGGCCGTACGCGGGCTCGTGGGCGCTCGTTCTCCCCTGGCGGGAGGCGGCGCGCAGCGCCGCTGAGGGGGGAGACTTACCGGCGTGGACGCCCGCCTTGCGCGCGACTGGTACCGTTCCGAGCTCACGCCGCTCACCGCTGCCCTCACGCCGCTCGCGCTGCTGTTCGGGGCGGTGGTCGCTGCGCGCCGCGCGCTCTATCGCGCGGGCTGGCTGCGCAGCGCGCGGGTCACCGTCCCGGTGATCGTCGTGGGCAACGTCACCGTCGGCGGAGGCGGCAAGACACCGCTCGTGCGCGCGCTGGTCGAGGCGTTGCGCGAGCGCGGCTGGCGCCCGGGCATCGTGAGCCGCGGCTATGGCGGCTCCATGAGCGGCGCGTATCCCGTCGGCCCCGACGACGATCCCGCGCGAGTCGGCGACGAGCCGGTGCTGCTGGCCGGCAGCGCGCCGGTCACGATCGGCGCCGATCGCGTGGCGGCGGCGCGGGCGCTCATTGCCGCGCACCCCGACGTGAACGTCATCGTCTCCGACGACGGCCTGCAGCACTACGCGCTGAGGCGCGACGTCGAGATCGTGGCAATCGATGCGACGCGCGGCTTCGGCAACGGCTGGCTGCTGCCCGCGGGACCGCTGCGCGAGCCGGCACGGCGCGCGCGCGAGGCGGATGCGCGCGTCCACACGCTCAGCGGAAGCGATCGGCCGCTGGACCAGGGCGGCTTCCGGCTGGACCTCGCGGCGCTGCCGTGGCGCAGCGTGGACGGGTTCACGGCGGCGCCGGATTTCACCGCGCTGCCGCGCGGCAGCGTGCATGCCGTCGCCGGCATCGCGAATCCGCAACGCTTCTTCGACATGCTGGCCGCGATGCGCATCGACGCGGTGACGCACGCGTTCCCCGATCATCATCCGTACACCGCGCACGACCTCGAGTTCGCCGGCGCGCGGGCGGTCCTGATGACCGAGAAGGACGCGGTAAAATGCCGCCGCATCGCCGATGCACGGATGTTCTGGCTGCCGCTGCGCGCGTCGATCGATCCGGCGCTCGTCGATCTGATCGAGGACAGGTTGCATGGATCCCAAGCTGCTCGAGCTGCTGGTGTGCCCCGTCACCAAGGGGCCTCTGATCTATGACCGCGAGCGGCAGGAGCTCATCTCCAAGTCGGCGCGATTGGCGTATCCGATCCGCGACGGCATTCCGGTGATGCTCGAGGAAGAGGCGCGCAAGCTCTCGCCCGAGGAGTGCGAGCGGTGAAACCGGCCGGGCCGGCGGCTTGACGCCGTTCACCGTTCTCATTCCGGCCCGCTACGCCTCCACGCGGCTGCCGGGCAAGCCGTTGGCCGACGTCGCCGGCAAGCCGATGGTCGTGCGCGTGGCCGAGCGCGCGGCCGCGAGCGGCGCGCAGCGCGTGGTCGTGTGCACCGACGACGAGCGCATCCGCGCCGCCGTCGCGGGCGACGGCTACGAGGCGATCGTCACGCGTGCCGATCATGCGACCGGAACGGATCGCCTGGCCGAGGCCGCCGCGACGCTCGGCCTCGCCAAGGACGACATCGTCGTCAACGTGCAGGGCGACGAGCCGTTGCTCGAGCCCGCGCTGATGGTGCAGGTGGCGCGCCTGCTCGCCGGTGCGCACGACGCCGCGATCGCGACCGCGTGCCATGCGATCGAGGACGCGGAGGAAGCGTTCAATCCCAACGTCGTGAAGGTCGCGCTCGACGCGCGCAACTACGCGCTCTACTTCAGCCGCGCGACGATTCCCTGGGCCCGCGATGCGTTCGCGGCGACGCGCGAGCGTCTGCCTGCGGCGCTGCCGCTCTACCGCCATTACGGCCTGTACGCCTACCGCGTCGCGTTCCTGCTCGACTACCCGTCGCTCGCACCGTCCCCGCTCGAGCGCTTCGAGGCGCTCGAGCAATTGCGCGCGCTGTGGCACGGGCATCGCATCGTCGTGGCGATCACCTCGGGCACGCCGGCTCCGGGCGTAGACACGCCGGAGGACCTCGAGCGCGTGCGCGCGCACTACCGCACGGCGATTTGACCGTTCGCGAAGCCGCAGCGGAGAATTGACCACATGCGACTGATCCTGCTGGGCCCGCCGGGCGCGGGCAAGGGCACCCAGGCGGCCTTCATCAAGGACGCGTTCCACATTCCGCAGATCTCCACCGGCGACATGCTGCGCGCGGCGGTCAAGGCGGGCACGCCGCTCGGCATCGCCGCCAAGAAGGTGATGGACACCGGTTCGCTGGTCTCCGACGACATCATCATCGCCCTGGTGAAGGAGCGCCTCGCGGCGGCCGACTGCATCAACGGCTATCTCTTCGACGGGTTCCCGCGCACCATCCCGCAGGCCGAGGCGATGAGGGAGGCGCGCGTGCCGATCGACCACGTGCTGGAGATCGTCGTGCCCGACGCGGCGATCGTGGAGCGCATGAGCGGCCGACGGGTGCACGTCGCTTCGGGGCGCACGTACCACGTCAAGTACAACCCGCCGCGCGTGCCGGGCAAGGACGACGTGACCGGGGAGGACCTGGTGCAGCGCGACGACGACCGCGAGGACACCGTGCGCAAGCGGCTCGCGGTGTACCACGCGCAAACCGAGCCGCTGGTCGACTACTACGAGCGCTGGGCGGCGAGCGGCGATCCGCGTGCGCCGAGGTACCGGGCGATCGACGGATTGAAGGACGTCGACGCCGTGCGCGAGGCCGCGTTCGCGGCGCTGCGCTCGTAGCGCGTCTCGAATGAGCCTCCAGGCGCCGCAGGTCAGCGTGATCGTGCGCAGCATGGGGCGGCCATCGCTCGACGTCGCGCTCGCGTCGATTGCCGCGCAGCGCGACGTCGCCGCGGAGGCGGTCGTCGTGGCGGCCTGCGGTCCCGGCCACCCGCCGGTGCCGCAACGCTGCGGCGATCACCCGCTGCGCCTCGTGACGAGCGAGCGTCGCCTGACGCGACCGCAGGCCGCGAACGCCGGCCTCGATGCGGCACGCGGTGCATGGATCATCTTCCTCGACGACGACGACGTGTTCGAGCCCGGCCACTTGGCGGCGTTGCTCGCCGGGGCGGCGGAGGCGCCGTCGGCCGGCGTCATCACGTCCCACGCGACGTGCGCATTCCGCGACGGCCGCGTCGAGCGCTTCGGCCAGCCGTTCTCGCTCACGCAACTGTACGAGCGCAACTTCATCCAGCTTTCGATGGCGTTGTTCGCGCGATCGCACGTCGCGGCCGGCTGCCGCTTCGACGAGTCGTTCGAGATCCTGCAGGACTGGGACTTCCTGCTGCAGCTCGCGCAGCGCACGGCGTTCCATTCCGTGCCCGACGCCACCTTTCGCTGGAACGTCGACGTCGGCGAGTCGGGCGCGGGCGGCGGCTCGAACCACCAGCCGGAAAAGCTCGCGCAATTCCGCAGCCGGGTGTACGCCAAGTGGAGCGACGCGCGCGAGGCGCTGATCGCGCGCACCACGCCGCTGCTCGAGCGGGCAGCCGCGCTGGCGGCCTCCGGGCGCTACGCCGATGCCGACCGCGCCTGCGACGCCGTGCTGTCGATCAGCGCCAACGATCCGTGGGCGCTCAACCTGCGCGCGATGCTGCTGCGTGCGCAGGGGCGCGTCGACGACGCGCGGCGGGTGCAGGCGCTTGCCGTCGCCGTGCGCCCGGACGACGGCGCGCTGCTCTACAACCTCGCGCTGCTCGACCGGGCGGCCAACGACGTCGAGGCCGCGCGCCAGCACGCGCGCCGCTCGGCCACGCTCGATCCTTCGCTCGCGTCGGCGCGCGCGCTCGCCGCCGAGCTCGGCTGACAACCCTTTCCCACTTCGACTCCCACGCCATGGCTCGCCGCAACGCGTTTTATGCGCAATCGGGCGGCGTCACCGCCGTCATCAACGCCAGCGCCGCAGGCGTCATCGAAACCGCGCGCGCCAGCAAGGACCGGATCGGCAAGGTGTACGCCGGCCGCAACGGCATCATCGGCGCGCTCACGGAAGATCTCATCGACACCAGCAGGGAATCCGCGCGCGCCATCGCGGCGCTGCGGTACACGCCCGCGGGCGCGTTCGGCTCGTGCCGCTACAAGCTGAAGAGCCTGGAGGAAAGCCGCGCGCAATACGAGCGCCTGATCGAGGTGTTCCGCGCGCACGACATCGGCTACTTCTTCTACAACGGCGGCAACGACAGCGCCGACACCTGCCTCAAGGTGTCGCAGATCGCGGCCACGCTGGGCTATCCGCTCATCGCCGTGCACGTGCCGAAGACGGTCGACAACGACCTGGCGGTGACCGACAACTGCCCCGGCTTCGGCTCGGTGGCGAAGTACGTGGCGACCTCGATGCGCGAGGCGGCGTTCGACGTCGCGTCGATGGCCAAGACGTCCACGAAGCTCTTCGTGCTCGAGGTCATGGGACGGCACGCGGGCTGGATCACGGCGGCCGTCGGCATGGCGGACGCCGAGGACACGCCGCTGCCGCTGCTGCTGCTCTTCCCGGAAGTGACGTTCGAGGAGGCGAAGTTCCTCGCCGCGGTCGAGGCGAAGAAGAAGGCGTTCGGCTACTGCTGCGTGGGCGTGTCGGAGGGCCTCAAGAATCCCGACGGCACGTTGATGGCCGAGGCAGGCACGCGCGACGCCTTCGGCCATGCCCAGCTCGGCGGCGTCGGCCCGTTGATCGCGAGGCTCGTCAAGGACAAGCTCAAGCTGAAGTACCACTGGGCGGTTGCCGACTATCTGCAGCGCGCGGCGCGTCATCTCGCGTCGCGCACCGACGTCGAGCAGTCGTACGCGGTCGGCAAGGCGGCCGTGGAGCTCGCGCTGAAGGGCCGCAACGCGGTGATGCCCGCGATCAGGCGCGTGTCGGACAAGCCGTATCGCTGGAAGATCGAGCCGGCGCCGCTCGATCAGGTCGCCAACAAGGAGAAGATGCTGCCGCGCGACTTCATCAGCCGCGACGGCTACGGCATCACCGGCAAGGCGCGCGCCTATCTCACTCCGCTCATGCGCGGCGAGGACCCGCCGCCGTTCAAGGACGGCCTGCCGCAGTACGTGCGCCTGAAGAACGTCCCGGTGCCGCGCAAGACGGCGACCGATTTCAGCGTTTAGGCTTCTGCGTCGTCTCGACGAGGTCGCGCAGCCGGTTGAGGACGCCTTCCTGCTCGTTGGCGGGGAAGCCGAAGCGGAACAGCGTCCCGCGGGCCTCGCCGATGTCCGGCTTGCCCGCGTGACGATCGATGGCTTCGGCGATGGTCGCGAGCGGCACGCCGAGCAGCACCGCAGGTGCATTGACCCGCCGGTTCGTGCGCACCGGCCCGATGGCCTCGAACCGCAGCGCGCGCGCGTAGAACGGCGCGTGGCGCGGGTTCACTTCGATCACCAGGTAGCTGTAGCCGCGCACCACCGACGCGTACAGGTATGCCGTGTGGAACAGCGTGGCGAGCACGGGCTTGCTCGCGACCTCGGTGTCGACCGCGAGCTGCGTGAATTCGCAGATGCGCCAGCCATCGGCGTGCAGCTCGTCGATCTGCTCGGGATAGAGATCGTGCGCGGAGACGCGGCGCTTCTTCGAGTCGAGCCGCACGCTGACCGTGCCGACGATCTGTCCCTCGTCGTACGCGAGGAACGACATGAGGTTCGGGTCGTGCTTGACGACCGGGATCTGGTAGCCGCGGCCGGCGTAGCGCCGCTCGACCAGAACCTTGGCGTCGCGCCGCGTGTTGAGAAGCTGCGCGATCCGGATCTTGAACGCCGAATCGAACGCCGACGGATCGGTGATCGACGGCATGTCGGGGTCCGGCATGGTGAGCCGGCGGAAGCGCAGCGGCCGGTCGCCGTAGATCGTGCGGCCGGTGACGTCGTTCATGCCGCGCAGCAGCGACGCGACGCCCTTCCTCGCCCGCTTCGGTGTGGTGCCGCTGCCGCGGACCTTCTCGATCACTCTCGCCAGCGACTTTCTCAAGATGCCTCGCTGGCGCTCAATCGAGGTGCTTCAGGTAGTCCTTGGTGAACATCTTGTCCGGCAGGTCGCGTACCTTCATGTCGCGATAATCGAGCACGGACTTTTCCCCCTTGTGCAAAGCGTCTTCCATGACCAGCTTCGTCGGGCGCATGCGGCCGGCGAGCTGACGGTAGTCTTCGTAGAGGCAGGTCTTCAGCAGGTGGTCGGACACCGAGTAGAACTCCGCCTTGTACGGCCTGAAGTTCGACTGTCGCACCCAGTACATGACCCGATGGTACGTGACTCCGCGCTCCGCGGCGGTGAGCTCCAGCACATACATCGGCTCGCCGTCCACGGTCTCGGTGCGCACGACCTTCGGGTCGTAGTCGCCGCTGAAGTTCGCGCGTGCGAGATCGCCGTTGGCGACCTGGCCCGTGAGGCGCTGCGCGAGCGGCAGGCGCACGGGCTGCGAGATCGAGGGCATGAAGATCCAGAGATCGCGGCCCTTCATGAGCATGGCCTGGCCGCGCTCGGACGCCGGCTCCACTGCGATCACGATCGTGTTCTGGTTGCCCTTGGAGAGGATGCGGTACTTGCGCGCCTCGGTGGTGCCGTCCTCCAGCGTCGAGGCAATGCTCACGCCGACCTCGAAGGCCTCCTTGGGGAAGCGCGCCTCGTCGGCCTTCTCGACGATGGACTTCGCGAGCGCGTCGTCCGGCGCCTCGCCCTCGGCCCACGCGCCCGCCGCGACGGCGGAACAACACAACAGCAGCGCGATGCGCACAATCGGCGCCGCGTGCTTGGCGGCGCGCGGGGAAAAAGGATAGCCTCTCATACCAGGGTAGATCGAAGCGGCGCCAGTCGCGCCGCGCCTCTGATTGGATGACCTTCACTTGCGGGCTGCACGTCTTCAGGCGCTTGTACCGTCCCTCCGACAGGCTCAAGTCTACGCCTGTTGGTCGTCTGCTGCCCCATCGTGAAGCGATGAAGCGTCCGGTGCGACGGCGCGCGGCGCTCGTTCACGCCTGCGCATGGCTCTCCTGTGCCGCGCTGGCGCCGGCGCCGGGTTTCGCGGCGGATGCGTCTGCCGATGCGGCCAGCGGCGACGCGGCGGAGGCCAAGTCCGTCAAGATCAGCGGCTTCGTCGACGCGCTCGGCGCATACACGTACGGCGAGCCCGCGCACTGGTCGCGCGCCGTGGCGCGCCTGGAGGTCAACGCGGCGGGCGAGCTCTCCGAGAACGTCAAGTGGAAGATCGGGGGCCGCGTCGACGTCGACCCGATCTACTTCGGCTCCGACTTCTATCCCGACGACGTGAAGCGCGACCAGCGCGCACGCGCCTACTGGAGCGAGAATTACCTCGACATCTCGGCCGGGAACTGGAACTTCCGTCTCGGCGCGCAGCAGATCATCTGGGGCGAGGTCGTCGGCCTGTTCTTCGCCGACGTCGTCTCGGCGCACGACATGCGCGAGTTCCTGCTGCCGAGCTTCGACATCATCCGCATCCCGCAGTGGGCCGCGCGCGCCGAATACTTCGCGGGCGACTCGCATCTCGAGCTGGTGTGGATCCCCGTGCCGACGTTCGACCAGATCGGCAAGCCGGGCTCCGATTTCTATCCGGCGCCGCTGCCGTCGCCGCTGCCGCCCGAGGTCGCCGCGCTGTTCCCCGATCCGCACGAGCCCTCGCGAACGCTCGGCAACGGCAGCTTCGGCGTGCGCGCCAACACGCTCGTCAACAGCTGGGACGTGTCGGCGTTCTACTATCGCAGCTTCAGCACCTCGCCGACGTTCTATCGCGTGCCGGGGCCGTCGGCGGACCAGCCCGTCGCCTTCGATCCGCGCTACGACCGGATCTGGCAGGTCGGCGGCACGGTCAGCAAGGATTTCGAGGACTTCGTGATGCGCGCGGAGGCCGTCTACACGAGCGGCCAGGGATTCAGCGTGAGCGATCCATCGGTCGCCGACGGCGTGGTGAAGCGCAACACGCTCGACTACATCTTCAGCTTCGACATCCCGCTGCCGCACGACACGCGCCTCAACCTGCAGGCGTTCCAGACCAAGGTGATGGGAAGCGACAGCGACTTCCTGATCAAGCGCGACGACTGGGGCGGCAGCGTGTTCGTGTCGACCAAGGTGACGCCCACGCTCGAGCCGCAGCTGCTGTACATACAGTACGTCAAGGACGGCGGCGGGCTGATCCGCCCGCGGCTCAACTGGTATCCGGCACGCAACACGACCGTGGGATTCGGCGTGGACGTCTTCACCGGCTCCGCCGACGGCTTCTTCGGCCGCTTCAATCATCGCGACCGCGCGTACGCGGAGCTGCGATACGACTTCTAGCGAGTGACAGCGGCCCTGGCCTCCGGCAACGACGCGGCGTTCTCGTATGAAACGGCGTTCGCCCGCAACCTCGGCTGGGTGACGCCGGCCGAGCAGCAGGCGCTGCGCGGCAAGCGCGTCGCGATCGCGGGACTGGGCGGCGTGGGCGGCGTACACCTGCTCACCCTCGCGCGCCTCGGCATCGGGCGCTTCCACCTCGCCGACTTCGACCGCTTCGAGCTGTCGAACTTCAACCGGCAGTCGGGCGCGACGGTGTCGACCCTCGGCGCGCCCAAGGTCGAGGTGCTCGCGCGAATGGCGCGCGACATCAATCCCGACCTCGAGATCGAGCTGTTCCCCGAGGGGGTCACGCGCGCGAACCTCGACGCGTTCCTCGCCGGCGTGGACGTCTACGTGGACGGCCTCGATTTCTTCGCCTTCGAGGCGCGCGAGGTCACCTTCGCCGCCTGCCATGCGGCGCGCATTCCCGCCACCACGGTGGCCCCGCTCGGCATGGGTGCTGCGCTCCTCAATTTCGTGCCGGGCGGCATGAGCTTCGAGGAGTACTTCCAGCTCGCAGGCGCCGACGAGAACGAGAAGCTCGTGCGCTTCCTCGTGGGATTGTCGCCGGCGATGCTGCAGCGGCGCTATCTCGTCGATCGCCGCTATGTCGATTTCCTGCAGCATCGCGGCCCGTCGACCGCCATGGCGTGCCAGCTTTGCGCCGGCATCGCGGCCACCGAGGTGCTCAAGATGCTGCTTCGCCGCGGACGCATCCATGCGGCGCCGATGGCGGTGCAGTTCGACGCGTACCGCAGCCGCCTCGCGCACACCTGGCGGCCGGGCGGGAATCGCAATCCGTTGCAGCGCGTCGCCATCGCCATCGCGCGCCGCCAGCTCGCACGCATGGGAAGCCGCGCCAGGGCGAAGCCGTGATGCCGTTGCGCGAGGTGCTGGAGCTGGCGCGCTGGGCGCCGAGCGGCGACAACACGCAGCCGTGGCGCTTCGCGATCGACGCCGACGACCGCGTCACGGTCTATGGCCACGACACCCGCGATACGTGCGTGTACGACCTCGACGGGCATCCGAGCCAGATCTCCCTCGGTGCGCTCCTCGAGACGCTCGCGCTCGCCGCGACGCGCTACGGCCTCACGGCGGACGTTCGGCGACGCGCCGGCACGCCGGACGCGCATCCGGTGTTCGACGTGCAGCTCCGCGCCGAGGGCGTGGCGGAGGATCCGCTGGTCGCGCACATCGTCGAGCGACGCGTGCAGCGCAGGCCGATGTCGCGCCGCGCGTTGACCCACGCGCAGAAAACGGCGCTCGAGCGCGCGCTGCCGCCGGCGTACCGCGCCGTCTGGTTCGAAGGCGCGCGCCGGGCGGAGGTCGCGCGGCTCGCCTACGCGAGCGCCAAGATCCGGCTCACCATTCCCGAGGCGTATCGGGTGCATCGCGACGCCATCGAATGGGACGCGCAGGCGAGCGTGGATCGCGTGCCGAGCGCGGCGCTCGGCGCCAGCGCGCCGAGCCTGCGCCTCATGCGCTGGGCGCTCGCGAGCTGGGGGCGGGTGGAGCTCCTCAATCGTTTCATGGCAGGCACGGTCATACCGCGCATCGAGCTCGATCTGGTCCCCGGCCTCGCCTGCGCGGCGCACGTGGTGCTGGTTGCGCCGGATGCCCCGCGCACCATCGACGACTACGTCGCCGCCGGCCGCGCGTTGCAGCGCTTCTGGCTCACGGCGACGAGCGTCGGGCTGCAATTCCAGCCGGAATACACGCCGCTCGTCTTCGCGCGCTACGCGCGCGAAGGCGTGCCGTTCACCGGGCGCGCGGCGGGTCTGCGCCGCGCATCGCGGGTGCGGGCCGCGGTCGATCGCCTGCTCGGCGCCGACGTCGCGCCGCGTGCGGTGTTCATGGGACGCATCGGAAGCGGACGCGCGGCCGCGGCGCGCTCGCTGCGCCTGCCGCTCGATCGGTTGCTCGTGGAGCCGGTGGGCGATCAGGCGTCGGCGGAATCCACCGTCTCGTCGTCGTCGGCGTAGTCGTCCTCGGAGCGTTCCAGCGCGAAGCCCCATTCGCGCTTGCCCTTGCGCACGCCGAGGCGGACGATCTCGCCGTCCTCCAGGTCGACGCGACGGTCGGCCATGTCGATGACGCGCTTGTCGTGGGTGGAGAACACGAACGTCGCGCCGGTCTTGCGGTTGATCCGGCGCATCAGGCGCAGGATGCGCGCGCCGGTGCGGTGGTCGAGGTTGGCCGTCGGCTCGTCGGCGAGGATGATCTTCGGCCGTATGGCGAGCGCGCGCGCGATGGCCACGCGCTGGCGCTGTCCGCCGGAGAGCTGATTGGGCCGATGGCTGCCGAAGCTGGCCAGGCCGACCATGTTGAGGTAGTGGCGCACGCGCTCCCGGCGCTCCGCGGGCTTCAGCTCCCTGAACTGCAGCAGCGGATATTCGACGTTCTCCTCGGCGGAAAGGACGGGCAGCAGGTTGAACGTCTGGAAGATGAAGCCGATGCTGCGCCCGCGCAGGCGCGCGAGCTCGTCGGGCGTGCGGCCCGACACGTCCTTGCCGGCGATGTAGATCTTGCCGCTGCTCGGCGTGTCGATGCAGCCGATCAGGTTCAGCAGCGTCGACTTGCCGCTGCCCGAAGGCCCGGCAATCGCCATGAACACGCCTTCCTCGATGTTGAGGTTGACGCGGTTGAGCGCGGTGACCGGCTGCTCGCCGACCTGGTACTGCTTGCTGACGTTTTCGATCTTGACCAGCATGGCGTCATACCCCGCGTCGCAGCGCCTCGACCAGCGGGATGCGCGCAAGGTGCCGCGCGGGCAGCAGCGCAGCGGCAACGGTCGCGACGAGCCCCGACGCGAACGCCGCCAGGAGGATCCACGGGACCACGCGAATGCCCGCGACGAACCCGCTTTCCGAGTTCGGCGGCGGCGCCATCGGAATGCCGATGGCGCTGATCGCGAGCGCGAGCAGCACGCCGGCGATCACGCCGATCACGGCGCCCGCCGCGCCGAGCACCGCCGTCTCGACGACGGCGAGCCCGAACACGTCGCGTCCGGTGCGCCCGAGCGCGCGCATGATGCCGAACTCGGGTATGCGCTCGTGCAGCGTCATGTTGACCGCGTTGGCCACGCTGAGCAGCACCATGACCAGGATGATCGCCTGCAGGAAGCCGAACTGCCGCTCGTACAGCGCGGCGGTGCTCGTGTAGAACTCCGCCAGCTCGTCCCACGTCTTCACCTCCGATCCCGCCGGCAGCGCGCCTTCGAGCGCGTGGCGCACCTCGTGCGTGGCGTCGGTGTCCTTCAACAGCACCACGATGGAGGTCACGCCGCCGGTGTCGGTGAGCTCCTGCGCGGCCTTCAGCGGTATGCGCACTGCGCGCGCGTCGTATTCCTTCGACAGGCTGCGAAAGATCCCGGCCACGTCGAAGTCGAGCGTATTGGTCGCGCCTTCCGCGGTGCTCACCACCAGGTTCATGCGATCGCCGACCGCCAGCTTCAGGGCCTTGGCGACACCCTCGCCGATGACCGCCGCGAACCGGTCGCCGGAGGCGAGCTGGCGGCCGCCGAGCATCGAGAATGCCGCGCCGATGCGTGCTTCGGCGTCCGGCTCGACGCCTTCCCCGAGGATCGGAAGCTCGCCCTTGCCGTTGCCCGCCAGTCCCGAGAATGCGAGGCGGCGCGCCTGGGTGACGACTTGCGGATTGGCGGCCACGACGCGCTGGATGTCGCCCGCGTCGTCGATCAGGAACTCGAGAGGACGGTGACCCCCGCTCGCGAACTGACCGCTCTTGTAGATCTGCAGATGCCCGAGCTGCGAATGGATCGTGGCGTCCCGCAGTTGCCGCAGGATGTCGGCGACGAATCCGCCGCTCAGCACGAGGCTCGCGACGCCGATCGCGATCGCGGCGAGGGTGAGGCCGGCGCGCCCGGGCTGGCGCACGATGTTGCGCAACGCTAGGCGCAGCACGACGGGGCCCTAGCGATTGTGGCGCAGCGCATCGACGATCGGCAGGCGCGACGCGCGCCAGGCAGGGTAGAGGCTCGCGATCGTCGCCGACACGAGCGCCATCGCGAATGCCGACGCGACCAGCGCCGGCGTGAGAAGGATCTGCGCCGAGTACGCCTCCTGGCGACCCGGCGGCGGGGGCATCGGGATGCCGATGTACGACAGCAGCTCCGCCAGTGCGACGCCGATGCACACGCCGATCGCGCCGCCGATCACGCCGAGCAGCACGCCCTCGGTGACGAACAGACGCAGCACGCCGCGACGCGGCGTTCCCATCGCCATCAGCGTGCCGATCTCGCCGGTGCGCTCGAGCACGTTCATCGTCAGCGTGTTCGAAATGCCGAGCACGATTATCAGCCCGATCAGCACCGCGACGACGTCGATCTGCTGCGACAGCAGCACCACCGCCTTGCGGTAGAAATCGGACAGGTCGAGCCACGACGCGACCTGGAAGCGATCGACCGGCAGCAATCCGCGCAAGTACGCGACGACCGAATCGGTGTGCTCGGTTGCGTCGAGACCGAGAACCCACGTGTGCGCCCCCTGTGTCTTCAGCAGGCGACGGCCGAGATCGAGCGGCATGCGCACGGCACTGTCGTCGTACGACTTCACCTGCGTGGTGAACGTGCCGAGCACATGACCTTCCACGGCGTTGATGGCGCCGTTGCGCAGCCGCGCGATGAAGGTGACCGTGTCACCGGGCCCGACGCCCAGTGCATTGGCGAGCCCGCGCCCGAGCAGCACGCCGTTTGCATCGGAAGCGTCGAGATTCTTTCCGACGATCGGCAGCACCTTGCTGATCACGCGCTCGGCATCGGGGTCCACCGCTTCGCCCGTGAATGCCACGGTGATGTCGCCACTGCTGGCGAGACCGGTGAGGGAGAGGCGCTGGTCGAGCGTTTTTACACCCGGCACGGCGCGCACTTCGCGCAGTCGATCCGCGTCGGCAGGAATCAGGAACCGGTTGGGGTCCGCAAGGCCTTCCGTTCGAAATCCCGGGCGCGCGATCTGGACGTGACCGAGGCCAGTCTGGATCGCGGCCTCGCGCATGGCCCAGAATATCCACTCGATGAAACCGCCGGCGATCACCAGGGCCACCACGCCGAAGGCGATGGCGGAGAGCGAAATGGCGGTGCGAGCCCGGTGCCGGGTCAGGTTGCGGGCGGCCAGCAGGAGCTGCATGCGGGCATTATGGCCGTTCGGCTCGTGATCTCAGGCGGTGCTGGAGGTTCGAGCCGTAACGGCCGTTGTTCGGTTGGAGTTTTTGGCCGTGACGGCCGACCGAATTCGAGCTGGACGGGTGCGGTGGGTATGATTGGAAACAAGGGAGGGCCGGTCGAGCAGGGGGTTTTCCGCCTCCGCCGCAGGCCCCGCGCTCGTGTCGAGTCATTTTACATACGGGCCTTGCCGCGCGCCGGCGAATTGGATCTAAGTACCTGTCACGACGAGGTGTTTTGACCGTGGCATGCCGCCTGCTTTAAAGGGGCCGTAGGGTCAAC
>DASXAF010000111.1:0-1555 GCA_036406955.1 Casimicrobiaceae bacterium
CTTGCGCACCGCGTACGAGTCGCACGCCTCGTGCACGAAGCGCAGCGACCAGAAATCGGCGGTGATGTCGAGGCGGGGAACGGGTCCTTCGAAGGGCATGGGGCGTGCAAGGCGGGCGGCCGCCGGGGACGTTCCGCGCGAAGGGTGGCCGCGCGACGTCCGGCGCGCGACGCGCCGTGATCTCGTGGTGGAGAAGCCGTGAATTATCGCAGACCGGCGAGCGCGTCGAGGGCCTCGCCGGTCATGCGGCAGATGCGCCAGTCGGGCAGCACGCGCGCACCGAGCGATTCGTAGAAGCGCAGCGCGGGCTCGTTCCAGTCCAGCACCGCCCATTCGAAGCGCGCGCAAGCGCGCTCGCGGGCGAGCGCCGCGAGCCGCGCGAGGAGCGCCTTGCCGATCCCCAGGCCGCGCCGCTCCGGTCGCACGAACAGGTCCTCGAGCCACAGGCTCCGCTGTCCGGTGAAGGTCGAGAAAGTATGGAAAAAAAGCGCGAAACCGGCCGCTGGCGCCGATTCGCCCCCGGCGCGTGCAATCAGGACTTCCGCCGCCGGGTTCGGACCGAACAGCGCGGCCGCGATGTCCTGCTGCGTGGACACGCACAGGTGCGCCAGGCGCTCGTACTGCGCGAGCGCCGCGACGAGTGCGTGGATCTCCGGCACGTCGGAAGGCGTCGCGGGCGCGATGGTGAACGAACGATCGTTCACGAAACCCCGCCATTTTGTTGCACCGCCGCGACAATGCCCCGGGGAATCGGCCTCGCGGACGTCGCGCGCCGTCGCCTCGAAACGGCCGCCGGAGCGCACGCCGCCACTGCCGGGCGCTGGCCGAAAACGGGGATTTTGTAGCACTCAGCGCGGGCGAACGGGACGATCACGCGGGCGAAACGGAGGAGCCTTTGGCGGATTTGCAACAAACCCTGCGCCGATTGTAACAACCGGTCCCGTTTTCGTTGCTGGTGAAAAGTTCCGTGTTGTAACGTCGCTACTGTGTGCCGAAAGGCCGACATAACGTCCCTTTTCGTAGCCACTTTCTCTGGGGGTTTCTCAATGAATTTCCAACGCAAGAAGGTCGCGACGGCGCTCGCCTATATGTTGGGCGCAAGCGGTGCGATGTCGCTATCCGCGGCATACGCGCAGACGTCGTCGCCGGACATCCGCGTCGAGGTAACGGGTACCAATATCCGGCGGGTGGAAGGCGAGGGCGCGCTGCCGATAACAGTGATCACACGGGAGGAGATCAACAAGACCGGCGCGCAGAACGCCTACGATCTTCTGCAGATGATCTCGACGAACGCGAGCGGCGGCAACGTCTCGTTCGGCAACGTGATCGGCGCCACCACGTTCAGCGCGCAGACCGCATCGCTGCGCGGCCTGGGCGGCCAGGCCACCCTGGTCCTGATCAACGGCAAGCGCGTCACCGCGTTCTCCGGCGAAGTCCAGGGCGTGTACGGCGTCAACCTCGACATGATCCCGTTCCAGGCGATCGAGCGCGTCGAGGTGCTGAAGGACGGCGCGTCCGCCATCTACGGCAGCGACGCGGTCGGCGGCGTCATCAA
>DASXAF010000112.1:0-13032 GCA_036406955.1 Casimicrobiaceae bacterium
GCGCCGCCCGCGGCACCGATCATCACCAGCCCGCGGCTGCCTTCCTTGCCGAACGCGAAGGCGGAGCGCGCTTCGGTCGACCCCGCGTCGGACAGCGTGGGGCCCGCGGACACGACGCCGAGGGGCGTCCACTCCTCCTCCTGCGAGGACATCTGGATGGAGGTGACCACGCCGCAGTTGCCGCACGACTGCGCGTCGCACGGTGCGACGATGGCAGCCTGGGCGAGGGCGATCAGCGCGACAAGGAGAGTTCGCATGCTCACTCGGGCAGTGCGTTGAGATAGAACATCGCGTTCACGAGCGCGCTCGGCTTGCCGATCGGGGCGAGCCAGTGCTGGAAGATCGCGTCGATTTCCCCGCGCTTGTAGATTCCGACCAGCGCACGGTTCACGGCGAGGCGAAAGTCGTCGTCGTTGCGACGCACGACGATGCCGTATGGCTCGAACGAGAAGTCGTCGGGCAGCACCGCGAGCGCGCCGTCTCCCGCGCCGAGCGCAAGACGCGTCAGCACGAGCCGATCGCCGGCGAATGCGTCGACGCGGCCCTCATGCAGGGCGGCGGCGCCGTCCTCCGGCCGAGTCACGTAAACGAGCGTCGCGGCCGCGTCGTGGAGCTTGAGCGCGGACACGAGCCCGCGTTCCGTCGTGGTGCCGCGAATGACCGCGACGCGCTTTCCGGCGAGATCCGCCACGCGACGCACCGCGCTCTGCGGCTTCACGGCCAGCGTGCCGCCGTCCACGAAGATCGGCACGCTGAAATCGACGCGCTCCATGCGCGACAGCGTGATGGTCGTCGTGCCGCACTCGGCGTCGGCGCGCCCGCTCGCGATCGCGTCGATGCGCGCGTCCGCGTCCACCGGTATCCATTCGACCTTCAGGTCCGGCAGGCCGAGCTGGCGCTGCAACGCCTTTGCGATGCCCGCGCAGAGCTCCGCGCTGTAGCCGCGTACGTGCCCGTCGCGGTCCTTGAACGAGAACGGCGCGGCGCCGTCGCGATAGGCGAACACGACCGCGTGCCGGTCGCGGATGCGATCGAGCGTGCCGGCTGCGACGGCCGCGCTGCTCGCCAGCATCAGCGCGGCAAGCGCGGCTGCGCCAAGCCCGGTTTTCATGAGCTTGATCGCGTCGAGCTCGGCCATACCACGACTCCTTTCGCGTTGCGGCCGGGGATGGTGGTGTGGCGCGATACCGCGCGTCTTCGCACGTCGCGACATGCCCGACAAACTCCGGCCGTTCAGAAACCATAGGATACCTGCACCACGAACCGGCTGCGCCGGTCGCCGATCGCGACGGGATAGGGATATGGCAGCGACGTCACGTGCTGCCAGGTGAGGCGCAGCTCGACCGGCGCGACGTCGACGGCCGCGCCGAGGAGCACGTCGGTCGCATTGGACGGTCCGTACGGGTACGGACCGGTGTTGCCCACGTGCAAAAGACCGACGTGGCCGAGCAGGCGCACGCGATCGTGCACGGGCAGCGTCTGCGTCACCTCCACGTACACGGAGGGCGTGTCCTGCCCGAAGTAGCGCGGCGCGTAATACACGCGTCCGCTGGTGTTGACGTAGGTGAACCCCGCGTACATCTCCGCGAAGCTGTAGCGCTGCGAAGCGGTGCTGAACCAGACATCGAGCCCCGCGTCGAGCGTCACGCCGGACGGTTGGCGCCATGCGTAGCCCGCGTACGACACCGCCTGAACGCCGGCGCATGCGCCCGCGCAGTGCGTGATTGCGGTCGTCGCCACGGCGCCGACGTACCAGTTGCGCGGGTCGTCGTACACGACGCCGAGCTGCGCGGCCGGCTGGTCGTCGGTGAGGGAGACGCCGCGGTAGCGGTAATCGGACAGCAGCGACACCGTGCCGGAAAACTGCGCGTACGCGCGCGACGCGACCAGCGCCAGCAGGAGCGTCGCGGGAAGGCTAGTGCAAAGCGGCTTGCGACGGACGCGCGGCGCCGCACTCGCATGCGCAGCTGCCGCGGGCGCGGGACAACGCGGCGCATGCATCGATGGCAGGGTTCGCTTCTGTGGCCGCCCCCATTGCGCGCGGCGCAGCGAGGTAATCGCGCAGCCGAGCAGGCTGCGCGCCGGGCGAGGCTTCGAGCAGCAGCGCGACGAGACCGCTGACGTGAGCGGCGGCAAACGAGGAGCCGGTTGCAAAGGCCCATTTTCGGCCGACGACCGTCGTCGGAATGTCACGTCCGGGGGCGCGCAGGAAGGTGGCGGACGGATCGTGCGCGTCCGCCGACGCGATGGCAAGCACGCCGCGATGCGATGCCGGAAAGCCGCCGGATGCATCCGCCGGATCCACGGCCGCGACGACCGCGATGCCGCGTGCGTTGGCGACGTCGACCAACCGTGCGAGCAGCGCATCGCGCGGTCCGCCGACGCTCAGGTTGATGACGTCGGCGCGCGCCTCGAGCGCGGCCTGCAGCGCCTTGGCGAGCGTGAAGCTGCTGCACACCGCCGCACCGTCGCCCGACATGCGCTCCCAGCATGCGCGAAGCGCGAGCAGGCGGGCGCCGGGCGCGACACCCGCGATGCCGATGCCATTGTCGGCACGTGCGACCATGATGCCCGCGACCGCCGTGCCGTGCGTCTCCGCGACGTCGGGCCGGTCGTCGACGACATTGCGCACGGCCTCGATCTGGCCGACGAGATCGGGATGGTCCGCTTCCACGCCGGTGTCGATCTCCGCGATGCGCACGCCGCGGCCGGTCGCGGCGGCGTGGAGCTCGGCGAGATGCCATTGCCCCGCGGTGGGCTGCAGCGCGTAGAGTGGATCGTCGTGCGCGAGCACGTTGAACCTGTTCATCCGCTGCGCGGATTCGACCCGCGGGTCGGCGGTGAGACGCTCGACCAGCGCCGGCACCGATGCCGCATCGCGCGCGTGCATCACGAAGCAATCGACGCCGAGCGCGGGCATCGGCCAGTCGATGTCGAGCGCGAGGTCGTACTCCCGCGCGAGCTTCTCGGCGATGCGGTAACGCGCCTCGCGTCCTGCGCGCGCGTCGTAGCTGCCGGTGTAGCCGATGTCGGGACGAAAATGCGGCGCCGGCATGCGGAGCATGACGAGGACCTGCCGGTCGAGCTCGTCGGTGGTCGCCTGCGCGCGCGCGTCGCGCATCGCGAGCACTGCCACGACCGCGCATAGCGCGCCGAGCAGCAACACGCGGGCAAGCGTCATCGCGGCGTCTGCGCGCCGAGGGCCTGCGCCAGCGTCACGCTGGGCGATGCCTGGAGCCGGCGAAGCGCCGCAGTCTCCCGCTCGGCCGGGACGGCGAGCACGTAGCCATTGGTGCTCGTCGGGCCGTCCACGATGCGCGCGCCCGCGTCGTTCAGCACGCGGCGCATCTCGGCTTCCGGCGTTTGCGCGGCGAACACGACGACGACGTTGCCGCTCGTCATCATGCCGTCGGGTGCGCCGAGCGTGCGATAGCCCGCGGCGGTGTCGTGGCCTGCGAAGGCGAGCCATGCCAGCGCGCCGATCACGCAGAACTGCGCCACGGCGGCGGCACGCCAGCCGAGCGGCAGCGCGGCCCACACGCCACGCACCGGCCTCGGTTGCGCGTCGGGTCGCTCCTCGAGGCGCCGGCGCAGACCGGTGAGCGCCGGCGCATCGCGATCCTGCCCCACGCATGCGACGCATGCCGCATGCAGCTCGCGCAGCCATTCGACCTCGCTGCGACACTGCAGGCATTCGTCGACATGGCGCTGCACCATGTCGCGCTCGTCGGGGTCGAGCGTACCGTTGACGTACCACGGCAGCATCGCGTCGACGACGCGGTGCGTGCTCGCGCGCAAGGGAAGCACGCGGCCGGTCATGCCGCGTCCTCCCGCAGATCGGGCAGCAGCGTCTTGAGATGCCGGCGCGCGTGGAACATGCGCGTCTTCACCGTATCGACCGGGCAGCCGAGACGCCGCGCGGCGTCGCGGCAGCTCAAGCCCTCGAAGTACGCGAGCTCGAGCACGGCGCGGTGCTGAGGCGAGAGTCCCGCCATCGCGGCCCGCAGCCTGCGCTGGCGCTCGGCGCGCAACGCGGCGTGCTCGGGTGTCTCGTCCACGACCGGCTCGACCATCTCGCCTTGCGCGTGTTGTCGTGTACGTCCCGTCGCCTTGAGGCCGGTCCGCAACGCAATGCCGATGATCCACGTGGAGACGCGTGCGCGGACGTCGAAGCTGCGCGCCCGCCGCCACACGACGAGCATCGTGTCGTTGACGATCTCCTCGACGAGGTCGGGACGCCGCGTGCGCAAGCCCACGTACCGCTGCAGCCGCGGGCGATAGCGGCGGAAGAGCGACTCGAACGCGCCGAGATCGCCCTGGGCGATGCGCGCCACCAGCCCGGCGTCGGCGTCGGCGGTCGCGCCGTTGGCGGACGGCCTGCTCGGTACGGTCGTTACAGGTGGCATGAAGGCGCGCTCGGGGTCCTGCATCGTGAACCGCAGGGCGCCACGGATATTCCCGCGCGCCGACGAGCTGGCGATTGAACCGGAAGCCGCCCGGACGGCATACACGGCATCCCATCATAGCGCGTCCGGCCCCGATGCCCTCCGCCCTACCCGACGACCTCATGCGCCTGCTGCCGCGGTTGCGGCGATACGCGCGTCTCCTGAGCGCCGACGACGATGCGGCGGATGACCTCGTCCTGCTCGCGATCGAGCGTGCCCTCGACGGCACACGGGCCCGAACACCGGCGCTTCACGAGGCGATGGCGATCGTGCATGCGCTGCATCGCGAGGGCACGGCGCGCCGCGGCCGGACGATGCTGCGTCGACTCGAGCGAACGCTCCTGCACCGCAGGCCGGCGCCGGGCGGCATGGTGGCGCAGCTTCGGTCGCTGCCGATCGACGAGCGCGCGGTGCTCGCGCTAGTTGCCGTCGAAGGCTTCGCGTACGGCGACGTCGCGGCGGTGCTGGGCGTGCCGGTCGCGACCGCGATGGAGTTGCTCGTGAGAGCGCGCGGGCGGTTGCGGGGCGGGGACGAGTTCGTCACGAGGTCGGCCCCCTCACCCTAACCCTCTCCTCAGGGGAGAGGGGAAAGCAAGAGGGAAAGTGCCGCCGCCGTATTATCGAGGCATGACGGTCCTCGAGCGCTGCTTCGACGCCATTCGCGGACGCGGTCTTCGCGTGGTGTTTCCCGAAGCGGACGACGCGCGCATCGTCGAGGCGGCGCGGCACCTGCGCGAGGCCTCGCTTGCCGAGCCGCTGCTGCTCGACGCAGCGCCCGGCGAGGCTGCGCTCGAGGCTTACGCTGCGGCGTATCGCGAAAGCCGGCCCGATGCCAGCGACGCCCTCGCGCGGCGCGTCGCGGGAAAGCCGCTGTTCCGGGCGGGGCTCATGGTGCGACGTGGCGACGCCGACGCCATGGTGGCGGGCGCGGCCAACACCACCGCCCGCGTCATCGAGGCCGGAATGCTCACCATCGGCCTTGCACGCGGCATCGCCACGCCGTCGAGCTTCTTCGTTATGGTCGTCGGCGAGCGCGTGCTGATCTTCGCCGATTGCGCGGTCAATGCCGATCCCGACGCCTCGCAGCTCGCCGACATTGCCCTCGCCTCCGCCGAAACGTGCGCGCGTGCTTTGCGCGAGACGCCGCGCGTCGCGCTGCTGTCGTTCGCCACCAAGGGCAGCGCCCGGCATGCAAGCATCGACAAGGTGCGGGAGGCCCTCGCGATCGCGCGTGCGCGAAATCCCGCGCTCGCGATCGACGGCGAGCTGCAGGCCGATTCCGCGCTCAACGCCGCAATCGCGGCGCGCAAGCTCCGGGACCTCGGGCCGGTCGCGGGGCGTGCAAACGTGCTCGTGTTCCCGGATCTCGACGCCGGGAACATCGGTTACAAGCTCGTGCAGGAGCTCGCGGGCGCGCAGGCGATCGGCCCGGTGCTGCAGGGGTTCGCGCGACCGGTGTCGGACTTGTCGCGCGGTGCGAGCGTCGAGGCGATCGTCGCGACGGCGGCCGTTCTGCTCGCGCTTGCCTGAGCGCCGCACGGCCGCCGAAGCCGCTCGCCCCTCGGTCAGGGCGAGCCGCGTAGCGGGCAAGCCCGGGGGATCTCAACTACCGCGCGCGTCCAGCGGCGGATACGGCCGCGCCTGCGGGCCGTTGTACAGCGTCAGCGGCCGGATGAGGATGTTGTTCTCCATCTGCTCGAGCACCTGCACCGTCCAGCCGGGCACGCGGCCCGCAGCGAAGATCGGCACGAACAGATCCTCCGCGATCCCGTTCAGGAAGTAGACGACGCCGGCATAGAAGTCCACGTTGACGTTCACGCCGTGGCGCGCGTAGGGCTTCATCGCCTCGACCAGCGCCGCGAGGATCTGGTACCACTGCGGCTGCCCGAGCTCCTTCGACAGCGCCTCGACGCCGGCGCGCATGTGACGCGCGCGCGGGTCCTCGGCGCGATACACGCGGTGGCCGAAGCCCATCACCGCTTCCTTGTTGGCGCGCTTGCGCTTCACGTACTCGCCGGCGTTCGCCGGATCGCCGATCTCCTGCGCCATGCGCATCACGTTCTCGGCCGCGCCGCCGTGCGCGGGGCCCGACAGCGCCGCAATGGCGGCCGTGATCGCGGCGTGGAGGTTCGCCTCCGTGCCCGCCACCACGCGCGCCGCGAACGCCGACGCGTTCGAGCCGTGCTCGGCGTGCAGGATCATGTCGACGTCCATCAACCGTGCTGCGCGCTCGCCCGGCCGGTCGCCCTTCAGCATGTAGAGGAAGTTCGCGGCGTGCGGCAGCGACGGATCCGGCGCGACGGGCGCGCGATCCTTGCGGATGCGCTCGTGCGCGGCAATGATCATCGGCACCTGCGCGGTGAGCCGCACGCCCTTGCGCAGCGTCGCTTGCGGCGAGTTGTCGGCGACGTCCTCGTCGAACGCGGCCAGTGCCGAGACCGCCGTGCGCAGCACGTCCATGGGATGCGCGCTTCGCACGGTGCGCACGACGTCGTAGACGGCGTCCGGAAGCCTGCGCGCGCCCTTGAGCTCGGCGTCGAACGCCGCGAGCCGAGAGCGCGTCGGCAGCTCGCCGTGCAGCAGCAGGTAGCACGTCTCCTCGAACGTGGAGCGCTCGGCAAGATCGTGGATCGAGTATCCGCGATAGAGCAACTCGCCCGCGCGCCCGTCGATGTAGCAGACCCGCGAGCGGTCGAAGTACACGCCCTTGAGGCCCCGGCGGACCTCGACGCTTTCGACTTCTTCGGCCATCGTTTCCTCTCTGGGCTCGGCTCACGCCATGTCGGAAATTATTACACCGCCTCGTGAGCACGACTCCGCGCGCGGTACGACGAGGATAAATTGACGAACCGCGTCAGGCCCTTAGCCGAGGCGTAGCAGCCTTCGTACGATTCTTGCAACTTCCTCGCGTTCACTGCGGGCACTGGAAATTCATCCGACGCCCGCCGCGCCCAGGGGGAGAGGCAATGTCCAAAGCCATGTCGCGAGTGCTGGCCGGCGCATTGTTGGCCGGCGCGGCCGTGATGACGAGTGCCGCCCAGGCGGCCGTGTATGTCGGTCGCTTCGACCCGCCGGTCTACCAGGGCGTGGCCCAGTTCGACGTGCCGGACACCTGCAAGGTGACGGACGGCTTCGTCGATGTTTCCGAATCCGAATGCGGCTCGGTCGACTTTCTCGGCGCGACGGTGACCAACCAGCCCACTCCGCCGATCCTCGGGACGCTCGTTTTCGGTCCGCAGGAAGATGCCGCATCCGGCCTGCTGTGGGCGGGCGGCATACTGATCGGCGTCGATTCGTTCGACATCGGACCCGCGGGGCCCAACGGCATTTTCTCGAACCCGGATGGCTACGTGCTTCAGTTCCATTCGGGTTTCTTCGATGACTCGTTCGCTTCCGTGGCATCGGATGTGAGCATCACCTCGTTCACCGGCCCACGCGTCGATCTGCGTCCGCTCTCGTGCTTCGAAGGATGCTTTCCCGGCGACGTAGTCGGCGGCGAGCCGGCCACGCAGTTGCCGTTCCAGCGCGTGCCCGAGCCGGGCTCGCTCGCGCTCCTCGGTTGCGCAATGCTCGCCGGGCTCGGCGTTCGGCGCCGTCGCGCGGGCGCATAGGCCAGCCGCTTTCGACGGCACGCGGCCCGCTTCGGCGGGCCGCTCGTTTTTGGGCCGGCGTTACGCCTCGATCTCGGCGCCGGCTTCGCGCGTCGCGAGCACGGCGTCGATCGTCTCGTCGAGGAGTCGCGAGCTGCCGTTCGTCCACGCGGCTTCGAATGCCGCGTCGCCGAGCGCTGCGCGCGCGCTGAGGAGCTCGCCCTCCCAGCCGGGCACGGCGCGCGGGCGTCGCGGCAGCGCGAGGCGTTCGCGCGCGGCCTCGATGGCGGCATACAGCCTCACCGCCTTGTCGACCTCGCCGCCGACGCGCAGCAGCGTCGCGAAATCCTCGAGGCAGCCCAGCGCCTCGGCATTCATGCGGAACGACTGGAATGCGGCGAGCGCGGTCGCAAGCCGCTGCTCCGCCACGTCGAAGATCCCGGCGGCAAGCTCCGCGCGCCCCATGTACCACAGCGCGATCGCCTCGCCGCGCGTGTCTTCCGCGCCACGCGAGATGCCGAGCGCGCGCGCGAACCGCTCGCGCGCGCCGTGCATGTCGCCGGCGTCCAGCGCGAGCTCGCCCAGCAGCCGCTCGCATTCGGCCTCGACCTCGCCGTGCCCCGCGTCGTGCGCGATCGGCAGCGACTGCTCGAGGCATGCGCGCGCCGATTCGTCGTCGCCGACGTACATGCCGATCTCGCCGAGATGAAGCAGGCCGATGGCCTCGCCGATGCGGTCGCCTGCTTCACGAAAGATCTTGATGGCCTCCTGCTCGCCCGCCCGCGCGCTCGCGGCATCGCCGCGGTGCAGGTGCACCAGCGACAGCGTCGAAAGCGTGGCTGCGATTTCCACCGGACTGCCGTTGCCCCGGCGCAAGGCGAGGCACTCCTCGAGCATCTGCTCCGCCTCGGCGTCGTCGCTCTGGCTGTCGGCGAGCGCGGCACCGACGTACAGCGCGAACGCGTGACCCACCGGATGCGCCAGCACTTCCGGTCGCGCGAGGGCGGCGCGCAGGAGGTTGCGCCCTTCGGTGGCGTAGCCGCGCAGGATCCAGAAGCCCTGCAGCGCGACGGCGAACTTCACCGCGATGACCGGATCGACGCCGCCTTCGAGCGCGAGCGACATCGCCGCGCGCAGGTTGTCGAGGTCGAGCTCCACGCGCCGCGTCCATTCCGCCTGCTCGCTGGTCTGGATCTTCTGCCGCGCGATCTTCGCCACGGCGAGGAAATGCTGGCAATGCCGCGTCGCGGTCGCGGCGACGTCGTCGCGCTTGATCAGCCGCTCGCGCGCGTAGTCGCAGATGGTCTCGAGCAGCCGATAGCGCGTCTCGCCGTCCTTCTGCTCCACCATCACCAGCGACTTCTCGACCAGCGAGGCGAGGAGGTCCATCACGTCATCCGGATCCAGCGGATCTGCGCCGCAGATGGCTTCCGCCGCGGGCAGGTCGAAGCCGCCGACGAACACCGACAGCCGGTCGAAGAAGATGCACTCGCTCTCCTGCAGCAGGTCGTACGACCACCCGACCAGCGCGCGCAGCGTCTGCTGGCGCTCGAGCAGCACGCGGCTGCCGCCGGACAGCAGCTTGTAGCGGTCGTTGAGGCGCCGGTTGATCTCGGCGATCGACAGCGTGTGCACGCGCGCGGCCGCGAGCTCGAGCGCGAGCGGGATGCCTTCGACGCGTGCGCACAGCTCGACGATGCCCGCGGCCTCGCTCTCGGTGAGCGCGAAGCCGGGCTTGTGCAGCCGCGCGCGCTCGATGAACAGCTGCACGGCCTCGGAGCGCGCGAGCACCTCGAAGCCGGCCTTCCTGTCGGGGAGCGCGAGCGGCAGCACGGGATACGTCTGCTCGCCGGGCACGCGAAGCGCCTCGCGGCTGGTGGCGACGATCTTGATGTCGGCCGCGCCGCGCAGCAGCGCGTTGGCGAGGTCGGCGCATGCGCTCACGAGGTGCTCGCAGTTGTCGAGCACGAGCATCAGCCTGCGCGACTTGAGGTGCGCGCAGAGCGTCTGCACCAGCGGCCGTCCGGGCTCCTCGGGAATGTTCAGCACCTGGGCGACTTCGTTCGGCACGAGCGCATGGTCGCGCACCGGCGCGAGATCGATGAACCACGCGCCGTCGGGAAAGTCGTCCATGACGTCCGCGGCGATCTGCAGCGACAGCCGCGTCTTGCCCATGCCGCCCATGC
Source organism: Casimicrobiaceae bacterium (assembly GCA_036406955.1). Lineage (GTDB taxonomy): Bacteria > Pseudomonadota > Gammaproteobacteria > Burkholderiales > Casimicrobiaceae > VBCG01. The sequence goes on from DASXAF010000112.1 coordinate 10,222, forward strand.
CGAGGAGCGTGAGAAGGCGCGTGCTCTCGAGGAGCTTCTTCGCTTCGGCGAGCTCGCGCTCGCGGCCGATGAACGACGTGGTCTGCTGCGGGAGGTTGTTCGGCGTGACCTCGAGCGAGCGCAGCGCGGGGAAGTCGGCGCGCAGGTCCGGATGGACGATCTGAAAAAGACGCTCGGGCGTGGCGAGATCGCGCAGGCGCACGCCGCCCAGATCGCGCAACGATGCGGGCGCCGAAAGGCGCGACTGCACCTGCTCCGCGACCGCCTGCGACAGCAGGATCTGCCCGCCGTGCGCGGCGCTCATGATGCGCGCGGCGCGATTCACGGGGCTGCCGAAGAGGTCGTTGTCCCGGTGCTCCACCACGCCGACATGTACGCCACAACGTATCCGCAGCGGAAGGCCGTGCGCGGCTTCGAGCTCGCCGAGCGCCCTCTGCAGCGCGATCGTCGTGCCGACGGCGTCGAGCGGGTCGTTGAAGACGGCGTACATCCCGTCGCCCACCATCTTGACCACGGTGCCGCCGTTGTCCGCCACCGCGGCTCGGGCGAGCTTGTCGTGCTCGCCGAGGGCCTTGGACATCCGCGCCGCGTCCTGCTCCCAGAGGCGCGTGCTGCCCTCGATATCGGTGAAGAGAATGGTCTTGACGTCGGTCGCCGACTGCAAGCGAATCTCCGGACGTGCCTTCAGGGCAGGACTGTAGACTGTGGACGACGGGCTGCCAACCGCCATAGTCGGCGGCCGGCGCCCGGAACAGTCGGCCGCGGAGTGGCGGAACATTCCGTGGCCGTCGCGCCTGCGGAAGCAGGCGCCCAGTGGCGTTCGGACGACGCTGGTCCCTGCTTTCGCAGGGACGACGCTCCTAGTGTGCGCCTTCCCGCGCCGCGGCTTCGACGCCCATCGCGGCGCGCAGCGCGTCGTCGACCGTCTCGAGCCAGACGAACTGAAGCCGGTTGCGCGCATCCGCGGGCACCTCCTCGAGGTCCTTGCGATTGCGCGCGGGCAGCAGCACCGTCGTGATGCCCGCCGCGAGCGCGGCGAGCACCTTTTCCTTGATGCCGCCCACCGGCAACACCAGGCCGCGCAGGCTGATCTCGCCCGTCATCGCGCAATCGTGGCGCACGGGCTTGTCGAGCATGAGCGAAGACAGCGCCACGAACATCGCGACACCGGCGCTCGGGCCATCCTTCGGGATCGCTCCCGCGGGGATGTGCATGTGGATGTCGATCCTGTCGAAGCGATTCGCGTCGGTGTTCAGCCGATCGGCGCGCGCCTTCACCAGCGTGAGCGCGGCCTGCGCGCTTTCCTTCATCACGTCGCCGAGCTGGCCGGTGAGGATCAGCTTGCCGGAGCCCGCGACGCGCGTCGCCTCGATGAACAGGATGTCGCCGCCCACCGGCGTCCACGCCAGGCCCGTCGCCACGCCCGGCACGCTGGTGCGCATCGCCACCTCGTTCTCGAAGCGGCGCGGCCCGAGGATGCGCTCGACGTCGGCGGCGTCGATCGCGAGGCGAACGGTCGGGTTTTCCGCGACCTGCATGGCGACGTGCCGCAGCAGGTTGCCGATCTCGCGCTCGAGGTTGCGCACGCCCGCCTCGCGCGTGTAGTCGCGGACGACCTCGCGCAGCGCGGCGTCGGTGATCTCGCACTGCTCGGGCTTGATGCCGGTCGCTTCCTGCTGGCGCCGCACGAGGTAGCGCTTCGCAATCTGCAGCTTCTCTTCCTCGGTGTAGCCGGGGAGCTCGACGATCTCCATGCGGTCGCGCAGCGGCCCCGGGATGCGGTCGAGCACGTTGGCGGTGCCGATGAACATCACATGCGACAGGTCGTACGGCACGCCGAGGTAGTTGTCGCGAAAGGTCGAGTTCTGCTCGGGATCGAGCACCTCGAGCAGCGCCGCCGACGGGTCGCCCTGGAAGCCCTGGCCGAGCTTGTCCATCTCGTCGAGCATCAGCACGCAATTGCGCGTGCCCGCCTTGCGGATCGCCTGGATGATGTTGCCCGGCATGGCGCCGATGTACGTGCGGCGATGGCCCCGGATCTCGGCCTCGTCGTGCACGCCGCCGAGCGAAAGCCGCGCGAACTTGCGCCCGAGCGCGCGCGCGATGCTCTGGCCGAGCGACGTCTTGCCCACGCCGGGCGGGCCGACGAAGCACAGGATCGGGCTCTTGCCGACCGGATTGAGCTTGCGCACCGCGAGGTATTCGAGGATGCGCCGCTTCACCTTCTCGAGACCGTAATGGTCGGCGTCGAGTATCTCGCGCGCCTCGCCGATCTCGATCGGCTCCTCCGCCGGGTTGGTCCACGGCAGCTCGACGAGCCACGACAGGTAGGTACGCACCATCGAGTACTCGGGCGACGCCTCGGACATCTGCGAAAGGCGCTTCAGCTCCTTGCGCGCGTGCTTGTCGACCTCGTCGAGCATCATCACGCAGTTGCGAGTCCCCGCTTTGCGCAGGCTCTGGATGATGTTGCCCGGCAGCGAGCCGATGTAGGTGCGGCGATGGCCGCGGATCTCCGCCTCGTCGTGCACGCCGCCCAGGCTCACGCGCGCGAACTTGCGGCCGGTCGCCTTGGCGATGCTCTGGCCGAGCGAGGTCTTGCCCACGCCGGGCGGGCCGACGAAGCACAGGATCGGGCTCTTGCCCGACGGATTGAGCTTGCGCACCGCGAGGAACTCGAGGATGCGGCGCTTGATCTTCTCCAGGCCGTAGTGATCCGCGTCGAGGATGCGGCGCGCCTCGTTCAAGTCGATCGGCGTGCCGGGATCGGGCGCCCACGGCAGCTCGATCAGCCACTCGAGGTACGTGCGC